>JANOQT010000093.1:0-1770 GCA_031415015.1 Paracoccaceae bacterium
CCGCGAATTGCGCATAGCGGTCGGGGTCACGCCGTATCATGTCATTCGTCGGCCGCCACGAGGGCCACTCGGCCTTGCGCTCGATGATCGCCGTTCCCTTGAACTCGAGACCAGCCTTGCCAACACCGACGCCGTAGCGGATCGCGCGTTCGCTGTCGAAGACGTGGTATAGGTAGTAAAGACGTGGGAATACAAGGATCTGACCCGGAGCGTGCTGCTCGCGGACGCGCACCTCTCGCGGTTGAAATTCTTCGGCCAGAACGAAAGGTTCTTCGGTGTGGGCTAGCAGGATAGACGGTGTGGCAAAAGCGGCAGCCGCGGCACCGCCTAAAAAGGAACGTCGGGAAATCATGATGTCTCCTGGGATGAAGCGATTGGACTTGGGTTCGTTCAGGAGACGTATCGCGGAGGCGGCGGTTGTGGAGAAGAGATGCGGCTGCTTGCCCGGACTGGCCCGATTTCGAACTGCGATGAGGCAAAAGCGTTATTCAATATCGGAGTCGCGACCTGACCGGCCAATAGGACCTGGCAGGCCACGTGACCGGAACCGCCGCCGCAATGGGATTCCTGAACCATTGGCATGGCATACGTTTCGAGAAAGGGGCTTTCATGAAGTGCATGATCTGAGCGCGCCTCCCCAAAAAGAGACGCGAGCACAACAGCGCTGCAAAGAATGGCGAGTAACTTTCGCATCACCATACATAGAGTCACATGTGCTCTGAAGTGATGTTCACATCGCAGTGACCTCTGCTATTTTCGCGCGGCGCGGCGAAATCGCCACGTTATCACCAGTTTGTGACCATTTGATCTGACAAACCAGTTTGACCTTCCCACGTTGGAAGGCTGCATCACGATAAAAAACCGAGGAGCAGCCCATGCGATTCAATCGACGTTACTTTGCTGTCGGAGCACTGGCCGCGCCCTTTTTGGTGGGCCGGGCCGCCTTTGCCTCCGAAGACACCGAAGGCCCGGTTCGCAATAACATTTCCGCGTTTCGGGTTCACGAGTGGCAAGACCATTTCGATGCGTTGGGTCTTGGGATCATCATATCTGACACGACCGCGAAGGTTCTCCAGCACTGGACCGGTGACGGTCAGATGTTCCTGTATCCGAGTTCTGTCCCGCTATCCGAGGATCTGACTCGCAGGGGCTATACCGAAGTCGTCGAAAAGCGCGTCAACCCAAGCTGGACACCGACGCCATCGATGCGGGAGCGCAATCCCGAGTGGCCAGCATTTGTGCCGGGCGGCGACCCCAGCAACCCGCTTGGAACGCGTGCCCTTTATTTGTCCTGGCAATATTACCGCATCCACGGCACCCACGATACGCGGAAAATCGGGCGCCGTTCCTCAAACGGTTGCATCGGCCTCTACAACGAGCATATTGAAGAAGTCTTCGACCGAGTTCCGGTCGGGACACAAGTCAAGTTGATCTAACCCCATGATGAAGACGCCCATCAAACGCGCCGCATTGAACTTCCAGCTTCCGGGCAGGATGGTCCGTCTTCTATGGGCGTGGTGTTTCACGATCGTGCTGCTCTGCGGTTTGATTATTGGCCAGTCTGCATCCGCTTTCGCCGCGGTTGATCATCACTCCCCGACCTCGGCAGAGGCGTCGGACGGCGCTGCCGGATCGACGAACTTGTCCCTGTCCTGTCATCCCGCGCTGGCATGTGCGGCATTCGTGTTGCCGACCGGAGCAGTGACCGCGCTGATCCCCGACTGTGCGGTGATGTCGCGACCGGGTTTTGCCCACACCCCGCTACGTTTT
>JANOQT010000094.1:0-46052 GCA_031415015.1 Paracoccaceae bacterium
AATGCTGGCACCGGGGATGGCGATCCCGACGATGTCAGTGATCTTATCCACCACCGTGCCGACCGCGTTCTCGAACCAATCGGGAGGCGTGAAGACATTGTCCTTGAACCAGTTGCCAACCACACCCATCGCGACACTCCCATGTTGCAGTTAAACTTAGCTTTCTTCAGATATGGAAGCAGAACTGGCGAGCAGCTCATTCAATCTCGCCAAAATCTCCGCATACCGCCCGACGCGTCCGCACGCGTCGCTGGCCCCTGATGGCCCAAAACAAACCCCTGCAGAAAGAGGCAAAGACCACGTGGAAACCTACGTAGGGACAACAGGGCGGTGACGGGGATATCACCGACAAACCGGGGAAATGAGGAAAAAAGGCCGCAATGCCGTGCGGCTGATCAAAGCCGTGTCCCGAGCCCACGCCTGCGCTGCGTCGCGGACCGGTTGACCACGCAGGCCCCGGACACGCAAACTGGCGACGCGCGCCTGTCAGTCCGCACAACCTGCCCCGCCGGAAACCGCTGCTAGGCTGCTGACCAACGCCGGTGCGGCAACCATCGCCGCGTTCCAGGCCCACAGGCTGCCGCCGCCAGACAACGGCTATTTTTCTGCGCAGCTACATCTTCGGGCGCAGAACAGCACCCCGGCATCTTGAAGCCCAAACTGTTGATTTTCACCCAGACCTGAGCCGGGTTTTTCACCGGGAAGGGAGCCACCTCTGATTATGGATTTCGGGTCATGCTGGGGTCAAGATGTGCGTTGTCTCCTGCTTTTTCTTGGCGGCTGATGCTGCAGCTGAACTTGCCTTGAAGCTGACTGTGCTTCGGCGTGCAAAATTGACCCCCTAGGCGGGGTTATCGGCGTCCAATTTTTACCCCCTTGATGTTTTGTCAGACCGTTCGTTGCGAGGCAGCGGACGGAGGGGGAGATGAAGCGGGTGGACACGATTGCGCGGGTCCGGCGGGCCTTTCACATCCAAGGTTGGTCGGTGAAGAAGATCGTTCGGGATCTGCATGTCTCGCGCAATACCGTGCGGAAGATCCTGCGATCGGGCGAGACGGATTTCAGCTATGAGCGGGAGCGGCAGCCGATGCCGCGCCTCGGGCCCTGGCAGGATCGGCTTGAGCAAATGCTTGGCTCAAATGCGGCCAAACCGTCCCACGAACGTCTGACGCTGATCCGAATATTCGAGGAACTTCGGGGGCTCGGATACGAAGGCGGTTATGATGCAGTCCGGCGCTTTGCCAAAGCATGGTCACAGAACCGTGGCGCTGCGACGGCTGAAGCCTATGTGCCGCTGTCATATGCGCCGGGTGAGGCTTATCAATTCGACTGGAGCCACGAGGCCATTCTAAATTCTGGCGTGACAGTCACGGTGAAGGTGGCACATGTCCGGCTTTGCCACAGCCGGATGATATTCGCCCGGGCTTACATGCGTGAGAGCCAAGAGATGGTGTTTGACGCGCATGACCGCGCGTTCGCCTTCTTCAAAGGCACCTGCACGCGCGGCATTTACGATAACATGAAGACGGCGGTGGAAGCGGTCTTCACCGGCAAAGAGCGGCAATATAATCGCTGCTTCATGCAAATGTGCAGCCATTTCCTTGTTCAACCCGTCGCCTGCACGCCTGCATCGGGCTGGGAGAAGGGTCAGGTCGAGAACCAGGTTGGGCTGATCCGCGAGCGGTTCTTCACCCACGCCTTCGGGTCAAAAGCCTGGACGAACTGAACGCTTGGCTGCTCGACAAATGCGTGGCCTATGCCAAGGCGCACCGCCATCCCGAACAAACTGACAAAACGGTCTGGGAGGTGTTCGAGGCGGAACGGCCACACCTCGTGCCCTATGTTGGCCCGTTCGACGGTTTCCATAGCGGGCCCGCATCGGTGTCCAAGACCTGTACCGTGCGGTTCGACAACAACAAATACTCTGTGATGGCCACGGCTGTCGGCAGGCCTGTCGAGGTGCATGCCTATGCCGAGCAGATCGTCATCCGGCAGGATGGCCTGATCGTGGGCGAACACGCGCGCGCCTTTGGGCGTGGGCAGACAATCTATGATCCATGGCACTATGTGCCTGTTCTGGAACGAAAACCTGGCGCGTTGCGCAACGGTGCCCCCTTCAAAGATTGGGTTCTGCCGCCTGCCATGGCCGCGATCCGACGCAAGCTGCGCGGCAGCGATGACGGCGACCGGCAGCCTAACGGCGAATGTTCCACTCGCCCACCGGCCAATGGATGGTCCAGATCCTGACCTGCGTTCGCGATGATGGCCTGATGAGTGTCGAGGCAGCTTGCCGTGAAGCCATTGATCAGGGCGTGCACTCCGCGCCGGTGGTCATCAATATCCTCGCCCGACGACGTGATCCCGCCCCGCCACCGCTTCTATTAACCCCCACCGCGCTGCGCCTGACCCACGAACCCGTGGCCGACTGCGCACGATACGACAGCCTCAGGAGGACCAACCGACATGGAACGCACCCAAATCCTCGACCTGATGAGCGCGCTGAAGCTCTACGGGATGCGCAGCGCCTATGATGAGGTCATGGCCGGCGGCATCAAGCGCCAGCATGAACCGCCGCGCATCGTAGGCGATCTGCTGCAGTCCGAGATTGCCGAGAAGCAGGCGCGATCCATCCGATACCAGATGACTATCGCTAAACTCCCGCTGGCCAAAGATATTGAAGAGTTCGACTTCACCGGCACGCCGATCAACGAGGGCTTGGTGCGCGATTTGGCTACCGGCGGCTTCGTTGCAGACCAGCGCAACGTCGTCCTTATCGGCGGCACCGGAACTGGCAAGACCCACCTCGCCATCGCCATTGCCCGCGCACTCATCCGCACTGGCACACGCGGTCGCTTCTTCAACGTTGTCGATCTGGTGAACCGGCTGGAGACCGAGACCCGTGGCGGCAAGCAAGGGCGCATGGCCGACTATATGACCCGCCTCGACTTCGTCATTCTCGATGAGCTGGGATATTTGCCGTTTGCACAATCGGGCGGACAGTTGTTGTTCCACCTGATCAGTCGCCTCTACGAGCGCACCTCGATCATCGTCACCACCAACCTCGTCTTCGGCGAATGGCCTTCCGTCTTTGGCGACGCCAAAATGACCACGGCGCTGCTCGACCGCCTCACACACCATTGCGAGATCATTGAGACCGGCAACGAGTCCTGGCGCTTCAAGAACCGCGCCTGACGATCAGGGCCTGGCCCGCCTTCACAACATGATCAGTTCCGTCGGCTCAGGCCCTGCTCTCGACACATAAAGAGGGGTCAATTTTGGACGCCGATAGGGCGTTAGTTTTGCGCGCCGATTGACAGTCAGGACCTCGGAGCCGGACCGATCCATCCCCAACCCGATCCACCAGATGCCGGGACTGGACAGCCAAAGGTGAAACCTGGTGGCAATCACGTCACGTTACAGGCGCAAAAGGCCCGGGACATCACGCCATTGTCAGCCGCATTTCGAATGCCCGCAATTGCCGCAGGTCATGCAGCCTTCGACCATCCGCATCTCATAGGCACCGCAGTTCGGGCAGGCCGGGCCGCGCGGGGCTTCTCCGACCCGCATCACCTCGGCCTTGGGGTCGGATTTCAGCCCCAGCCCCTCGCCTTCGATGAAGCCGATGTCGATCAGGTGGCGCTCGATCACCCCGCCGATGGCCGCGAGGATCGAGGGGATGTATTTCCCCTCCATCCACGCCCCACCACGCGGATCGAACACCGCCTTCAGCTCTTCCACCACGAACGAGATATCGCCGCCGCGCCGGAACACAGCGCTGATCATCCGGGTCAGCGCGACCGTCCAGGCGAAATGCTCCATGTTCTTGGAGTTGATGAACACCTCGAACGGGCGGCGGTGGCCTGCGATCACGATGTCATTGATGGTGATGTACAACGCATGTTCCGACCCCGGCCATTTCACCTTGTAGGTCGCCCCGTCCAGTGCTGCGGGCCGGTCCAGCGGCTCGGACAGGTAGACCACCTCGCCACCCTGCGACGTCTGCGGGGCCTCGGCGGGAATCTTGTCAGACGCCTCGGACACCGTCAGCACCGATCCCGTCACATCATTGGGCCGGTACGTGGTGCAGCCCTTGCAGCCCTGATCCCAGGCGGCCATGTAGACCTCCTTGAAATCGTCAAAGCTGATGTCCACCGGGCAGTTGATCGTCTTCGAGATCGAAGAATCCACCCAGCGCTGCGCCGCCGCCTGCATCCGCACATGGTCCAGCGGCGGCAGGGTCTGGGCGTTCACGAAATGCTCTGGCAGCGCCGCATCGCCGAACTTTTCGCGCCACAGCCGCACGGCGTAATCGACGACTTCCTCCTCGGTCCGCGACCCGTCCTTTTGCAGCACCTTGCGGGTGTAGGCATAGGCGAACACCGGTTCGATCCCGGAACTGACATTCCCCGCGTACAGCGAAATCGTCCCCGTCGGTGCCACCGAGGTCAGCAGCGCATTCCGGATCCCGTGCGCCGCAATCGCCGCCCGCACATCCGCGTCCATCCCCTGCATGTTTCCGGAAGCCAGAAACTTCGCCGCGTCAAACAGCGGAAACGCGCCCTTTTCCCGGGCCAGATCGACCGACGCCAGATAGGCCGACCGCGCAATCGCATGCATCCAGACCTCGGTCATGCGGGCCGCATCCTCCGACCCATAGCGCAGACCCAGCATCAGCAGCGCATCGGCCAGCCCGGTGACGCCAAGCCCGATCCGCCGCTTGGCCCGCGCCTCTGCCGCCTGTTGCGGCAAGGGAAACCGGCTGGCATCGACCACATTGTCCATCATCCGCACCGCCACCCGGACCAACCGGTCCAGTGCCGCCATGTCCAGCACAGACTCCGCCTCAAACGCATCCGTCACCAGGGTCGCCAGATTGATCGACCCCAGCAGACAGGCCCCGTACGGCGGCAACGGCTGCTCGCCGCAAGGGTTGGTCGCGGCAATCGTCTCGACATAGTTCAGGTTGTTCGCCGCATTGATCCGGTCGATGAAAATCACCCCGGGTTCCGCGAAATCGAAGGTGTTGCGCATGATCCGGTTCCACAGATCGCGCGCCTGCACGGTCCGGTAGACCCGCCCGTCAAAGATCAGTTCCCAAGGCCCATCCGCCTTGACCGCCGCCATGAATGGATCGGTCACCAGCACCGACAGGTTGAACATCCGCAGCCGCGCCGGGTCTTTCTTCGCTTCGATGAAGGCCTCGATATCCGGGTGATCGCAGCGCATCGTGGCCATCATCGCCCCGCGCCTGCTGCCCGCGCTCATGATCGTGCGGCACATCGCATCCCACACATCCATGAAACTGAGCGGGCCCGAGGCATCCGCCGCCACCCCCTTAACCTCGGCCCCGCGCGGCCGGATGGTACTGAAATCGTAGCCGATCCCGCCGCCCTGCTGCATCGTCAGCGCGGCCTCTTTCAGCCCGTCGAAAATGCCGCCCATGCTGTCGGGAATCGTCCCCATGACAAAGCAGTTGAACAGGGTGACAGACCGCCCCGTCCCCGCCCCTGCGGTGATCCGGCCAGCGGGCAGGAACTTGAACCCTTCCAGTGCGGCATAGAACTCCGCCTCCCACTTGGCGGGCTCCGCCTCCACTTCCGCCACCGCCCGCGCGATCCGCCGCCATGTATCCTCGACCGACCCGTCAATCGGCGTGCCGTCCGCCTCTTTGAAGCGGTACTTCATGTCCCAGATGGCTTCGGCAATAGGCGCAGAGAATCGCGACATGAGGGCGAGGTCCTTGAACTTGTGGATAAGTCGGGCGAACCCACAAGATACGCGCATGCCCCCCTCTGGTCAATCTTGCAGCCGCCCCCGCACAGGCTATGTTTGGCAGATGATAAATATCCTCAAACTCTGCGTCGGTGCCGACAGCATCGAGGACCTGACCGACTGGCAACACAGCCAGCGCGCCCGCTGGCCCGCCGGCCGCGCCGTCCACGTCACAAGGATGTGGCCCAAGCGCGAGGCCGAAGTGCTGGACGGCGGCTCGCTGTTCTGGGTGATCAAGGGCGTCATCCTGTGCCGCCAGCGCATCCTGGGGCTGGAGGAGGTGACAGGCACCGACGGCATCCGCCGCTGCGCGATGGTGCTGGACGCCGAGGTCATCCGCACCGAAGCCGCCCCCCGCCGCCCCTTTCAGGGCTGGCGCTACTTCGACCCGACGGAAAGCCCCCGCGATCTGACGAAGGGTCGCGAACGGGAAGAAGCGCTACCCCCCGCACTGGCACAGGCGCTGGCAGAGATGGGGGTGCGCTAGATATCGTCAATCTTTTGATACCAGGGCCCGACGGCCATGCGAGAGCGGACGCTCACCGGCTGGCTCCCACACCTCATCGGCCCTCAAGCCAAAAAGGGGAGGCCTCAATAACAATCTGCTCGACACGGCGGAAGTGTGGTTTCAGAAGGGGTGAGGTGAGTGAATAACTCTCACAAAGCTAGTGTGGGTAGCGCTATTGGCCTTGCCAACTTCCGTCTGTCTGTGGATCATATGACCGCGCTCTGACAATGAACGCCTCAGTAACTCGCCCGCGGCGTTCCTTCGCATTGATTTGCAGGAAAAGCGGAACTTTACTCCACTCCGCATCTTGAATAACGCGACGGTCATCGATTGTAGTCATGACTTCAGCGACATCACCAACCAACTCTTTTCCTTGTTGATCTGATAGGTGGACGCGAAACCCTGTGGCGACGGTGGTATCGACCTTCCTAATTTTATAGAGACCGTCGAGGCGCGTTTCACCGGACTCAACACGCGTGCTCGATGTAACCGCCTTTCCAGCTTCAGATTTTATTTCAACACCATTAATTCTTGCGTCACCCTTCGTCAAGTGCTTCACGAGCGCTTCGCGTGCAGTATCAGCCTCAGCCTCGAGTGACGCAACAAGCGGTACTTTTTGTGAAGCGTCCTCAATCAAACGCATTCGATCTCTATCAACACCGGCAACCTGGGCGATAGTTGCAAGGGCAGCCGTGTGAGAACGCACAGTTTCCTTAGTTTTTAGGGCTTCAATTTCTGCAAGCTTTACTTCTTTCCTATTTGATAGCCATGTCTTGACTACGGAGGCCCCACCATAAGTCAGAACGATTGTCATGATTGCAATCAGCGTCTCAGTTGGTCCCATGTTACCTACCAGCTTATCAGCAATCTTTTCCAGAATTGCTTGGATATCGACTGCTTGGTCAGAGCTGCCGCCTTTCACTTCTACAATTATTTCAAGTTTTTCTTTTTCGTCGTCGGTGAGGGATCTTCCTTCGGCTCGACCGCCCTGAGCAATTGAGTAAGACCGATAGACTGATCTCTGGACCTCAACCCAACCTTTCATCATATATGGCGTTATTGAGGAATTATACTTGGCGCCAGGAATATATATATCAATCTTTGCCCAATCCCCGAACGTGAACTTTGGCAGCTCTTCAAAAGAGATTTCCTCATCTAGGAGATTGCGAAGAAAGTCCCACGCATCATCCTCGGTCTCAAGGTGTATCTGCGGGGTCAAAGAAGTTTCTGCCAAATCAATCTCCAATATTTATCAGTGAGTGCAGCATATGCTTCTTTCAATGTCACGCAACCCTGTCATTCGCCTGATAGAGCAAGCGTAGGGTTGGCGTCGGCCATCCCCACCCCACCCCTTAACAACCCGTAAATCCCCGCCCCTAACCCCTTGATTTGCCTCACCCCACCCCTTTGTCCACGCGTGGACAAGCCCTCACAGCCCCAGCCGCCCCAGCAACGGCCCCAGATCAACCCCCGACCCCCTGGCCCGATACAGCATCGCCTCGGACTGCAGGATCAGCCCGTCCGATAGCACCTTCAGATGGTTGGCCCGCAGCGTCTCCCCCGACGAGGTGATGTCCGCAATCGCCTCGGCGGTCAGGTTCTTCACCGTCCCCTCCGTCGCCCCCAGACTGTCCACAAGCTGATAGTCGGCCACCCCGTTCTCGGTCAGAAACTCCCGCACCAACCGATGATACTTGGTCGCGATCCTGAGCCGAAATCCATGCGCCGCCCGGAACGCCGCCGCAGCTCCGTCCAGATCGTCCAGCGTGTCGACGTCGACCCAGACCGAAGGCACCGCGATGATCAGATCGGCCTGCCCGAAGCCCAGCGGTGCCACCTCCGCCACCACCTGCCCCCAGTCCGCCAGTTCCTCGCGCACCAGATCGGTCCCGGTGACGCCCAGATCAATCCGCCCTGCCTCCAGTTCACGCGGAACCTCGGATGCCGCCAGCAGCACCAGCTTCACGCCGTCCATCCCCTCCACCGCGCCGGAATACTCCCGCTCCGCCCCGGTCCGCCGCATGATCAGCCCCCGCGCGCCGAACCACTCGAACGTCTGCTCCATCAAGCGGCCCTTGGACGGCACCCCGATCTTGATCATGCCAAACCTCGCAACCTTGCCACCAGCCCCGGCCGGATCACCCCACCCACCGCCGGGATCGACGCCCCCGCCCCCAGCACCGCCGTCAGCGCATCATAGCGCCCACCGCTGGCGACCGGCGGGATGCCTGCATCTGCGGCATGGAAGCTGAAGACGAAGCCATCGTAATATTCCAGGCTGGTGCGCCCATGGCTCGCTTCAAACGGCAGCGCCGCGACATCCACCCCGCGCGCCGCCAGCGCCTCCAATCGAAGCGCGAACCGGTCCACCGCCGGGGCAATCGCGGGCAGCAACGGGGTGATCCCCCGCAGATGCGCCAGCGCCGCCACTGCGGGGGCCTCCAGCGTCAGAAGGTCATAGAGCATGGCCGCCTCGGGGGCCAAGATCGGCCTCGCTTGTGCATCTTCCAGCAAGGCACCCGCCCGCGCGGCGATCTCTGCTGCCGACCGCAGGCCCACGAACGTCCCCGCTTCGGCGATCAAGGCCTCCGGCGTGCCCTTGGCCAGCCGCTCCAGCAGACGCGCGCGGGCGGCTGGCACCGGCGCCCGCCCGGCGAACCGGTCCAGCAGCGCACGGAACCGTCTGGGCCGCCAGATGTGCCGCAGCAGCGCCGCCTTTCGGCGCGGCGTCGTGTCAAGACCTCGCACAGCGGCCATGAGGATGCCGACATCGCCGGTCGCCGGGCGCAGGTTGAGATCGGCCAGCATCATGGCGAACAGCGCAAACACCTCGGCATCCGCCGCTTCCGGGGCGGTTCGGTCAAACACCTCGAACCCGACCTGCAGGTATTCCGAGGCCCGTTCTGACACGCGGTCCTGCTTGCGAAACACTTCGCCCAGATAGCAATACCGCGCGGGGTCGGCTCCATGGGCCATGTGAGCCTGCACCACCGGTACGGTAAAGTCCGGCCGCAACATCATCTCGCCGCGCAGGGGGTCGTGCGTGGTGTAGGCCCGCGCGCGGATATCCTCGCCATACAGGTCCAGCAGGGTTTCGGCGGGCAGCAGGATATCCGCCTCGACCGGCACCGCACCAGCGGCGATGAAGGCCGCATGCAGCCGCACAGCCTCAGCGCGGATCGCGGCCTTTTGGCTCATTGCGCCAGCATCTTTTGGACTTCAGCCACCAGATCGGCGCGGTCGACCAGAACCTGAGCCGGGCGGTCCTTCCACTCCTCCAGCGTCGCACTCTCGGCGATCTTCGCGCCAAGGATCAGGTCTTTCAGGATGACCTTGCCCTCGGCAGCCTCGTTTCCGCCTTGGATGATGGCGATGGGCGACTGCCGTTTGTCGGCGTATTTCAACTGGTTGCCGAAGTTCTTCGGGTTCCCCAGATAAACCTCAGCCCGGATGCCCGCCTGCCGCAACTCGCCCACCATACCCATGTAATCGGCCATCCGGTCGCGGTCCATCACGGTTACCACCACCGGACCCGCCGTATCCCCAGTGCTGCGCCCCTTGGCGCGCAGCGCAGCCAGCAGCCTGTCCACCCCGATGGAAACGCCCGTCGCAGGCACTTCCTGATTGGTGAAGCGCTTCACCAGCCCGTCATACCGCCCGCCCCCGGCCACCGAGCCAAAGTTGCGCGGACGGCCCTTTTCGTCGGTGATCTGGAAGGTCAGTTCGGCTTCATAGACCGGGCCGGTGTAGTAGCCGAGGCCACGGACGACGCCGGGGTCGATGACGACGCGATCAGACTCGTAGCCTTGGGCGGCGAGGAGTTCGGACATATCCTCCAACTCCTGCAAGCCCTCCAGTCCAACTTGCTGTACTCCCTCTGACGCAAGGAACTCCATATCTGAGGCACCCATGAGTTCGCGCAAGTTAGCGATTGTCTCGGCGTTGTCTCGCCCCTTCGCCTCCATGAATTGAACAACTCGCGACGCATCGCTTTCTGTAAGGCCAACGCCATCAATAAAAGCGCCGGACTGATCTTTCCGGCCGGTGGTCAGTAGCTCTAGCACGCCAGTTCGGCCCACCTTGTCGTACTTGTCGATGGTTCTGAGAACGGCATCGGTGGACACAAACTCCTGCTCGCTCAGTTTCATGTTCAAAGCGTGCTCAACGTTCTCTATTGGCACTGCGCCTTCAAGCCGTAGCCCCTCGATAATGCCGTTCAAAACCTTCCGGTTGTTGACCTTCACCACATAGTCGCCGCGTTCGATCCCGACCGCCTCCAGCGCATCCGCCAGCATCGCGCAGATCTCGGCGTCGGCGGCGACAGACCCCGACCCGACCGTATCCGCATCGCATTGATAGAATTGCCGGAACCGCCCCGGCCCCGGTTTCTCGTTCCGCCAGACCGGGCCCATCGCATAGCGGCGGTAGGGGGACGGCAGGTCGTTGCGGTACTGCGCCGCGACCCGGGCCAGAGGGGCGGTCAGGTCGTAGCGCAGCGCCAGCCAGTCAGCGTCCCCACCTTCTGCACCGGCTTCCTGCCACGCGAAAACGCCCTCATTCGGGCGATCCACGTCGGGCAGGAACTTGCCCAGCGCCTCAACCGTTTCGACGGCGGAAGTTTCAAGCGGATCAAAGCCGTAGCGGTGATAGACCTCGGCAATCGCGTCCAGCATCGCCTTGCGCGCCGTCACTTCCGCGCCGAAATAGTCGCGGAAGCCCTTTGGCGTCTCGGCCTTCGGGCGGCGGGCGGATTTGTCATTTGCCATGGGGTCAGGCCCTTCGCTTCTGGTCGCCGTCCGTGTATCGGATGGGGCAAGGGGCGGCAAGCACCGGAGGAAACATGGACCCGACGCAGGACCTTGAAGAGCGGATCGCGCATCTGACGCGCACGGTTGAAGACCTGTCGGACGTCGTCACCCGGCAGGGCCGCGAGATCGACCGGCTGACCCGGATTGCCGCGATGCTGGCCGAACGCGAGGCAGAGCGGGAGGCGGGCATGGGCGAGGCACCGGGCGCGAATGTCAGACCGCCGCATTGGTGAAGGGCAGATAACACAGTGCGGTTCTGGGCAGGTTGGACGTCAAGCGGCGGGATGGACCCTGTTGCGCTGATTGTCACGCTGGCGCTTGGGGCGGCGGGCGGGGCGCTGGCGCATTGGGCGCATTTGCCGCTGGGATATCTGCTGGGGTCGCTGGTGGTGATCGGTGTCATCGCGGCGCTGGACCTCAGACCGTTTGGCCGCCCGATCACCCTGCCCCCCCGGTTGCGGTTTTCCTTCGTGCCGGTGATCGGGGTGGCCATCGGCGGGGCCTTCACACCTGCGGTTGCGGGTCAGGCGCTGGGCTGGGGGCCATCACTGCTGGCGCTGTGTCTGTTTGTGCCTCTGGCTCATGTAACGGGATTCCTGATCTACCGGCGCGGCGGTCTGGCGTCCAAGGATGCGTTCTTCGGCGCGGTTCCCGGCGGGCTGATTGAGAGCGTCCAGCTTGGCGAAGAGGCCGGGGCGGACGTGCGACTGCTGACCGTGCTGCAGTTTCTGCGGCTGATCGGCACGATCATTGCGGTGCCGATGCTGTTCTGGGGGCTGACAGGGCAGGCGGTCGGTTCGGCCTCGGGCGTGCAGATGGTCGGCTCCGGTGCACCCTTGGGGCCAGGCGATGTGGCAGTGCTGATCGTGGCTGGGCTGGCCGGGGTGGGAATCGGGCGGCGGTTGCGCCTGCCGGGCTGGATCATCACCGGGCCGATCCTTGCTTCATCGCTGGTCCATGGGGCGGGCTGGGTCGAAGGCGTGCCGCCGGGCTGGCTGATCTCGGTCACGCAGGTCGTGCTGGGCACCGGCCTTGGGGCACGGTTTGTGGGGGTAGACCCGGCGTTGCTGCGCCGCGCCGCCATTCTGGCACTGGTCAACGGCGTGGTGGCGCTGCTGCTGGCGCTTGGCTTCGCCTTGACGCTGCATGCGTTGGTGGGTGAACCCGTGGCCGCCGTCTTTCTGGCCTTCGCGCCGGGAGGCTTGGCAGAGATGAGCCTGATCGCCCTCAGCCTGCAGATCAGCGTGATCTACGTGACGGCGCATCACGTCTTGCGCATCGTTCTTGCGGTGTCACTGGCGAAACTGGGGAGCCGGTGGTTGGGGTAAGATGGGCAATATTGCCCATCCTACATATCTTCCACCATCACCACACCGTGCATCGCCTTGATCGCGCCCTTGATCTGGGGGGTGACCGGGTAGGCTTGCGGAAGGGTCACGTCAACCTCACGCCCCTCGGCATCCGGCAGGCACAGCGTGATCTGCGCGCGGTTGCGGCCTTCGACTTTTGCCAACAGGGCCGCGAGTGAGGGGACCGCTTCGGCGCGGTTAAGGTGGATGCGGATGGCCTGCGCGCCCGCCTGATCAGCAACCTGATCAATAGCTTGCACCGCGTTGGCCAGCATCTTCAGCGTCTCGCCCTCCAGTTCCGCCTTGACCGTCAGCACCACGTTGCGGCCCGGCTCCAGCAAGTCGCGCGCCGCCTCAAGCGTGTCGGAGAACACGGTCACTTCGTAAAGTCCGGTCGGATCGGAAAGCTGCACAAAGGCGAAACGGTTGCCTTTGGCGGATTTGCGTTCCTGTTTTGACGACACCGATCCCGAAATTTTGGCAATCAGCGGACCGCGTTCGGCAAGCCTGGTGATCTCGGTCAATGTCTTCACATCGCGGCGCCGCAGCGCGGACATGTAGTCATCCAGCGGGTGGCCCGACAGATAAAAGCCGATAGCCTGATGTTCCTCGGCCAGCCGTTCCACCGGCAGCCAATCGTCGCGGAACGGCAGGCGCGGCTCGGGGATATCCGCGCCCGCCTCGCCGAACAACGACACCTGGTTGGACGATTTCGCCTCGTGGATCGCTGCTGAATAGGCGACCAGCGGGTCCAGGGCCTCGAACACCCGGGCGCGGTTCGGGTCCAGCTGATCAAACGCACCGGCCCGGGCCAGCATCTCTAGTGGGCGCTTGCCAATACGTTTCAGATCGACGCGACGGGCAACATCGAACAGGTTTACGAACGGTCGTTCGCAACGTGCCCGAACGATCATTTGCATTGCATCCACGCCGACATTTTTCAGCGCACCAAGACCGTAAATCAGCGCGCCATCACGCACGGTGAAGGTGGCCAGCGACGCATTGATACAAGGCGCCACTGTCGTCAGCCCCAGCTTGTCGACCTCGCGTTTGTATACCGCCAGTTTGTCGGTCAGATGCAGGTCGCAGTTCATCACTGCGGCCATGAACTCCGCCGGATAGTTCGCCTTCAGATAGGCGGTCTGATAGCTGACCACCGCATAGGCTGCTGCATGGGATTTGTTGAAACCATAATTGGCGAATTTCTCAAGTAGATCAAAAACTTCACCCGCCTTTTCCTTGCCGATTGCATGGGTCAGCGCAGCCCCTTCAATGAACTTTGGCCGCTCCTTCGCCATTTCCTCGGCGATCTTTTTGCCCATCGCCCGGCGCAACAGATCAGCCCCGCCAAGCGAATAGCCTGCCATCACCTGGGCGATCTGCATCACCTGTTCCTGATAGACGATGATGCCCTGAGTCTCAGCCAGAATGAAGTCAATCGTCGGGTGGATGGACTCCAGGTCACGCAGCCCGTTCTTTACCTCGCAATAGGCCGGGATATTCTCCATCGGGCCGGGACGGTACAATGCCACCAGCGCCACGATATCCTCGATGCAGGTCGGTTTCATCCGCCGCAGTGCATCCATCATGCCGGAGGATTCCACCTGAAACACCGCCACCGTCCGCGCGCTGGCGTACAACTCGTACGATGGCTTGTCGTCGAGCGGGATCAGGTTGATGTCAAAGCTGATCCCCCGCAGCGCCAGCAGGTCCATCGCGTTCTGGACCACCGTCAGCGTCTTGAGCCCCAGAAAGTCGAACTTCACCAAGCCCGCCGCCTCAACCCATTTCATGTTGAACTGCGTCGCGGGCATGTCGGACCTTGGGTCTTGATACAGCGGCACCAATTCGTCCAAAGGCCGGTCGCCGATCACCACCCCGGCGGCATGGGTGGAGGCGTTGCGCAGCAGCCCCTCGACCTGTGCCGCATAGTCCAGTAGCCGCTTGACCACCTCTTCCTTCGCCGCCTCGCGCAAGCGCGGCTCATCCGCCAGCGCTTTGGTGATCGACACGGGTTTGACGCCTTCAACCGGGATCATCTTCGACAGGCGGTCGACCTGCCCGTAAGACATCTGCAACACCCGGCCCACATCGCGCACGGCAGCCTTCGACAACAGCGCGCCGAAGGTGATGATCTGGCCCACCCGGTCGCGGCCATAGCGGTTCTGCACGTAAGAGATCACCTCTTCGCGCCGGTCCATGCAGAAGTCGATGTCGAAGTCGGGCATCGACACACGTTCCGGGTTCAGGAACCGCTCGAACAGCAGCGCATAGCGCAGGGGGTCAAGATCGGTGATCGTCAGCGCATAGGCCACCAGCGACCCGGCCCCCGAACCGCGCCCCGGCCCGACCGGGATGCCCTGATCCTTGGCCCATTTGATGAAATCGGCCACGATCTGGAAGTAGCCGGGGAAGCCCATCTTTTCGATGATCCCCAGTTCGAAATCCAGCCGCGCCTGATACTCCTCAGGTGTGGCGGAATGGGTGATCACCGCCAGACGCGCCTGCAATCCGGCGTTCGCCTGACGGCGCAGCTCGTTCACCTCGTCATCGGCGAACCTGGGCAGAATCGGCGCGCGTTTCTGCGCGGCAAAGGCACAGCGGCGGGCGATTTCCACCGTGTTTTCCAATGCTTCCGGCAGATCGGCGAACAGTGCGCACATCTCTGCCTCGGACTTGAAATAGTGCTGCGGTGTCAGCCTGCGGCGCGGCTGTTGCTGATCGACATAGGCCCCTTCGGCAATGCAGATCAGCGCGTCATGCGCCTCATACATCGCGGCTTTCGGGAAATAGACGTCGTTCGTCGCCACCAGCGGCAGACCAAATTCGTAAGCCAGCTCGACCGACCCGCGTTCGGACACCGCCTCACCTTCGGGCATTTGGCCGCCCGGCCCCGGATGGCGTTGCAGTTCTACATACAGCCGCCCCGGATAGATCACCGCCAGCCGCTGCAACAGGGCCCGCGCCTTCGGTGCCTGCCCGGCAGCCAGCAACCGGCCCAAGGCCCCGTCCGGCCCGCCGGTCAGGCAGATCAACCCGTCCGACTGCGCCGCCAGTTCATCGACCGTCACCTGCGGCAGGTTTCCCGCCCCTGCCATGGCGCCGTCGATATAGAGCCGCGTGTTCAGCTTCATCAGGTTCTGATAGCCCGCCTCATCCTGCGCCAGCAGAACCACAGGCGCGGGTGCGCGGGGCCGCTCGCCCGGTTGCGCCGGATCATGTGCCACCGATACCTGACAGCCGATGATCGGCTGCACCCCCGCCCCTGCCGCCGTCACCGAAAACTCCAGTGCTGCGAACATGTTGTTGGTGTCGGTCACCGCGACGGCGGGCATCTGCGCCTTTTGGCACAGATCGACCAGCTTTTTCACCGGCACCGCGCCTTCCAGCAGCGAATGCTCGGTATGAACGCGGAGGTGGATGAATCGGAGAGATGCGGACATGGCACAAGCCTATCGAAGCGCCGCGCCAAGCGAAACCCCGCCCCTCTTTTCGGCAAAACGCGAAACTGCTTCCGTGAATCCGAAGAAGGTATGTCTTGCCATGTGGCATCCACCCGCGCTTCATGTTTTGAAGGGAGAACGGGCAAACTGCCCGGGGGGGCGCGTCCCGCTTTCCGCCGCATCGGGCGGGCGCGCAAATATCCTCGAACGAGGAGACTGCGGCAGGTTTTGACATGGTGGAGATCGCGTTTCTTCTGAACGGAACGCCAGTCCGTGTCGCGGATCAACCGCCGACGCGGACGCTGCTGGATTGGCTGCGCGACGCGCGCGGTCTGACCGGCACCAAGGAAGGCTGCAACGAGGGCGATTGCGGCGCCTGCACGGTGATGGTCAGCGACGCAGGCGGGGCCAAAGCGCTGAACGCCTGCATCCTGTTCATGGCCCAACTGCACGGCAAAGCCGTGCGCACCGTAGAAGGCATCTCCGGACCTGACGGCGCGCTGCACCCGGTGCAAAAAGCGATGATCACCCATCACGGCTCGCAATGCGGCTTTTGCACGCCGGGCTTCATCGTTTCCATGGCGGTGAGCCATGCTCAAGGCCGCCGGGATCATGACGATGTTCTGGCAGGCAACCTCTGCCGTTGTACCGGCTATGCCCCGATCATCCGCGCCGCCAAGGCCGCCGAGGCTGAACCGGTCCCCGACTGGATGGGTACTGATCAATCTTTCACTTTGGCGAAAGTATCCCCGGAGGGGCCCGGGGAGGCAGGCGGCCTCCCCGGCGGGCTCCACCCGCGCGACAGTGACGAGTTGGCCGATTGGTATCTGGCCAACCCCGATGCCACGCTGATCGCCGGGGCCACCGATGTGGGCTTGTGGGTAACCAAACAGCTGCGCGACCTGAAACCTGTGGCCTTCCTGAACGGTGTCACCGACTTGCAGCACATCGAACAGCAGGGCAGCGCCGTGCATATCGGTGCGGGTGTGACAATCACCCAACTGCTTGAGGCGATGCAACCGCTGCACCCGTCCTTCGCCGAACTGCTGCGCCGTTACGCCAGCGTTCAGATCCGCAATGCCGCGACCATCGGCGGCAACATCGCCAACGGCTCGCCCATCGGCGATGGCCCCCCGGCGCTGATCGCCTTGGGGGCCACGCTGCACCTGCGGCGCGGCGATGTGATGCGGGCGCTGCCGCTGGAAGCTTTCTTCCTCGAT
The DNA here is from genome assembly GCA_031415015.1 of Paracoccaceae bacterium. Taxonomy (GTDB): domain Bacteria; phylum Pseudomonadota; class Alphaproteobacteria; order Rhodobacterales; family Rhodobacteraceae; genus JAUYQR01. Next base: position 17,101 of record JANOQT010000094.1, read on the forward strand.
TACCGCAAGCAGGACCGTCTTCCCGGCGAATTCGTCGCCGGGATTTCCATTCCGGCCTCAGCCCCGGCCTTGCGCTGTTACAAGCTGTCGAAGCGGTTCGATCAGGATATTTCAGCGGTCTGTGGTTGTTTCAACGTCACCGTGGAAAACGGCACCGTAACCGCTGCCCGGATCGCTTTTGGCGGCTTGGCGGGCATTCCCAAACGGGCGGCACAGGCCGAAGCAGCACTTCTGGGCAAACCGTGGTCATTTGCCACCGCTCAGGCCGCAGCCACCGCCGTGGCGAAGGATTTCACCCCCTTGTCCGACATGCGCGCCAGTGCCGGCTACCGGCTTCTGACTGCCCAGAACCTGATGATCCGCTACTGCCACGACCTCGCCGGGGTGCCGGTCTCGGTGCTGGAGGTAGCACCTTGAGCATGGGCAAACCACTTCCCCACGATGCCGCGCACCTGCATGTCACGGGCGAGGCGCGCTATGTCGATGACATTCCGCTGCCCGGCAATGCGCTGCATCTGGCCTTCGGTCTGTCCACCTGCGCGCACGGTGACATAACCGGGATCGACCTTTCGGGGGTTCGGGCTGCTGACGGAGTGGTCGCAGTCTACAGCGCCGAAGACCTTGACCCGATGCCGGATTGTTCACCCTCCGCACATGACGAGCCGCTCTTGGCGGTGGGCCGGGTGCATTACGCGGGCCAGCCGGTGTTTCTGGTGGTGGCTGACAGCCACCTTTCCGCCCGCAAGGCCGCCCGGCTGGGCAAGATCATCTACGCCGAACGCCCGGCGATCCTGACCGTGGATCAGGCGCTGGCCACCGGCAGCCGGTTTGAACAAGGCCCGGTGATCTGGGCCAAGGGCGATGCCACTGCCGCCATCGCCGCCGCACCCCATCTGGTGGAAGGCAGTTTCGAGGTCGGCGGGCAGGAACATTTTTATCTGGAAGGGCAGGTCGCCGCCGCGCTGCCGCAAGAGGGCGGGGATATGGTCATCCATTCTTCCACCCAGCACCCGACCGAGATCCAGCACAAGGTCGCCCACGCCCTGCACCTGCCAATGAACGCGGTGCGGGTCGAGGTGCGCCGGATGGGTGGCGGCTTTGGTGGCAAGGAAAGCCAAGGCAACGCGCTGGCCATCGCCTGCGCCATCGTGGCGCGTGATCTGGGGCGGCCAGCCCGGATGCGCTATGACCGCGACGACGACATGATGATCACCGGCAAACGCCACGACCTGCGGATCACCTACCGCGCCGGGGTCGATGCCGAGGGGCGCGTATTGGGGCTGGAGTTTACCCACCTGATGCGTTGCGGCTGGTCGCAGGACCTGTCCTTGCCGGTGGCCGACCGGGCGATGCTGCACGCGGACAATTGCTATCACCTGCCGCATTTCCGGATAGAATCGCATCGCCTGAAGACCAACACCCAAAGCGCCACCGCCTTTCGCGGCTTTGGGGGCCCGCAAGGCATGGTCGGGATCGAACGGGTGATGGACCATGTGGCCTTTGCGGTAGGCCGCGATGCTTTGGCGGTGCGCAAACTGAACTTCTACCGCGCGGCGCAGGGTATGGAAGCCTCCGGCGGGGATATTTCCGCCAAGATGAAATCGCAGGGCAGTGGTTCGGAAGACGTGGACCTGACCTCACGCGGGGCCGCGCTGCCGGTGGGGTCTCACAAATTGCCAGCCGACGGGCGCGTGCAGACGACGCCCTACAACATGGCCGTAGAGGATTTCATCGGGCATGAACTGGTGGCCGAACTGGAGCGGACCTCGGACTATGCCGCCCGGCGCAAGGCTATTGCCGCATGGAACGCTGCCAGCCCGATCCTGAAACGCGGGATCGCACTGACGCCGGTGAAGTTCGGTATCAGTTTCACGCTGACCTGGCTCAATCAGGCGGGGGCCTTGGTGCATGTCTATCAGGACGGCTCGATTCACCTGAACCATGGCGGCACCGAGATGGGTCAGGGCCTGTTCCAGAAGGTGGCACAGGTAACGGCTTCGGTGTTCGGGGTGGACGCCAGCCTCGTGAAGATTACCGCGACGGATACCGGGAAAGTGCCGAATACATCAGCCACGGCGGCAAGTTCAGGGGCCGATCTGAATGGCATGGCGGCAAAAGTTGCGGCAGAGACGATCCGAGGGCGGCTGGCCAGTTTCATTGCGGAAAAGCATCAGGCGGAGCCATCCAAGGTGCGCTTCACCAATGGCGAAGTCCGCGTCGCGGGCGAGGTTTACGGCTTTGCCCAAGTTGTTGCCTGGGCCTATCAAGCGCGGATTTCGCTATCTTCCACCGGCTTTTACGCCACGCCAAAGATCGTCTGGGACCGGGTCCGTGGCACCGGGCGGCCATTCTTCTACTTTGCCTATGGCGCTGCCGTGACCGAGGTGGTGATCGACCGGCTGACCGGCGAAAACCGCATCCTGCGCGCCGATTTGCTGCATGACACCGGCACCTCGCTGAACCCCGCGCTGGACATCGGCCAGATCGAAGGTGCCTATGTGCAGGGCGCAGGCTGGCTGACGACGGAAGAGCTGGTCTGGGACGACAAGGGCCGCCTGACCACCCATGCGCCCTCTACCTACAAGATCCCCGCCTGTTCGGACCGCCCCGATGTGTTCAACGTCGCCCTCTGGGGTAAGCCGAACCGTGAGGATGCGGTGGGCAAATCCAAGGCGGTGGGCGAGCCTCCGTTCATGCTGGGAATTTCCGCACTGATGGCGCTTTCGGATGCGGTTGCCGCCTGCGGCGATTGCACGACATATCCCGCACTCGACGCGCCGGCGACGGCAGAACGCGTGCTTGCCGCAGTGCGGAGGCAGCAAGATGTTTGACCTCGCCGCACTTGCCGCTGCCATCGCCGGCCATGGTTCGGTTGCCCGCGTGGTGATCGCCGCACATGACGGATCAAGCCCACGCGAAGTCGGTGCGGTGATGCTGATCTGGGCAGATGGCCAATCCGGCACCATCGGCGGCGGAGCGCTGGAGTGGGAGGCAACCCAGCGTGCGCGCCAGATGTTGGTGGCAGGCGGCACACGGCTTGACCGGCAAGCCTTGGGCCCAGCATTGGGCCAATGCTGCGGCGGGGCGGTCACTCTGTTGACCGAAGTTTACACGACCGTGCCGCAACCCGAAGCCGGGGTCATTGCGCGCAGCATTGCCGGGCGCGAGATGCCGCTGGCGGTTGCCCGGCTGATCGCAAGGGCGAGAGGCGAAGGTCTAATTCCGGTGCCGCACCTGCTACAAGGCTGGTTCATTGAACCGGTAGCGCGACCGGAACGTCAACTCTGGGTCTGGGGTGCCGGGCATGTGGGTCGCGCATTGGTTGGCGTCCTCGCACCCTTGCCCGGTGTCACGATCACCTGGGTCGATATCGCGGCGGGGCGATTCCCCGATATGGTACCCGAAGGCGTGACAGTCCTGCCGGTGCCGAACCCCGAGGCGGCGGTGGCCCTGGCTCCGAACACTGCCGAGCACCTGATCCTGACCTATTCCCACGCGCTGGACCTTGCGCTGTGCCACCGCCTGCTGACCCACGGTTTCGCCACTGCGGGCCTGATCGGATCGGCCACCAAATGGGCCCGGTTCCGGTCGCGGCTGGCCGCGCTTGGTCATACGCCCGATGCCATACTGCGCATCACTTGCCCGATCGGCGACCCCGCCTTTGGCAAGCACCCGCAGGCCATCGCCATCAGTGTCGCCGCCAGCTTGCTGACCCGCTCCGCAACCCTTGTCCGACAGGAAGGCGTCCGATGACCAGACCGATGCTGCTTAGTGTTGAAGGCGTCACCAAGGCCTATCCCGGCGTCGTGGCCAACAGCGACGTGTCGCTCCAGATCTCCGAGGGCGAGATTCACGCGCTTCTGGGGGAAAACGGTGCCGGAAAATCGACGCTGGTCAAGATGATCTACGGGCTGGTTAAACCCGATGCCGGGCGGATGACCCTGCGCGGTGCTGCCTATGCGCCCGCCAAACCTGGACAGGCCCGCAGCCTTGGCGTGGCCATGGTGTTCCAGCACTTCAGCCTGTTCGAGGCGCTGAATGTCGCTGAAAACGTTGCCCTTGGCATGGAAAATCCGCCTCCAATGCGCGACCTTGCCAGCCGCATCCGCGCGGTCAGCCGGGACTACGGGCTGCCCTTGGATCCCGACCGGATGGTCGGCGATCTGTCGGCGGGTGAGCGTCAGCGGGTCGAGATCATCCGCTGCCTGTTGCAGGACCCAAAGCTTCTGATCATGGATGAACCGACCAGCGTTCTGACACCGCAAGAGGTGGATATCCTGTTCAAGACCCTGCGGCAGCTTTCATCCGAGGGCACGGCGATCCTGTATATAAGCCACAAGCTTGAGGAAATCCGCACCCTGTGTGACGAAGCGACGATCCTGCGCCGGGGCCGTGTGGTGGCCACCTGCACGCCTCAAGACCGAACGGCGCGGGAATTGGCGGAACTGATGGTCGGCACGGTGCTGACGCCACCTGCCCGGGGCGACAAGCTTAAGGGCGATGTGGCGCTTCAGGTGACAGGGCTGTCCGTAGCCTCGCCCATCCCGTTTGGCACCTCGCTCAAGGATGTGGGCTTTACCGTCCGCAAGGGCGAGGTTCTGGGCATCGCAGGCGTTGCGGGCAATGGCCAGGACGAACTGCTGCTGGCGCTGTCGGGAGAGTTGAAATCCAACCCCGGCGCGGTGCAGATCAACGGCACTCCGATGGGTGACACCGGCCCGAATGACCGGCGCCGCGCCGGTTTGGTTGCAGCACCGGAGGAACGGCTTGGCCATGCGGCTGCCCCAGACATGAGCCTTTTGGAAAACGCCCTGCTGTCCGGTGCGGTCCGTCAGAACCTGACAAAGCGAGGGTTCATCGATTGGTCTGCGACGGCAAGATTTGCCGAAGGGATCGTCAAGGACTTCGACGTCCGCACCCCCGGCATCTCTGTGGCGGCCCGCGCTCTGTCTGGCGGCAACCTGCAAAAGTTCGTGGTGGGCCGCGAACTGAGCCAGTCCCCGTCAGTGATTGTGATCAACCAGCCAACCTGGGGTGTCGACGCAGCGGCTGCAGCGGCGATCCGGCAGGCGATCCTGGACCGCGCCTCTGACGGCGCCGCAGTGGTGGTGATCAGTCAGGATCTGGATGAGTTGCTTGAAATTGCAGACGACTTCGCAGCGCTGAATGGCGGCAGATTGACCCCGACCCGGCCGGTTCAGGGACTGACCATCGACCAGATCGGCCTGATGATGGGCGGCGCGCATGGCATGGAGGTGGCCCATCATGCTCAGGCTTGAAAGACGCCCCTCCCCCTCCGCCTTCTGGCAAAAGGCCTCACCGTTTCTTGCGGTGATCCTGACGATGATTGCCGGGGGGATCATGTTTGCCATCCTCGGCAAGAACCCGGTCGAGGCAATCCGCACCATATTCTGGGACCCCTTGTTCAACGATCAGTTCGCAAGCTATTCGCGCCCCCAGCTGCTGGTCAAAGCCGCCCCGCTGATCCTGATCGCCATCGGCCTGTCGCTTGGGTTCCGGGCGGGCATCTGGAATATCGGGGCCGAAGGCCAGTACATCATGGGTGCGATTTTCGGTGCGGCAGCGGGGCTTGCGGTTTACCCCACAGAGTCCCGTCTGGTCTTTCCGGTGATGATCCTGGCCGGGGCTTTCGGCGGGTTTGTATGGGCAATGATCCCGGCAATCCTCAAAACGGTGTTCCGCACCAATGAAATCCTCGTCTCGCTGCTGCTGGTCTATGTTGCGCAGAACATTCTGGCGATGATGGCTCTGGGGGCCCTGCGCAACCCCGAAGGCGGCGGCTTTCCCGGCAGCCGCAATTTCAGCCAGATCCCCGCCATGGCGAACCCGGAACTGATTGCTGGCACCGGCATGCACTGGGGCGTCGTCACGGCCTTCACGGCGGTGATCGCGGGCTACATCTTGCTGCAACGCCACATCCTCGGCTTTCATATCAAACTCGCCGGCCAGGCCCCGCGTGCCGCCCGCTTTGCCGGGGTCTCTCCAGCCCGGCTGATCGTGCTGTGCATGGGGATTTCCGGCATCCTGGCAGGCCTTGCAGGTGTGTTCGAGGTGACTGGCCCCGCAGGCCAGATCACCATCGACTTCAACGTCGGCTATGGGTTCACCGCGATCATTGTAGCGTTCTTGGGCCGCCTGAACCCGGTTGGCATCCTGTTCGCGGGCCTGTTGATGGCGCTCACTTACATCGGCGGCGAACTGGCGCAATTCATGCTCGGCCTGCCCTCTGCCGCCATTCAGGCGTTTCAGGGCATGCTGCTGTTCTTCCTGCTGGGCACCGATCTTCTGACCAACTTCCGCATCCGACTGACCAAAAGGGAGGCCGCGTAATGTTCGGCAGCATTGACCCCGCCCTCCTCATCGCCTCGCTCATGGTCAACTCTGTCCCGATCATGCTGGCCGCCACGGGCGAGTTGGTGGTTGAGAAATCGGGGGTCCTAAACCTTGGGGTCGAAGGGCTGATGATCATGGGCGCGATCTGTGGTTTTGCCACGGCGGTGCTGACCGGCAACCCTTATCTGGGGTTCATCGGCGGGGCCATCGGTGCGGCGGCGCTGTCGCTGATCTTTGCGCTGCTGACGCAGGTCTTGCAAACCAATCAGGTGGCCACCGGCCTTGCCCTCACCCTCTTCGGCCTGGGACTGTCCAGCCTGATCGGGCAAAGCTATGTCGGCATCAAACCGCCGGCCACAGGCGAGGTTCCCTTCGGTCCGCTATCCGACATCCCGTTCCTTGGCACGGTTCTGTTCAGCCACGACTGGATGGTCTATGTCTCGATCCTGATGGTTGCAGCGGTCTGGTGGGTGCTGAAATACAGCCGTACGGGGCTCATCTTGCGGGCGGTGGGCGAAAACCACGATGCGGCGCATGCGTTGGGTTACAAGGTCACCCGCATTCGGATTCTGGCCATCCTGTTCGGCGGCGCGCTGGCGGGCCTTGGTGGGGCTTACGTCAGCCTTGTGCGCGTGCCGCAATGGACCGACGGGATCACCGCAGGCGCTGGCTGGATCGCGCTGGCCATCGTGGTCTTTGCCAGCTGGAAACCCTGGCGTGTCCTGATCGGTGCCTATCTTTTCGGCGGAATTACCGTGCTGCAGCTTAATCTGCAGGCAGCCGGATCGGCCATCCCGGTGGAATACTTGTCGATGGCCCCGTATCTGATAACCATCCTCGTGCTGGTCATCATGTCCTCTGGCCGGGGAAAGGCGTCGCTGAACGCGCCTGCCGCCCTTGGCCAGAACTTCCACGCCTCACGCTGAAGCCTAACACGCCGGGGGCATCAAGCCCCCGCACAATGGGGAGACTACCTGAATGAAACGCAGAACACTGCTTGCGACTGCCGCATTGGGCCTGTCGATGGCCTTCGGCGGCACAGCCATGGCGCAGGACAAGACCAAGGCCTGCTTCGTCTATGTCGGCCCGATCGGCGATGGCGGCTGGACCTATCAGCACCATCAGGGCGCGCTGGCCGTGCAGGAAACCTACGGTGACAAGGTCGAGATCGCCTTTCAGGAAAACGTGCCCGAAGGTGCCGATGCCGAGCGGGTGCTGACCCAGATGGCGCTGTCGGGCTGCAACATCATCTTCACCACCTCGTTCGGCTACATGGACGCGACCAACGCCGTTGCCGCCAAGTTCCCGGATGTGAAGTTCGAACACGCCACGGGCTACAAGCGCGACCAGCCGAACGTGTCCACCTACAATGCCCGGTTCTATGAGGGCCGCGCGGTGCAGGGCCATATTGCGGGCAAGATGACCAAGTCGAACAAGATCGGCTACATCGCGTCCTTCCCGATCCCCGAAGTGATCATGGGGATCAACAGCTACTACCTGCATGCCAAGAAGGTGAACCCGGCGGTGGAACTGACCGTGGTCTGGGCCTTCACCTGGTTCGACCCGGCGAAAGAGGCTGACGCCGCCAAAGCGATGATCGAACAGGGTGTCGACGTGATCGCGTCGCATACGGACAGCACCGCTCCGCTGGCCGAAGCTGCCAAGACGCCGGGCGTGATCGGCTTTGGTCAAGCCTCGGACATGGCGGAATACAAGGACGGGCCGCGCGTGTCGTCGATCATCGACAACTGGGCGCCCTATTATATCAAACGCGTTGGCGCGCTGATGGATGGCAGCTATGCGCAAGCCGACGCCTGGGAAGGCATTGCCGGCGGCGAAGTGCTGATCGGCGAGATCACTGCGGCGGTTCCAGCCGAAGTGAAGGCCGAAGCCGAAGCGCTGCGCGATGCGATTGCTGCGGGCACCTATCACCCGTTCACCGGACCGATCAAGAAGCAGGATGGGTCGGACTGGCTGGCCGAAGGGGCGGTTGCACCGGACGGCGATTTGCTGGGCATGGCGTTCTACGTCGAGGGCATCACCGGCGACATTCCGCAGTAGAGGGATTTCTGTCGCGCGCGATGGGGGCAATTCCCCCGCACTCGCGCCAGATAGCGGGGGCTCTTCCCCCAAGCCCCCATGAGATATTTTCGGAAGAGGAAGGGCATGGGGCAATCCCCGTGCCCTTCTTTTAGGAAAACACACGTGGACGCGATTTTCTCATCATCGGCAGCGGCATTGCCCATGTCGGGCAACCAGGCGGCAGCCCTGCCCTTGAATATCGCCCGGTTCTGATCCAATCCACATCCGCTAACACGGAAAGGGGTCGACAAGAGCGTCGGAGAGCCGGGAAGGGCAAGTCGAAGACCCCCTTCTTTCGCTTCCGGCAGATCTTTACGACCCCAAATCTTTGCGACAAAGAGGGTCAGCTTGACGCTGGGCACACGCGGTCGAGCGGGGCATGGTTCCAGCATCTATGACGCCTTTCGTTGAGGGATACGGACGCACGCCTGCGCAGTGGCGACCCATCGTTGTTCCACAGTCCCAACTGCGAATGCGTGGCAGGGACAGCCAGTAGAGTGACCTTGCGCATCTCAAGAACAAATCCAACCGCTTGCCCTGCGCGGCTGAACTGCAGGGCGCGATTAATTCGTCAGGCCAGCGGCAGCTACCGCGTCGGCGCGCGCTACATGGCGATGCTGGCCATCGCCTGAGGCCCCCTTTCGCCCCGCCTGTCGCCGTGGCAGTGTCGCACGCATGGACACAGATTTTCTCATCATCGGCGGCGGCATCGCCGGTATCTCGGCAGCAGCGCGGCTTTCCCCGCTCGGTTCGGTTCTGCTGCTGGAGGCGGAAGACGCGCTGGCGCACCACGCCTCGGGCCGTTCCGCCGCGCTGTTCGAGCCGCGGTATGGTGCGCCGGCCGTCGTGGGCCTGTCGATGGCGTCCGAGCAGTATTTCAATGCGGCACCGGGGGTCCTGTCGCCACGCGGCTTGATGATTGTCGCCAAGGCCGAGGCAAAGGACGCCTACGAGCATGACCTTGCCGCAATGGACTTTACCCGCATCTCGGTGGCTGAGGCCCGTCAGATTGTCCCGATCCTGAACCCCGATACCGTCGCCTACGCTGGCTACGCTGACCATGCGCAGGACATCGACACCGACCTGCTGATCCAAGGCTTTGCGCGCGAGGCCCGTACCGACGGCGCGCGCATTCTGACAAATGCCCGAGTTACCGCCGTCGCACGGGACGGCGCGGGCTGGCGGGTGGACAGTACAGCGGGCACATTCATCGCCCGGATGATCATCAACGCCGCCGGGGCCTGGGTGGACCAGATCGCTGCTCTGGCAGGTATCCGGCCCTTGGGCTTTACCCCGCTACGCCGCTCGATGGCACGCATCCCTGCCCCCGGGGGTCATGACGTCGGCCGCTGGCCCATGCTGTTCGGCCCCGGCGAGGATTGGTACGCCAAGCCCGACGCCGGGGCGCTGATCGTGTCCCCCGCCGAAGAACACCTGATGGAACCCCATGATGCTTGGGCCGATGACATGGTGCTGGCCGAAGGTCTGGCGCGGTATGAAGAGATGGTGACGGAACCCGTGACGCGCCTGATCTCGAACTGGGCAGGACTGCGGACCTTTTCGCCGGACCGGGTGCTGGTGATCGGAGCCGATCCCGGTGATCCGTCATTCTTCTGGCTCGCGGGGCAAGGCGGCTACGGCTTTCAGTCGTGCCCGGCTGCCAGCCAGCTTGCCGCCGACCTGATCGGCGGACGGCAACCAAAGATCGACGCAGCCCTCGTTGCCGCCCTGTCACCCGGGCGGTTCTGACCCGTCACGCGCGGTGATCCCGAGCCTCAATCGACTTTCAGAATGCTGCGACGGAGCCTGTCCGCTGCTGCGTATTATATTTTTCAAATCAAATATGAACGAAAACCCGCCGAAAACGACACTCGCCATCCTCGCCGTGACCTGCGGCTTGTGAAGTGCCGCACTGGCGCAACAGGGCAACCCCGGGCAGCACTTTCTGGACCAGTGGGATGCAGACAGCGGCGGTCGCGTGACCGCCGCCGACGTGGCCGCAAATCGGTGCGAGGTCTTTGCGATGTTCGATCAGGACGAGGACGCGACCCTGTCCACAGCCGAATGGGTCTTGCTGGACGAACACATCAGGCTGGAAATGGGTCAGGGAAGGTCGGGGTCGGCAGGCCAGGGCATGAACATGGCCGGCCCGGGGCAAGCGGTGCATGACGGCATGACGCCCGCTTTCAACGACACAGACGGTGATGGTACCGTCACGGTGGCAGAGTTTGACGCCGCATCGGCCAAGCTGTTCCCGTTGATGGACGCGGACGCGGACGGCGCCGTCACAGCTGCTGACTTTGCCCGCTAGGATAGGCAATGCTTTGCCCGCGCGGCCCGGTCATCTGACGCAGGGCGATGACAAAGGCCGCGCAATCCGTCACCATGCCTGCAAAGCGGGGGGCGGATGATGCGGTCAGCAGTGGCGATCCTTGCGGCGGTGTTTCTGGCCGGCTGCGCTGGTGGGAGCGAAACGTCACCGGATCCTAGGCAAACGGTCACCGTCACCTCGTCAAACTTCACCGATGCCGATCCGACGGATTGGTCAGGCCGTGCGCCGCACCGCTATCCGGTGCATGGCATAGACTTGTCACGCTTTCAGACCGCCGTCGATTGGCCAACAGCCCGCGCCAACGGCGTCAACTTTGCCTTCATCAAGGCCACCGTAGGCGGCGATCTGGTCGACCCGATGTTTGACGCGCATTGGCGCGCGGCGGGGGCAGCAGGGGTCAGGCGCGGCGCCTACCACTTCTTTTATCACTGCCGCCCGGCTGCGGAACAAGCCCGCTGGTTCATCAAGCACGTTCCCCGCACCCCCGGCGCCCTGCCCCCGGTGCTGGATATGGAGTGGACCCCCACTTCGCCCACCTGCACCCTGCGCCGCGATGGCGAGACGATCCGGGCCGAGGCGCGCATCTTTGTTGACTTGATCACCCGCCACTACGGCCAGCGCCCGATGATCTACACCACGGTAGATTTCTTTGAGGATACAGAGCTTTGGCGGCTGTCCGGCGTGGAATTCTGGCTACGCTCCGTCGCCACCCATCCGGGCGAGCGGTACAGCGGGCAAGCGTGGAGCTTCTGGCAATACACCTCAACCGGGATTGTCCCGGGAATCAAGGGGCGGGTCGATGTGAACGTCTTTGCCGGATCACAAGCGGCCTGGGCAGACTGGATCACCGCGCGCGCATTGTAGGTGTTCAGCGCTGCCTGCGGCGTCGCCACCACCTTGCCCAAAGGTTGATGCGGCGGCGCGAGCGGATCAGCAAGGCGGAGATCGGCCCGCGCAGCGGCGGCAGGTCGACGGCCAGCAAAAGCAAGCCCAGCGGCAGCATCCAGACGCCCAGAAACGGAAGGAACGAAAACACCCCGCCCACAATGCAGATCAGCGCCAAGGGAAGGCGCACCGGCCGCCAGATATCGCGCCTTAGCGCCGCCAGCGGCCCTCGCAACAGCGGCACAAGGCGCGATAGCGCCTCGAATTGCCGCTGAAACCGCCGATCTTTGCGCAACATGCCCTGCCTCGCTCTCAAGCGAAGATGGGGATGCGCAACGGCGGCTTCAAGACAAAACCCGGCGGACTAACCGTCCACCCGGATCCGCGCATTTGCCGGGTCGAACGGGCTGTCCTCAACCACCACCGCATCCCATTCCTGGCGCAGCATCTTGACGCGCAGCTTGGTGCCGACCTCCGCCAAGTCAGGCCGCACATATCCCATGCCGATCTGCTTGCCAAACGCCACCGAATACCCGCCCGAGGTCAGTCGCCCAACCTTGGTCCCGTTCAGCAGCAGCGCCTCCTTGCCCCAGGGATCGGTATCGTCGGGCCCGTCAATCAGCAGCGTGCAGCATTTCGACCGGATGCCGGTGGCCAGCATCGCCGCCTTGCCCTGAAAGTCTTTCGACAGGTCAACAAACCGGTCCAGCGCCGCCTCTAGCGGCGTCGCGTCGCGGCCAAGTTCGTTGCCGAAGGCGCGATACGACTTTTCCTGCCGCAACCAGTTCTGCGCCCGCGCGCCGACCAGCTTCATACCGTGCTTTTCACCTGCGGCCAGCAACAGGTCCCACAGATAGCGCTGCATTTCGATCGGGTGGTGCAGCTCCCAGCCAAGCTCGCCGGTATAGGCCACGCGGATCGCGTTCACCGGGCACATGCCAAGTTCGATCTTGCGGGCGGACAGCCACGGGAACCGCTTGTTCGACAACACGGTGTCGGGATCAGCGTCCTTGACCACTTCGCGCAGAATCTTCCGCGCGTTCGGCCCCGCAATGGCAAAAACGCCCCATTGCGTGGTCACTTCATGAATGTCGATATGGCCAAGGGTAGGGGCCATATCCTCGGCGCATTTCCTAAGGTAATCAGCGTCATACGCCGTCCACGCCCCGGCGCTGACGAGGTAATAATCGTTCTCGCCGTTCCGAACGATGGTGTATTCGGTGCGTGTGGTGCCTTGCGGGGTCAGCGCGTAGGTCAGGTTGATCCGGCCCACCTTCGGCAGCGCGTTGCAGGTGAACCAGTCCAGAAACGCCGTCGCCCCCGGCCCCCGCACGATGTGTTTGGTGAAGGCCGTCGCGTCGATCAGTCCGGCGGTTTCGCGGATGGCTTTCGCTTCCGCTACCGCATAGGGCCACCACGTTCCCCGCCGGAACGACCGGCCGTCGTGGTCGAAATCCTCGGGAGCATCGAGCGGCCCGTAATAGATCGGCCGTTCCCAGCCGTTCACCTGACCGAATTGCGCCCCCAGCGCCTTTTGCCGGTCATAGACCGGTGCCGTACGCAAGGGTCGTGCCGCAGGGCGTTCTTCGTCCGGGTGGTGCAGGATGAAGACGTGATCGTAGCATTCCTCGTTCTTGCGCGCGGCGTATTCGGTTGTGATCCACGACCCGAACCGCTTGGGGTCAAGGCTGGCCATATCAATCTCAGCCTCGCCGTTGACCATCATCTGCGCGAGGTTATACCCCGCCCCCCCCGCCGCCGTGATGCCGAAGCTGAACCCTTCCGCCAACCACATGTTGCGCAGGCCGGGGGCCGGGCCGACCAGCGGGTTGCCATCGGGAGTATAGCAGATCGGGCCGTTGAAATCGTCCTTCAGCCCGACCGTCTCCGAGGAAGGCAGACGGTGGATGAACGACATATATTCGCCCTCGATCCGCTCCAGATCCAGCGGGAACAGGTCGGCGCGGAAGCTGGCGGGCACCTCATATTCGAACCGCGCGGGCGCGCCCTTCTCATATGGCCCCAGAATCCAGCCGCCGCGTTCTTCGCGCACATACCACTTCGCATCGGCATCACGCAGAACCGGGTGCTGTGGGTTGGACTTGCGCCATTCCACCAGCGCGGGGTCGGGTTCGGTGACGATATACTGATGCTCTACCGCTACCGCCGGGATCTTGATCCCCAAAAGCCGCGCGGTGCGTTGCGCGTGGTTGCCTGTGGCCGTCACCACATGCTCGGCATGAATTTCTAATTCATCCGACGCCACCAGATTGCCGCCCACCTCGACCATCCGCGCGCAGGTCACTATCCACTCGCTGCCGGTCCAGCGATAGCCGTTCACCTGAATCTTCCGCTCGAACGTACAGCCGAACTGCCGCGCGCCCTTGGCCATCGCCTGCGTCACGTCGGCGGGGTTAATGTAGCCGTCCTGCGGGTGATACAGCGCGCCCACAAGATCATCAGTGCGCAGCAGCGGCCAGCGGTCCTTCATCTCCTTGGGCGTCAGGAACTCATGGTACACCCCCGCGGTTTCGGCAACCGAGGAATAGAGCATATACTCATCCATCCGCTCCTGCCGCTGCGCCATCCGCAGGTTGCCCACCACGTAGAAACCGGGGTTCAACCCCGTCTCTGCCTCCAGCCCCTTGTAGAAATCGACCGAGAATTTGTGGATATGCGTCGTCGCGTAGGACATGTTGAACAAGGGCAGCAGCCCCGCCGCGTGCCAGGTAGACCCCGCCGTCAGCTCATCCCGTTCGACCAGCAGGGTGTCCCACCCGGCCTTCGCCAGATGGTAGGCGATGCCGGTGCCCACCGCGCCGCCACCGACGACCAATGCTTTGACGTGGGTTTTCATTCTGAGTGCTCCCGGCAGGCCTTTTCACCTATGTGCCAGACGCACGCCAACCCGGGCAAGTCCACCCGACCTTTGGCGTCAGAAAACGACATGTGGCCCTGCCATCAGCTTTTCACCCCTGCCCGCGCCAGGGCCAGAAGCCCCGCGCAATCGACATGCAGTTCCAGATGATCGGCCAGCGCGTTCAGCGTATCTTCGACCGTATCGTCATAGCTAACGGTTCCGGGCTTGGCCCCAAGACCAGCAAGAAACGCCCGGCGAAAGCCGTCAGCAGAAAACATGCCGTGCAGATAGCTGCCCATGACCCGCCCATCAGCCCGCATGGCGCCTTCGGGTGCACCCGTCACCTTGAACAAAGGCCGGGCACAATCCGCGCCGCTGGTGCGGCCAATGTGGATCTCATAGCCGCGCACGGGCTGACCAGAAGCGACGTGAATGCCAGCGGTTTCGGTCACCCGTTTTTCCGCAATCATCGCCGTCTCCACATCCAGCAGGCCAAGCCCAGGCACCGATCCGGCAGGCCCTTCGATTCCCTCGGGGTCAGCAATCACCTGCCCCAGCATCTGATACCCGCCACACAGACCCAGCACATGGGCTCCCCTACGCAGCGCAGCGGCAATGTCCACATCCCAGCCTTGCGCGCGCAGATAGGCGAGGTCGGCGATAGTGGCCTTGGTGCCCGGAAGAATGATCAGGTCGGCCTCCACCGGCAGAGGTGTGCCGGGTGGAAAGATCCGCAGTGTCACCCCCGGCTCCAGCGCCAGCGGATCAAGATCATCGAAATTGGCAATGCGCGACAGTTGTGGCACCGCGATCAGGAAGCCACCGGTGCCCCGCGTGCCACCCAGATCGGCGGCGTCTTCGGCTGGCAGGCGATGCGCCTCGGCGAACCAGGGCACCACGCCGAAACCTGGCCAGCCGGTTCGGTTCTTGATGAACTGGTAGCCGTCATCAAACAGCGTCGGGTCGCCGCGAAACTTGTTGACCATGAAACCCCGGATCATCGCAGCATCGGCAGGGTCGATCACTGCCTGAGTGCCCACCAGCTGCGCAATCACCCCACCCCGGTCGATGTCACCGACCAGGACAACCGGCACCCCTGCCGCACGGGCAAAACCCATGTTGGCGATGTCGCCCTGCCGCAGGTTCACTTCCGCCGGGCTGCCTGCGCCCTCGACGATCACGACGTCGGACTCTGCCTGCATTCGGGCAAAGCTGTCCAGCACCGGGGCCATCAGATCGGGCTTCAGCCGCGCATAATCCCGCGCGCGAACCGTGGTCCAGCGCTGGCCCTGCACGATCACCTGACTGCCGGTCTCCGACTCCGGCTTCAACAAAACCGGGTTCATATGGACCGAAGGCATCACTCCGCAGGCCCTCGCCTGCAAAGCCTGCGCGCGGCCGATCTCACCCCCCGCCGCCACCGCCGCATTGTTCGACATGTTCTGCGGCTTGAACGGGCGCACGACCAGCCCCTGACGCGCGAACACCCGACAAAGCCCTGCTACCAGCATCGACTTGCCGACGTTGGACCCGGCCCCCTGAATCATCAACGCCGCTGTCATGCCCGCCATGACAGCCAAAGCGGGCGTCCCTTGGCGCGGTCAGGAAACTTTTTGGCATGGCGGCGGTCGGTCATGATCTGGCGTTCATCCACTTGCGCTGCACACCGGGCGGCGCGATTTTCTGCTTATGCCACGGTGCGCGAACCGGGCGTCTCCCAGACTGGTTCCAGCACGACATACCGGTCATTATCTACCGCGTCGACACCTTCATCGGGCGATCACTTTTTCAGAAGCGCAATCTTCTGGCAAACTGTCAAACCACCGCAACTGAGGATCACGATCCTTCCCGGCCATTTGCGGACGGTGACAGTGCGGCGCGAAAGGCAAGGCACTGCCGAACGCCTCTGGCGTTCACCATAAACCGGCTTGATCCTGCCCGAAAACGATCAGTGCCTGATCAGCCGATATAAAAGCCAGTTCATCAGAAAGTAGCGCCGTGCCCCGGCGATGCGATATCGGGTGGCAGCCTCGATCCCGGCATCCAGCGGACCAGTTTTCGCAAGTGTCTTGAGATAGCGTCGCACCAGAAACCGTTTGGCGGCAGGGGCGGCAGTCAGGACCGTCTGATACCGTTCGACGATCTTGGCGAAGTAGAGTGCGCGCTGCGTCGCGTGGGTCCTGCGGGTAGCCGACCCTTCTTCGCCCGAAACGCCGGGCCCGTGCCTGAGTACGCTGACCCCTGGATCCTCCGATATCCACGGATGGTGACCGTTGGACAGCAGGCGCAAGCAAAACTCGGTGTCCTCGTTGACGTGAAACTCGACGTCCAGCCCACCCAAGGTCCGGAAGAGTGCCGTCTGCACCCAGAACCCGCAGCCCAGACCCGTCAGGTGCTTGCGCCCCAGCGGCGGCAAATGCTCGACAAGGCTTACCCCATCGCGCTTTCTGAAGGGGGCCGGGCCGCCTTTGCCGTGGTGCAGGATGGAACTGAAACCCCAAGGCAAGTCACGCCCCGCCATTGCAACCAGAACTTCGTTGCAATAGCCCGGCAACATCTGGTCGTCATCGTCCAGAAAGAACAGCACCTTTCCGCGCGCCCTTTCAGCCCCCAGATTTCGGGCGGCGGCTGCGCCGTTGGGACCATTGTGGCGCAGAACCGTCAATCGGGGATCGGTCCCAAAATCCTGCAACAGCCCGTCCTGAACCGGGGGCATACTGCCATCATCGACGACAATCACCTCGATCCTGTCGCTTGGGTCGGCAAGAACCGACCGTAGAGCGGCACGCAGCAGAATCGGGCGGTTTCGGGTGGGAATGATGACGCTTGCGTCAAGAACCTGGGACATTCATTACTTCCTTCAACACTGGTAAAGACAGATCGGCAGCTGAGATTGAACGCGGCGCCGCGGGCCAAGCGATAGCGAGGCTGGGATCATCCCAGCGCACCCCGCGACCGTGCCCGGGACTGTGGGATGGAGACATGTGGTATTGAACAACTGCACCCTTGGTCAGCGTCAGAAACCCGTGCGCCAGCCCCTGGGGAATGTAGAGAGCATTCATCCTGTCGGCACACAGTTCCACCGCATGCCAGCGGCCAAAGTCCGGCCCCTGGCGCAGATCAACCGCAACGTCCCAGATGCGGCCATGAACGCAACGGACCAGCTTTTCTTCGGCATATGGCGGGTCCTGAAAGTGCAGCCCGCGCAAAGTGAAGGCGTGCGTGTTGACCGAAAGGCTTGCTTGCTCTGGTTGAAACTCGATCCCCTGCGCGGCAAAGCTGTCGCGGCAGAATATGCGGGTAAAGCTGCCGCGAGCATCCTCGATTGGCAGGGCTGAAATCTCGTAGACACCGGACAAGGGCGAGGCGGAAAAGATCATCGGATGGCAAGCTCCGGGACAGCGGTAACAAACTGGCCGCCCCATTCGCGGATCAGTTTCTGTTCCTGCATGATTTCACCGGCGATGTTCCACGGCAGGATGACCAGATAATCGGGCCTCTGCCGCGCGATCTCGTCTGGCGAAAGGACGGGGATGTGGCTGCCGGGCAGAAGCTTTCCCTGTTTTTCGGAATTGCGGTCGACGACAAAGGGAATGTCCGCGCTGGTGATCCCGGCAAAGTTAAGAAAGGTATTGCCTTTTGCCGCAGCGCCGTAAGCAGCAACCGTCTTGTTCAGGGCTTTGCTGCGGATCAGGAAACTGCGAAAATCACGAACAATCGCCGCGACCTTGTCAGCCATGCCGACGTACCCCATCGGCGAAGCCAAACCCGCTCCGGCCTCTTGCGCCCGCAGGTCGGCAACAGCGGTCCCAACGTAATGCGCCCCGACCCGGCCAGCGAACAGCCGCAGCGATCCGCCATGCGTCGGCAACCGGGCAACATCGAACACCTCGAGGCCGGCTTCGCGCATCAGACGTTCGACAAATGTGAACGAAAGGTAGGAATAGTGTTCGTGGTAGATCGTATCGAACTGCACCTGATCGAGCAGACTTGCCAGATGCGGAAACTCGAATGTGGCGACGCCGTCCGGCTTCAGAAGCACGCGAAACCCCGCGACAAACCGACGGATATCGGGCACGTGGGCCAGAACATTATTAGCTACCATCAGATCCGCGCCATGGCCCTCGGCCAACAGGTCTGCGGCGGTGCTTTCATCAAAGAAGACCACGCGCGTCCGGACACCCTTGGCCTCTGCAAGTTCCGCAGCGTGTCCGGCAGGCTCGATACCCAAGACCGGGATGCCAGCGTGCACGAAATGCTGAAGCAGGTAGCCGTCGTTCGACGCTACCTCGATCACCTCTGAACTGGGGCCCAGACCAAACCGTGCGATCATCTCGGTTGCGTAGCGGCGCGCATGTTCGACCCAACCCGCCGAATATGATGAGAGATACGCATAGTTGTGTGAAAATATCTGCTCGGCGGCGACGGTTTCCGTGGTTTGGACCAGCCAGCAGTCATTGCAGACGACGACATGCAAAGGAAACCGCTGCTCGGCTGCCAGGGCGACAGGGTCGTCCGATGGCAGATAGGCGTTTGCCAGCGGCGTTGCGCCAAGGTCGATCAAGGTCTGGGTCAAGGGTGCACGGCAATAACGGCAAAAGTGGCTCACTGGTTAAGGTCTCCGTAGAAAGCGATTTGTCGGTCGGTCATCTGCGCCATGTCATCGCCCGCGAACTGGGCTGCGTACCAGTCGGCCGTCATCTGGACTGCTGCAGTGGCCGACAGCCGCGGATGCCACCCAAGGGTCTGCGCCGCACGCAACGAGTTTATGGCGAGGTCCGGCATTTCTGTCGGCGCTTCGGCACGATCCAGCACGAACGCCGGATCGTGGCCAAAGGCGGTCAGCATCCGCCGGGTAAGGTCTGCAACCGTCACGGAGCTGTCATCCGGACGCGGCCCAAAGTTAAGCGCCTCCGGAACGGATTGACCGGTTGCGCAGGCCGCCGCGTAGGCGAAATAGCCGTCAAGACAGTCGAGCACATGCTGCCACGGCCTCGTAGCGGCGGGATTGCGCAGGACCGGAGGCTGACCGGCGGACAGTGCCCGCACTATGTCGGGGATCAGACGGTCGGACGAATAGTCGCCGCCCCCAATGACATTTCCACCCCGCGCGGTTGCCAGCGCAATGCCCTTCGCTGCGAAGTAAGACCGACGGAACGCACTGACGACAAGTTCGGTCGCAGCTTTGGATGCTGAATAGGGGTCATGCCCACCCAGCCGGTCACCCTCGACAAAGGCTCCTGCCGAGCCGTCATTTTGATAGACCTTGTCCGACGTCACAACCAGAATGACCTGCGGTTCGGACTGCTGGCGAAGCGCCTCAAGCAAATGCACCGTCCCCATGACATTGCTGCCAAACGTCCGCACCGGATCGTCGTAGGACAGGCGGACCAGCGGTTGGGCGGCCATGTGCACCACTACGTCAGGCCGGGCCGACTTGACGATCGACGTCACCAGACTCAGATCCCGCAAGTCTGCAAAGTGCGAGTGTTCCAGATGCGCATCGCCCAGCATCTGGAACATGCTCGGGGTGGTGTCCGGCGGCAACGACAGGCCCGTCACCTGTGCCCCCATACGTGCCAGCCAACGCCCCGCCCAAGCCCCCTTAAAGCCGCTGTGCCCGGTCAGAAGCACCCGCTTGCGGTGCCAAAAGCTCATTCCCAGACTTTCCAAGGGGCAGCGCCGCTGTCCCACAGCTTTTCCAGATGGTTGCGGTCGCGCAGTGTATCCATGGCATGCCAGAAACCGGGATGCCGATAGGCCATCAGCTGGCCTTCGGCAGCAAGCGCCTCCAACGGACCGCCCTCAAACGAGGTTTTATCCCCCTCGATCCGCTCCAGTACCGCCCGCTCCAGCACGAAAAAACCACCGTTGATGCCCCCTTCGCTGCCCGGTGGCTTTTCCATGAACTGGCGCACCTGCCCGCCCTGATCCACATCCAGCGCGCCATACCGGCCCGGAGGCAAAACTGCCGCCACGGTCGCCTGTCGCCCGTGCCGGTCATGAAACGCCAACTCTGCGGTAAAGTCGATGTCGGCCAGCCCGTCGCCGTAGGTCAGGCAAAACCGGTCGGCAAGGTAACCCGCCACCCGCTTCAACCGCCCGCCGGTCATCGTGCCTTCGCCAGTGTCCACCAGGGTCACGCGCCAGGGCTCGGCAATCGAGTTGTGGTAGGTGATCTCGCCGCTGCGGGCATCCACCGTCAGGTCAGACGAGTGCAGAACGTAGTTGGCGAAATACTCCTTGATCATGTAGCCGCGATACCCAAGACAGATCACGAAATCGGTGATGCCGTGCGCTGCATACATCTTCATGATGTGCCACAGGATCGGACGCCCGCCGATCTCGATCATCGGCTTGGGGCGCAGGTGGCTTTCCTCGGAAATCCGGGTGCCCAAGCCTCCGGCGAGGATGACTGCCTGCATCAAGTTTCTCCCTGGCCGTGAATTCGGTGTCACAGACTCTACCCAAGATTAGGTTTGCCGTCGAGGGGAGGCGCCGTTAGAATATCGCTTGGGCGGAAGGCCGCCGCCTGCATTCCGGCGATGGACATTCTGAAAAACCAAGGACTTGATAAGGCTGCGGGGAATTGCTCCAAAGGGTTAGGTGCCATGCAAAGGCGACAGATCGGCATCGTTATGCTTGCAGAAGGCCGCAGCGGATCAAGCTGGCTTGGCAAGCTCACCAACGACATCGGAACGATGGGGGTGTCCTCGGAATGGGTCGATCCAAAGCTGCTTGGTGTCGGGCACAAGGTCACGGATGCGCGGACCTACCTGGATGCAATGATCTCGGCCGCCAGCAGCGAAAATGGCCGCTTTGCGCTGAAGGTGTTTCCCCGGCATGTCCTTTGGTTCGCCGAACAGTTCGGCGCAGATTTTCTTTCGCTGTGCGGGTCCAGCTACCAGACCACCTTCGTCCGGCTGACGCGCAATGACCGGCTGCGCCAAGCCATATCGCTGGTCCGTGCCAAACAAAGCGGGCGCTGGTCAAGCGACGCGACAGCCGACGGGCGAGCCATCTTCTTTGACCGCGGCGAGATTGCCCGGGCCATTCACTTTCTGGAACGGAGCGAAGCCTTCTGGAACGCTTATGAACTGATTGGCGGCAAGGATGTCGTTCGCTTCTTTTACGAAGAACTTGTCAACGACCCGTCGCCATTTCTGGATTGGTCGGGAAAAATGCTGGACGTGACGTATGATCGGCACCCAGCCACGACTTACGCAATCCAGCGCGACTCCGAAACGGAAATCTGGGTCAAGAAGTTCACCGACCCAAGCTCAGAGGCGGACCTTGCAGCCCTCACTCTTGGCCGGGTACCGGATCTGAACCTGAAGTCTTTGGGACGCATGATGCGGCGCCGGCAATCACCCTGGTGGAAGCTTTATGCGTTTTGACTGCGCGGATGCGTCGCGCACCTGCTGATCAGGATGCCACCAAAGCCCTGTTTAAACGATGCCAAAGCCGAACTACACGTGCCGCGCTGGGCAAGATGCCGCCGTTTGTCACCTCAAATTCATCCAGCGCAGCCAGATCGTCAAGAAAGGCAGAGGCTGAACTGATATCTGCCATCGCCGGTCCGCCGTGGAAATCGAACCGCCCGCCGCGCCTGCGCCCAGACCTCTGGTCCGGAACGGGATCAGCGCCAACTGCCGATGAAGCGTCATTTGGAGGATCGGTCTGTACCACTGGAATGATGACGGGCACATCAAACGCCCGGGCAGCGACTTCGGCACAATGCGCCTGAACGGCTGGCAGGTGGTGGCGCACCTCTCTGGCGATACGCTTTTGCCAAGCCGCCCAATCTATTGCAACCTCTGTGCCGCTGACCTTCGCCGCCAGCAAAAGGGCATCCAGGCAGTGCAGGGAGATAGACGGGCAAGTCGCGGGTACCCGACCCAGAAATGGGTCTGATGCGGATTCCTGGATGAACCTTGCATATTCGGATGTTGTCGGCAGCTTGGTGACATCTGCTGCGCGCTGACCCGCAGCGCCGTTCGAACGTGGCGATGCCCCACCCAGCGTGATTGGCGTGTCGATTTTGATTGAATCGGTATCTGCCAGCATGAGGTTCAAAAAGGACGCATATACGTCCGGCGAGGCGGTCCGGAAATAGGGGGCCCTTCCCGCACTCAGAACGCGATCAAACACCCGTCGCGCAATACAGCCGTGATAGACAACCGCGCCGTCATGGTAATTCGAGAATTGCGCCCTGCCGATATCCCGCAACCGTGCCGAAGGGTCGATCCGTCTGATCCGCCCCGACATCTGCAGTGGCCGCAACTTGAGATGCCCCTCAAGTCCGCGCTCAGCGTCCGGCCATTCAAAGTTCAGCACGCGCCAGTTGATCACATCCGCGTCCGTCGTGGCAATCAGGTCCCGCAGCGCCCAAAGACCATGCGGCAGAACCCCGTCATCATCACCGATGAACACCACATGGCTGCCGGTCGCAAAGCCCAGCGCCGCCTCGAAATTCGCCCGCATCGACACCCGCCCGGGCAACCGGAAGTAGCGGATCGCGGGATGCGCCATCGCGGCCACGACGTCCGCCGTCTCATCCTCGCTGGCATTGTCGGACACCACGATCTCGACGTCGCAGCCCGCCTTGTCGGCGGCACGGGTTGCCGACACAAGGCAAGACCGCAGGTAATTCGCGCGGGCGCGTGTCGGAATGACAAGGCTGAGTTTCACTATTCCATGCCTTCTTTCAGAGTTACCACTGTGCGTTCCCGGTCAAAGCCCTTCACGCGACTGCTTGAACGTGCGCCACGACTGCGTAGACGATGCTAAGTGACTTCGCGCTTCGTCAAACGGGACGGTGGCCAAAAGATCAAGGATCGTGACAAAGGGCGTGAACTCGGGTCCGATCTGGGGCCAAGGATGATGTGTATAAGCCATATAGTCCACCGCCATTCCCCGCGACTCGAAGGCCTTATGATCAAGATAGCCAATTGCACCATGACCCGTCACATAGCGACTGGCGTTCAGCGAAAGACAGATATCCACCAATCGCCCCGTGCTACGGCCCGCAATTCCAAGGGCTGTCGATACCTCAACTCTTGGCAGTATGCCCATCCGTTCCGCCACACGATTTATTGCGCTTATATTGAAATCTGCCAGATTGTCCCCTTGGAAGGCATAGATTTCGCGCACCAGATCAAACATCGCGGGAAAGTGGGGCGACTTTCCATAAGCATGGCGAATGGTCTCGAGGTGGCGCGGCCGCCAGTTTTCCGCGGCGACCAATCGGGTTTGTGAAATAATCCTCCCGGATCGGTCATGGTCAACCGGAGCAGTCAACCAAGCAGTACCGGCACGCGTAGAGATCTGTACGCGGTTTGTGAAACTTCGCCCTTGCGGGAACTGGACATCATCGTAGTGAACAAACACATCTGCAATGGCGATCTGTTCGAAAATACCAATCCATGGCAGGAACATTGGCTGAGATACGACAACGGTCGTCATGGGATCATAATAGTTTCGGGTCGGCCAGCCAGGACTGCGGCAAAACGCTCAATCAAATCTGCTGACTGCAGGGCGGGTGAGGCAGACGGCGTAACCCGCAAAGCTATGGCCGGGCGTGACAAATCGTTGAGCATCAGTCCCGATTGAGCAAGGTCTACGGCAACCAAAGTGAGGTAGACCTTCTGTACAAACGAAATACGCTGAAGCGTCGCCAGTTCCATCCCGGGCGAGACTGGGCTTACGACTTGCGCAACAATAGGGCCGCCGTCGACAGCTTCTGTGACACGATGCAATGTCGCGCCCACCATTCGAACCGCGCCTTCCTGCGCTTGCGCAAGCGCTCCAAAGCCCGGAAACGCTGGTAGAATCGAAGGATGAATGTTCATACAGCTCAGGTCTTCGTGCAATTTCGGTGTTACTAGCCGTGAGAAATAAAGCAGAACCAAGTCACACCCCGCAGCGGTGAGCTCTGAAGCGGCGCTTTGGCTAAAGGCTTCGTTGCTTGTGTCAGAAATTCTTTTGCACTCTATTCCGTACTCGATCGCTGTTTTCTCTGCACCGCACTGTCGATCAGTTATGATACTTACTTCGTTCGCTTTCAGTTTCCCAGCGCCAAACAGAATACTGTAGGCACCAAAAAACGCGCTTCCTCCCGATGAGAAAATTACGCCAAGTTTCACTCCGGAGACCGGAACAGATAAACGGTGAACTCAAACAGTGGGTACGAATGATTTAAACGTATATGTGGAGATATTTCCGTCAGGCACCACGCCAGCATTTCAGCTGGATTTCGGTAGTACAGGTTTGGGGCATAGAAGTTCGCCTTCGTGGTCATCACATTGAAAGCAACGCCGATGCGACAGGCATCGTACATTTTCCGAATTAGCCGCGCAGCGAACGCATCCATTTCAAGGCCCGGTGTGTCAAGCTTTTGGGTCAGAATGCCATTGCAAACGATATAGTCGTGGCTTTGGACTTCCGTCCACTGAAGAAAGTCGCCAGCCTGGAAGGTGGCATTGTCGAAATTCTCAGTGGCCCAGTCTATCATCGCCTGCGATGTGTCCACTCCGGTATAGTGTGGATCCGGTCCTTGCTTTCGGACATGGTCCAAGAAACCGCCATATCCACAGCCAACGTCAAGAACGGACCAATCAGGTTTCGATGCACGACGGGTTACGTCAAGCATAAGGTCGTAGCGCAGCTTCAGACGTTCTGTGTCCGCCCCCCAGTCCACCCCTTTCGATGTCGGCCCATGCGCGCGAAAGGTCGCATCGTAATGGGTACCTAGCTTTTGCGTAATGGGATCTGCTGACATAGCTTCACATTCTCGCTTCGCTCAAACTTTGCACCTGAGATACCCACCCGGCGACGAGGACATCACCAGTTTGCCATTCAACACCGGGTCCACCTCGAAGCGGTCTGTTTCGGCCAGATAGTCGCGCAGAGCCGACAGTGGCTCATCGCCTTTGAACCAGACCTTCGATCGCTTCTTTGGTGCATTCTCTTCAGTTATATGCCCCACTAGTGTGTCCGCCACCACCATGTAGCACCCTGCGGTGACCATGGGTCCGTAGGCGCGGCATTCGGCCAGCACGTGGTCGCGGCTATGGTCGCTGTCCAGAACGACCATCACCCTGGCCCCGTCCGGAATTTCGGCGCGGACACGGGCGAGGGTATCGTCATCCACCGAACCGCCCTCGATCAGCGTGACACGTTTTGACATCGGGTGCGTCGTGATCGACGAGCGGTTATGCGCGCGAATGTCGATATCGACGCCGATCACCGTGCCCTTGCCGATCATCTCCAGCATCGAGGCCATGAACAGGACAGACCCACCGCGCGCCACACCGGTTTCGATAATCACGTCCGGCTTGGTGGCCCAGATCACCTCTTGGGTGGCCATCACATCGGCGGGAAACTGGATGATCGGGACGCCCATCCAACTCCACAGATACGAATAGTCATAGCGATCAAGCTCGGTCACAAGCTCAACCGACCTTTGGAACACCGCTGTATCCTGCCCCAATGCAAGCGATTGAGCCCGCATGTTTTCATCGAAATCCTGTCGATCGTCGTACTGTGTCACTTCCGCCCCTGGCCCGTTTGCAAGTATAGGTTGTTCCTAAGCCGGAAGTGCCGATGAGGAAAGCAAATTGACACAAACACTCCCCTTCATTCCCGTTGCGGCACCCTCGATCACCGAGCGGGAGGGCGAGTTGGCACGCGAGGCGGCGCTGACGGCGTGGGGGCCGGGGCACTATGCCTACAACGCGCGGTTCGAGCGGATGATGGCGGAGTTTGTCGGCGTGGCGCACGCGGTCAGTCTGCCACATGCGACCTCTGGCCTCCACCTCGCGCTGGCAGCTGCGGGAGTCGGGCCTGGCGATGAGGTGATCGGCCCCGACGTGACCTGGATCGCGTCGATGGCCCCGGTCAGCTATGTCGGCGCCACGCCGGTCTTTGTCGATATCCTGTCCGATACCTGGTGCCTTGATCCGGATGCGGTCGAGGCGGCCATGACACCGCGCACCCGGGCGATCATCGGCGTCGATCTTTACGGCTCGATGTGTGACTGGACGCGGCTGCGCGCCATTGCCACCCGACACAATCTGGTTCTGATCGAAGATTCCGCCGAAGCGCTGGGGTCGACCTATCGCGGACGGCAGGCCGGAAGTCTTGGCGATTTGGCGGTGTTTTCTTTCCACGGCTCAAAGACCATCACGACCGGCGAAGGCGGCATGCTGGTCACCGACAACCCCGACCTTCACGCCCGGGTGCAAAAGCTGCGCGATCACGGCCGCCCGCCGGGGGACCGGTTTTTCCTGAACGACGAGGTTGCGTTCAAGTACAAGATGAGCGCGGTTCAGGCCGCACTCGGCATCGCGCAGATGGAACGGATCGGGACGTTGATCGCCCACAAGCGTCAGGTCTTTGGCTGGTATTCGGAACGGCTTTCCCGGATCCCTGGCCTGCAGCTGAATGCCGAACCGCACGGCGTAGCTAATTCCTATTGGATGGTAACGGCTGTGCCGGACGCCACGTATAAGCTGACCAAGTTCCAGTTGCAGGCTGCCCTTGCCAAAGAAGGGATCGACAGTCGGCCGTTCTTTTCGCGCTTGTCTGCGCTGTCAGCATACCGGCATCTGGGCGACATCGGGCAACGTCCGGTAGGTGACGCAATCTCAAGGGCCGGGATCAATCTGCCGTCTGGCTACAACCTGACAGAAGAATTGGTCGATCGGATCTGCACGTCCTTTGTCCGCATTCTTGACCGATAGACTGACCTGCAAAAACCGGGCGTTGGCCGATGCCGTCGCACTGCTGCGCTTGACGGTGCGGTCGGGTCACAATTCCGGACGCAGCGCTGGTTTGCCTTGCCCGACCGGGGATGCAAGCCAAGGATACCACTGAGGCAGAGGCCGGATTTCAGGCCTAACCGACACACTCATGTCATCATTGGTCAGACGCCGGGTTGCACTTGGACCGCCAGATGACCGCTACTGGTCCCCATTGGCGTCACCGTCGCCATTGACCCCGCAGAACTTAGTGCCCCCGGCCCGCTGTTCACACTCACCGCGCATGCCCTTGGTACCTGTGTCGGTCTGCGAGGTCAGACCGCCCTCACCTTTAAGTCCTGTGCCGTCTTGCTTCGCCTTGGCGTCGGCCGCCAGTTTGGCCTCGGCTTCAGCGGCAATGCGTTCCGCCTCACGCTTTTTAGCCTCCAACATTTCGCGGGCGGCACGGTCAGCCTCGTAGGTTTCGCGGGTCGCTTCATCCAATGCGGAAGCAAGCACGATGACCGGTACGTCCCCCAGCCCATCCTGCTTGTCGATCACCGATGCGTTCATCGCCTTCACATGCAATGTCTGAAAGAACGGAACCAGATCGCCGTCCTTCATCCGCTTGGAAGCCAGAACCCGGATGTGGATTTGGGCCCCGACATTGGCCATGAAGTAGCGCGCCCGCAGACCGTCGGGCAAAACATCCTCGGCGATGTCCAATCCCCGAACCGTCATGAAATCGCGTCCGCGGAATTCCGGTTGCACCATCTGCAACTCCATCCGCTGCTGCATGGCCATGAAGCTGGTAAAGATCAGGTCCGGATACCGCAAAGCCTTGATGACGACGCGCCGCTCACCCTTTTCATAGGTCAGGATCACGACTTCGACGCCAGAGCCGGATCGTGCCTTGCCCACGGCCTCTACATAGTTGCGCGCGTCTGGCGGAGCGTCCGAGCGCTTCTTGGGCAGGAAAACGGCAAGGTCTTCGTCGACGGTCGGCCGCACAGTCCAGCCCTCAGGCGCTGCGGGCAGCATGTCGGCAAGGTTGGTTGGCAAGTCCGATGAACTTGATGCAGAGCCGCCGGCCAGCCGTCCGGACAGACCGCCGACGTATTCCCCGAAGGTCAGACCATCGCTGTCCTCGGCGCTCGCCCAGCGTTTGGCCATGGTGTAATCGACCGCGACGAAACCGCCGACGCCCAGGATCAAGGTCAGCAGGAATCCAACAAGACGCAGCACGAAGCACCCCTCAATCCAGTATCAGTCTGCTTATAGTTTTCAAATTGGGCAAGGTTCGGGCAGGGACGGGGCAATTTGGAGTTCGGCCAGACGGCACTTAGCCGCGCACCCTGCCAAGACTTGCACTTGCGGCAAAGATCAGTGCCGCCACCACAATTATGGACGGCCCCGTCGGGGTGTCCTGCCAAAGCGACAGCTGCAGCCCGCCGAGGCTGGCAATACCCCCAATTGCCGTGGCGATCAGGGCCATCGCCTCGGGCGTTCGCGACAATCCCCGGGCTGCGGCTGCCGGAATGATCAGCATGGCGGCGATCAGCAGCGCCCCTACCACCTTCAGCGCCACTGCGACCACGACAGCCAGCGCAAGGACGAGGACCAGCCGCTCGCGGTCAGGTCGGATGCCCGCTGCATGCGCCAGATCCTCGCTGAGTGTTGCGGTCAGCAATGCCTGCCA
>JANOQT010000095.1:0-4379 GCA_031415015.1 Paracoccaceae bacterium
CCTTGGTCAAATCGGTCGAGCGCGGTCCCGCAGGCCCGGTCTTGATATCCTCTCTACATATCCTCGACCCTCGCCCGCATGCGCCCCTTCGCCACCGTCTTCGGGTTGATCTCCGACCCCCGGCTCAGCTGCGCAAGCGAAGTTTGCGACCCCCGTCGTGCAGCCCTGACGCCGTGCGAGGACGCGGCGCTGCCATGACGACCCTGTCCAAAGGTGCGTCCCTCCATGCCTGCGACAGGCATCGCGCCATCAAACGAAGGGGCCGAACAGTTAACTCATACAAGGAATGCCAGCGGCGCGGGCACCGGTGGGGCTGTCTTCGATGACGATGGCGGTCTGCGGTGCGATACCGAGGGCCGCTGCGGCGTGGAGGTAGACATCTGGGGCGGGTTTAGGGCGCCCGAGCGCCTGACCGGACTACCAATGGCCTTTGAGGCGCGGCAAAAGACCGTGCTGGCCGATGGTGATCTGCATCTTCGGCAGCGGGCCGTTGGAGCAGACGGCATAGGGGATGTTCGCTTGATCCAACGCGTCCAGCACGGTCAGGATGCCGGGGATCAGCGGCAGGCCTTCGGCGAGGCGTTGGTTCAGTCGGGCATAAAAACCCGGGACCCAATCGACGGGCAGGATGGCCCCCGCCGCACGGGCGCGCAGGAACAAGGCCTCGGCCGTGGCCCCGATCCAGTCAGTTTCCAGATCATGCAGGGTGACGGGCAGGCCATGCGCGGCGAAGTCGGCCTGCAGCATCAGGAAGGTCGGGCCTTCGCTGTCGACGATCACGCCGTCGCAGTCGAACAGGACGGCGGCGGGGGTCATGCGGGGGCCTGTGCGGCATTGCGCCAAGCGGAGATGCGGGCGTGAAGGTCGGCGGGGGTAATGTCCGGGGGGAGGTTTGCGTGAGGGATGGGCACGCAGTGAAGTGGTGACACAAGGATCAGCGTGATGTCGTTCCACACGTCCAGACCAACGACCAGAGACCACTCGATAAGCTCGCCGCGCACTGCAATCCCTTTGGCATCCAGTCGGACTGGGAATGCCGGTCGTCGTTGATAGGGTGAGTCGTAAACGGCCTTTTCAAGCTTTCGCCGAAAAAAGGCACTGAATGCAGTGATAATGAGAAAAGCCGCCGCAACTGGTATCAACCATGTTGTGCCATAGCTGGGAAATGCCTCATGACCAATGATCAGGCTTACCAGAATGTAAGATGCGAACATCGTGACGACAGCGATCAGGCCAACGAATCGTTTGGGCCAAGGCCCATAAAATTGTTGGGTCAAGAACGCCTGTATTGATTTTTGATTCACTTCCGAGAGGTGAACTTTGACGTCGACATGTTCGGTTATTGCGGACCCCTCAGAATCGTTACAACCGTATCGCCGTACTTGCGTTGGCCCAGGGTGTCAAAGCCCGGCGGCGGGTTTGGTGGGCTGCCTTCTTCCCAAACGACCATCGCATCCGGGGCGAGCCAGCCTTGGGACTTGCAGGCGCTGAGGGCGGTTGTGCCGAGGGCCTTGCCGTAGGGCGGGTCGAGGAAGACGAGCGTGTGCGGCGTGCCGGGGCCGGGGCTGGTGGCGTCGCGCTTGAGGACAGTCGTGCGGTCTTCGGCGCGCATCAGGGCGATGTTGCGCTTGATCAGGGTCAGCGCCGGGGTGCCGGTGTCGAGGAAGGTGGCATGGGCGGCGCCGCGGCTCAGTGCCTCAAGCCCCAGTGCGCCGGTTCCGGCGAAGAGGTCGAGCACGCGGGCACCGGCAACCGGGTTGCCGTAACCGCCGTTGATCAGCAGGTTGAAGATCGCCTCGCGCACGCGGTCTGACGTGGGGCGCAGGTGGGCTGCCGCATCGCCCGCGCCGACGGGTGCCAGATGCAGGCCGCGCGCGGTGCCGCCGATGATCCTCATCGTTTCAGCAGCGCTTTCAGGTCGGTGGCGGGATCGGCGATTTCAGATTTGGCCGGGGATTTGCCCATGTCGATCAGGCGCTTGCCGACCATATAGGCGCGGGCGTCGTTCATCGCGTCGACGGCAAGAAGCTGGTCTCCGGCGTAGTACCAGAACGACACCGCGTCGCCTTCGCCGTGGCGGGTGGTGATCTGGTCGTAGCCAGCATTGAGCCCCGCGATCTGCAGCTTGCACGCGTATTGGTCCGACCAGAACCAGGGCGCGGCGTGGTAGGGCGCGTCGGCCCCGAGGATGTTGGCGGCGACAACCTCGGCCATGTCGATGGCATTGCCGACGGATTCGAGGCGAAGGCGGCCACCCTTCCACGGGAAGGAGGCGCAGTCGCCTGCAGCCCAGATCGCCGGGTCAGAGGTGCGGCCCATGGCGTCGGTGGCGATGCCGTTGTCTATTGTCAGACCTGCCGCCTCGGCCGGCGCGGTGCTGGGGGTAATGCCGACGCCAACGATGACGAAATCGGCGGGAATTTCGCGGCCATCGGTCAGACGTGCGCCGGTCACGCGGGTGTCGCCAAGCAGGCGGTCAAGGCCAGTGGATTCGAGGATTTTGACGCCATGGGCGGTGTGCAAGGCGCGGAAATAGTCGGAGGTTTCCGGGGCGGCGACGCGTTGCAGGATGCGGGGGGCCATCTCAACAACGGTGACGTCGAGGCCAAGCTTCGCGGCCACGGCGGCCGCCTCCAGCCCGATGTAACCGCCGCCGATGATGATCAGGCGGCGGCCCGACTGAAATTCGGGTTTCATCGCATCGACATCGGCGAGAGTACGGACGGTGTAGACGCCGGGTAGGGTACCCCCGACGCTGGCGGGAAGCGTTCGGGCGGAGGAGCCGGTGGTCAGCACAAGCGCGTCATACGGGACTTCTTCATCGCCAAGGATGACGGTCCTTGCGCTGCGGTCGATGGCAGAGACGGGGATGCCCAAACGCAGGGTGATGGCGTTGTCGGCGTAGAAGTCGGTCGAGCGGAGCCAGAGGCGTTCCTCCTCCATCTCGCCCATCAGGTAGGCTTTGGAAAGCGGCGGGCGTTGGTAAGGGGGAGCAGGTTCCGCACCGATCAGGGTGACCGGGCCTGTATGGCCGAGGCTGCGGAGCTTGGCCACCAGGGCGGCTCCGGCCTGACCGGCCCCGATGACGACGATGCGCATTTGTGCAATTCCTCTGGTCGATCTCTGGGGCGGACCCTATATCCCCGTGCAACGGAAACGCAACGCGAGAGGGATGACCCATGACAATTTCAGTGGGAGGCAAACTGCCGGATGCAAGCCTGGCGCACATGGGCAAGGACGGGCCGGAGACGGTATCCCTGCAGTCCCGGCTGGCGGGTCGCAAGGTTATCGTCTTTGCGCTGCCAGGTGCCTATACAGGGCCCTGCACCACGTCACATATTCCAAGCTTCATCCGGACTGCCGAAGCGTTCCGGGCCAAGGGTGTGGAAGAAATCATCTGCATCGCGGTCAATGACCCCTTTGTGCTGAAGGCCTGGGGCGAATCCACCGGTGCGACGGCGGCCGGGATCACCTTTCTGGGCGATGCCGACGGGTCGTTCACCAAGGGTCTGGGCATGGATTTCACCGCGCCGCAGATTGGCCTGATCGGCCGGTCAAACCGCTATGCGCTGGTGGTCGAGGACGGTGTAATCACCAAGGCCAACATCGACGAGCCGGGCGTGTGCAACATCTCGACCGGCGAAGCGCTGCTGGCGGAGCTTTGACGCGATGCTGACGGAAGGCATGGCCCTGCCCGACGCGACCCTTCTGATGATGGACGAAACCGGACTGCAGGACGTGCGCCTTTCGGACCGGCTGAGGGCGCGGCGGGTGGTGATCTTTGCCGTGCCCGGGGCATTTACGCCAACCTGCGATTCGGCGCATCTGCCAAGCTTTATTCGCACTGCATCGGCGTTCCGCGACAAGGGCGTGGACGAGATCATCTGCGTCTCAGTCAATGACCCGCATGTGATGCGGCACTGGGGTCGGCTTTCGGGCGCGACCGAGGCCGGGATCGTTCTGCTTGCGGATCCGGCAGCAGAGTTCACGCAGGCGATCGGCATGGCCTATTCGGTCGCGGCGCGCGGCATGCTGAACCGGTCCCGGCGCTATGCCATGCTGGTCGAGGACGGGGTGGTCCAGGCCCTGAACCTTGAGGAAAGCCCCGGCGTCTGCGAGATTTCGGCGGGCGAAGTGCTGCTGGAGCGGGTCTGACCCGGACAGATCCTAGGGCAACGGTGATCTGGCAGTGGGGGCCCCGGGAAGGACCCGGGCCGCCCAAGAGTAGCCAATACCCCCCGCCGCGCCCGAGGGCGCAAGGCAACCGCCGCCCCATGAAGCGCGCGCCCCAGCGGGTGACGACGATATCTTCGGGCGTCACAACAAATGCCCCGACTTCGCGGCCTTGGTCGCCAGATACCCCTCATTCTGCGCCGTCT
>JANOQT010000096.1:0-123180 GCA_031415015.1 Paracoccaceae bacterium
AATGCGACCCCCGGTGGTCGAATACCAACGTTCAGCTCAGCAACGGATCGTAGTCGCTGACCAAAAGATGCACAGGGGCGACGTCTTCCTCGATCGCGGCAAAGCGGCCGATGGGCGCGCGGAAGATATTGTCGGTCAGGTCATCGTTCACCGTTGACACCTCGCCGATCAGCACGTCGCCGCCCTCGCCCCAGAAGGCGTGCCAGTCGCCTGGCATCAGCGTCACGCTTTCCCCCGGCGCCAGTTTCAGCTTTTCACCCGGGCCATAGCGCCGCGCGATCCCGTCACAGCGCACCATCCCACCCCGGTCGGCCGCATAGTTGCCCGCGTCGTCGGACCCGCACAATTCGATCACCAGCGTGGCCCCGCCCCGGTTGATGATATCTTCGGCCTTGATCACATGGGTGTGCATCGGGCTTAGCTGATCCTGACGCGAGATCAGCAGCTTTTCGGCATAGCACATGCCCCCGCCGCGCCGCAGATCGGCCAACTGACCGTTGCGCAGGGTGAACAGGAACAGCCCCAGGTCGTCAAACTTGCCCTGCCCGTAATCGGTGATGTCCCAGCCCATCCGGGCATCGACGATCCGCCGCGCATCGCCGCGCGCCTTGAACTGATCCGGCGTCCAATAGGCAAAGGGCGGCAGCACAAAGCCGTAGTGCCGGATCATCTGATCCGCCGCCGCCATGATATCGTTGATACGGGACCGTTTCATCGCACTCTCCTCCGATTTTCGGGGAACTATAACGATTACGGACCGCCGCTCAACGAGGTTTTCTAGCGTTTGCCAAACAGCGACCCCAGCACCCCCCGGATGATCGCCTGCCCCGATTTGGTGCCCAACTGGCGGGCAAAGCTTTTCGCAAAGGCGGTGCCGATGGAATCCGACTGGCTGGCCCGCTTCCTCGGCGCCTCATAGCCCTTGCCGTCATAGCGTTGCGCCCGTTCAAACTCGCGGTCTGCATCGGCCTTGCGGGCCTCCGCGGCCTCGGTCTCGGCTGCATCCCGCGACGCCTTTTCGGCCTTGGCGCGCAACCGTTCATAGGCACTGTCACGGTCCACCGTGATGTCATACTTGCCCTTGACCGGAGATGCCGCAATCAGCGCCGCCCGCACCGCCTCGTCAATCGGCCCAAGCTGGCTGGAGGGCGGGCGGATCAGCGTCCGCTCGGCCACCCCCGGAATACCCTTGGCCTCCAGCAGCGAGGTGACCGCCTCGCCGGTGCCCACATCGCGGATCGCGTCCTCGATGGCAAAGCGCGGGTTGGGGCGGTAGGTTTCCGACGCCAGCCGCAGGTCTTTCTGATCCTTCGCGGTAAAGGCGCGCAGCGCGTGCTGCACCCGGTTGCCTAGCTGGCCAAGGATGTTTTCCGGCACATCCGCCGGGTTCTGGGTGATGAAATACACCCCCACCCCTTTCGACCGGATCAACCGCGCCACCTGTTCGACCTTGCTGACCAGCGCCTTGGGCGCGTCCTCGAACAACAGGTGCGCCTCGTCGAAAAAGAACACCAGCTTCGGCTTGTCCGGATCGCCCACCTCGGGCAGCGTCTCGAACAGTTCCGACAGCAGCCACAGCAGGAAGGTCGCATAAAGCCTTGGCGAATTCATCAGCCGGTCGGCGGCCAGAATGCTGATCCGTCCCATTCCCGCCGAATCGGTCAGCATCAGGTCAGCCAGATCCAGCGCCGGTTCGCCGAACAACTCCGCCCCACCCTGGTTTTCCAGCACCAGCAGCCGCCGCTGGATAGCACCAACAGACTCCTTTGACACCAACCCATAGCGCGACGAGATTTCATCCGCATTCTCGGCCACAAAGACCAGCAGCGCCTGCAGATCCTTCAGGTCCAGAAGCGGCAGCTCCTCTTCGTCCGACAGCCGGAAGGCGACGTTCAGGACGCCCTCCTGCGGGTCGGAAAGTTCCAGAAGGCGGCTCAGCAGCAGCGGGCCCATCTCGGCGACGGTGGCGCGGACCGGGTGGCCCTTCTGCCCGAAAAGATCCCAGAAGATCACCGGAAACGCCTGATAAACCAAGGGAAACCCGATGGTTTCCGACCGCTTGGTGAACGCCTCGTGCAGCTTGCCGCTGGCCGATCCCGCAACGCCGATCCCCGACAGATCGCCCTTCACATCCGACAGGAACACCGGCACGCCCGCAGCCGAGAACCCTTCGGCCAAAATCTGCAGCGTCACCGTCTTGCCGGTGCCGGTGGCCCCGGCGATCAGCCCGTGCCGGTTGCCGTACTTCAGCAGCAGCGCTTGCGCCGCACCGTACCCTTCACCGCCGCCGCCCACGAAAATGCTGTCTGCCGCCGAAGATATGTCCGCCACGCCGATCCCTCACCATTTGCACGCAACCCGCCAAAGCGACCGCGGCGCTTCTTCTGAACGCCGTCAAAATACATTGTTAAACCCCTTCTGCCAGACTTGTTCTTGTCAGACCGCACCTCCCGATTGGGCTGGCGGTGATTTCCTCCCTGTCAACTGGCCGCGCCCTTGAAAAGGCGCGGTTTTTTTATGAAGAAATTGTAACCATGCGACCGTCAGAATCCCGTTGACGCCTGCGACGTTCCGCCGTAGCGTCCCGTTCCATGAAGTCGGCCAGTCCGACAGGGAGCAAAAAATAAAAGTCGAAAGGGCCGGTCTTCCGGCCCTTTTTCATTTTGTACCCCGCTTCGGCGCAACCCTGCCAGATCTGCTTTTCAGACCTGACTTGGCCGGTCCACCGTGCTAGAGACGCGCCGAACCTTTCACGATCCTTCAAAGGAATAGCCGAAAATGGCCAAGACCACGCTGACGTCGCTTGCCTTCCTGCTTTGCCTTGCCGCCGCCCCCCTCGCGGCCCAGACGACCGAGGCTCCCGCCACCGACACCCCTGCGACCGACACCCCTGCGACCGAGGCCGCCCCCGCAGATGGGGCGACGCAAGACGGGCTTTCAATGGGGGCAGAGCTTGGGGCCGCAGACGGGATCGGTTCGACCTATGTGGCCGCGAACTTCGAGGCCTGGGAACAGCGCTGCGTGCGGACCGAAGCGGGCATCGACCCGTGCCAGCTTTACATGCTGTTGAAAGACGAACAGGGCAACGCGGTGGCCGAGTTTACTATGTTCGGCCTGCCAGAGGGCGCCGAAGGCCCCGCCGTCGCCGGTGCCACGTTCATCGCGCCGCTGGAAACGCTGCTGACCGCCGGGATGACGCTGCAGATTGATACGGCCAAGCCCAAGGCCTATCCTTTCACGTTCTGCGCACAGATCGGCTGTGTCTCACGGCTTGGCTTCACTGCCGAGGATGTGGCGCAGATGAAAAAGGGCGCCAATGCCGTGATCAGCATCGTACCGTTTGTTGCGCCGGACCAGAAGGTGACGCTGACCTTGTCGCTGAAAGGCTTCACCGCCGGGCTTGCCGCTGTCGATACCGCGAATGCTGCAGCCGACGCAGCCGCTGCCGCCGCAGCACCTGCCGCCGCACCAGCAGAGGCCCCGGCAGAAGCGCCCGCAGAAGCGCCCGCCGAGCCTGCTGCCAATCCCTGATTCTGCCCAAAGGCAGCCCGAAAGGCCGATCCGCAAGGGTCGGCCTTTTGCGTTACGCCCTGCGGAACGCTAGCACCGCATTCAGCCCGCCAAAGGCAAAGGCATTGCTCAGCGCGGCCTCAATTCGCGCTGGCCGCGCTACATTGGCCACCACGTCCAGCGCGCAATCGGGGTCGGGCTCCTGATATCCGATGGTGGGTGGCAACACCCCTTCGCCAAGCGCCAGCAGACAGGCCAGTGCCTCGATCGCGCCGGTGGCCCCGATCGCGTGGCCATGCATCGCCTTGGTCGACGACACCGGCGGCGGGCTGGTCCCAAAGACCTGCCGGATCGCAGCACTTTCCGTTCGGTCATTCGCGGCTGTGCCGGTACCATGCGCGTTGATGTAGCCCACATCTTCCGGCACCATCCCGGCATCCTGCAGCGCCATCCGCATGGCCCGCGCCGCACCTTCAACGCCGGGGGCCACGATATCGCCCGCATCCGCCGTCATCCCAAAGCCCGCCACCTCGGCCAGCACTTTCGCCCCCCGCGCTCGGGCATGGTCTTCGGCCTCGAACACCAGAACTGCCGCGCCGTCGCCGATCACCATCCCCTTGCGGTTGGCCGAAAACGGGCGGCAGGCGTCGGGGGCCAGCACGCGCAGCCCCTCCCACGCCTTGACCCCGCCGAAGCACAGCATCGCCTCGGACCCGCCGGTCAGCATCACATCCGCCGCCCCCGACCGGATCATCTGCAAGGCCAGCCCCATCGCGTGATTGGCACTGGCACAGGCCGAAGCGACAGTGAACACCGGACCCTGCAACCCGTAGGTCATCGACAGATGCGACACGGCGGCATTGTGCATCAATCGCGGCACCACCAGCGGCGACACCCGGTTGCGCCCATCGGCAAAGACCGCGCGGTAGCTGTCTTCCCAGGTGTTGATCCCACCCGCAGCCGTGCCCAGGATCGCGCCTGCGCGAACACCCAAAGCGCCTTTCAGCCCGGCGGCCCGCATCGCCTCGCGCGCGGCCGCAAGCGCATATTGGGTGAACCGGTCATACAGCGGCAGATCCGCTCCGGCGAAGTATACCTCTGGTCGCCAGTCACGCACTTCCGCCCCGATGCCGATGGTCAGGCGGTCGGCATCGCGAAAGGTCAACGGTCCGATCCCGCAAACCCCCGCCCGGAACGCCGCAAAGGTGCCCGCGACATCGCGCGCCAGAGCGTTCACCGTTCCGGCGCCAGTGATGACGACCCGCCTCATCCGGCCTTCTGAGCGATCAGCTTTTCAACCGCCAAAACAAGGCTTTGCACGGTCGAGATGTCAAACTCCAGGGCCTCTGGCGCATTGGCGTTGAACGGGATCGCGATATCGAAACGTTCCTCCAGGGCAAACAGCGCCTCGACCTTGCCAAGGCTGTCCAGCCCCAGATCGTCAAGACGCGCATCAGGTGCAACCTCGGACGGCAGCATCAGGGCCTGTGCCGCCAGAATGGCAATCACCGCCTGCTCGATTTCCGGCCGCATGTCCAAACCCTTGCTCATTCTGGCCTGACTTAATCGGTCTCGGGGTCCAAGGAAACGACCTTTTCCATCGCCGCCACCCGCGCCGCCAGCCGGGGCAACCGCCGCAAGGCCTTTTGCATCTCGACATGGGTTTCCATCTTCACCGCCGGATAGCCCAGCAGCACCCGCCCCGCCGGCGCGTTGGTGAAAATCTTGGTGGCCCCACCGGCAATCACGTCGTTGCCGACAAAGATATTGTCATTGACCCCGCACTGTCCGCCCAGCACCACCCGGTCGCCGATCCGTGCGGATCCGGCAATGCCGACCTGACCACACAGCAGGCAATCCCGCCCGATCTGCACGTTGTGGCCGATATGCACAAGGTTATCCAGCTTGCTGCCCGAGCCAATCGAAGTGTCCCGGATCGTCCCCCGGTCGATGCAGACGTTCGCACCGATTTCCACATCATCCCCGATGGTTACAGCCCCAAGCGAGTGAATCCGCGTCCAGCTTTGCGCCCGGAGGTCATCGCGCAGACCCAGCGTCGCGCGGATCTCCTCGACCCCGGATTTCTGAGGTGTGACAAAGGAAAATCCGTCCGCCCCGATCACCGCACCGGGCTGGCAGATGAACCGCTCGCCAATGGTCACCCGCGCCCCGATCCGCGCGCCTTGCAGGATCAGCGCATCGGCCCCGATCCGCGCGCCTTCGGCAATCGACACGTGCGAGGCGATCCGCGCGCCCGGCCCGATCACCACCCCGGCGCCAATGGTGACGAACGGCCCAATGGCCGCGCCGTCACCAACAGCGGCGGACGGGTGCACGATGCTCATTGCGTGGACCCCCGGTGCGATGTCCGGCCCCGGGTCCATCAGCCGCGTCAGCCCCGCCATGGCCAGCCGCCCGCGCGGCGCAAAGATCGCCGCTTGCAACCCCATCGCCTGCCAGTCCGCCCCCGGCCAGACCACCGCCGCCCGCGCCCGGCCCCGGCTGATCCCCTCGCCGTAGCGCGGGTCCATTGCCAGCGCCAGATCGTCCCGCCCCGCCGATTGCGGTTCGGCGGCACCGGTCACCAGCAGATCCAGATCGCCCGCCGCTTCGGCCCCCAAAGCCGCGGCAATATCACGAATGCTGTGCGCCATGACCGACCTCCGGTTGCCCCCGGATGGTTTATCCCTGAACGCCCCCCAAGGCCACCCCGGCCTCGGTCAGCGCCTGATAAAGCGCCGCGTCCCGGCCATAGATATCGCGCCGGTAGCCGATCTTGCCCTTTTCCGTCGGGTAGGCGGTAAAGTACACCAGATGCACCGGCACGGTTTGCAGCAATTTGACTGTGGTCTCCTTGCCAGTTTTCAGATGCCCGTCAAACTCCGCCTCCACTTCGGTCGATTGCACCGACAACAGCGCGTGCGCGAAATCGAACGGGTCGGCCAGCCGGATGCAGCCATGGCTGAAGGCGCGGATTTCCTTGTCAAACAGGGATTTCGACGGCGTATCATGCAGATAGATGTTGTACTGGTTGGGGAACATGAACTTCACCAGCCCCAGCGCGTTGTCATCCGACGGCGGCTGCCGCAGCGCGAACGGGAAGTTG
Organism: Paracoccaceae bacterium; assembly: GCA_031415015.1. Taxonomy (GTDB): domain Bacteria; phylum Pseudomonadota; class Alphaproteobacteria; order Rhodobacterales; family Rhodobacteraceae; genus JAUYQR01. The sequence continues at coordinate 6,617 of JANOQT010000096.1, forward strand.
CGCGCGTTATAGGCCGCAAAGTTCACCGACCCGCGCGACACCACCCGGCCCCGACCATCAACCACCTGCAAATGCCCGACCGCGTTGGGGTTCTGCTGCAACAGCGGCAGGTATTCCTTGACGATGATGGATCGCGGCACCCCCCAGGACGGGTTGATCACCATATGCTCCATCTGGTCGGAAAACTCGGGCGTGCGCTGGTCGGGCACGTTCTTGCCCACCACGGCGCGGGTGCGGAACACCGTCTTGCCGTGGTCCATGATCTTGGCGGTAAAGTCGGGCAGGTTGACCCAGATATGCCGGGCCGACCGGTCGATATCCATCCAGCGCTCGCGCTCCATCGCGACGATCACCGATTTCAACCGGTCGTCAGCACCGACGTTAATTTCCTGAATGGTGCTTTCGCCCGCCACCCCATCAGCAGTAAGCCCATGATTAAGCTGGAATTCCTGCACTGCCGCCTGCATAGTGCGGTCGTAGGTCTGGCTGGCGGACGCCGCCAGATACCCCATCCTGACCAACCGGTCGCGCAGCGCCACAATCGCAGCACCACTGTCTTCGGGCCCCAAGGGTGCCACCACCAGCGTCCCGCCCCAGCCCCCTGAGCCGATCTGCCGGTCAAGGCCCATCTTCGCCTTCATCAGCTGCACGTAGACCTGCGATTTCGGCAACAGCCAGGCCAGCACCGCGTCCGGATTGCCCGCGGCCATCCGCGCCAGCAAGACCTGCGGGTCGATCCGGTCAATCTCGCGCACGATCCCCGCGTCCACCGTCTTGGGGTCCAGCGCGCCCGATGTCAGGTCCCGCGCCCAGTGAAGATAGGCCCGCGTCATGGCCACTTCGACCAGACCCCGATCCGCTTCGGTTTGCGCCGCCGCAAAGGCCGCCCGCAAGGCCGTGGCATCATAGCGTTGAACCGGCAGGCCGTGATCCGGAGCCGTCGCGATGGCATTCAGGAACGCAGCCCGCCGCTCACTGTCCTGCGGGCCGGTCCACAACGTCTGGTACCCGGTCTGGCGATACCAGGCAGCAATCGCCTCATCAGATGCGGCAGCGGTCGCCAGGGACTGGGTGAATGCCGTTGCCTGCGCATAAACCGGCGTGCCAAGCGCCTGAGTGAATGACAGTGCGAGTGCCAGAAGAATGGGCCTGCCAGACAGGCCACGACGCACAAAAAAACTCATTCGGTCCTCAATCTCAACGACTTGGCACTCATCGCAGATGTTTTCGTCAGAATCATGCCACTGTCCATTCACAAACCCGTCGAGGGCCGGAAAACCCGACCGATTACGTGTTGAATTCGATACAGTCCTAGCAGACCCGATGCGTTTGGGGCACAGATCGGCGAAATTTGCGCCGTTCAGCAATTTTTTGCCTATTGAGGTTGAACTGCGGGAACCAGAGGCAATCTGCGCTTGGGCTTCGATTCGACTTGTGCAATAAAACGTCTGCACTTGGGGAAGAAGTGGCAGAGAGCTGCAAGACAGGCAGTCAAAGACAGCTACGGGGACAGGCGTTAGAATGACGGACACAGGAAATATGGGCGTGACCCGGCGTGGTTTGCTGGGCGCTTTTGCCGCGACGGCTTTGATCGCAGCCCCGACCTACACCAATGCTTTCGGCCTTCTGAAGGGCGCAGGCGATATCCGCAGAATCCGGATGTATTCGGGGCGAACCGGGGAAAGCATCGACACGATCTACTGGATCGAAGGCGAGTACATTCCAGAGGTTCTGAAGGAAATAAATTACTTCATGCGGGACTGGCGGTCTGGTGACGCCATCAAAATCGACCCGCGCAATGTGGACATCATGGCCGCCTCGCACCGCCTGATGGACGTGAGCGAGCCCTACATGCTGTTGTCGGGCTATCGCAGCCCAGCCACAAACGCGATGCTGCGGTCTAAATCGCGCGGTGTGGCCAAGCACTCTTTGCACATGGTGGGTCAGGCGGCTGATCTGCGGCTGAAATCGCGCTCGGTCGGGCAGATGGCCAAAGCGGCGGCCGCTTGCTCGTCTGGTGGCGTTGGCAAGTATTCGCGGTCAAACTTTGTGCACATGGATTGCGGCCCGGTGCGCAGCTGGGGCGGCTGACCGATCCGACCGTGTGAAACAAGGCGCCTTCGGGCGCCTTTTTCAATTCTCGGGGCTGTCTTCCGTTTTGGCCTTCTGACCGCGGAAGCCCATCGCCACCACGAATTTCTCGGAACTGTCAGCCCGGCTGGCGGACGGCTTGACGTTCGCCACCTTGGTGAAGTTGCGTTTCAGCAGCGTCTGCATCTCGCTTTCCGCCCCGCCGGCCAGCACCTTGGCGACAAAGGTTCCGCCCTCATCCAACACGTCGAAGGCAAAGGCCAGCGCCGCTTCGACCAGCGCCACGATGCGCAGATGGTCCGTCCCCTTGTGCCCCGAGGCCGCGGCGGCCATGTCGCTCAGCACCACATCGGCGCCGCCACCCAGCCAAAGCTTGACCTTGTCTTCCGCGCCATCCTCCAGAAAATCCAGCTGGTGCAGTTCGGCCCCGGCAATCGGCTCCACCTCCTGCAGGTCCACGCCCAGCACGGTACCGACCGGCTTTTTCGGGTTCTGCCCCAGCGCATTCACCCGCTCCACCGCGATCTGGCACCACCCCCCCGGCGCGCAGCCAAGGTCCACCACCCGCGCCCCCGGTTTCAGAAAGCCATAGCGGTCGTCCAGCTCGGAAATCTTGTAGGCGGCCCGGCCCCGGAAACCCTCTTTCTTCGCGCGGATCACATAAGGATCGTTCAGCTGCCGCTCCAGCCACAGCGTGGACGACAGCTTGCGCCCCTTGGCCGTCTTGACCCGCACGCGCAAATCGCGCTGCCCGCGGCCTGATGTTGGCTTTTCCGTCATGTATAAGGCCCGTCTTCCAGCACACCGTCCGCGCTCATCTGCGCATAAAGAAGCCCTTCCCTAAGCCCCCTGTCCGCCACCGACAACCGGTCTGTCGGCCAGATTCGCATCAAAGCCTGCAAAATCGCCGCTCCCGACATGATCAGCGCATGCCGGTCGCGCCCGATGCGGGGATCGGCCCTGCGCCCCTCCGGCCCCAGCGAAAGATACTCGCGGATGACAAAGTCGATCTGGTCGCTGGTCATCTGCAACCCGTCCACCTTGGTCCGGTCATAGCGGCGCAGCCCCAGAAACGACGCCGCCACCGTGGTGACCGTGCCGCTGGTGCCGATGATCTGGAAACCGGCGCGCAGGTTTTCGGCGTTGTACGGGCTGAAACTGGCCAGGTTCTCTTCAAAGAACCAGCTCATCAACGCAAACCGTGCCGCATCGTCATCGACATCGGCGAACTGATCCTTCAGCGTCGCCACCCCCAAGGGCACCGAAATCCAGTCCACCACCCGCGCCACAGCACCCTCGCCCTGCGCATTGAACCCGATGTGCAGCCGCATGATGGCGCGTGCGCGGTCGTCCTCCGGCACCCCCGACAGGTCGATCCAAACCAGTTCGGTCGAGCCGCCGCCGATATCCACCACCAGCAATTGTTCGGTCTTGGAACTGACCAGCGGCGCGCAGGAAATCACCGCCAGCCGCGCTTCTTCTTCGGGGGCGATGATCTCCAGCTGCAGGCCGGTTTCGCGCCGGACCTGCCGGATGAACTCCTTGGCATTGCGGGCGCGCCTGCACGCTTCGGTCGCGACCAGTCGCATCCGCCGCACGTCGTGCTTTTCGATCTTCTTTTCACAGATGCGCAGCGCCTGAATCGTCCGGTTCATCGACGACCGGCTCAGCCGACCCGTCGCTTCCAACCCCACGCCAAGCTGCACAGTCTTGGAAAAACTGACGATAATGGTGAACTGACTGCCCTTTGGCTGGGCAATCAGCATCCTGCAACTGTTCGTTCCAAGGTCCAGCGCCGCATATAGCGGCGCCGACCCCGGGTCGGGAAGGGCAGATGGCTCTTCAGCGCGGAAATCACCCTCGGGCAACTCGACCTGCGCGTCAGTCGCGTCCGCCCCAAGGGGACGCTCGGGCGTCATGACCGCCCTCCATACATGGTTGAGGTAAAGGGTAGTGCGGTTCCCGTCGCCGCGCAACCCGCGATCCCGCGGGGCTCACCTGCCTGCAATCTAGCTCATGATCTCAATGAAGATTTTTGTGCAACACCGCTGTCGTATTGTGCTGTGTGGTCATGTATCACACCGCCACTGGCAGGTCGGGGTCGCATCCTCGCTTTGCCATGTCGAAATCCGACATCGGTTGTCGGGGATTGGCGACTATCAACAGGGTCAGCACACGCAGGGGAATCACACCGTCATGGCCGAAGTCACAGTGGTCTACTGGCGCGACATTCCCGCGCAGGTCATCGTCGGCAAAGGCCGCCGCGCGTCCAAAGTGCAGCTTTCCGAACGGTTTGAACAGGCCATCGACCGCTGCGCCATGAAGATCGGCGCCAAGGATGCCGACGCCTACCTTGCCGAATGGCGCAAGGTTGTGGTCCATGATCTGGATGGCGAGCCCGACGCGATTGCAGCGTCCGAGGCCGCCCGGCTTGAGGCAGAGTTCGATGTCGCGCGCATCAAGGCGCTGATTGATACAGATGGCTGGGCGAAAGCCTGACTGCATGCCCCTGCCCCCGCCTTCCACGATTAAGGAGACCGTGATGGCCTTGTTCAACTTCCGCCGGCAAGAGACAGCGCCGTCGACGGCCCCGCTTGAGGCCTTCCTGAAAGGCTATTCCATCGAGGTGATGCCGCGCACCGCCGAAAAGGTCGACAGCTTCCGCGACATCCTGCCCGCAGGCACCCGCGTCTACATCGCCCACATCGAAGGCACGCCGATCAAAGACATGGTCGCCACCGCCCGCCGGATCAACGGCGAAGGCTTTGACGTCATGCCACATTTCCCGGCGCGGATCATTCCTGATCGCGCCACCCTCGCCGACTTGATCGCCCGCTATCGGGGCGAGGCGAACGTGACGCAGGCCCTGCTCCTGGGGGGCGGCGTCAACACGCCCGCAGGTGATTTCGACAGCTCGATGCAAATGGTTGAGACTGGTCTGTTCGACGGCTTCAAGCGTCTGCACGTCGCGGGCCACCCCGAAGGCAACAAGGATATCGACAAGGACGGCGGCGATGCCATGGTGCTGCAAGCGCTGAAATGGAAGCAGGCCTTCGCCGACCGCTCGGATGCCGACATGGCCATCGCCACCCAGTTCTGCTTTGAGGCGGAGCCGGTGATTGCCTGGGCCAACCGTCTGGCCGCCGAAGGGGTCAAGCTGCCGATCCACATCGGCCTCGCCGGCCCCGCCAAGCTGCAAACCCTGATCAAGTTCGCCATCGCCTGCGGCGTCGGACCCAGCTTGCGCGTGTTGCAAAAGCGCGCGATGGATGTGACCAAGCTGCTGTTGCCTTACGAGCCGACGGACGTTCTGGCGGCGCTGGCCGCGCAGAAGGCCGCCAATCCGGACTTCGGGATCGAACAGGTTCACTTCTTCCCGCTTGGCGGCATCAAGACCAATGCCGCCTACGTCACCGAAAACGGCGGCGCCTCCGGCGTGCCCGCAAACGCTTAAGGCAAAGGTTCAAGAATGACCCGTACCGTTATCGAATCAAAGACGAAAACCGTTGTCATCGGCTTTGACGAACCGTTCTGCGTGATCGGCGAGCGGATCAATCCCACGGGTCGCAAGAAGCTGGCCGCCGAGCTGGAGCTGGGCAATTTCGACACCGTGATCCGCGATGCGCTGGAACAGGTCGCCTGCGGGGCCACGGTCCTGGATGTGAACTCGGGCGCGGTGTTCACCAACATGATGGCCTCGGACCCGCGCTACGCTGACAACAACTTTGTCGAACCGCCGCTGATGAAGGCGCTGATCGAGATCATCCAGCAAACCGTCGACGTGCCGCTGTGCATCGACAGCTCGGTCCCCGGCGCGCTTGAGTCGGGTCTGATGGCCTGCGAAGGCCGCCCGCTGCTGAACTCGGTCACCGGCGAGGAACACCGGCTGGAACTCGTCCTGCCGCTGGTCAAGAAGTTCAACGTGCCGGTCGTGGCAATTTCCAACGATGATACCGGCATCTCTGAAGACCCCGACGTGCGCTTTGCCGTGGCGAAAAAGATCGTCGAGCGCGCCGCCGATTTCGGCATCCCCGCGCATGACATCGTCGTCGATCCGCTGGTGATGCCGGTCGGTGCGATGGGCAGCGCCGGTCAGCAGGTCTTCGCCCTCGTCCGCCGCCTGCGCGAAGAGCTGGGCGTCAACACCACCTGCGGCGCGTCGAACATCAGCTTTGGCCTGCCGCACCGGCATGGCATCAACGCGGCCTTCCTGCCCATGGCCATTGGTGCAGGGATGACCAGCGCCATCATGAACCCCGTGCGCCAACAGGAAATGGAGGCGATCCGCGCCGCCAACTTCCTGATGAACCATGATCCGAACGGCGGCGAATGGATTCGCTTCGCCAAGGTTCTGGAAGCGGTCGAGGCCGGCATGACCTTCGCCGAAGCCTCTGCCGCCGCTACCCAAGCCTCTGCAGGCCGTCGGGGTGGACGGAAAGGTCGGGGCTGATCTCTCGCTTACGGATATGATCTTCGTAAGCCAGGCTTTAGCCCGGCTTACATTTCTACGGCCACTGCCGCGCCTGTGTCAGCTGCGATTCAACATTTCGGAAGTGACCACCATCTTGCCGTCGTGGATGCTTGCTTTGGCATTGCGATCTACTGCTGCATAAACGAGGTGGAACATATCACTCAGCGCCTTTCCAAACTCTTCGTCCGTGGCGAAACTCTGCCGGTGGTAGTCGTCCACGGTATCAAGATCGATCACGCAAGCAAAAGCATCACCTGAGTAGCGCATCGGAATTGTTATCACGCGGTTAAAGCGATCAATCTTGGGGTTCTTCACGTATGTGACTTTTCGTTTGTGAAACCGCACTCCGACTCCACACTCGCCATCTTCGGAAATGAAGTCGATCCCAGCGGCAAACATACAGTCCATGATAGAACGAAGGTTGTTCTTCATTGGCTGCCTCGTACTCGCCTCGAAATCGACGATTGTGGCTCGGGAGACCACTGAGTTGGTAGCAAGCTGTTCTTGGGTCCAGTTTAGAAGGCTTCGAGCGGCGCGACATTGATCGGCAGTAATTTGCATCAATCATTTCCTTTTTGATCGCCCTAAATCAGAATCTCATGCATTTGACATTATGTCAAGCTTCAGACATTTTTACGTCACAAAAGGAAGAATTCAATGCGCCGCCCACCGCTGGCCGTAGGGTGGGTGCCAACCCACCATCCTTGTACACTTTCCACCTATCATCTCGCGCATGTCCCTCATGGCCTCTGCATGCGGCACCGTCGGTAGCTGATCCTCCAGCGCCCCTCGAATCTTGGCACGAACCCACGCGTTGTATTCGTCCGAAGGTTCCTTGATTTCACGCATAGCCCACCTCATCCAATCCTAACTAAAACCTTAACGCCCACGTTCAACATATTGCTATATATCACAAATATCGAATCTGCCCACTGTGGACAGCTACCCCGCCAACGCCGTCAGGGCACGCAACCGCGCTGGCGGCATGCGCGCCACCTCGACGGCGGTAAAGACGTGCAGCGTGTCCAGCTCCGGATCGGCGACCGCGTGGTCGCTGACCCATCCGCCCAGTTGCAGATAACTGCGCAGCAGGGGTGGCATCTCTTGCAGCGCCGTCTCTGTGGCCACCGGGTGCCCTTGCAGGACCCGACCAAAGCGGAACGCCGGGCCCATCACCTCCGGCATCCAGCGCGCGGGGGCCAGGTGCCGGTCGGCCAGCAGGGCCAGCGCGTTCAGATGCGACGCAGGGTCCGCCCCCCTGAACGACGAACAGCCGAACAACAGCCCGATCCCCTCGCCCGTCACCAGCCGGGCCAGCGCCGCCCAGGCCAGCCGCACTATCTCCGGGTCGTGCCACCCGGGGGCCAGCGCAAAGCGCCCCAGTTCCAGCATCGGCCCGGGAAACCGGACCAGCGCGGACAGGTCGTAGAACTGCGCCGAATAGCTGGCCTCGATCCCTGAACCGACGGTTGTCAGAATCCGCGCGGTGGCAACCAGCCCGCCCGACAACTCCTCGACGATCAGATGGCGGCAGACGGCATCAAACCGGTCCCCGTCCGGTGCCACTCCGCCCCGGAACACCGCTGACCGCAGCCCCAGCACCTGGTCCATGTCCAGCGGCCCAAGTGCCAGCCGTGCCCGGTAACGCCCGCCTTCAACTGCGATCACGATTCTGCCTTTCCGGCCCGGTCGCACCTTGGCACAGGGCCAGGAGCCGCCTAGATGTTTCCAGAACGGCGCGCGCCATGCAAGGGAGGCGCCACAGGCGAAGGACCGCTTTCATGGACAAGATCACCAAATCCGATACCGAATGGCAGGCGCAGCTGTCGGACCTCGCCTACAAGGTTGCCCGCAAGCATGGCACCGAGCGCGCCTTTACCCATGACGATTTCCCGAAAGACCCCGGCACCTACCGCTGCCTGTGCTGCGACGCGCCGCTGTTCGATCAGGCGACCAAGTTTGACAGCGGCACCGGCTGGCCCTCGTTCTACGCGCCCCTTGACGGCGAGATGGTGGGCGAACAGGACGACAACAGCTGGTTCAGCCGCCGCACCGAAGTGCATTGCAACCGCTGTGACGCGCATCTGGGCCACGTGTTCCCCGACGGCCCCGCCCCCACCGGCCTGCGCTATTGCATCAACGGTGTCGCGCTGAAGTTTGATCCGGCGGACTGACCGCTCAGGTCAGATCCTCGGCCCGAAGCCGCCCGAAGCTGCCCAGAAGCTGCTGGATCAGCGTGATGCCCTTGATATTGGTTTCGGTCACCCGGCGCGAGATTTCGACCACACGGCCATCCTCAAGCCCGTAGCGGCCGACGTTTTCCACCACGCCAGCTTCGGTAAAGGTCACCACCAGCACCTGCCGCTCGATCTCGCGCGGCTCGCGCGGGCCGACCAGCTTGTAGCGGCTTTGCACGTAGAACCAGCCGTCATCGTTCAGCAGGCCCGAGGTCGAGGGGCGGCCGATCTTTTGCCCCACCGTCTCGCGCGTGTCCACACCCACCTCGACCAGCGCCAGCTCGTCCTCGGCAGGCACGTAGCCGTGGTTGCGATACACCGGCGAACAGGCCGCCAGCCCGGCCACCAGCATCAGCACCAAACCCCGATGCCGGGCTCTGTGGCCGGGTGCCAAGACCGTACGCGCCCACCGGTTAACTGTCATGCCTGCCCTCGTGCCCGTTGCGACGTCGCTGGTGCCGGTTGTTTCCGGCAAAATGACGCGGGGTTCAAAACCCTTGGACTTCGGGATAACAGAAGGACAGCTACTTGTTCAAGAATGGAACGCCGCACCAGTGTCTGCGACGGGCCCACCGATGCTGAAAGGTCCACACAATGACTGATTCCGTCCCAGGTTCCCCCACCGCAAAGCCGACAAAGTTCCGCCCGGGCGGCCTCAGCCCGCGCAAACCGACGCATTTCGCCTATGCCCCCGACGCCGCCGCCCGTGCCGAACTGGCCCGCAGCCTCGACATTCTTGCCATCAAGGCCCTGCACTTCACCGGCAGCATCACGCCGTCGGGCCGCGATGAGATGACCCTGACCGGCACGCTGACGGCCACCGTCGATCAGGCCTGCGTCGTCACACTGGTGCCCGTTCCCGCCCGCATCACCGAAGAGGTCCGCCGCCGCTATGTGGCAGGCCTGCCTGCCCCCGAGGGCGAGGAAATGGAAATGCCCGAAGATGACACCACCGAACCGATGCCCGAGGTGATTGATCTGGCCGAGGTCGCAACCGAAGCGCTGGCGCTCGCCCTGCCACTGTACCCCCGCGCACCGGGGGCCACATTGGGCGAGGCGGTGTTTGCCGACGCAGGCGTCAAGCCCCTGGCGGATGCCGATCTGAAACCCTTTGCCGGCCTTGCGGGACTGGCCGAAAAGCTGGGATCCAAGCCGCCTGAAGGCTCGGACGGCGGCGTCTGAGACGGTGGACCGGTCCCGGCGAAAAGGGGGTTGCGCGCCCCCGGAATCCGAGTATGTTCCGCGCCTCAATAAGCTGTGAAGCAGCCTCCGTCGGCTATTGCCTCTGTGCAATCCAAGGAACTGTTTTGCAAAGGAAATCCGGGGCCTGTCCCCACTGTCTGAGGTTGTGACATGGCTGTCCCACAGAACCGAACTACCAAATCCAAGCGCAACATGCGCCGTTCGCATGACGCACTCGTCGCCGCGAACCCCAACGCATGCTCCAACTGTGGCGAGCTCAAGCGCCCGCACCATGTGTGCCCGTCCTGCGGCCACTACGGGGCGCGCGAAGTCGTTGCGATGGCCACGGAAGTCGATCTTGACGAGGATGCGGCGTAAGCCGCGCCTGACGCGCGCGCTTGCCGATGGCCATCGGACTTGAAACTCCGGTAACCTCTGGTGCAAAGCGCATCGTGATATCCGTTGATGCAATGGGCGGCGATCGGGGTCCGGCGGTGATTGTCGCCGGCCTTGTCGAATCGCTGGCCCGGCTTCCGAACATGGATGTGATCCTGCACGGCGACGAGTCGGTGCTGGCACCGATGCTTGCACGCCACCCCGACCTGTCGGGCCGCTGCACCCTGCGTCACGCGCCGCGCGTCGTCACGATGGATGACAAGCCCGCGCAAGTGATGCGCCACGGCATGGGCACCTCGATGTGGTCCACCATCGACAGCGTCAAGGCTGGCGAGGCGACGGCGGCGGTATCTTGCGGCAACACCGGGGCGCTGATGGCGGTGTCGATGATCCGCCTGCGCAAGCTGCCCGGCGTCAACCGCCCGGCCATCGCCTGCCTGTGGCCTTCGCGCAACCCCGGCGGCTTCAACCTGATGCTGGACGTCGGTGCCGACATCAAGGCCGAGGCGGACGACCTGCTGCAATATGCGACGATGGGCGCGTCCTACGCCCGTAACGGCCTGAATGTCGCCCGCCCGCGCATCGGCATCCTCAATGTCGGCACCGAAGAGCACAAGGGTCGGGCCGAGCTGAAAGAGGCGCATGACCGGATGCCCGCCACCGCCCTGATCGGCGATTTCGACTATGTGGGCTTTGTCGAAGGCGGCGATCTGCCCTCGGACCGCGTCGATGTGATCGTGACCGACGGCTTCACCGGCAATGTGGCGCTGAAGACCGGCGAGGGCACCGCCAAACTGATCGGCGATTTCCTGCGTGAGGCGTTTGGCGCGGGTCTGATGTCGAAGTTCGCTGCGTTGCTGGCAATGAACTCGTTGAAACGGCTGCAAAAACGCATGGACCCCCGCCGCGTCAATGGGGGCGTGTTTCTGGGCTTGAACGGCACCGTGGTGAAATCGCACGGCTCTGCCGACAGCACCGGCGTTGCCGCCGCGATCGGCCTTGCCTACCAGCTTGCGCAGTCGCGCTTTACCGAACGCCTGGCCGCGCGGGTTGCATCCGCCGAACGCGCAAGGCAGGATGCAGATCAGGATCAGCCCGCAACGACCGGGCTAAAGACCGGGCCGGGGAGCAGTCCATCCGCATGACGATACGCGCCGTAGTCAGGGGCGTCGGGCACTACCTGCCTGACCGCGTGGTCCCGAATTCCGAATTCGAAGCGATTGTGGACACGTCGGATGAATGGATCCGTTCGCGCTCCGGCATCGAACGCCGCCATTTCGCCGCCGAGGGTCAGACCACCTCTGATCTGGCCACCCGCGCGGCACAGGCGGCCCTCGCCGATGCGGGCCTTCTGGCCGATGACATCGACGCTATTGTCCTTGCCACCTCGACCGCCGACCTGACCTTTCCCGCCGCCGCCACCATGGTACAGGCCAACCTGGGCATGACGCGCGGCTTTGCCTTCGACGTGCAGGCGGTCTGCGCCGGATTCGTCTTCGCCCTGACCAACGCCAACGCCCTGATCCTGTCGGGCCAGGCGCGCCGCGTGCTGGTGATCGGCGCGGAAACCTTCAGCCGCCTGATGAACTGGAACGACCGCGGCACCTGCGTGCTGTTCGGCGACGGCGCGGGCGCGCTGATCCTTGAGGCCACCGAAAGCCCGGGTACCCCTGCCGACCGGGGCATCCTGTCCACCGACCTGAATTCCGACGGCCGCTACAAGGACCTGCTGTATGTCAACGGCGGCGTGTCGACCGGCACCACCGGGCATCTGGTGATGGAAGGCAAAGAGGTCTTTCGCCATGCCATTGAAAAGCTGGCACAAACCGCCCATACCGCGCTGGACAAAGCGGGTCTGACGGCTGATGACGTTGACTGGATCGTGCCGCATCAGGCCAATATCCGCATCATCGAGGGCACTGCAAAACGCATGCAGGTGTCGATGGACCGCGTCGTCGTCACCGTGCAGGACCACGGCAACACCTCCGCCGCTTCCATCCCGCTTGCCCTGTCGGTCGGGCGCGACCGGGGCCAGATCAAACCGGGCGACCTGCTGGTCACCGAGGCGATCGGCGGCGGTCTGGCTTGGGGCTCTGTCGTCCTGCGCTGGTAATCGCCTTTAACCACGCGTTCCAAGTGGTTGATCCCAATGGTTGATATTGACTCGGAAATCCATCCGCCGCATCCTGCCTGAAAATAACCCGGGGGGACGTGATGAGCGACAAGACATTGACGCGGATGGATCTCAGCGAAGCCGTGTTTCGCGAGGTTGGCCTCAGCCGCAACGAATCTGCCACGCTGGTCGAATCTGTCCTGCAGCACATGTCCGATTCCCTCGCGACCGGCGAGACGGTGAAAATCTCGTCCTTCGGCACCTTCTCGGTCCGCGCCAAATCCGCCCGCGTCGGCCGCAATCCTAAAACCGGCGACGAGGTGCCGATCTCGCCCCGCCGCGTCCTGACCTTCCGCCCCTCGCATCTGATGAAAGATCGCGTCGCCGCCGGAAAGAAGCGCTGAAAGGGCCCTAGCGGATGGACAAGTCGCCTGACGCCTTCCGTACCATCAGCGAGGTCGCCGAACACCTTGAGACGCCGGCCCATGTGCTGCGCTTCTGGGAAAGCCGGTTTCCGCAGATCAGACCGGTCAAACGGGCGGGCGGGCGGCGCTACTACCGCCCCTCCGACGTGGCGCTGCTGACCGGGATCAAGCGGCTGTTGCACGACGAAGGCCTGACCATCCGCGGCGTGCAAAAGATCCTGCGCGAACACGGCGTGCGGCACGTGGCTGGCCTTTCGGACGAACAGGCCGCCCTCGATAACCTTGCCGATGCCGAGGCACCCGTGTTCGACGCCGTCGAAGAAACCACCGAACGCGCAGCCCAGCCGCTGCCCGCGCCAGTGATCGAACAACCCCCGGCACCGTCCGGCTTGCCGCTTTTCGACGCGCCCGCCGCAGCACCTCCGCCGCCGCCAAAGCCGCGCGACGATATCGGCTTTGCCAGCCGGATCAGGGCTTTGCCAGCCGGAGCTTTCAAAAAATCCGGCCCCGATGTTGCCGCCCTGTCCCGCCGCTTGGCCACCCTGCGCGCCCGGATGGGATCACAGGCCGAAGGCGGACGGGGCTGAACCGCCGATGCGCTTTCCCGCTTGCCCTGCCTTGGAAACTCGTTATGTATCGCCCCGTGTCGGGCCGTAGCGCAGCCTGGTTAGCGCGTCCGTCTGGGGGGCGGGAGGTCGAGAGTTCGAATCTCTCCGGCCCGACCACTGCAAAGCCGCCCGCCTGCCATCTGGTAGCGCGGGCGGCTTCGTATTTCAGGATCTGGGGCCCAAGATGAACACCGGTGTGCTGCCCTCGCAGGCCCTCAGCGAGCTGATCGCCACCGGGGCCATCGCAGCCGACCCGCCGGTGCGCGATGATCAGCTGCAACCCGCCAGCCTTGACCTCCGCCTTGGCACCGTCGCCTACCGCGTCCGCGCCTCGTTCCTCACCGGGCGCGGGGCAACCGTCGAAGACAGGCTGGCCGAGTTTACCATGCACAAGGTCAACCTCACCGAAGGTGCTGTGCTGGAGAAGAACTGCGTCTACGTCATCCCCCTCGCCGAACGCCTCGCCCTGCCCCCCGGCCTGACCGCCGTGGCCAATGCCAAAAGCTCCACCGGGCGGCTGGACCTGCTGACCCGCACCATCACCGATGGCGGGATCGAATTTGACCGCATCCCCGAAGGTTACACAGGCCCGCTGTACGCCGAGGTTTGCCCGCGCAGCTTTTCCGTTCTGGTCCGCGCCGGGCAGCGGCTGAACCAGATTCGCTTTCGCCGTGGCCATGCCGTGCTGTCCGATGCCGAACTAACAGCGCTGCATGCCGCCGAGCCGTTGGTCACCGGCGAGGCAGTGATTTCCGAAGGTCTGGGCTTTTCCGTCGACCTGCGCCCCGCCACCGGCGACCTTGTCGGCTACCGCGCCAAACCCCACGCCGGGGTGATCGACCTCGACCGCATCGGCCACTACCCGGCAGCCGAGTTCTGGGAGGCGCTGCACACCACCGAAGGCCGCATCATCCTCGACCCCGGCGCGTTCTACATTCTGGTATCGCGCGAGGCGGTGACGATCCCCCCCGATTACGCCGCCGAGATGGCCCCTTACCTTGCCATGGTCGGCGAATTTCGCGTGCATTACGCCGGGTTCTTCGATCCCGGCTTCGGCCATGCACTGGCGGGTGGTACCGGCTCTCGCGGGGTGCTGGAGGTGCGCTGCCATGAGGCGCCCTTCGTGCTGGAACACGCTCAAGTCGTCGGGCGGCTGGTTTATGAACACATGAGCGAACGCCCGCAAACCCTTTACGGCGCTGGGATTTCCTCGAACTATCAGGGTCAGGGATTAAAGCTCGCCAAACAGTTCAGAACCTGAACTGCAGGCGAACTGCTGTTTTCAGAAATGCTCCCGCGCGGAGCGCTGACAGTAGGATGGGCAATCTGCCCATCGTGGCGACGCAAAGGCGGTTGCGCACTCCAGCCTACCGCCACAGCCGCCGCGTTACCTTCGCCACGTCTTTCGCCCGCCCTGCCAGATCGCGCGCCCGCTTGGCTTCTTCGCGTTCGGCAGGCGTCATCTCTGCCTCCGGCTTGCCCCGGCGGGCGGCCACGTCGATGCCGGTATCGACCGCCGTCTTGATCGCCATCCGGATCAGCATCTGGAAAAGCCCGTTCAGGTTCATCGCCGCCTCCTCAATCTTCGAACAATTCGCTTTGGCCGGTCACCGCATCGTCATCCTCGTCGCCCGGCAGCGATAGCCCCGGTGCGGGCCGGTTGTCCAGCAATCCCGCCGCGCGCAATTCCTTCAGCCCCGGCAGATCGCGCGCTGATTCCAGACCGAAGTGGTCCAGAAAATGCTCAGTCACCACAAATGTCACTGGCCGGCCCGGCGTCATCCGGCGGCGGCCCAGCCTGATCCAGTCCAGTTCCAGCAGCTGATCCACAGTGCCCCGGCTGACCGCCACGCCACGGATTTCCTCGATCTCGGTCCGTGTCACCGGCTGATGATAGGCCACAATTGCCAACGTCTCAATCGCGGCACGCGAAAGCTTCCGCGTCTCCACCGATTCGCGCTGCATCAGGTGGCCTAGGTCGGGTGCGGTGCGAAATGCATAAGCATCGCCGACCTTCACCAGGTTCACTCCCCGGCCCTCATACCGCTTGCGCAGATGCACCAGCGCCTCGGCGGCATCGGCCCCGTGCGGCAGCCGCTGGGTGAGTTCCGCCAGCGTCACCGGCTCGGCCATCGCGAACAGGATCGCCTCGACCATCCGCTCTTGTTCGCCCATCGGCGGCGCGTCGAACAGGCTCTGCTCTTCCTCCATCACGGATCCCTCCGCCTGAGCTGGATCGGCGCGAACACCTCGCCCTGCCGCAACACCACCTGCCCCCGCTTGGCCAGTTCAAGAACAGCGGCAAAATGCGCCGCCACCGCCGACCGCCGTGCCATCGGCGTCACGGTCCAGCCTTCGGGCAGGAATGTGGTCAAATCCGCCCAGTCGCCCGCATAGCCGATCAGTCCGCGCATCCGCTCCAGTGCCTGTTCCATTGTGAACACATGTTCACGGTCCATCACGAAGGGGCGGAAATCGTCCTTGGTGCGGATGCGCGCATAGGCACGCATCAGGTCCAGCAAGGTCGCGGTATAGCGCACCACCTTGTGATGCATCACATCTTCCGGCACGCCGCGCGCAAAGAAATCGCGGGCCAGCTGGTCGCGGCCCATCAGCCGCGCCGCCGCCTCGCGCATGGCCGCCAACCGCTCCAGCTGAAACGCCAGGTGCGCGGCCAGATCTTCGGCAGACGGCCCCTCATCGGTGGGGTCCGGCGGCAACAGCAGCCGCGATTTCAGGAACGCCAGCCAGGCCGCCATAACCAGATAATCCGCCGCAAGCTCAATCCGCAGCGACCGCGCCTGCTCCACAAACCCCAGATACTGCTCGGCCAGTTGCAGCACGGACACCCGCCGCAAATCCACCTTCTGGGTCCGCGACAGCGTCAGCAACAGATCCAGCGGCCCCTCGAACCCGTCGACATCGACGATCAGCGCTTCAGCCGCCAGCCGCTCGCCGGTGGGCAACCGCTCGGGCTGGTCCCAGTCCTCAGCCATCCGCCAGCTCCGCCATCAGCGCGGGCACATCGACGACCACATCCCGCCGCCACGCCAGCGCCGCCACGCCGCGCGCCCGCGCCTGCACGGTCATTGCCCCCGCCGCCGCCGCCACCGCCTGCATTTCCGCCAGATCACCCTTGCAATGCAGCGCAATATCACAGCCCGCCGCCATCGACCGCGCCGCGCGCTCGGCGAGCGTGCCCGCCAGAGCCTGCATGTTCAGGTCATCCGTCATCAGCAATCCCTGAAACCCGATCTCTTCACGGATAACCTTGATCATCCGGGGGCTCTGCGTCGCAGGCAGATCGTCATAGGCCGCAAATACCAGATGCGCCGTCATCGCCATCGGCAGATCGGCCAGCGCGCGGAACGGCGCGAAATCCACCGCCGCCAGCTCCGCCGCCGTCGCCGTCACCACCGGCAGGTCAAGATGGGTGTCGACATGCGACCGCCCGTGCCCCGGCATGTGCTTGACCACCGGGATCACCCCGCCCGCCAGCAACCCATCCGCCACGGCACGGGCCACCGCCGCCACCACCGCAGGATCGGTCCCGTAACAGCGGTTGCGCAGAAACGGATGCGTCACGTCAGACGCCACATCCGCTACCGGCGCGCAATTGGCATCCACCCCCACCGCGCGCAGCTCTGCCGCAATCACTTGCGACCGCAGCCGCATCACCCGCGCCGCCGCATCGACCGACCCCGCAGCCATCACCGTATCCAACGGCGGTGTCCATTCCGCCCAATGTGGCCCGCGCAGCCGCTGCACCCGCCCGCCCTCCTGATCAATCAGCACCGGCGCATCCCGCCCCACCGCCGCGCGCAAAGACGCGGTCAGCCGGCGCAGCTGATCCGGCGTCTCGACGTTGCGGGCGAACAGGATGAACCCGTACGGATCGGCCTCACGAAAGAACGCGGCCTCGCCCGGCAGCAGGCTTGGCCCGGCGCAGCCAAAGATCGCCGCACCGCTGCCGATGCTCATCTTTGCGCGACCGGAATGCAGGCCGCATTCTCGGCGATAAAGGCGGAACAGAACCGCCGCGCCTCGGCCTCATCCTCGAACCCGTGCGCGCGCAAACGAAAGAAGGTGCGCCCGCCGCTCTCAGCCGCCTGAACCACCATCCCCTTGCCCGCCATCAGATCGGTGAACTGGCCCTGCAGCCGCGCCCATTCCGCCTTTGCCTCGTCCTCGGTGTCGAAGGCTCCGAACTGGACCAGCCGCGTACCGGCGACCAGCGTGCCTGCATCAATCTCGACGGGGGCTACCATTGCGACCGCCGCAACCGGGGCCGCCGTGCGTCCGGGCCGTGCCTTCGGGCGCAGCGACCGGATCATCGTGCCGTCGGGTTCAAGCGTCTCCAGCGCGGGTGCCTCAGCCGCCGGCGCGATGCCCAATGCCTCGGCCAGCGCCGCCTCGACCGCCACTTCTGTCGGGTTGGCACTTTCCGCGACCGGATCGACGGCCAACGCCAGATCGGGGTCGGCAATCGGTGCCGAGGCCGGGGCCACGTCCAGCGCCACGTCCGGCACCGGCTGACCGGCCAGCCCCGCCGCATCCTCAAGCAATAACTCCACCGGGCGCGGTGCCAGGATCAGCCGGTCCGGAGGGGGCGCAGCGATGCCCACCTCGGCCACTTCATTCACCGCCAGGCCCTGATGAGCGGCCACTTCGCCGCCCGGATTGTCGGGCGCGATCCGCATCGGCCCGTCCAGCGCCTGCACCACCGGCACGCCGGTCACATCCCGCACCGCCAGCTTGTAGCCCCAGACCCCCAGCCCGATCACCAGCGCCAGCGAAGACGCCGCGCCCGCGATGTTGATGTAGCGTTGCAGGTTGGCCGCCCCGCCCTGATCGGTTGTGGAAAAGCCGCCGCCGAAACCGTCGAAATCCGCGTCTGCCATGTGTCGCCTCTGCTCGCGGGGTGGTTTGTCCGCCCCTGCTTTCACGCCGTTGGGTCGACCGAGCGCTGTTGGTCAGCGCATTTCCTCGGCCGGAGTCACCCCCAAGATACCAAGGCCTGCGCAAATAACAACGCCCACGGCCCGTGCGAGAGCGATTTTTGCCTTCGAGACCTCGGCATTCTCTTGCAAGAACCGCAGACCGGCCTCGTCATTGCCCTTGTTCCACAGCGCGTGGAAGTCCGCCGCCAGTTCGTACAGATAGAATGCCACCCGGTGCGGCTCGTTGCCTTTGGCGGCAATCTCGATCAGACGCGGCCATTCGGCCAGTTTGCGCGCCATCTGGATTTCCGCCTCGTGGTCCAGCACCGTCAGATCGGCATTGGCCAGAACGGCGTCGGACACATCCAGCCCCGCCTCGCGCGCCTTGCGCAGGATCGAGTTTACCCGCGCATTGGCATATTGCACGTAAAAGACCGGATTGTCCTTGGACTGCTCCATCACCTTGTCGAAATCGAAATCCAGCGCCACGTCGTTCTTGCGGGTCAGCATTATGAAGCGGGTCACATCCGCGCCAACCTCGTCCACCACATCGCGCAGGGTCACGAAGGTGCCGGCACGTTTCGACATCTTGAACGGCTCGCCGCCCTTCCACAGTTTCACCAGCTGGACCAGTTTGACATCGACCGGTACCCGGCCCTCGGACAACGCGGCCACCGCCGCCTTGATGCGCTTCACATAGCCGCCGTGGTCTGCACCCAGGATGTCGATCAACTCGTCAAAGCCGCGCTGCACCTTGTCAAAGTGATAGGCAATATCAGGGGCGAAGTAGGTCCATGTCCCGTCGGACTTCTTGACAGTACGGACCACATCATCGCCAAAAGCCGTCGACCGGAACAGCGTCTGGATTCTCGGCTCCCAATCATCCGGCTCCTTTCCCTTTGGTGGCTCCAGCGTGCCTTCATAGACAAGACCCTTGTCCGTCAGGGTCTTGATCGCGGCTTCGATCTTGCCTGTGCCAAAAAGTGCCTTCTCGCTGGAATAGACATCCATCTCGACACCCAAGGCCGCCAGATCGCCCCGGATCGAGTCCATCATCATGTCGGTGGCGAAATCGCGGACGTCGGCCAGCCAGACTTCCTCGCCCTTGTCCAGCAGACTGCCCCCGTATTTGGCCTTCAGCGCTTCTCCGACCGGGATCAGATAATCCCCCGGATACAGCCCCTCACGGATTTCCGGCTCCAGCCCGTTCGCTTCGCGGTAGCGCTCAAAGGCTGACCGCGCCAGCGCTTCAACCTGCGTGCCACCGTCGTTGATGTAGTATTCCCGCGTCACGTCCCAGCCCGCATAGGCCAACAGCCGCGCCAGCGCGTCCCCGACCACCGCGCCGCGCACGTGGCCTACATGCATCGGCCCGGTCGGGTTGGCGCTGACAAACTCCACGTTCACCCGCCGACCGCGACCAAGCGCGGACCGCCCGAACGCCGTCCCGGTTTCCAGCACCGCGCGCACCAGCCCCTGCCAGGCCGCATCCACCAGCCGCAGGTTCAAGAACCCCGGCCCGGCCACATCCGCCCCCGCCACGCGCGGATCGGCCATCAGCTTCGCCGCCAGCAGATCAGCGATCGCGCGCGGAGCCATCCCCGCCGGTTTCGCCAGCACCATCGCGGCATTGGTCGCCAGGTGCCCATGCCCCGCATCGCGCGGCGGCTCGACCGCCACCCCGGCAAAGTCCAGCCCCGCAGGCAACGCGCCCCCGGCCACAAGTTCGGCCAGCGCGCCCACCACCAGCTCACGGATATCGGCGAAAAGGTTCATTTGATCACATCCTGTCTCACGCCCAAGGCCATGCCAGAGGCCGCGTTTGAGGTCAAGGATCGCTCATCCCGAACGCCAGTCGGCCAGCGCCGGGTTATCCTCAGGCGTCGCCGCCAACCCCTCGGGCATCTGCACCGCCCGGCTGCGAAAATAATGCGTCTCGCGCGCGCCAAAGTAAAACGCCACCACCGCGCCCAGCAACCACCACAACGGCTCCGGCACCGCGTTCAGCCCGACCATCCGCCGCGCAAACGCCACCGGATCGACCATCGCATAGACGAACAGCCCGATCGTCCCGAACGCCAGCATCGGCCTTGGCAACCGGTTCAACCCGTTCACCAGCCGGTCGAACCACCCGGCCGAGGGGTTGCCGAACTCGTCCCCCAATTGCCGCAAGGCCGCCATCTGCGCTTCTGCCGACAACTCCATCCGCTTGGTGGCGGACGGCACGAACACCTCCGCCATCCCCTTCGCCGCCTCGCCCAACGCCGTCACCGCACCGGGCGCGCCCACCAGCCTGCCAATCACGCCCACCCCGACACCCGTGCCGCATGCTGCGCCGCCGTCAGGTGGTACTTCGGTGCAATGAACTCCTCGGCCCGCACGATCCAGCCGCCCTTGCCGCCATTGCGCTTGCGGGCAAACTTGCGGCTGGCCGGGCGCTTGTCACCCAAAGCATAGTAATAATTCCGCCGCGCGATCCCGTAGGCGTCGGCCAGATGCGACGGTGCCGCCTCATAGGCCATCTGTGCCGCCCTTATCGTCTGCGGCCCGACGTCACCGTCAGGATCACAGGGAAAACCCATATCCCCCAGCAATCGTTGCAGGATTTTCACCGCATTGCCGCCCGCATTGACATACATGTCAAAGACGCTGGCCTGCAAAACCTCCGGCAACGCCGCAATGCCGGGGCGCTTGAAATAGTGCTCCAGGTAAATCTCCACCGCCTGCGCCCGGGTCAAGGCGCGGACATCGGCCACGTCGATCCGGGTATCGCGGTTCACGTCAATGCCCAGCCGGCGCAGGGTACCGATGGTGACGCCGTGGTTGGTGGCCCCGCCCGGATCATCCGGGTCGTTCACAAAGCCGCCTTCGCGGGCGACAATCTCTTCGGCAATGTCTTTGACGGCAACCATTGATCCCTCCGGTTCAGCGCAGGTCTGCGCGCCAACCATCGGGAGATTCCGTTAATCCGCCTTCACCCCACCGCGCGCCACGCCGACCCTAGAATCTTTCGTCGAAAAATCTTGGGCTGCCCGGCCTCAGCTCCCGGGGCTGTCAGGGTCCCGGTAGACCCCCTGTTCTTTCAGCATGTCCACCACTTCCTTGGGCATGTAGGTCTCGTCATGCTTGGCCAGCACTTCGGTGGCCACGAACGTATCCCCCTCCATCCGCCCCAGCGCGACCATGCCCTCGCCTTCGCCAAACAGGTCCGGCAGCACGCCGGTATAGCGGACCGGCACCGTCGCATTGGTGTCGGTCACCGTAAAACTGATCGTCGCCCCCTCGCCCCGGATCAGGCTGCCCGCCTCGACAAGACCGCCAATCCGGAACACCTCATCGGCAGGCGGGGGTGCGGCAACCACCTCGGTCGGGCTGCGAAAGAAGTTCACGGCGGTTTTCGGCACGAAAAAGTAGATCGCCGCCATTGCCGCCATGATCGACAGGGCGGCCAGGGCGATGACCTGCACCCGTCTGCGCTTTTTCAGCCCCTTAAGGCCGCGAAAATCCTGCCTGCCCGCCATCATCCGCTCCCGTTCAGGTAGCCCCGCTCTACCCCAACAGATCGGGGTTGCCTTGACCTTGGTCAACCCCTGCCGCCCCAAGGCTCAGGGAAAAACCGGTGCCAGCATCAAACCAGTGGTCTCCTCCAGCCCAAGCATCAGGTTGGCGTTCTGGATCGCTTGGCCGCTCGACCCTTTGGTCAGGTTGTCCAGCACCGCCACCACCACCGCCAGCCCCGGTTTGCGGTCACCGACCACCCCGAGGTGACAAAAGTTCGACCCCGCGATATCGCGTGTCGAGGGCAGCGTGCCAAACGGCAACACCCGCAGGAAAGGCTCCGCCGCATAGGCCGACGCCAGCGTCGCATGCACCGTGGCGGGGTCGCCCCTGACATAGACCGTCGCCAGAATCCCCCGGTTCATCGGCAACAGATGCGGGGTGAACTGAACCTGTACCGGCCGCCCGGCGACCTTGGAAAACTCCTGATCGAACTCGCCCAGATGCCGGTGCTTGCCACCGGCGGAATAGGCATAGGTGCCGCCGGACAGTTCAGCATGCAGCAGGTTTTCCTTCAAGGACCGCCCTGCCCCGCTGACCCCTGCCTTGAGGTCGATCAGGATGTCGTCCAGATCAATCACCCCCGCCGCGATCAATGGCCTAAGCGCAAACTGCCCGGTTGCCGCATTGCACCCGGTGCCCGCCACCAACCGCGCGCCGCGAATGTCATCCCGGTAGAATTCGGTCAGGCCGTAGACCGCCTCTTTCTGCAACTCCGGCTGGGTGTGGGGCTGGCCGTACCATTTCTCATACGCCGCCGCATCGCGCAGCCGGAAGTCGGCGCTCAGATCGACGATCTTCAATGTGCGCGGCAATTTGGCAATCACCTCTTGCGTCGTTGCATGAGGAAGGGCGCAGAAGCACAGGTCAACATTGGAAAAATCAATTTCGTCGATCTTGACCAGCGGGGGCAGGTTCAGGTGTCGCAGGAACGGAAACACCTCCGCCATCTGCATCCCGGCCTTGCGGTCCGCCGACAGAGCGACGATCTGCATCGACGGATGCGTCGCAATCAGCCGCACCAGCTCCGCCCCGGTATAGCCCGAGGCGCCAAGGATGGCGATCTTATGGGTCACGGTCTTGGCCCTCATGGTGAATTCGGGCCTCTCTTTGCGCCGGACAGCCGGGATTTGCAAGAACCGCCGTGGGGTACGTCGAGGAACCAAATCTTAAGAATTTGCTAATCTGATCGCATAACCTATTGATTTTATGAACACCCGCCAAATGTCCACGCGTGGACACGGCTTTTCACGCCACCGGCACCCACATCACATCGTCAATCCTCGGTGCCCCCGTGGCCAGCATCACCACCCTGTCGAATCCCATGGCGATCCCCGAAGCCGGGGGCATGATCTTCAGCGCCTCCAGAAAATCCTCATCCACCGGATACCGCTCTCCATATACCCGCTCCTTCTCGTCCATCTCCAGCCCGAACCGCCGCCGCTGCTCCTCCGGATCGGTCAGCTCGCCGAACCCGTTGGCCAGCTCCACCCCACAGGCATAAACCTCGAACCGCTCCGCCACCCTTGGATCGCCCGGGACCTTCCGCGCCAGCGCCGCCTCCGCTGCCGGATAGCGGTCCAGGATCGTGATCCGTCCCATCCCCAGATGCGGCTCCACCCGCTCGCCCAGTACCCGGCTCAGCATGTCCGACCAGGTATCATCCTGCGCTCGCCGGATACCCACCCGGTCCAGCTCATCCCCCAGCCGGTCCGCCGACACGGTCCCATCCGACCCGATCGAGGCCAGCAGGTCCACCCCCGCAAACCGCTGGAAGGCTTCCGCTACAGACAGCCGCTCCGCCTCGGCAAACGGGTCGCACTGGCGGCCCCGGAACCGCAGCTCCGTCTCCCCCGCAGCTTGCACCGCCAGACGAAGCAGGTTGACCACATCCCCCATCAGTGTCTCGTACCCCTCACCGACCCGATACCATTCCAGCATCGTGAACTCGGGGCTGTGCAGCGCCCCCCGCTCGCGGTTCCGCCAGACGTGGGAAAAGGCGTGGATCTTCGTCTCGCCCGCCGCCAGCAGCTTTTTCATCGCAAACTCGGGCGAAGTGTGGAGGTACATCTGCCGCCCCAGCCCATCATTGCCGATGGCCTTGGTGGCAAACCCGTGGAGATGCGCCTCGTTGCCGGGGCTGATCTGCAGCGCCGCAGGGTCCACTTCGGTGAACCCCTGCCCCGCCAGCCAGCCCCGGATGCCCGCCTGAATGCGTGACCGCGCCAGCAGAACCGGGCGGCGGTCGGCATGCAGGGACGGGGTCCACCAGGGGGAGACGGGTTTCATCTGGAAATTCCGGTAAGGATGCGGTAGGCCCGCGACGACGCCCGTGTAGGGGCCACGCCAGCCAATCACAAGGACCGCGCTTTGAAAGTCATCGCCTCCTCGCTCCGCAAGGGCAATGTCGTCGAAATGGACGGCCGTCTCTATGTCGTCCTGAAATCCGAGAACTTCCATCCGGGCAAGGGTACGCCCACCACATCGGTCGACATGCGGCGGATTTCGGACGGGGTGAAGGTCGCGGAGCGCTGGCGGACCACCGAGATGGTCGAGAAGGCCACTGTGGATGAGCGGGAGTATGATTTCCTGTACGAGGACGGCGAGGGGTTTCATTTCATGGAGCCGGAAAGCTATGAGCAGATCGCAGTCCACCCGGATGTGGTCGGCGACGGCAAGGTGTTCCTGACCGACGGGATGAAGGTGTATCTGAAGACCTTCGAGGGGGCCGCCATCGCGATCGAGTTTCCGATGCGGGTGATCGTGGAAATCAGCGAGACGGAACCGGTGGTGAAGGGGCAGACGGCGTCGTCTTCGTACAAGCCGGCGATCTGTTCGAACGGGTTGCGGGTGATGGTGCCGCCGCATATCGGGCCGGGGACGCGGATCGAGATCAACACCGAGGATAATTCCTATGTGGGGCGGTCGAAGGACTGACCCCGGGGGCCGCAAGGGCCTCTGTCCACGCGTGGACAGAGGGGTGGGGTTAGGGAAATCAATGAGTTGCGGGCGTGGATTAAGGGATTGTTAGGGTTTGAAGTCCCCTGGCGTCTGTCTTGCCTTCACATGGGAGGCGCTGTCAGCGGCACCGTAAACGTGAGGTGTCTTGCCATCTAACTGGCCAAACCGGACAGATCGCTTCACATTACATACATATTCAGCTATGATTGTAAGATGGCATCAAATGCCAATTCGGAGACACAGGATGCTGAAACTCATCCTCCTCGGTGGACTTTCTTTGGCTGCGTTCTTTATGGCTATTGCGGTGACCGATCCATCTCCGTGCGATGATCAAGTTCGGGGATTTGAGCAAACAGCGCAGGCTTCTTTATCATATGTCAGAGAGGAACTGACAAAGATAGATGGCAGTCTAACAGCCGCGAAGACAAAAAGGTATCTTCAGACATTTGAGTTTTCTGCCGCTGAATACGCAGCGATTCAGTTCTGCCTTGTGGACTGCAGATTCCTCAGTGCTTGCGCAAGGTGGAAGTTCTGGATGGCGCCGTCTGAAGCCTGTCCAACGGAGTATCAGAACTACCAACGTCGTGCAACTGAAGCAAATCAACGACTTGAAAGATTGGCAGATGCAGGGCAGCAGGTAAGGAAAGTAGTCGTGGCAGCAGCAGAACAGGAGGATGCAAAAGAGAAGCTTGATTCTGTCTCAAAAGGGTATCGATCAAACGACAACGCGGTAAAGTCGGCGAAGGCCGAACTAAAGCGAACTGAGGAGGCTTTTGACGCAGAACTGGCTTTGCTTTCGCTTGATCTGGAGCCAGCATTTTAAGCCAGCAGAAGATCAGAATATTTAAATCATGACTGTTATTAACTGCTTTACCTTAAGGATTTCGTTTTTCCGTGTCTGTTCGTGACCCTCTGAACACAGTGTTTAATTGGTCGCATTGGCAAGTTGACCGTACGCGACATCGCGGGGTGAACCCCGCCCTACGGGGTTCTGTCCAGCCCCGCTGCCCGCCTCAAAGCCGCGTTCATTCGCCCCTGCCAGCCCGGCCCGTCGGCTTTGAACCGCTCCAGCACGTCGGCGTCGAGGCGGAGGGTGGTGGAGCCTTCGGTCACTGGTGCTTTCGGGCGGCAGCGCTGGACTGTCGTTTTGGCGCAGCGTCATGGTGCGTGAAATCACGCACCCTACGGGAATACCCCCTTACGCCGCCTCGAACGTCACCCTCTTGCGCATGAACTGCGTCGCGCGGTCGCTGACCGACCTGGGGTCGCCTGTGGTCAGAAACTTTGATTTCGTGCCCGGCCCCACCATTTCCGGCCGCCGGGTCAGGTAGTCGGCCAGGCTTTCGGCGACGAGGTTGGCTTGCGAATAGACGGTGACCTCTGGCCCCAGCGCCTCGGCGAAGACTTTTTCCATCAGAGGGTAATGGGTGCAGCCCAGAACGGCGGCCTGCGGGTGGGGCATCCGGCGTTTGAGCGCCTCGACGTGGGAGCGGACGAGGGCCTCGGCGAGGATCTCGTCGCCCTGCTCGATCGCATCGACGACGCCGCCGCAGGGTTGCGCCTCGACGTCCACACCTATCGCACGGAAGGCCAGTTCGCGCTGGAAGGCGCGGGATGCGACGGTGGCGGGGGTGGCAAAGAGGGCAACGTGTTTGACGGCCACTTCGCGCGGGGGGGAGTTGTCGCCCCACTGGCGTTCGGTCAACGCCTCGATCAGCGGCACAAAGACGCCCAGCACGCGCTTGGATTTCGGGACCCAGGTTTCCTGCATGCGTTTCAGGGCGGCGGCAGAGGCGGTGTTGCAGGCGAGGATCACCAGATCGCAGCCTTCGGCCCACAGCCGTTCGGTGGCGGCGGTGGTCAGGTTGAAGATGTCATCGGGGGTGCGCACGCCGTAGGGCGCGTGGGCGTTGTCGCCGTAGTAGACGAAGGGCACATCGGGCAGCCGTTTGGCCACAGCATCCAGCACCGTCAGGCCGCCAAGGCCAGAATCGAACACACCCACCGCCATGCCTGCCCCCTGTTCGCGGGCCGCACCCTACCGGTTGCGGTACCGCGCTTCGAACTCGTAGCCCGGATCATAGGAGCGAAGGGCCGTCGGTGAAAGGGCATAGGTGGCGCGGCGCAGGGTTTCCATCATCGCGGTCGGATCGTCGCCAAGGCTGGCGCGCGGGATCGGGTCGCCGATGACAAGGCGGACGGGGGCATCGGTGCGGGCGCGGAATTCCTTCAGCAAAAGGCCAAGGCGGAGGGTGTAATGCAGATGCGAGGCGATCTGGAAGAGGCGGGAATTCTGGCCCTCGAAGTAGATCGGGATGATCGTGGCATCGGATTTGGCGATCATCTTGGCGGTGAAGTTGCGCCAGGCAGGGTCCATCGGCGGGCCGAAGGGTTTGGCGGCGGTGGAGACGGTGCCACCGGGGAAAATGCCGATGGCGCCGCCACTGCCCAGATAGCTGAGGGCGGTGGCGCGGGTCAGCAGGTTCAGCTGCGTTGCCTCACGGGTGGGATCGAACGAGATCGGCAGCAGGACGCCATTCAGCGCGGGGGCCTTGCTGAAGACCGAGCTGGCGAGGATGCGGAAATCGCCGCGGGTGCGGTGCAGGATGTGACCGAGGATCAGCCCGTCGAGGATGCCGTAGGGATGGTTGGCGATCAGGATCAACGGGCCTGTGGCGGGGATGTTGGACAGGGCACCGCCGGTGATATCCAGCGACAGGCCGTAGCGGTTGACCATCACGTCCCAGAACGGCGTGCCGCGGGCGACTTCGGCCTCGTAGCCCTTGGCGCGGCGGATCAGGGACAGCCGGCCGGTGGTGTTCTCCATCATCCGGATCAGGGCGCGACCGCTGCGGGTGCGGGCGGAGGTGGCGTAAGTGATATCGCGGGTGGTCATGGGCATCCTCGTCGGTTGTGTGACAAAGATGGCAGAGACAGATCACGCGGGCATGACAGAACGGCCAGGCGCGCGTTGCTGCCGCATCCGGATATCCGGCATTTACATGCGAAGGATTATCGCCGAATTGGGACGGCATATGGTAGCGTATGACAGTTTGAGGCGGGGTTGGCGATGGATTGGGACAAGCTGAGGATCTTTCATGCGGTTGCCGACAAGGGCAGCCTGACCCATGCCGGCGAAGTGCTGCATCTGAGCCAGTCCGCCGTGAGCCGGCAAATCCGGTCGCTGGAGGAGAGTCTGGCGGTGACGCTGTTTCACCGGCATGCGCGGGGGCTGATCCTGACCGAGCAGGGCGAACTGCTGTTTGACGCGACGCAAGCCATGGTCAAGCGGCTGGATGCGACGGCGGCACGGATCCGCGACAGTGAGGACGAAGTCTTTGGCGAATTGCGTATCACCACGACAACCGGCTTTGGCACGCTGTGGCTGGCCCCGCGTCTGGCGCGGCTGTACGAGAAGTACCCGGCGCTGAAGATCGACCTGATGCTGGAAGAGCGCGTCCTCGATCTGCCGATGCGCGAGGCCGATGTGGCGATCCGGATGAAAGAGCCGTCGCAGGCCGACCTGATCCGCAAGCGGCTGATGAACATCAAGATGCGGCTTTATGCGACACCGGAGTATCTGGCGGCACATGGCACGCCGCTGACGATGGATGATTTCAGCCAGCACCGGCTGATCAGCCAGCATGCGGGCACGCCGCAGGTGGCGGCTGGGGCGCTGTTGGTACAGGAGCTGATGACGCATGACATCCCGTCGACGCTGACGGTGAACAATTACTTCGGCGTCTTGCAAGCGGTGCTGAACCATCTGGGGATCGGCGTGATGCCCGACTATATCACCGAGGATTTTCCGCATCTGGTGCGGGTGCTGGAGGATGTGCAAAGCGCAGAGGTGCCGGTGTTTCTGGCCTATCCCGAAGAATTGCGGCATTCCAAGCGCGTCGCCGCCTTCCGGGATTTCGTGTCGGACGAGATCATGACCTACCGGCGCCGACAGCAGGACGAACAGGTCGCGGCAGCAGACGTCGGGGTCATGTCGTAGGTATGCAAACAGCGCATAGCGGCAATGCTGCAACTGCGAGCGTTCCAGCCTTGTTCCTGAGCGCATGCGCCACTAATTGTTGCATCGGGAAGATGATTGAGTTTCTCTTGTCGTCCCATACCTCCCTGTTGGACTTGGCCGAGCGAAAGCTCGGCCTTTTTTTTGGACTTGGAGCTGTTGGGCCTGGAACCGGCTGTCAGGCAAGCAACCGGTCGCGTCGGCGCGACAGGAACGCAGCATCGGCGGGCGAGGCTGCCAGCCTGATGGCAGCGCCGTAAGCTTCGGTGGCCGCAGAAATCTGGCCGCCGCGGGCAAGAAGTTCGGCGCGGGCGGCATGAAAGGGCTGATAGTCGGCAAGACCCTGTTCCAAAGGCACCATCGCCGCCAGACCGGCGGCAAGATCACCGGCCTCGGCCACCGCGACGGCGTGGTTCAGGCGGATGATTGCCGTCGGTTCATAGACATAAAGTCCCGCATACAACGCGGCGATCTGGGGCCAGTCGGGTGGACTGCTGCCTTGACACGCAGCAATGGCGGCCTTGATCAGAAACGGGCCGGGGCTGGTGCGGGCCATCTCTGCATCCAACTGGCCAAGACCCGCACTGATCATCGCGTGGTCCCACAAACCGCGATCCTGTTCCGTCAGCGCCACCGTTATCCCATCTGCCCCGATCCTTGCGGCGCGGCGCGCATGGGTCAGAAGAAGAAGCGCCAGAGCGCCTTCCACCTCGGCCTCGCCGGGCGACAGATCGTTCAGCATCCGGGCGAGATAGATCGCCTCGTCGCACAGGTCATGGTCGAGGCCGGGGCCGATGGTATAGCCCGCATTGAAGATCAGGTAGATCACGGTCAGGACGGAATTCAGCCGGTCAGACCAGTCTTCGGGGTCCGGCACCTTGAACGGGATTCCAGCGGCCGCGATCTTGGCCTTGGCGCGGGACAGGCGCTGGCCCATCGTGGGTTCGGCATCCAGGAACGCGCGGGCGATCTGGGCGGTGGTCAACCCGCCAAGGGTCCGCAGCGTCAGCGCCACCCGGGATTTCTGATCCAGCGCCGGATGGCAGCAGGTGAAGATCAGGCGCAGGCGGTCATCGGGGATCATCTCGGGCGTGGTGTCATCGGCTTCGTTCCCGGACAGATTGGCAAGATCAGCGGTCTTTCGGGTTTCGCGCGCGGCGATTCTGATCCGGTCGATCACTTTGCGCAGCGCACCCTTCAGCAACCAGCCCTGCGGCGAGGCCGGAAGCCCCGACCTGCCCCAATGGATCAGCGCCGACATCGCCGCGTCTTGCAATGCGTCTTCTGCAAGCTGGAAATCGCGCAGGCGGGCGATCAGGGCGGCAATCAGCCGCCCCCGATCTTCGGTCATCACCCGCGCAAGCGCGTCCTGGGTCACCCCCAGACCACCAGCGGGCGCACTTCGATGGTGCTGTAAGCCGCGCCGGGAATCTGGGCGGCCCACTTCAGGGCTTCGTCCAGATCGCTGCACATCAGCAGGTAGTAGCCGCCAAGGTGTTCCTTGGTTTCCGCGAACGGACCGTCCATGGTTTCGGTCTTGCCGCCCCGTACGCGGACGCAGGTGGCGGTGGAGGTGGGTTGCAAGGCGTCACCCGCCTTCATCACGCCAGCGGCGCGGGCGCGTTTGGTATAGGCGAAGTAGGCGTCGGTCATGGACGTGCCCATTTGCGGGGTCAACGACGGATCGGTGTAGATAAGGGCCATGTATTGCAGCGAAGTGTCCTTTCGTTCGGGGGTCAGTCTGGGCCGGAACCCTTCGGCGGGCAATGCCGCGCGGATGGGCCGGTACCTCAAGGACGCTGTCGCTTTGCCGATTTCGACAGGCAGTGCAAAAATTTCTTGGTGAAACATTTGTCCGGCGGTTGCCGGTGCTTCCCCTGACCGGCCCCATGGCCTATGACGCGCCAAACAGTCTGGAGACCGGCAATGTCCGAACCCGTGATCACGCCCGAACTTGTTGCCGCCCATGGGCTGAAGCCTGACGAATATGAACGGCTGTTGGGGATCATCGGACGGGTGCCGTCGTTCACGGAACTGGGGATCTTCTCGGCGATGTGGAACGAGCATTGTTCCTACAAGTCGTCGAAGAAATGGCTGCGCACGCTGCCGACCACGGGTCCACAGGTGATTTGCGGGCCGGGTGAAAATGCGGGCGTGGTCGATATCGGTGACGGCCCCGATGGAACAAGACTGGCGGTGATCTTCAAGATGGAGAGCCACAACCACCCCTCTTATATCGAGCCGCATCAGGGGGCTGCGACCGGCGTGGGCGGCATCCTGCGCGACGTGTTCACCATGGGCGCGCGCCCGATTGCGGCAATGAACTCGCTGTCGTTCGGGCTGCCATCGCACCCGAAAACCCGGCATCTGGTCAAGGGCGTGGTCGAGGGCGTGGGGTCTTATGGCAACGCGTTCGGCGTGCCGACGGTGGGCGGAGAAGTGCGGTTTCATGCCAGTTACAATGGCAACTGTCTGGTGAACGCCTTTGCCGCCGGGCTGGCGGATGCGGACAAGATTTTCTACTCGGTTGCTTCCGGTGTGGGGATGCCGGTGGTCTATCTGGGGGCCAAGACCGGGCGGGACGGGGTCGGCGGGGCCACGATGGCCAGCGCGGAGTTTGACGACACCATCGAGGAAAAGCGCCCGACGGTGCAGGTGGGCGACCCGTTCACCGAAAAGCGGCTGCTGGAGGCGTGTCTGGAACTGATGGCCTCGGGTGCGGTCATCTCCATTCAGGACATGGGGGCCGCGGGGCTGACCTGTTCGGCGGTGGAAATGGGCGACAAGGGTGGGCTTGGCATCCGGCTGCAACTGGATGACGTGCCACAGCGCGAGACGCATATGACGGCGTATGAGATGATGCTGTCAGAATCGCAGGAACGCATGCTGATGGTGCTGAAGCCGGACCTGGAAGCTGTGGCGCGGGCGATTTTCGTGAAGTGGGATCTGGACTTTGCGATTGTGGGCGAGACGATCCCGGAAGACCGTTTCCTGATCCTGCAGGGCAATGAGGTGAAGGCCGATTTGCCCTTGTCGAAACTGGCGTCCTCTGCGCCGGAGTATGACCGGCCATGGGTGGAGACCCCCGCCCCGGCGGCTTTGGGTGCGGTGCCGGCGATTGATCCGATGGATGCGCTCAGGGCGCTGATCGGCTCGCCCTCGTATGCGCACAAGGCCTGGGTTTATGAGCAGTATGACAGTCAGGTGGGTGCCGATACGGTGGTGGCCCCGGGCCTTGGCGCGGGCGTGGTGCGGGTGCATGGCACCGGCAAACTGCTGGCCTTCACCTCAGACGTGACGCCGCGCTATGTGAAGGCGAACCCGTTTGAAGGCGGCAAGCAGGCGGTGGCCGAGGCCTTCCGCAACCTGATCGCGGTTGGCGCGCGGCCCTTGGCCACGACGGACAACCTGAACTTCGGCAACCCGGAAAAGCCTGAAATCATGGGGCAATTCGTCGGTGCAATCAAGGGGATCGGCGCAGCAGTCGCGGCCTTGGACATGCCCATCGTGTCGGGCAACGTCAGCCTTTACAACGAGACGGACGGCAAGGGCATCCTGCCGACGCCGACAATTGGCGCGGTGGGGATTTTGGCCTCGCTGGACGAGTTGATTGCCGGGCGGCCCGAGGCGGGCGATCTGGCGCTGGTGATTGGCGCTACGGTTGGTCATCTGGGGCAATCGGCGCTGCTGGCCGAGGCGTTCGGCATCGAGGCGGGCGATGCGCCTGCGGTTGATCTGGTGGCAGAGCGGGCGTCGGCGGATGTGGTGCTGGCCTGCCGCGGTGCGATCCGCGCCTGTGCGGACCTGTCGGATGGTGGCCTGGCGCTGGCGGCGTTCGAGATGGCCGAGGGCGCGGGGCTTGGTCTGGTGCTGGCGGACCGCGACATCGGCCAGTTGTTCGGCGAGGATCAGGCACGCTATCTGCTGGCTTGCGCCCCCGACATGGCGGCGCGGATCGAGGCCGAGGCAATGGCGCGCGGTGTGCCGGTGGCGCGGGCGGGAACGTTTGGGGGCATGGTTGTACGGCTGGGTGCGTCCGAGGCCCCGCTGGCAGATCTGTCGGCGCTGTACCGGACGGCCTTTGCCAAGGCTGTCGGATGATGCTGCGGCCTGCGACGTCGGCCGATTTCGGCTTTGTTCGCGGGCTGGCGCAGCGCCCGGACTTTGCGCCCTTGATCACCGATGAGGACGAGGCGGCGCTGGCGGGGTATCTGGCCAACCCGGCAGCGCAACTGCTGATCTGGGACGATGCGTCCGGCCCAGCCGGGTTCGCGCTGTTCTGCGAGATCGGCGATGCGTCGGGCCGGGTCGAACTGCGCCGACTGGCGCTGGCGCGCACCGGGCGCGGCGAGGGCGCGGCGTTTGTCAAGACATTGATCGGCCACGCCTTTGTCGCCTTGGGTGCCGCGCGGCTGTGGCTGGATGCGTCGGGTGAAAACCCACGGGCGCAGCGGCTATATGAAAAGCTGGGTTTTGTGCTGGAAGGGCGTTTGCGCCAGCATTGGTGGCGCCCGACCGAGGGGCGCGCGGTGGATGTCGTGCTATACGGCATGTTGCGCGCGGAATGGGTTGCCTGATCGCCCTTGCAGGCCCTGCCCGCCAGCCTTACATTTCCGCTGAACAACAGGATATGCTGATGACCATGGACGCCCGCGATATCGAAGCCCTGATCCGTGCCAGTTTCCCCAACGCAAAAGTCAGCGTTCAGGGTGACGACGGCGCGCATTTCGCAGCCGAGGTGATTGACGAGTCGTTTCGCGGCCTGAACCGGGTGCAGCAACAGCGCGCGGTCTACGCAGCACTGAAGGGCAAGATGGACGGCGCGCAGGGCGAATTGCATGCTCTGGCCTTGACGACGAAGGTGCCGGATTAAGATGACAGGGTCAGCGCTTGGCCAATTGGGCATGGTGGTGATGGGGCTGGTCGGTCTTGTCAGCGTGCTGCGGTCCCGCCGGAACAAGCGCAAGATTGACCCGGAGTCGGAGACGCGGCTGGCCCGGACAATGGAAACAGAGCGGCGGATGGCATCCTATCTGGCCGCCCGCGATGATATGAAAACCCAAGGAGCGCGCGATGACCGCCGTTGAGACAATCAAGGACACCGTGGAAAAGAACGACGTCGTTCTGTTCATGAAGGGCACCAAGATGATGCCGCAATGCGGCTTTTCCAGCCGAGTGGCAGGGGTGCTGAACTTCATGGGGGTGGAGTTTGCCGATGTGAACGTGCTGGCAGACGCCGACATCCGGCAGGGAATCAAGGATTTCTCTGACTGGCCGACGATCCCGCAGCTGTATGTGAAGGGCGAGTTTGTCGGCGGCTGCGATATCGTCACCGAGATGATGCTGTCGGGCGAGCTGGATCAGCTGTTCGAGGCCAAGGGTGTGACGTTCGACAAGGCGGCGGCGGAAAAGATCCGCGAAGCCAACGCCTGAGACCGGTCAGGCGGCAGGCTTGCAGGTGAGAAGCGCCGCCTCGCCCTCAGGGGTTTTCCAGGACAGCGTGGCCCCGTCGTCGGTCGTCCACCACACATAATTGGACCCGTCCGACGGCCAGCCATAGCGCGCGCCTGAGGCTGCGGGCTCGCCCAGAAGGGTAATCTGGCGGCCTTCGATGTGGATCACCACCAGACTGCCCTCAGCCCCGGTCACATAGGTGGCCGGAATTTCGACCCCCCGGTCGCAGCGATAGCGCAAGGTGGTGAATTCGGGTGCAGCATGGGACGCTGTCGGCGTCAGGGCCATGATCAGCACAGCGGCTTTCACGCGCGGGCCCGCTCTTCCACCTTTGCGGCCATCGCTTCAGCGCGGGCAGCGATTTCGGCGAGCGTCTCAATCACCTGCGGCGGCATGATGGCGACATCGCGGGTGGCCACCGGGCGCGCCTCCAGGTCGGCGACGCGGGCGCGCATGGTGCGAAGCTCGTCTTCAACCGCAGCCGTCTTGTCGGCCAGAAGAAGCCCCGCCATCAGCAGCATCTTCGTCTCTGGCAACCGGCCCATCTGGGCGATCAGCGGCGTCGCTTCGGCATCCAGCATCGCGGCGGCGGAGCGCAGGAAATGTTCCTCTCCCGGCTGGCAGGAGACCTGAAACGGCCGCCCGCCGATGGTGACTTCAAGATCAGGCATTCCGGGCCTCCGCCAGATGCGGCTCAAGCGCCGCGAGAATCTCATCCATTTCCGCCATCTCGGTCATCCGGGTGGCACGCAGGGCGTCCAGTTCGGCGGTCATCGCCTTGTTGATCAGCTGCGGTTCGGTCACGCCAGCCATCTGCGCCTGCCGCAGCTGGGCCAGCTGATCGCGCAGCGCCGCGGCGGTGCGCCGCATGCGTTGCAGTTCCAGCCCCTGAACGTCCAGTTGCTGGGTCAGCCGGTCAACCTTTTCCTGCAGATCGCCCTTCAGGTCACGCTCTTTGGCGGCGCGCAGACGTTCCTGCAGTTGGGCGGTGAGGGTCTTTTCCTCCTCCAGCTGGGCGCGCAGCGCGACATCGACCGGAGCTGCGGTTGCGGTTGGTGCCGGGCGATCGCGGCCGGGCGTGTTCAGCCGGTCAACACCTTTGCCAATCCGTTCCAGCGCTGCGGTGATCCGCTGTTCTAGTTCCGTGATGTCCTGCATTATCCACCCTTCAACCCGGTCCGTCGTAGCACCGCCGTTGCAGATGTGCGAATCGGGCGGCGGCGGTCAAGGCCGATCTTAGCGCGAAACCGGACGGATGGGACGCGCCTTTCTTCCCAAGGCCTTGGGAGACGCGCTTGATCTTGCCTGCCCGGGCCGGTAGGAGCCTGTGAAAAGCCCTGCCCCGCCCCTGCTTTGCAAAGGAATTCGGCCTTGGACATCCAGACACTCCGCACCAGCCACCCCGACCACTGGATGCGCGCGTGCGCCATCCGCGCGCTGACGCTGGATGCGGTGGCGGCTGCCAACTCGGGCCACTCGGGGATGCCGATG
Source organism: Paracoccaceae bacterium (assembly GCA_031415015.1). Classification (GTDB taxonomy): domain Bacteria; phylum Pseudomonadota; class Alphaproteobacteria; order Rhodobacterales; family Rhodobacteraceae; genus JAUYQR01. The sequence continues at coordinate 42,562 of JANOQT010000096.1, forward strand.
GGCATGGCGGATGTGGCGACGGTGCTGTTTGCCAACCATCTGAAGTTCGATCCGAAAGCGCCGCGTTGGGCCGACCGTGACCGGTTCATCCTGTCGGCGGGGCATGGGTCGATGCTGATCTATTCGCTGCTGTATCTGACAGGCTACGCGGACATGACGCTGGACCAGATCAAGGGCTTCCGGCAATGGGGAATGATCACGGCAGGCCACCCGGAATACGGTCATGTCGCGGGGGTGGAGACGACGACCGGCCCGCTGGGTCAGGGCATCGCCAATGCGGTGGGCTTTGCGATTGCCGAGGAATCCCTGCGCGCCCGGTTCGGGGCCAAGGTGCAGGATCACCACACCTATGTGATTGCGGGCGACGGGTGCCTGATGGAAGGCGTCAGCCACGAGGCCATCGGGTTGGCAGGCAAGCTGCAGCTTAGCCGTCTGATCGTGATGTGGGACAACAACGGCATCACCATCGACGGCAAGGTGTCGCTGTCGGACGTGACCGACCAGAAGGCGCGGTTTGCGGCGGCGGGCTGGGATGTGTTCGAATGTGATGGGCATGATCCCGTCGATATCGAGCGAGCGCTGGTGGCGGCGAAGGCTTCGGCAGGCCCGGCGATGATCGCCTGCAAGACCCATATCGCGCTGGGGCACGCGGCGCAGGATACCTCGAAGGGCCACGGGGCGCTGACCGATGTGGGTCAGATGGCGGCGGCAAAGGCGGCCTACGGCTGGACCGCCGGTTCGTTCGAAGTGCCCGGCCCGATCAAATCCTGGTGGGAGGGTCTGGGGGCCAAGGGTGCAGCCGCACGGGCGGAATGGGAGGCGCGGCTCGCCGCCCTGCCCGCCGCGCGACGGGCAGAGTTCGAGCGGATCTTTGCAGGCACCCCGTCCGCAAAGCTGGCGCTGGCCATCCGGGCGGTGAAAAAGCAGGCGGTGGCTGACGCGCCAAAGCTTGCCACCCGTGCGGCATCGGAAAAGGTGCTGGCGGCGGTCAATCCGGTGATGATGGAAACCATCGGCGGATCGGCGGACCTGACCGGATCGAACAACACCAAGACCGCCGATCTGGGGGTGTTCACCCCCGAAGACCGCAAGGGCCGCTACATCTATTTCGGCATCCGCGAGCATGGCATGGCGGCGGCGATGAACGGCATGGCGCTGCATGGAGGGGTGCGCCCGTATGGCGGCACCTTCATGTGCTTTACCGATTACGCCCGCCCCTCGATGCGGCTGTCGGCGCTGATGGGCATTCCGGTGGTGTATGTCATGACGCATGACAGCATCGGTCTGGGCGAAGATGGCCCGACGCATCAACCCGTTGAGCATCTGGCAATTTCGCGCGCCACCCCGAACACGCTGGTGATCCGCCCCGCCGATCTGGTGGAAACCGCCGAGGCGTGGGAGATTGCGCTGAGCGAGGAAAAGCGGCCCACCGTGCTGGCGCTGAGCCGCCAGAACCTGCCCGCCGTGCGCAAAGTGCACCTGTCGCAGAACATGGTGGCCAAGGGCGCTTATGTGCTGGCCGAGGCGACGGGCAAGCGTCAGGTGATCCTGATGGCGACCGGGTCGGAGGTGGAAATTGCCCTGAAGGCCCGCGACATGCTGGAGGCCGACGGCATCGGCACCCGCGTGGTCTCAATGCCCTGCATGGAGCTGTTTGCGGCGCAGGACGAGGCGTGGCGCAAGCGGGTGCTGCCCGCAGGCCCGGTACGGATCGCCATCGAGGCGGGCGTGCGGCAGGGCTGGGATCGGTGGTTGCTGGGCGAGCGGGGCCGTGAGGCGAAGTCGGATTTCGTCGGCATGTCCAGTTTCGGTGCCAGCGCCCCGATGGAACGGCTTTACAAGGAATTCGGCATCACCGCCGAGGCGACCGTGGCCAAGGCCCGCGCGCTGCTTTGATCTATGGGCGCAGGGCGTAGCGCCCTGCGCCGTGGGCGGCAAGGATCAGACACCCCCCGGCAATGGCCCAGTTCTTGACAAAAATCGACATTTGCCAAGGGTCGCCGGGGATGTAGTGAAACAGGCTGGTGACCGCGCAATAGGCGGCCAGTGCCACGGCCACCGGTCTGACCTTGACCCCCAGAACCAGCGCCACACCCGCCACCAGATTGAAGGCCAGCGCGGGCCAGACCAGCCACATCGGCCAGCCGCGCGCCGCCAGCAGAACCTCGACCGGCAGGGGGTTGCTGCCCTTTTGCAAGGCTCCGGCCAGAAAAAGCGCGGCGATCAGGATGCGACCGGCGAGGGTGGCCAGATCACCCGACCTGCGCATCAGGCGGCTTTCTTCTTTGGCCAGACCGCCGCCAGCCCGGGGCCGATCAGGCGGGTCGCCACCGGGATCAGCAGCACGCCGAGGATCAGGCCGAAGATACCGTCAAGCGCCGCCGTCACCCCCCATTCCACCAGCCCGGCGGCCTGCGGGATGGCCAGCGCTGCAGTTTCGGCGATGTGGTGGATCGTCTCATAGGGCCAGGCCCACAGGTGCGTCACCTCCAGCCCGTGGATCACGATATTGCCGCCGACCCACAGCATCGCCGCCGTGCCGACCGTGGACAGGAAGGCCATCAGCTTTGGCATCGCCAGCACCAGCCCCCGCCCCAGCGCCCTGCCCCCGGAGGTACGCCCGGTGGCGGCCAGATGCAGGCCCACGTCATCCATCTTCACGATCAGCGCGACCGCGCCGTAGACCAGAACCGTGATGAACGCACCGACCACGGCCAGCGTCACCGCCTGCAGCCAGAAGCTGGGGCTTTCGATGGTGGCCAGCGCAATCGTCATGATCTCGGCCGACAGGATGAAATCGGTCTTGATCGCACCGGCAATCTTTTCTTCTTCCAGATGCGCGGGGTCTTTGGTGTCGAAATCCGCTTGCACCGCGTGATCGGCATGCGGGGCAAAGGCGTGCACGACCTTTTCGGCCCCCTCAAAACACAGATATGCCCCGCCCAGCATCAACAAGGGCGTGATAACCTGCGGCAGGAAATGGTCCAGCGCCAGCAGGCCGGGCAGCAGGATGATCAGCTTGTTCTTCAGTGACCCCCTGGCGATGCGCCAGATGATCGGCAGCTCGCGGTCGGCGGAAAAGCCGTGCACATACTTTGGCGTCACGGCGGCGTCGTCGATCACCACACCCGCCGCCTTGGCCCCGGCCTTTGCCGCCGCCGCTGCGATATCGTCCACCGAGGCGGCGGCGACCTTGGCGATGGCCGCCACATCGTCAAGAAGGGCTAGAAGTCCGCTCATGCTACGCTCCCGTTGGTTGTGATGTCACTTAGCGCGACTTCGCGGTGCTGGCAAAGCCCGCGGTATGAATTCGGGCAATCGGGCCTTCACGCGGCCGTCAGAAATGCCGTATAGGACGGGGGCCTGACCATGGGACGGGGCCTTGACCAACAGCATCGCGCTTTTTCTCGGACTGTGTCTGGCTGTGGCCATCGGCGCGGATCTGTACGCCAATGACGCAGCAGCGGTGATGTTCACGATGCGCAAGTTCGCCGATCTGGTGGAATGGGTGGCCTTTTGGCGCTGACCGCGTCAAAGGATAGTTGTAATCGGCGGGCATCTGCGGATGTTACCGCTATCAGGCGACCCTGAGTCGCATCCGGATGGAGGAAACTGTCATGACCGTCAAAGTCGCCATCAATGGCTTCGGGCGCATCGGCCGCAACGTGCTGCGCGCAATCGTGGAGTCGGGCCGCACCGATATCGAGGTGGTGGCGATCAACGATCTGGGGCCGGTGGAAACCAACGCTCACCTGCTGCGCTACGATTCGGTGCATGGCCGGTTCCCGGCGACGGTAACGACCGGGGCGGACTGGATCGACGTGGGGCGCGGCCACATGCTGGTGACGGCGCTGAAGAACCCGGCCGAACTGCCGTGGTCGAACGTCGATATCGTGCTGGAATGCACCGGCATCTTCACGTCGAAGGAAAAGTGCCAGGCGCATCTGGAAAACGGATCGAAGCGGGTGCTGATTTCTGCCCCCGGTGACGGTGCCGACAAGACCATCGTTTACGGGGTGAACCATGACACGCTGACTTCTGCTGATCTGATCGTGTCCAACGCGTCCTGCACCACGAACTGCCTGTCGCCGGTGGCGCAGGTGCTGAACCAGGCGATCGGGATCGAAAAGGGGATGATGACCACGATCCACTCTTACACCGGGGACCAGCCGACGCTGGATACGATGCACAAGGATCTGTACCGGGGTCGCGCGGCGGCTCTGTCGATGATCCCGACTTCCACCGGGGCCGCAAAGGCCGTGGGGCTGGTGCTGCCAGAGTTGAAGGGCAAGCTGGACGGGTTCGCGATGCGGGTGCCGACGCCGAATGTTTCTGTGGTGGACCTGAAGTTCATCGCCAAGCGCGCGACGAGCGTCGAAGAGGTGAACGGGGCGATCAAGGCGGCGGCAGAGGGGCGGCTGAAGGGCATCCTTGGCTACACCGAAGAAAAGCTGGTCAGCTCGGATTTCAACCACGATCCGCATTCCAGCATCTTCCACATGGACCAGACCAAGGTGATGGACGGGACCTTCGTGTCGATCCTGTCGTGGTATGACAACGAGTGGGGCTTCTCAAACCGCATGGCTGATACGGCTGTGGCGATGGGAAAGTTGATCTGAATTCGCTGTTTTTTCATAGAAAGGGCACCTGCGGGTGCCCTTTTGCGTTCCGAAAGCCATGCGTCAGGCGCATAGCCGCACCGCAGCATTGGGCGTTGTTAGCGGTACCACTTTGCCTACATCATGGTCACGCAAGGAGAACAAGCAGACCCTTGCAGGATGAAAGGACACCAAGATGATTACCGTGATCGACATGCTGAAGACCGCCGCCCGCAATTATGCGCTGTACCGCACCACCCGTGACGAGATTGCCAACATGCCGCTGGATGTGGCGTTGGACCTTGGCATCTTCCGGGGCGACGCCGAGCGTATTGCCTATCAGGCTGTCTACGGCAACGCCGCCTGAACCGGGCTGCAAACCTCAAAAACAGATGAATGCTATGATACGGGGGCCTTGCGGCCCCCTTTTGGTTGTTCGTGCCTCATGGGTTGGTCGGTTGAGCATGCGCCGCAGAAGCGCGATGCGGCGGATCACCAGCCAGTCCAGCGCAGTGACGGCCAGAATGGCCGCACCCGCCAGCGGAAAGGCCAAGCCGAGCACCACGACGATTCCCATTGCCACGGGCCAGCTGAGCCCCGAGATCAGGAACACCAGCATCACCACCGACATCCAGAACCCGACCACGCCATGCACCGATTTCCACAACGCGCAGGCCCCGCGCGGCGAGGTTTGGCACCATCAGCGAGGCCGCCCCTTGACCATTGCACGGCCAGTGCAGGTACAAGCCAGTGACCCACCATGATGATGCCAAGACTGGCCGCCGTCTCGGTCAGCCGGTCGCCAAGATCGCCGATCTGCAGGCTGCCGTGGCAAGGTCACCGTTCACCTCGCTGAGCGCGCTGATCCACAGCATGATGAGGCCCGTCGTGGCCCGCATCAGCAGAAACGAGATCACGTAGAGACCCGCGTAGAAATGCCAGCGCCAGGCGGTGACGTAGAAGCGGTTACTTCGCTGGCCCTCGGCTGCGCCTTGAATTTCGGTTGTCGTCATGGGCAAACCTCTCCTGTCTGATTGCGATTGTACGCTGCGATCAGATCAGAAGGGGCGGCGCCCGTGTGACAGGGCGTTGGAACTGGCGGGCGGCACGCAAGGGGGCCGGAACCGGCAGCGCAAGGCCGGAGGAGACCACCAGCCGCTGCGGCAAGACCTACCTGACCTGCGCCTCGGCAAGACTGTCGTGGGCCATCTGCCAGTCACAGTGAAGGTCACTTGCGCCCGGATCATCGGCGACGGGGGCACCGGTGACGGGGTCGATCTGCAGCGACACCGGCCCGTCACCGGTACAAAGCACCACGGTAAAACTGCCGTCATCCGCCCGATGCGGCATGATCCCCGGCGCAAGCAGGGTCGTCAGAAAAAACGGCACCAGCAACAGTCAGTTCCGTAAATCTCGCAGAAAGTGGCGGGGCGCCTTACGCATGGTCAACAGCTTTAGCATAAGACCACCGGCCGGCAATTCGGCAGTGCAGGTGGCGGCGGGCTATCAGCCGTACTTGCGGCGCAGCGCCTCGGCCACCGGGGGCGTGACGAACTTTGATACATCGCCGCCAAGGCGGGCGATTTCCTTCACCAGTTTGGACGCGATGGCCTGACGGCGGGCGTCGGCCATCATGAACACCGTCTCGATGCTGGCATCCAGCGCGCGGTTCATGCCAACCATCTGGAATTCATACTCGAAATCCGCAACCGCCCGCAGGCCGCGCAGGATGATAGATGCGCCCACATCGCGGGCGCAGTCGATCAGCAGGTTTTCGAACGGGTGGACGATGATCTCGCCACCGGTCCTTGCGATGATGGCGGCGCATTCCGCCTCGACCATGGCAACACGCTCTTCCAGGGTGAAAAGCGGGCCCTTGTCGCGGTTGATGGCAACGCCGATCACCAGCCGGTCGACCAGCGCCATGCCGCGCTGGATGATGTCGACATGGCCAAGTGTCACCGGATCGAAGGTGCCGGGATATAGACCGATGCGCATGGCTGTCGCCCCCCTTAACCTTGCAACGGCACGCAACAATATTGCGCCCCTGCGCGCAAGGCAAAAAGTGCGGGTCTAGAACCCTTTGATCATGCCCTCCAGCGCGTCCTTTTCGGCCGACAGCTCTTCAAGCCGGGCCTTGACCACGTCGCCGATGGATATGAGGCCGACCATTTCGTCACCTTCCATCACCGGCATGTGGCGGAACCGGCCATCGGTCATCTTCCGCAAGACGGCATCGGTCTGTTCGGTCCGGGCGCAAGAGACCAGCCGCGCCGTCATCATGCTGTCGACGCGGTCGGCAAGACAGGACGGCCCGCGCCGGCCAAGTTCGCGCACCACGTCGCGTTCCGACAGGATGCCTGTCACGTGCCGCCCGTCCGGCGATACGATCAATGCGCCGATCCGCCGTTTCGACAGCAGTTCGACCGCCTGTTCGACAGTCGCGTCGGGCGTGATCGTGACCACACCGTCATCGGATTTCGATTTGAGTATCTGGCTGACGAGCATCGGGGTCTCCTCTCCCTTACTGTCGTTACAAGCGTCGGGGCGGGGGATGAGTCTGTCAAGGAATGGTTTTTGTGTGCTGAGTTTCGCCTCCGGGAAATCCTTTCCAAAACCGGAAGGTTGCGCGCATGGCGGCCCCCTACCCGTCCTGCATTGGCGGCTGACGGGCGGCGGTTTCCAGCCGGGCCATCTCGGCCCGGACCTCACGGGTCAACTGGTCGGCAAAGCGGTTCAGCCGCTCCAGCCGGCCGTCGCCTTCGTGGCGGATCAGCCAGAACGCACGGGTCAGGCTGATTTGTTCCGGGATGACCCGGACCAGTTCCGGTGCGGCAGGAAGGGCGAAGTCATGCACGATGCCAACCCCTGCCCCGTGGCGCAGCCAGTTCAGTTGCACGGACACGGAATTGGAGGTGAGCGTCGCCGGGCCCGCCCCGATCTCGGTCAGGTAGTCCAGTTCCTTGTCGAAGATCATGTCGGGAATGTAGCCGACAAAGCGGTGGGATTGCAGGTCTTCGGGGCGGTGGATCGGGGTGTTCGTCAGGTAATCGCGGCTGGCGGCAAGGTGCAGGCGGTAATCGTCAGCTTCTGCACCGTCAGGCGGCCAGCCTCGGGACGGGAGACAGCGATGGCCATATCCGCCTCGCGCTTCGAGAGGTTGAAGACGCGCGGCAGGGCGACGATCTGGAGGTCAAGGCCGGGGTTGGCGTCACAGATGCGGGCAAGGACCTGGGGCAGCAGATAGTTGGCACAGCCATCCGGCGCGCCAATACGGATCTGGCCGGTCAGGCCTTCGGGACCGCTGAGGGCTTCGCCGGCGCGGTCAAAGGCGGCTTCGGCCTGTTCGGCATGCGGTAAAAGGCGGGTGCCCTCCTCTGTCAGGGCGTAGCCTTGCGGCGATTTGGCGAATAGCCGCGCGCTTATGGCAGATTCGAGGCGGGCAATGCGGCGGCCCACAGTGGCAGGGTCGATCTTCAGGCGCTTGCCCGCCGCCGAAAGGCTTTCACTGCGCGCCACGGCGAGGAAGATGCGGAGGTCGTCCCAGTCCATCTTGCATTCCTGCAAAGTGCTTTTGAAAACTTGCCTCTGTTTGCGGCATTTCCGCAAGGCTATTGTGCCTGAAAATGGAGGACGGCGATGAAAGAGATCGGTCACTGGATCAACGGGCGCGAAGTGATGGGCACCTCGGGGCGGTTCGCGGATGTGTTCAACCCCGCCACGGGCGAGGTGCAGGCGCGGGTGGCGCTGGCCTCCAAGGCCGAGCTTGACGCGGCGGCGGCGGATGCGGCGGTGGCGCAGGTAAAGTGGGGGGCCACCAACCCGCAACGCCGGGCGCGGGTGATGATGGAGTTTGTGCGGCTTCTGAACCGCGATATGGAAGTGCTGGCGCTGGCGCTGTCGGCGGAACACGGCAAGACGGTGCCGGATGCCAAGGGCGACATCCAGCGCGGGCTGGAGGTGATGGAGTTCTGCATCGGCGCGCCGCAGATGTTGAAGGGCGAGTTTACCGATAGCGCCGGGCCGGGGATCGACATGTATTCCATGCGCCAACCTGTTGGTGTTGCTGCCGGAATCACCCCGTTCAACTTTCCGGCGATGATCCCGTTGTGGAAGATGGGACCGGCGCTGGCCTGTGGCAACGCGTTCATCCTGAAGCCGTCAGAGCGCGATCCTTCGGTGCCGATGATGCTGGCCGCGCTGATGCAGGAGGCGGGGCTGCCGGACGGCGTGTTGCAGGTGATCAACGGCGACAAGGAAAGCGTCGATGCGATCATCGACAGCCCGGTGATTGCGGCGATCGGCTTTGTGGGCTCCACCCCGATTGCGGAATACATCTACGGGCGCGGCTGTTCGAACGGCAAGCGCGTGCAGTGTTTTGGCGGCGCCAAAAACCACATGATCATCATGCCCGACGCCGATCTGGATCAGGCGGCGGATGCGCTGGTGGGTGCGGGCTACGGCGCTGCGGGCGAGCGGTGCATGGCGATTTCCGTGGCGGTGCCGGTGGGCGATGAGACCGCCGACCGCCTGATCGAAAAGCTGATCCCGCGGATCGAGAAGTTGAAGGTCGGGCCGTATACTGCTGGAAACGATGTGGATTATGGCCCGGTCGTCACGGCGGCTGCCAAGGCAAACATCCTGCGGCTAGTGGACTCCGGCGTGGCGGCGGGGGCGAAACTGGTGGTCGACGGACGCGGCTTCAAATTGCAGGGCTATGAAGACGGCTTCTTTGTCGGGCCGCATCTGTTCGACCATGTGACCACGGATATGGAGATCTACCGGAAGGAAATTTTCGGGCCGGTGCTGTCCTGTGTCCGTGCCGGCACCTACGAAGAGGCGCTGAAGATGGCGATGGACCACGAATACGGCAACGGCACTGCGATCTACACCCGCGATGGCGACACAGCGCGCGATTTCGCCAACCGGGTCAATGTGGGGATGATCGGGATCAACGTGCCAATCCCGGTGCCGCTGGCGTATCACACCTTCGGCGGCTGGAAGAAATCGTCCTTCGGCGATCTGAACCAGCACGGGCCGGACAGCTTCCGCTTCTACACCCGGACCAAGACGATCACTGCGCGGTGGCCAAGCGGGATCAAGGAAGGCGCAAGCCTGAACTTCAGACAGATGGACTGAGCCTTGCCACCTCGGCGGCGCGGGATGCGCGCCGCCCTTGTTCGTGCTAGCATGGGAGTGCCGGGGGTGCGGGGTCACATGCGCGGGCTGGTCTTTGCAGTTTTTTTGGGGGTCGGGACGGCCGGTGACGGCGCTGCGGACGCATGCGGATCACTGGTCCAATCCGTCTGCGGGACGGGCGATGCCGTGCAACCGCGCCGGGTTCTGAAGGTTGAAACACGACCGCCGGAATTTGCAAAGGGCGACCGGTTTCCGGTCGAGGTCCAGTCCGTGCTGATGAACCCCACCCGTTACCGGCTTCCCCGGGTCAACGGTCCCTGGCGCTATTATGCGAAGGATGGCGTCGTCTACCGGGTCGAGGTTGCAACCGCGACGGTGCTGGAAGTGATCAACGATAACCGCACCTGGCAGCTGCGCTGACAATCCCTGCACGAATTGACTCAGGTCAAGGACATCCCGTCGGATTTTCCGCATCTTTCCAGTCGAGACGGTGTGAGACCGTCGATCCGCAGACAGGAGAAGCGTCATGTTCATCGTCAATGAAGGTACTCTTGATCGCCTTGTCAGGATCGTCATTGGAGTGGCGCTCCTGGCTTGGTTCTTTCTGGATCAGGGTCAGGGGTTTTGGCATTATGCCAAGCTGATCGGCGTGCTGCCGCTGCTGACCGGCATCGTCGGCAGCTGCCCGCTCTACTCGGTGCTGGGAGTGTCAACCTGCCCGATGAAGAAGGCCTGAGATCGTTATGCTCAGCGCAGGCGGCGGGCTATTCCGCCGCCATTTTCCGGGGCTTCAGCATATCCTTCAGGTAACGCCCGGTGTGACTGGCCGCGTTTCTGGCGATGGCTTCAGGTGTGCCGGTGGCCACAATCTCGCCACCGCCATCGCCGCCTTCGGGACCGATGTCGATCACCCAATCGGCGGTTTTCACCACGTCGAGGTTGTGTTCGATGACCACAACCGTGTTGCCCTGATCGACCAGAGAATGCAGCACTTCCAGCAACTTGCGGACGTCTTCGAAGTGCAGGCCGGTGGTCGGTTCATCGAGGATATAGAGCGTGCGGCCCGTGGCGCGGCGGCTGAGTTCCTTTGACAGCTTGACCCTTTGCGCCTCGCCGCCTGACAGCGTGGTCGCCTGCTGGCCAACCTTGATGTAGCCAAGGCCGACCTCGCACAGCGCATCCATTTTTTCACGGATCGCGGGGACGGCCTGAAAGAAGTCTTTGGCGTCTTCACATGTCATATCAAGAACGTCGGCTATGCTTTTGTTTTTGAACTTAACTTCCAGAGTCTCACGGTTGTAGCGCTTGCCCTTGCACGTCTCGCAGGTCACGTACACATCGGGCAGGAAGTTCATCTCGATCTTCAACACACCGTCGCCCTGACACGCCTCACACCGCCCGCCCTTGACGTTAAAGCTGAACCGGCCGGGCTGATAGCCGCGCGCCTTGGCTTCGGGCAGTCCGGCGAACCAGTCGCGGATCGGGGTGAAGGCGCCGGTGTAGGTGGCGGGGTTTGACCGCGGGGTGCGGCCAATGGCGCGTTGGTCGATGTCGATGACTTTATCAAGGAATTCAAAGCCCTTGATCGTTTCGCAGGGCGCAGGCGTTTCATGCGCGCCGTTCAGGCGGGTGGCGGCGGTCTTGAACAGCGTCTCGATCGTCAGGGTGGATTTGCCGCCGCCCGACACACCGGTGACGCAGACGAACATGCCCAGGGGAAACTCGGCGGTGACGTTTTTCAGGTTGTTGCCGGTGGCCCCCACGACGGTCAGCTTCTTGCCCGACCCCTTGCGCCGCACCTTCGGTACCGCAATCTCGCGTGCGCCAGAGAGGTATTGGCCGGTCAGACTGGCCGGATCGGCGGCCACTTCCGCCGGGGTGCCGCGGCTGACCACCATGCCGCCATGAATGCCCGCCCCCGGGCCCATGTCGAAGACATAATCCGCCTCGCGGATCGCGTCTTCGTCGTGTTCGACGACCAGCACCGTATTGCCCGCATCGCGCAGGTTTTTCAGCGTGGTCAGCAGGCGGTCATTGTCGCGCTGGTGCAGCCCGATGGAGGGTTCGTCGAGCACATAGAGCACCCCGGTCAAGCCGGAGCCGATCTGGCTGGCGAGGCGGATGCGTTGCGATTCGCCCCCTGACAGCGTACCGGCATTGCGGCTCATCGTCAGGTAGTTCAGGCCAACATTCACAAGGAATCCAAGGCGTTCACGGATTTCCTTGAGGATGGCTTTGGCGATTTCGTTCTTTTGCTGACCCAGCGTGCCGGGCACAGTGGCGATCCAGTCATAAGCCTCAGTGATCGACATGCGGACCACCTGGCCGACGTGGACACCGGCGATCTTCACCGCCAACGCCTCAGGTTTCAGGCGGTACCCCTGGCACGACCCACAGGCGCGGTTGTTCTGGAACCGCTCCATCTCTTCACGGCTCCAGGTAGAATCGGTCTCGCGGTAGCGGCGTTCCATATTGGGGATGACGCCTTCGAAGACGCGCTTGACCTGATAGACGCGGCCGCCTTCGTCATAGCGAAACTCGATCTCTTCGCCGCCGGAACCGCGCAGGAATACCTCTTTCACCGTGCCCGGCAGGTCGCGCCATTTGGTTTTCTTGTCAAAGGCATAGTGCTTGGCAATCGCCTCGACCGTCTGGGTGAAGTAGGGGGATTTCGACTTTGACCATGGAGCAATAGCGCCTTGCAGCAGGGCAAGGTTCTGGTCGGGCACGACAAGACGCTCGTCAAAGAACAGCTCCACCCCAAGGCCGTCGCAGACCGGGCAAGCGCCGAAGGGCGCGTTGAAGGAGAACAGGCGGGGCTCGATCTCGGCGATGGTGAAGCCACTGACGGGACAGGCGAATTTCTCGGAATAGGTGGTGCGGGGCGGCTCATCGCCTTCGGCAAGTTCGATCACCGCAATGCCATCGGCGAGGTTCAGGGCGGTGCGGAAGCTGTCGGCAAGCCGCGTCTCGATGCCTTCCTTGACCACGATCCGGTCAACCACCACGTCGATGTTATGGCGAAATTTCTTGTCGAGCGTTGGTGGGTCTTCCAGCTCGTGGAAGGTGCCGTTGACCTTGACGCGCTGGAAACCCTGTTTGCGCAGGTCGAGGAATTCCTTTTTGTACTCGCCCTTACGGTCGCGGATGATCGGGGCCAGCAGATAGGCGCGGGTGCCTTCGGGCATCGCCATCACCGCATCAACCATGTCCTGCACCTGCATCGCGGTGATCGGCAGGCCGGTGGCGGGGCTGAACGGGGTGCCGACGCGGGCGAACAACAGGCGGAGGTAGTCGTAGATTTCGGTGACGGTGCCGACGGTGGAGCGGGGGTTTTTCGAGGTGGTCTTCTGTTCGATAGAGATGGCGGGGCTGAGGCCAGAGATGTGGTCCACATCCGGTTTGCCCATCATATCAAGAAATTGCCGGGCATAGGCGCTGAGCGATTCCACATAGCGGCGCTGGCCTTCGGCGTAGATCGTGTCGAACGCCAACGAGGATTTGCCGGACCCCGACAGCCCGGTGATCACCACCAGCTGATCGCGCGGGATGCTGACATCCACGCCCTTCAGGTTATGCTCGCGCGCGCCACGCACTTCGATGAATTTCTGCTCGGCCATGGTTAACCCCGGTTGACCGGCAAGACATAGGGCGGTTTAACTGAGTCTCCAACCGGAAATTGTGAACGAACTGTGAACAAAGCGCGGGTTTGTCGGTTATCCCCGACGACGCGCCTGCAGTCGGTGCACGACAATGCCAAGGCCACACAGCGCCGCCGCGGCAAGCGCAAGTCCGGGGGGGCCAGCGGCGGCCAGCAGCGCCGCCAACACAGGCGTCCCGGTGGTGGTGCCAAGGTTGCCAAGCTGGGCCACGGCCCCGGCGGCACGGGCGCGGTCTTGGGCCGTCGCGTTCAACTCGGGGATCGCGGCAAAGCTGGCACCTTGCACGATGCCAAGCGCGGCCGAGAGCAGGAAGCCGGCAGCGACCATGCCGGCGCCATAGCCCCAGAAGACCCAGAGCAGGAGGAAACCGGGGATCGCGGCGGCGTAGCCCCATTGCACCAGTCTGACGGCCGAAATGTGGTTCAGCAGGCGAACGCCGAGGGTCAGCGACACGATGATCGAGGCGAGCGGCATTCCGGCGGCAATCAGGGCGCGGTGGGTGACCGGGGTTTCGGGCGGCAGCAGGGTCAGGATGGCGACGTAAAGGAAGGTGTAGCAGCAGAACCCCATCGCGGGGGCTGCAAGGCGCGGTGAGGCATAGATTTCGGCGTGTTGCGCAAGGAGGTTGGTCAGCGGTGCGGGGGCGGCTTTCGGGTCGGGCGGCAGGGTCAGGGCAAGGATGATCGCCAGAGCGGTCATGAATGCAGTGTGACCAAGGAACAGGCCGGTCGGCGTTGCTATCGGGCCGATCAGCGCAAGGACGGTGTAGGTGACGCCGAAAAAGCTTGACCACAGGGTCATGGCGAGCGGGCGTTTCGCCTCGGGTGCCAGCGCCGCGATCATGGTGGGGCCGACGACGACGATGGCCAGATGCGAGACGCCTTCAACGATGCGCGAGGCGAGCATGAACGGATAGGCAGGCATCAGCGCTTGCAGCGCCGACATCGCGGCCCCGGCGGCCAATGCGGCGACAATGGCACGACGCGGGCCGATGCGGGCGACCAACAGGCCAGCGGTGGTGCCGAATATCAGCCCGACCAGCCCGACGATAGAGACGACAAGGCCAAGCGCCACCTCGCCCTGCCCGCCATAGGTCGTGCGGAGGCTGTCGTAGAGGATCGAGATTTTGCCGAATTGCGCGGCGGCCCCAAGACCGGCGCACCAGAGAAGCAGCACGATTGCCATGGGGGGTAGGTTGCGCATGGCGGATTGGTAGCCTTTCAGGTCGCGCTGTGCCAGCAGCTAACCGCAGAATCCGGCAGGAGTATTTGCGGCAGGCAAACCGTTTCAGATCGGCTTTTGCCCCATGGCCCAGGCGACGAGGGGGAAAGCCGGATCGTTGGTCAGATCATCCTCGTCGGTGGCTTCGGGCGGCCACGGGGTTTCCAGATTGCGCAGTGCTGCGGCGCGGTTGCCCCATTGGTCGGCGCGGACCGAGCCCGCGTCAAAGCCCGCCTCGATCAGCAGGTTGCGCAAACCGCGCGCCGACCACCGGGTGCAATCGACGGGGACCGCGTGATAGGGGATGAAGAACGGCACCGCCAACCAGAACCAGCCGCCCTTGCGCAGCATTTTCAGCACGTTGCGAGTGGCGGCATAGGGCCGGTCGATATGTTCCCAGACCTGATTGGCCAAGACCAGATCGAACTTCAGCGCCTTGCCTTGCGGGTCAAGGAAGGGCCCGGCGCAGGGGTCGAATTCGGGGAAATAGAAGCTTTTATAGCTGTTGAACCGCATCCCCTTGCCCCAGCCGCCCGAGATTTCCGCCACATCCAGCGATTTCGGCACCAGCGCCTGCAGCCAGTCACGGCTGGCCTTCTGCATAACGATCCGGTTCAGAGAGGGCATGTTTTCACGTGTCGGACCATCCTCGATTTCCAGGCAGCAGGCGACAACCCGTTCCAGAACTGATGCGAATGCCTTGGGCGTTGAGCAGGAGTTTGCGCAGTTCCCCGGCCTGCCGCCCAACTAACGCCATAGTTTCAGCCGATTCAACGGCGTAAATCTTTTGGGTGCCGCACGGACGGCTGCCCTTTGGGATTGGTGTCAAAGCAGTACCCCGGGCATTGGGATCAGAATGGACGTATTCGCCGCAGTTTCGGATTTCGTCGGATGGTTCACCGGGCCGAGACGCCTGTTCATTGCGGCCGGTCTGGTGGCGGTCGGATTTTTCGTGTTCCGGATGCGGAATGAACTGAGCCGGAGCGCGATTGAGAACACGTCGGTCACGGTGGTCTTTTACGTGGTCAATCTGCTGACGGCCTTGCTGTTCTACCACGATCTGAATGTCTTTGCGCAATCCGCCTATGACGCGCTTGGCATCCCAAGACTTGGCCCTGATTTCTGGGCTGGGCATCTGGTCTGGCTTGGGGCGGTCCTCGCCATCGTGGCGAGGGATTTTTGCGATTACCTGATCCACCGGATCATGCATACCCGCTGGTTCTGGCCGACCCATGTGGCGCATCACACGGATACGCACGTGAACGCCTTTACCACCTTTCGGGTGCATATCTTCGAATCGGTGCTGATGTCACTGACCTACATCGTCATCCTGACCTGGATGCAGCTGCCACAGCTGATCCCCGTGATGGCCTTTGTGCTGTTCACCCATAACCTCTATGTCCACATGGATCTGGATTGGGATCACGGGCCGTTCAAGTATCTGTTGGCGTCGCCAAGGTTTCATCGCTGGCACCATGCGGATACGCCCGAAGCTTATGGCAAAAACCTTGCGAACCTGATGCCGGTCTACGACGTGATCTTCGGCACATATTATCAGCCCGGACCTTGCCGGGAGAAAATGGGCGCATTGGCCAGCGGGCTGGAGGACAAGAACCCGATCGCCATGTGGTTCTATCCGTTTTGGGAATGGGGTCGTCTGATCCGGGACGCCTACCGCAAACACGGCGTGGCGCAGACCGGGCAGCGCGGCACCGGGCGGGCGGAGTATGACCCGCCGCCCGGCGAATAGCGCCTTACATGTGCAGCGCGCGGCCGTAGGCATCAAGCACGGATTCGTGCATCATCTCTGACAGGGTGGGGTGCGGGAAGACGGTGTTCATCAGGTCTTCCTCGGTCGTCTCCAAGGTGCGCGCGACGACGTAGCCCTGGATCAGTTCGGTGACTTCGGCGCCGATCATGTGGGCGCCCAGCATCTCGCCGGTTTTGGCGTCGAAGATGGTCTTGATCATGCCTTCCGCCTCGCCCAAGGCAATCGCCTTGCCGTTGCCGATAAAGGGGAAGCGGCCGACTTTCAGGGTGTAACCGGCGGCCTTGGCCTTTTCTTCGGTCAAGCCGACGCTGGCGATCTGCGGCTGGCAATAGGTGCAGCCGGCAATCGAATTGGGCTTGATCGGGTGCGGGTGTTTGCCGGCGATCAGTTCGGCCACCATGACGCCCTCGTGGCTGGCCTTGTGGGCAAGCCACGGTGCCCCGGCGATGTCGCCGATGGCGTAAAGGCCGTCGACGCCGGTGCGGCAGAATTCGTCGGTCACGACATGGGTGCGGTCGATCTTGACGCCGAGGGCTTCAAGCCCAAGGTTTTCGACGTTGCCAACAATGCCGACAGCGCTGATCACTGTGTCAAAGTCTTGCGTGGTGGTCTTGCCGTCCTGTTCGATATGCGCGGTGACACCCTGCCCCGGCTTGCGGTCCAGTTTCTTGACCGCCGCCTTTTCGAGGATCTTCATCCCCTGCTTCAGGAAGGACTTCTTGGCGAAGGCCGAGATTTCGGCGTCTTCGACCGGCAGGATGCGGTCCATCACCTCGACCACGGTGGTATCCGCGCCGAGGGTGTTGAAGAACGAGGCAAACTCGATGCCGATGGCACCCGAGCCGATCACCAGCAGCCGCTTGGGCATCCGCGAGGCCACCAGCGCGTGCTTGTAGGACCACACCAGATCGCCGTCCGCCTCCAGCCCCGGCAGTTCGCGGGCGCGGGCCCCGGTGGCGAGGACGATGGATTTGGCGGTGAGGGTTTCCGTGCCCTTGTCAGTCTTTACCGACACGGTGCCCTTGGCGGGCAGCGTGGCCGCACCCATGAAGACGGTGACCTTGTTCTTTTTCATCAGGTGGCCGATGCCGCCGGACAGTTGTTTCGCCACCCCGCGCGAACGGGCGACGACGGCGGGCAGGTCGTAACTGATGCCGGTGGCACCAAGGCCGAATTCCTTGGCCCGGTGCATCAGGTGGAACACCTCGGCACTGCGCAGCATCGCCTTGGTCGGGATGCAGCCCCAGTTCAGGCAGATGCCGCCCAGATGCTCACGTTCCACGATGGCAACCTTCAGACCAAGCTGGCTGGCCCGGATGGCCGCAACATAGCCCCCCGGTCCGGCACCGACCACGATCACGTCAAAGCTTTGGGCTGCCATCTTTCACTCCCTTAGAAAAGTAGTTTGCCATTAAACTATTTTAATTTGCAGAGCAACGCAGCCATTGCCGGGGCCCTATGCACCGGGCGCATGGCTTTTCAGCCACTCTACCAGCGCACCGTACCCGCCCTCGTCAAGATAGGCCTGCTCTTCTGGGCTGCTGGTTCGCCCCAGCGCTTCGTTGCGGGTGGGAAAGCGACCATAGCGGCGGATCACCTCGCGGTGCGCGCGGGCGTGCAAGGCCGTCTCGGGGTTGGACGACATCCGTTCGGTCAGCAGTTGCACGGCCATGTCCTGATCGGCGGGGTCTTCGGAATGTTCAAAGGGCATGTAGAAGAACTGCCGTTCCGGTTCCGGGGCGCGCGTGTCCCAGCCCATTGCCACCGCCTTGCGGGCGGCGGCCAGCGCGCGGGTGTCGGTGGCGAAGGCGAGGGCCGTGCCGCGGTGGATGTTGCGGGGGAACTGGTCGGTGACAATCAGATAGGCCAGCGTGCCGGCCGTACCCTCCACCCAATGTTCCAGCCCGCCGTCCTGCGCCGCTTGCCACAATTCTGCAAAGCGGTCGCGGCACAGGCTGTCGATGGCCTCGCCCCCGGCATACCAGCCAGCGGGGCCAATCTCGCCCAGCCAGAAATCCAGAACTTCCACCGGGTCTGCCATCGCGGCCTCCTTGTCTACGGGCCGAAGACTTGCAGGGAAATCCAGGGGCCGCAACAGCCGATGTCAGGGGCGCGCGTCCTGTGCCTCGCTCAGCACCGCCTCGACCGCCAGGGGCGAGGCCCCGGGCGTCATGCCACGGAACGCGCCGGACACGGATGGGGCCGCACGCCGGGTCATCCGCCACAGCGCGTAGCCGGTCAGGCCGACATACAGCACGGCGATGAACAGGAAAAAGCCGCGTGGTCCGGTGGTTTCCATCAGCCAGCCGGTGATCAGCGGGCCGAAGATCGCGCCAAAGCCGTTCAGGAAGATCAGCCCGGCAGAGGCTGCGGCCATGTCTTCGCGCGGCAGAAAGTCGTTGGTATAGGCGATCAACAGCGCATAGACCGGGTTGGTGATGCCGCCCAACAGCAGCGCCACCACGATCAGCGCCCCGAACGGCAGCGGAACCAGCGCAGCCACCAGCATGGCGACCGAGGCAATGGCCGACAGCCCCATGATCACCTGCCGCCGGTCGATGCGGTCTGACAGCCAGCCGACCGGATATTGCAGCACCAGCCCGCCGACATACATCGCGCCGACAAAGATCGAGATGTCGCGCACCGACAGCCCCACCTGTGCGCCCCAGACCGAGGCCATGCCGAACATCGCCGAAAAGATCCCGCCGGTCAGCAGCATTCCCACGCAGCCAAGCGGCGAGATGCGGAACAATTCGGCAAAGGGCAGGCGGCGGGTGCTGTCAAAGGCGGGCGCAGGCGTGGGGGCCAACAGGATCGGCATGAAGGCCAGCGACACCAGCACCGACGGGATGATGAACAGCGCAAAGCCGCTGGAATCGGGGGTGTTCAGCAGCACCTGCGACGCGATGATCCCCAGCATCTGCACGATCATGTAGGCCGACAGCGCCCGGCCCCGCGTCTCGTTGGTGGCGGTGTTGTTGATCCAGCTCTCAGACGTGATGTAGATGCCGGAAAAGCAGAACCCCGCCAGCACGCGCAGGCCGGTCCACACAATCCAGTCGGGGAACACCGGGTAGATCACCAGAATGGCCGAGATGAACGAGCCGAGGGCCGCGAACACCCGCACATGGCCGACCTGACGGATCATCTTTGGCGCGGCCCAGGACCCGAACAGGAAGCCGACGAAATAGGCCGACATCACATAGGACAGCTGGTAGGTGGAGAAGCCTTCCGCATTGCCGCGGATGCCCAGAAGCGTGCCCTGAATGCCGTTGCCGACCATCAGTAGCATCACCCCCATCAACAGCGGCCAGGAATGGGTCAGGACTTTCAGCATGGGTGGGCTTTCATCACGAAGGGCTTTGCTCAGGGGCTCATAGCGGCAGGTTGAAACGCGGCGCAAGCCACAGCAGCACCGCGTACAGCACAACCGTCAGCAGGCAGCCCGCGCCCAGCGACGGCCAGAACCCGTAATCCGACCGGATCAGCCTGGGGATGACCAGAAACATCGGCAGCGAGGGGATGACATACCAGAAGGTCGCCTCGGCATGGCTGGCGATGCGGGCCGCATCGGCGGTGTCGCGCCAGAGCCAGATCATGCCCAGGATCGAGATCAGCGGCAGTGAGGCGATCAGGGCGGCAAAGCCCGGACTTCGACGGGCGATTTCCGCGATGAGAGCGATCAGAAGACCCGAGAGAATGGCTTTTACGGCAAAGTAGCTCATCAGGTTTCCTTTGCGTCGGGGATCAGCAGCGAGGCATCGCCGTAGGAAAAGAACCGGTAGCGGTTGGTGATGGCATGATCATAGATCGCCCGGATGCGGGCGGCCCCCATCAGCGCGGAAACCAGCATCATCAGGGTCGATTTCGGCAGGTGGAAGTTGGTCATCAGCGCATCGGCAATGCGGAACCGGTAGCCGGGATAGATGAAGATATCGGTATCCCCGGCCCAGGGGTGCAGGGTGCCGCTGGCATCGGCGGCGGATTCGATCAGCCGCAGGGCAGTGGTGCCGACAGGGATGATGCGGCCGCCTGCCCGTTTCGTGGTGTTGATCTCAGTGGCGGCGGCGGCGGTCACGCAGCCCCATTCGGCATGCATCTTGTGGGTGGTCACGTCGTCGACCTTGACCGGCAGAAATGTGCCTGCGCCGACGTGCAGGGTCACTTCGGTGAAGGTCACGCCCTTGGCGGCAAGAGACTGCAACAGCGGCTCGTCGAAGTGCAGGGATGCGGTTGGGGCGGCGACGGCCCCGGCGTGGCGGGCGAAGACGGTCTGGTAATCGGTGCGGTCAAGGTCATCGGCGGCGCGTTTGGCGGCGATATAGGGCGGCAGCGGCATGGCACCGGCCGCATTCAGGGCGGCGTCGAAATCCGTGCCGGTCAGGTTGAAGGCCAGCGTCAGGTCGGTGGCGGTTTTCGCCGTGACGGTGGCAGAGAGAGCGTCGGAAAAGCGGATCACCTCACCTTCGTTCACCTTGCACAGGGGTTTGGCCAGCGCCCGCCAGCCGGTGGCTTGCGGGTCCAGCAGGGTAATCTCGATCTTTGCTGTCGCATCCCCCCGCGTCCGCTGGCCAAACAGGCGCGCCGGAATCACCTTGGTGTTGTTCAGCACCAGCCGGTCACCGGGGCGCAGGATATCCACCAGATCGGACACCTGCCGGTCACGGATCGCATCCCCTTGGGCCAGCAGCAGGCGCGCGGAGGTGCGGGGCCGCGCCGGGCGGGTGGCGATCAGATCATCGGGCAAGGGAAAGTCGAAATCGGTCAGCTTCATCCGCCGTCCTTCAGGTTCGGCGGGGCCGCGCGAAAAATCTCGCGGAACATGCCGGGGGTGAAAATAGACAAGGGGTTTACCGATACGTCGGGGTTATCAGAGGTGCCGGTGACGCGGTAGTTGAACCCGAACAATCCCTCGCCCCGCTTTGAGAAGATCGCGCCGATGCCGTTGACGATGTAGATCGGCGAGACCACTCCCTGCAGATCGAACCGGCCGCTGGCGGTTTCATACAGCCCGGCGAAAGAGATGCCCAGCGATGCTCCCACGGCAGAGCCTTGGGTGATTTCGACGGCTGCGGGGGTCAGGATGAAATTCACCTCGCCGTTGTTGAAGGCCAGCCCCTCGCCGTTCATCTGTTCCAGCAGCCCGACGACGGACACCGCGCTGAGAAGTTCGGCCAGGGCTGGCGCACCTTGCACCCGCATCCGGCTGAAGGTGGCGCGGCCAGTGTAGTGACCGGGTTTGCCACGCGGGGCCAGCACCAGATCAAGACTGCCGCCCCGGCCCTGTTCGAACACCCCGGCGGCGGCCATGACGGTGCCCGCATTGTCCGAGGTGATGCGGATCGCCGTGCCGCCCTTGACCGGGGCCACGGTGCCCTGAACCGCCCCCTGCCCGTTCACCGATGCGGTGAAGCGCCCGCTGAAGCCGCCCTTGGCACCGAAATTCCCCTGAAATCCGGTCAGCGCGATGCCGTCCGACACCACCAGCCGGTCAAGCGCCAGGCTGATCGGGCTGCCGCCGCCCGCGCCTTCGCCGATACCGCCGCCGCTGTCGGGCATCTTGCGGATATCCAGACGTCCGCCGGTGATGGCGATGTCCATCGCCTCCTTGCCCTTGCCGGTCAGCACCACCGCGCCGTCCAGCCAATCGCCCGCCACGACCTGCGAAAAGCGCGCGGTGTCCAGCCCGCCGCTTGCGCGCAAGGTAATCGCGCCCGATGCTTTCAGGCCGGGGGCGGTCAGGGTCAGGCTTTCCACCTCGGGCGGTGAGGACAGGCGCGCCTCAATGTCCAGCGCTGCCCGGGTCTTGGCGGGTTTTGTCCAGCCAAGCGCATCCAGCCGCAGGGTCAGCCCGACCAGGTTGGAGGTCAGCGTCAGGCGCGGCGGCTGATCCTTGACCAGCGCCACGTCGATGGCGGCGGGGCCTTCGCCGCTGATATAGCCTTTGGGCAGGTCCACCCCCAGATCGCGCAGGGCGGCGTCTGACAGCATGACCGTGCCGTTGATCCGCGCGCGGCCTTTCTGTTCCGGGCCAAAGCCTTGCAGGTAGGTCACATCCACCGGCAGACTGTCCAGCGCGCCCTTGCCCGACAGTTCCAGCCCTTCGGTATCGACCTTGACCGCAATGTCCGGCGCGGTCACCAGCCGCCCCGCCACCAGCGCGGGCGAAGTGAAATCAAGGATGCGACCGGTGACGGTATAGGTCACCTCGGGCAAGGTGACCTTCGGTTTGATCGGCATCAGCAGGTTGGCCAGCAGTTCCGCCCGCCCATCACCAAGGTTGACCGGCTGTCCCGCCTTGGAGAAAAAGCTGAACGGTTCCTGATCCAAGAGCGACAGCGCGGCGGTCAGGCTGGAAGAAGTAACCAGCGTGATCTTCGCCATCGCCGGGCGCTGGGTGATGTCCAGCACCTGAAACACCGATCCGTCCGCCTCGATCCGCCCGCCTTCGGGGGCGATGACGTGGCCCCGGTCCAGCGACACGGTGTAGGTGTTGTTTTCAACCGTCGCATGGCCCGCCGCATCCAGAACCGGCGGCAGGGTCTTGACGAACCGCACTTCGGTATCGGCAAACTCGTAACCAAGGGTGAAGCGCGGGGCCTCGCCCGGGGTCAGGCGAAGGGCGGCCTGCACATCGAACAGCGTGCCCTGCCCCACATTGGTTTCCATCCAGGTCCGGGTTTTCGGCACCGCCGACACCGGCCAAAGTTTGAGCAGGCGGTCGGTGCCGATCCGGTCCAGCCCCACGTCCAGCGCCCCGGCCCAGCCCTTGGGCGTTGCTGTGACACTGCCCGACAGAAGCAACCTCTCCTCCGCTTCCACCAGCGCAAGCTGGCCGATGTCCAGCTGGAACGGATCCAGCCGCAGCCGCAGATCCAGCGCCCCTTGCGAAAAGCGCACCGGGGCTTCGAACAACCCTTCGGGATCGACCATCACCTCGCTGAAGGTCAGCTGGCCAAGGAACGCCTTTGGCAGCGCACCGGGGACCAGTGGCGTGCCACCGGGCCCAAGCAGATCGCTCTGCCCGGTTGCGCGCAGCTTCAGCGACGGGCTTTCCACCGTCAGGTCCGTCAACCGGATGCGCGCGGCCTTGGGATCAAAGTCCAGCGACAGGACGGCCCGGTCAAAAGCCACGGGCCGCGCGCCCGCGCCCGGTTCCAGCGTGCCCGCGTCCAGCCGCAATTCCGCCGTCAGCCCCGCCACCACGCCGTCGGCGTCAAGGCTGGCCACCAGACGGCCCGAGATCGGGGCCTGCACCAACCCGAGCCAGGCCAGCGGCGGTGCCATCGCGGCCAGATCGGCGGCGGCGACCTGATCGACCGTGGCGGTCACACTGGCCGCCCCGCTCGCCTTGTCCGACACGACCAGCACGGTTGCCTGAGCCGGAACCGCCCCGTCCAGCAGCGTCATCCCCAATTCGGCGGCGACCTTGCCGTCGCGGTTGTCGATGGCCAGCCGCCCGTCGCCGACCTGCCACGACCGCCCGGCCCGCGCGTCGGTCAGGGTCAGGGTCAGACCCTCGGCCTCGATCGTGGTCAGGCTGGCAAAGGCCGGCGACGACAACAGCGCGTCGGCCGCATCCAGCACCTCGCCAAAGGTCCGGGGCCCCGGCCCCTCGGCGGCGCCGAAACGCAGGTCGATCCGGCCCGCCTCGTCGCGGCGAATGGCAAGCCGCGCCCCGATCAGCCGCAGCGAACTGGGGCGCACCTTGCCGGACAACAGCGCTTTGGGGTCGAAGGCAACCTGCGTTTCGGGCAAGGCCAGCAGCGCCCGGCCCGATGCTTCGATCAGGCGCAGATCCTCCAGCCGGAAACGGGGCACAAAGTCGCGGCCAACCGAGATTTCGACATCCCCGACCGAAATCGCGGTGCCCACCGGCAGGCGCGAGCCGTCAAGGCTGGCATTCAGCCGGGTTTCCAGTTCGGCCACCGCCCAGATCGGCACCCGGATCGCCTTGCCGGTGTAGGCCAGCGTCAGATAGGTAAAGCCCAACGCCAGCAGCACCAGCGTCAGCACGACCGTCAGGCTTATTCGCCCCCGGCCCCGCCTTTGTCGCCGTTGCGCGCGGCGCGACTTCGGGGCCGACGGTTCCGCGGGTCCGGCCTCAGCCTGTTCCGCGTCTGCCACCTTTGCGGCCCTTGCGTCCTGCATCTCAGCCCGCGCGCCCCGCTGCAATTCCGTGCTTTCCCACAGCCCGCGGAAAGTCTTCGGCGTCCTTGCCTTTATCTTTGCCCGAAGGCAACTAGAACGGAAAGCAACAATGCGTCATTTAGCAAGGAGCCGCCCATGATCACCGCCGGAACCCAAGCCCCGGATTTCACCCTGCCGCGCGACGGCGGGGCCACGGTTACCCTGTCTGCCCTGCGCCCGGGCAAGGTTGTGCTGTATTTCTATCCCAAGGACGACACACCCGGCTGCACGCTTGAAGCGCAGGATTTCAACCTGCGGCTGGCCGACTTTACCGCCGCCGGGGCCACCGTGATCGGGGTGTCCAAGGACAGCGTGAAAAGCCACGACAAGTTCTGCACCAAGTACGGGCTGTCGATCGCGCTGGTTTCGGACGAGGCGGGCAGCACCTGTGAGGATTACGGGGTGTGGCTGGAAAAAAGCATGTTCGGCAAGACCTACAAGGGGGTGGAACGCACGACCGTGCTGATCGACGGCGCGGGAAATGTGGCACGGGTCTGGAACAAGGTCGGCGTCAAAGGTCACGCCGATGCGGTGCTGGCAGCGGTGCGCGCACTGTGACGCTGTCCGAGATGGCGGTGGACGTGCTGACCACCGCCGACGGCCGCGCCAAGACCGCGCTGGGGCGGCAGCACGCGGCGGCGTGGTTTTCCGCGCGCGCGGCCGGCACGCCCGTGCCGGTGGGTCTGGCCACGCCGCCGCTGTGGCCCGCGCGGCCCGCAAAGCCGGAACTGCTTGACCCGCGCGACGTGCCGCGCCGCCGCCCCGGCAGCCCGCAGGGACGCATCGCCCTGTTGCATGCGGTCGCCCATATCGAACTGAACGCGGTGGACCTGCACTGGGACATCATCGCGCGCTTTGCCGACCAGCCGATGCCGCCCGGCTTTTATGACGACTGGGTCAAGGCAGCGGATGATGAGGCCAAGCATTTCAACCTGATCTGCGACTGCCTTGAGGCAGCGGGCAGCCATTATGGCGCCCTGCCCGCCCATGCTGGGATGTGGCGTGCCGCCGAAGATACGGCGGACGACCTGATGGGCCGTCTGGCCGTGGTGCCCATGGTGCTGGAGGCGCGGGGGCTGGACGTGACGCCGGGCATGATCGCGGTGTTTCGCGCGGCTGGCGATACTGGCGCATTGGCGGCGCTGGAAGTGATCTACGGCGAAGAGGTGGCCCATGTCGCCTACGGATCCAAATGGTTCAACTGGCTGTGCGGACGCGCCGGCAGCGACCCAAAGGACGAATTCCACCGGCTGGTGCGGCAGTATTTCCACGGAACCCTGAAGCCGCCGTTCAACGAGGAAAAGCGCGCCGATGCCGGGATGCCGCCGGATTTCTATTGGCCCCTCACCGAAACGGCCCGCTGATCGGCGGTTTTTTGCCGATCATCCGGCCTGTAACAGCGGAAAAACCCGTGGTCCGGTCAAAAATCTTGCGGCAGTGGGACCGGCTGGCTAATCAGTCTGCAGGTCCGGATCATACGCGTTGGTCCGACCACAGAATGCCTGATGACGAAAGGCCAGAAATCCGGATGACCCTCACGTGTTGACCCGCTTCGCCTATCGGTTTCACCAGACGCTGGAATGGTATTTTCCCGAACAAAGACTGTACCTGAAGTCTGACACCGAGACGCGGTTCATCCGGCTGCGCCCGGCCACGCAGGTGGTTGCGGTTGTGGGCGGCACTCTGGCGCTGGCCTGGACGATCGTCGCCACGGCGCTGATCATGATGGACAGCATCGGCGCCGGATCGGCGCGCGACCAGTCGGCCCGCCAGCAGGTGCTGTACGAAGAACGGCTGAACAGCCTGTCCGCCGACCGCGATGTCAGAGCAGACGAAGCTGCAACGGCACAAGCGCGCTTCAACGTGGCGCTGGAGCAGGTCTCGACCATGCAGGAACGCCTGCTGGCCTCGGAAGACCGCAGGCGCGAGCTGGAGACCGGCATCGACGTCATCCAGGACACGTTGCGCCGCACCATCAAGGAACGCGATACCGCCCGCATCGAGGCCGAGCGGATGACGCTGGCCCTGAACGAGCAGGCCGGTGGTGCCACCGAAATGGGCCGCGCCCGCGACACCGTGGCCACCCTGGAAATCCTGACCGACGCACTTGGCGATACGGCCAAGGAACGCGATGCCGTGCAGGGCGAGGCGGATGCCGCCCGCGAAGAAACCAGAGCGATCGCCGAAGAAAAGCGGACGCTGGAACAGCGCAACGACATGATCTTCGCCAAGCTGGAAGAGGCCGTCACCATCTCGATGGAGCCGCTGGACAAGATGTTCCGCGAGGCAGGCATGTCGCCGGACGATCTTTTGAACGCGGTGCGGGACGGATATTCGGGTCAGGGCGGGCCGCTGACGCCGATTTCCCTGTCGACCTCCGGCGGCAGCCTTGCCCCTGAAGAGGTGCGCGCCAATGCCATCCTTGGCGGGCTTGACCGGATGAACCTGTACCGTCTGGCCGCCTTCAAGGTGCCGTTCGCGATGCCGGTGAAAGACAGTTTCCGCTGGACCTCGGGCTTCGGCAACCGCCGGGATCCCAAGGGTTACGGCACCCGGATGCACGAAGGCACCGACATGGCGGGCAGCGTCGGCACCCCGATCTATGCCACTGCCGACGGTGTCGTAAGCTATGCCGGCTGGGACAGTGGTTATGGCCGACTGGTCAAGATCCAGCACGACTTCGGGATCGAGACCCGCTACGCTCACATGTCCCAACTGCGTGTCGAAGTGGGACAAAGGGTATCGCGCGGCGACCGGATCGGTGATATGGGCAATTCAGGTCGGTCAACCGGCACGCATCTTCACTACGAGGTCCGTCTTAGCGGCACTGCCGTGAACCCGATGACCTTCATAAAGGCAGGGAAAAATGTTTTCTAAAAGCCGCATCAACGAGCCCGGCCCCAAGGCTGACGCTGACAAGCCAAAAGCCCCGGAGGCAATGATGACCAAACCGTCCATGGATTTCACCCCGTCTGCCCCCAAGGGCAAAGTCAACGCATCGGTGCTGTCTTCGGACCTGACGGTTGTCGGCAACCTGCGCACCACCGGTGACATTCAGGTCGAAGGCACGGTTGAAGGCGATATCCGCGCACATCTGCTGACCGTCGGCGAAAGTGCCACCATCCGGGGCGAGATTGTCGCCGATGATATCGTGGTCAACGGGCGCGTTGTCGGCCGGGTTCGTGGCCTCAAGGTGCGCCTGACCTCGACCGCGCGGGTTGAGGGTGACATCATCCACAAGACCATCGCCATCGAATCCGGTGCGCATTTCGAAGGCTCGGTCCAGCGGCAGGAGGACCCCCTCGCCGCCGGCCGCACCCCGGTTGCCGCCAGGCCGGACACCCCTGCCCCATCGGTCGGCGACGCCAACTGAGCCTTGCCGCAGGATGACTGTTTCACGGGCACCGGAAGCGATTCCGGTGCCCGATGTCTTTTGCGCACCGACAGACCGGACAGCGATTCTGTGGTCGGCGATCCTCGCCTCGTCGATGGGGTTCATCGACACCTCCGTCACCTCCATTGCCATTCCCGCCATCCGTGCCGCGCTGAACGCAAGCCTGCCGCAGGCGCAATGGATCAGCGCGGCCTATTTGCTGGCCTTGGCCTCGCTGGTGCTGGCAGGCGGGGCGATGGGCGACCGGTTCGGCACCGCACGGGTATTTGCGGCCGGGATCTGGGTGTTTGTCGCCGGGTCCATCGCCTGTGCGCTGGCGTTTGATGCCAGCCAGCTGATCGCGGCACGGGCGGTCAAGGGGGTGGGTGCTGCGATGATGGTGCCGGGGTCAATGGCGATGATCTCGCGCGCCTATCCAAAGGCGGAACGGGGCCGCGCACTGGGGCTGTGGGCCGCAGCATCCACCGCGACGACCGCCTTCGGGCCGGTGCTGGGCGGGATGCTGATCACGTGGGGCGGCGAGGCGGGCTGGCGGATGGTGTTCGGGCTGAACCTGCCCTTGGGTCTTGCCGCGCTGTGGATGATCCGGGGGCGGGTGCTGCGCGACCGGGGCCAACCCGGCGTGCCGGTTGATGCAATCGGCGCCGGACTGGCCACCTTGGGGTTGGGGCTTATGGCCTATGCACTGACAACGGCCTCGCCCGTCCCCTTGGTGATCCTTGCGGCCATGGCGTCGCTGGCCGCGTTTGTGGTCTGGGAAGCCCGCACCAAGGCCCCGATGATCCGGCTGAGCCTGTTTCGCAACCGTGCCTTTGCGGTGACCAATCTGGTGACGCTGGCACTGTACTTCGCGCTGAACGGGGTGATGTTCTACCTGCCGATGACCGCTGTGTCGGCCTGGGGCGTCAGCGAAGCCGAAGTGGCGGCAGCGTTTCTGCCGATCTCGCTGCTGATCGGGCTGCTGTCCGCTCCCGCGGGGCGGTGGGCGGACCGTTGGGGTCCGGGGCCGTTGATGGCGGCCGGGTCGGCGCTGGTGGCGCTGGCCTACGCCGGGCTGGCCTTTGCGGACGGCGATTTCTGGGGCCGCGTCGTGCCGCTTATGGCGCTGGCGGGGGTGGGGCTGGGGCTGGTGGTGGCCCCCCTGACCGCCGCCGTGATGGCCGAGGCGTCCGAGGGCGAACAGGGTGCCGCGTCGGGCATCAACAACGCGGTGGCGCGGGTGGCGGGCCTGATCGCGGTGGCGGTTCTGGGCCGGGTGGCGGCAGCGGCCTACGGGCCGGGCGCGCCGGGGTTTGGGCTGGCCGGCAGCACGGCGGAGCATCTGGCGGCGACCAATGCGGCCTTCGGCAGCGTGGCGCTGATCGGGGCGGCGATGGCGGCACTGGCCGCACTTCTGGCGCTGACCACCGGGCGACGAATCAGCTGATCGCGCGCCGGTAAAGGTGCCAGCTGGCGTGGCCGAACAGCGGCATCACGACCAGTAGCCCCAGGAACAGCGGCAGCATCCCCACGAACAGGCAAACCGCAATCAGCCCACCCCAGCCCAGCATGACGCGCGGGTTTTCCTGCACCAGCGCCACGCTGGTCAGCATGGCGGTGACGAAATCCACCTCACGGTCCAGCAGCATCGGCAGGCTGACCACGGTCAGACTGAACAACAGTCCTGCGAACACCGCACCCACCGCTGTGCCGACCGTCAGCATCACCAGCCCGTCTGCCGTGGTGAACACCGCCAGCGACGACGAGACATTGGTCATCGTCGCATTGCCCAGAAACAGCGCAAAGATCATGTGGGCCAGAAAGTTCCAGAACAGAAAGAACACCACGATCACCGCAGCAATCGAAGGGATCTGGCGGTCCTTCTGGCGGAAGATCACGCCGAAGACCGCACGCGCGGCCAACGGCTCGCCCGCTTCAAGCCGCCGCGAAATCTCGTAGAACCCGCAGGCGATGAAGGGGCCAAGGATTGGAAACCCGGCGCTTGCGGGCAGCGTCCACCAGATCTGTCCCTTGGTGGTCATCGCCCACAGGATCAGCCACCCGCCCAGCACATAGACGCCCGAGAAGGCCAACCCCATGAGCGGCGCGCGGCGAAAATCCCGCCAGCCAAGCACAAGGCTGGCCCGCAGGTCAGAGAAATCGACCTCGTTCACTTCGGGCGTGGCAGGCGGATCAGAAGTTGTCATGATGCAAAGCTACGCCCGTCATGGGGGGCCTGGCAAGACTGCCGCTGCCCGGGCCAAAGCGGGACATCCCGCCTTCAGTCCAGATCGCCGCCGAACTCGCCGCGCTTGCGGCCGCTGGCGTTCATGGCCAGCGTCGCCGACATGAACCCGTCCAGATCGCCGTCCAGCACCCCCGACGTATCCGAGGTCTCGAACCCGGTGCGCAGGTCCTTGACCATCTGGTAGGGCTGCAACACATAGGACCGGATCTGGTTGCCCCAGCCCGCATCGCCCTTGTTTTCATGCGCCTCGTTGATCGACGCGTTCCGCTTGTCCAGTTCCATCTGGTACAGCCGCGCCTTCAGCGCGTTCATCGCAATCTCGCGGTTCTGGTGCTGTGATTTCAGCGACGAGGTCACCACGATGCCGGACGGGAAGTGGGTGATCCGCACCGCCGAGTCGGTCTTGTTGACGTGCTGGCCGCCTGCACCCGAGGCGCGCATGGTGTCGATGCGGATGTCCTTGTCGGCCACCTCGATCTCGATACTGTCATCAACCACCGGATAGACCCAGATCGACGCGAACGACGTCTGCCGCTTGTCGCCCGACCCGAATGGCGACATGCGGACAAGCCGGTGCACCCCGGATTCGGTTTTCAGCCAGCCATAGGCATTGCGACCGGAAATCTTGAAGGCTGCCGATTTGATCCCGGCCTCGTCGCCGGGCGTTTCGGACAGCAGTTCCACCTGATAACCCTTCGCCTCGGCCCAGCGGGTGTACATCCGCGCCAGCATCAGCGCCCAGTCGCAGCTTTCGGTGCCACCGGCCCCGGCGTTGACCTCCAGGAAGGTGTCGTTGGCGTCCGCCTCGCCGTTCAGCAGCGCTTCAAGCTCTTTGCCGGCGGCGGTCGTCAGCAGGGCGGCAAGGGCGGCTTCGGCTTCGGTCACGATCTCGTCGTCACCCTCGGCCTCACCCATCTCGATCAGTTCGACATTGTCTTTCAGGCCGGTATCAATCAACTTGTAGCTGCCGATTGCATCGATCAGCGCCTGCCGGTCGCGCATCAGTTTCTGCGCCTTGCCCGGATCGTTCCACAGATCCGGTGCCTCGATCATCGCATCGAATTCCTCAAGCCGGTGCGGCGCCGTCTCGATATCCATGCGTTGCGCCAGAAGCTTTAGCGTCTTTTGAATCGCTTCAACATTGGTTTGGGTTTCGGCGCGCATCGGGGGTCGATCCTTCAAGCATAATCAGCGGTCAAGTATCTACAGCGGGCGGTCATAGCGGCAAGCCCGCCGCCCGGCAAGGGCGCGGGTCTGGCGCGGCAGCCAGATGTCAGTAAAGGCCCCCGGACGATACGGTGCCGAAATCCGCCTTCTTCGGCACAACAACGGTTTCACCTGTGGCGTTGGTCACGGTGGCGCTGCTTTCGCCTTGGCCTTCGCCGTAAGCGAACAGCGGCAGGTTGGTGCCCATCGCAAAGCCGCCGTCGACCATCGCGCCAAGGCCGAACACCGGGTCCTCGCCCTCGCGGAAGTATTCCGACACCACATAGTCGCCGCTGGCGTCATCGGGCAGACGCTGGCCGGTGAAGCGGTCGATCTTCAGGAAATAGCCCCCCGGCGGAACCTTGAATTCGCCGCCGCCGTATTTCTTGATGGCGGTTTTCATGAACGCCTCGAACACCGGCCCGCATAGCCCCCCCCCCGAGGCCCCGCCACCCAGCGTGCGCGGCTGATCAAAGCCGATGTAGCAGCCCGCCGCGATGTTCGACGTGTAGCCGATGAACCACACGTCCTTGGCATCGTTGGTCGTGCCGGTCTTTCCGGCCACCGGCACCGGCAGGTTGATCCCCGTCGCGGTGCCACGCTGGACGACGCCTTGCAGCATCGAGGTCAGCTGATAGGCCGTGATCGCGTTCATCACCCGTTCGCGGTTGCTGTCAATGGTGACCCCCTGCCCCTGCGGCACATCGACCTTGCCGCAATCTTCGCAGATGCGCTGATCGTGGCGGTAGATCGTCTTGCCAAAACGGTCCTGCACCCGGTCCACCAGTGTAGGTTCCACCCTCTCGCCGCCATTTGCGAACATCGAATAGGCGGCGACCATCTTGAACAGCGTCGTCTCCTGTGCGCCAAGAGCATTGGCCAGAAACGGCCCCATCCGGTCATAGACGCCAAAGCGTTCGGCGTAGCCTGCCACCGTCTGCATGCCGATTTCCTGCGCGATCCGCACCGTCATCAGGTTGCGCGACTGCTCGATTCCGGTGCGCAGCGGCGCGGGGCCGTAAAACTTGTTCGACGCGTTCTTCGGTGTCCACAGACCCTGCGGGGTATCGATCTCGATCGGGGCATCCACGACGATGGTGGCGGGGGTAAAGCCGCTGTCCAGCGCCGCCGCATAGACAAAGGGCTTGAAACTGGACCCCGGCTGGCGCGTCGCCTGCGTGGTGCGGTTGAAGACCGAGTCCTGATAACTGAACCCGCCCTGCATCGCCAGCACCCGACCGGTGTTCACGTCCATCGCCATGAACGCGCCCTGCACTTCGGGCACCTGACGCAGCGACCAGCGCTTGAAGGTGCCGTCGTCGTTGGTGACGGCACGGACCAGCACCACCTCGCCCACGGCCAGAAGATCGCCGGCAACGTCTGCCTTCTTGCCCAGCTCGCCGCCGTCAAGCCGTTTGCGCGCCCAGGTCACATCTTCGGCGGGGATGTAGTGGCCGTCGTCATCATCGGCCACACCTTCGATGCCGATGCGGGCGTCATTCTCGCCGACCTCAAGCACAACGGCGGGGAACCATGCGGCGACGTCGCGCGGCACCTCAAGTTCGGCCAGTGCGGCGCGCCAGCCGTCCTCGGACGCCATGGCATCGGCGGGCAAGACCTTGCCCGTGCCACGCCAGATGCCAAGACTGCGGTCGTATTTCTCCAGCCCCTCGCGCAGGGCGGCGGCGGCGGCGTCCTGCAGATCGGGGTCGGCCGTGGCGCGGATCGTCAGACCGCCCGAAAAGAACTCCTCCTCGCCAAAGGTGCCCGACAGCTGGCGGCGGATCTCGTCGGTGAAATAGTCGCGCGGCGGCAACGCCTCGCGGAACGCCTCGAAATCGCCGTTCTGGACCGACCGCAGCGGCAGATCTTTTTCGGACAGATACACAGCCTCGTCGATATAGCCGTTCTGCCACATCTCGCGCAGCACGTAGTTGCGCCGTTCGGTGACGCGTTCCTTCGCGGTCACCGGGTCGTACTTGCCGGGGGCCTGCGGCATCGCGGCCAGCATCGCGGCCTCGTGCGGGGCCAATTCCGACAGCGGCTTGTTGAAATAGGTCTGCGACGCCGCCGCCACCCCATAGGAGTTCTTGCCCAGAAAAATCTCGTTCAGGTACAGTTCAAGGATCTTGTCCTTGGACAGGGTGTCTTCCAGCCGGGTGGCCAGAATGATTTCCTTGATCTTGCGTTCCACCGACCGGCTGCCATCCAGCAGGAAGTTCTTCATCACCTGCTGCGTGATCGTTGAGGCGCCCCGCAGGCTTTCGCCCCGGGTCTGCAACGCTTCGACAAAGGCCGCGATCATGCCGCGCGCGTCATAGCCGTGGTGGGTGTAGAAATTCTTGTCTTCGGCGCTGACAAAGGCGTGCTTTACCAGATCGGGGATGTCTTCGCTGGCCACGAACAACCGCCGTTCCTTGGCAAATTCGTCGATGATCCGGCCTTCGCCCGAATAGATCCGGCTGATCGTCGCGGGGGTGTATTGGGCCAGGTTTTCATGGCTTGGCAGGTCGCGCGAATACATGAAGAAGATCGCGCCCAGCGTCAGGGCGGCAAAGATCAGCCCCAGCGTTGCCGCCGTGAAGATCGCACCCAAAGCTGATCCGATGAACCTGAGCACCAAACGCCCCCGATGATTGCCCCGCCGCAGTGTAGCTGTCGCAGTATACCAGACGCGCGGTGGCGTCAAAACCTTGGAACGCTTCAGATGTTCACGGTGGCGGCATCCCGCAAGCCCTTAAGGCGATTTCAGCGCCCGCAGCGCGGCTTCTTCTTCGCCCCATGCAACCACGGCTTGCAAGATCGCCTCGGCCAGCCGCGCCCGCCACTGCGGATCGTTCAACCGCTTGAGGTCACGCGACGAAGACAAGAACCCCAGTTCCAGCAGAACTGACGGAATATCGGGGGATTTCAGCACTGAAAACCCGCCGGACTGGCGCGGATGGCGGTGCATCCGGATCTCGGCCGCCTTGATCGCCGCCACGATCGCGTCGGCCAGCCGGTCGGTGCGGGGTGCGGTTTCGGTGCGCGCCATGTCCATCAGCACTTCGGCCACAAGATCGTCCTGATCGGTCAGGTCGATCCCGGCCAGCAGATCGTCGCGGTCATGCCGTTCAGCCAGCGTCGCTGCCGCCTCTTCGGACGCATCTTCGGACAGGGTATAGACCGTCGCCCCGGTCGCATCGCCTTCGGCCAGCGCATCGGCGTGCAGCGACAGGAACAGGCCCGCCCCGGCGTCTCGCGCGATGGATATCCGGGTTTCCAGCGGCACGAAGACGTCTTCCTCACGTGTCATGACCACGGAAAAGCGGCCGTCCCGGATCAGCAACTCCCTCAACTCGCGCGCGAAGGTCAGCATCAGCGCGGCCTCGGTCAGCCCGTCACGCTCGGCCCCGGGATCAAGCCCGCCATGACCGGGGTCAAGCACGATGACGACGGCACCGGACCCCGACTTGACCGGCGGCGTCAGGCTGGTGGCTTCGGGTGCGGCCCAGTCCGGCAGATCGGGAAGGGCCGCGGCAGCGGCAAAAGACTGGGGATCGGTGGGTGCAAGACGCAGCCGGATCGTGGCACCCGTCGTGCCCCCGGTCACCATTTCAGACCCGGTCACGCGGTAGGGCCCGTCAAGCTGCAGCACCAGCCGCGACCAGCCGGGACGGAACACCCCGGCCCTCAGCGCCACGACCGGCGCGACGACCTTCAGACGGTCGAAGCCGGTCCAATCCACCTCGCGCACGTCAAGGACAAGCCGTGGCGGGTTGGCCATCAGCCGCAGACGCCATGGCACCGGCTGGCTGATCGCAAGGGCCACGTCCACGCCGCCCGCACCTGCAACCATCTTTGATGCCGCCGGATCAAAGCGGGCCAGCGCGCTCAGGTCCTGCGCCCGAAGCGGGGCGGCAAGCAGGAACAGCAAGGTCAGAAGGGCCGGGATCAGTCGGGTCATGGCGCGACTTATCCCCGCTGTTGGCGCGAATGTAAATTCGCCTGTGGCATCGGGCGCCGGATCACAATCCGGCGAATGCGGCCGCCCCGCCTTGATCTTTTGCTGCCCGGCCCCTTACAGTCTGCGCGCGCCTCAAAATCGGGCCAACCAGAAGGAAAATCTTATGCGTCGCTTTGCCCTTGGCCTTGCCGCCAGCCTGTTTGCCACCACCGCACTTGCCGGCGGTCTGGGCGACATGACGCCTGCGGAACAGAAGGCCTTCCGGGCCGAGGTGCGCGCTTACTTGCTGGAAAACCCCGAAATTCTGATCGAAGCCATGGATGTGCTGAAGGTCCGCGAAGAACAGGCCGCTGCGGACCGCGATAAGGCGATCCTGCTGGCCAAATCCGATCAGATCTTCGCAAATCCCAACGATTGGGTGGGCGGCAATCTGGCGGGCGACATTACTCTGGTCGAATTCATGGATTACCGCTGTGGCTATTGCCGCAAGGCGCATGACGAAGTGGCCGAACTGGTGAAAAGCGACGGCAACATCCGCTACGTGGTAAAGGAGCTTCCGATCCTGGGCGAGGCGTCGCTGCTGTCATCGCAGTTCGCCATCGCGGTGCGACTCTTGCACGGCGATGACGCTTACAAGTCGGCGCACAATGCCCTGATCACTCTGCGTGGCGAACCAGGCCCGGAAACGCTGACCGGATTGGCCGCCGATCTGGGGCTTGATGCCGGTCCGATCCTTGCCAAAATGGGCAGTGCCGAGGTGAAGGCGGTGATCGAGGAAAATCATGCGCTGGCCGACGCGATGGACATCTCGGGCACACCGACCTTCATTCTGAAAGACGTGATGCTGCGTGGCTATGTGCCGCTGGACGGGATGCAACAGATCGTCAGGGACGCCCGCGAAGGCTGATCAGCGCGGCGGCATGGCCACGGGCAGCGGTTGCGGCTGCCAGCGGCCAAGGCCGAGGATCACCACCGCGAGGCCGATCAGCGCCAGCCCCAACGCGACGAACGCGCCGCCAAGGCCGAACCAGACCACCAGCGGGGCCGACACCAGCGGCGACACGAACTGCCCGGCAAAGAACGCGGTTGTCAGCATCCCCGAGGCGCGGCCGCGCAGGTCGGCCGGGACATAGCCCATGAAATAGGTGGTGTAGTTCGGCATTGATGGCCCCATGCCGAGCCCCATCACCATCGACCCCAAAATCGCCAGCCCTGGTCCCTGCGCCTGTGCCACGATCAGCATCCCCAGCCCCATCAGCGCATAGCTGGCCGCAAACACCTGTAGAGCCGACAGATAGCGCCGGATGCGTCCGTACAGCAGCGCTCCGGGCACTGACGCCAGCGTCATCGAGGCCATGATGCCGCCGACAACCAGCGTATTGCTGACGCCCATCTGCGCCATGAAGAACGGCAATCGAGTCGGCATCACATAGAACGTGGCCATGAAGATGAACCCCAAGGGTCCCACCACGGCAAAAGCGGCCCAAGGGAAAGCCCCTGCCGCCGTTGCAGGCCGGTTCGCCGCCACCGTCTCGGCCCGGCGGCTTGCGATCTGGCGGGCGTATGGCGTCAGACAATACAGCGCAAACACCGCGACCGGCAGCACCAGAAGGTAGGTCGCGAACGCGCCGCGCCAGTGCAGTGTCGCCAGCGCACCGCCCAGCAGCATCACCACGATTCCCCCGGCCGACATTGCAGCACCCTGAAACCCCAGAAACCGCGCCCGCGCCTGCCCCTGCCACAGGTCCGTCCCCCAGGTCATGCCCAGCGTCATTGTCCCGGCCACACCCACCCCAAGGATCGCGCGCCCGATCAGCAGCACCGTCAGGCTGTCGGCCCAAAGCCCGACCGTACCGCCCACCGCGTAAAGCACCGCTGCCAGCGCCAGCAGCTTTTGCCGGTCATACCGGTCCGCCAGCCAGCCAAACAGCCCCGCCGACAGCACGATGGCCAGCGACGGCAGCGTCAGCAGAAAGCCCAGCAGCGTCTCGATCCCCTCCACATCCGCGAAATGCGCCTGCAAGCCGGGCAGCGACGGCGCAATCGTCGCATTCGCCATGATGGTCAGCGACGCCAGCAGCAGGACGGACGCCATCACGCGGCGCCCCGGTTCGGGAACGGTGGACATGCAAAGACCTTTGCGACGGAAGAGCTTGACGTCGATCCTCCGATATACCAGAATTATGGACAAGTGCCGTATTATTGGAATGTTTGTGCATCATGTTGCATAATGACCTCGACCTGACCGCGCTGCGCGCCTTTCGTGCCATCTTGCGTGAAGGGTCGTTCTCGGCCGCGGCACTGACGCTCCGGGTGCCCAAATCCACCCTGTCCAAGCGCATCGCCGATCTGGAGGCCAACCTCGGCGTCCGTCTGATCGAACGCACCACCCGCCAGTTGCGCGTGACGCAAGAGGGCAAGGTGCTGGCCGCCCGCGCCGACCGCCTGCTGGGCGAGGCTGACGACATCCGCCGCGCGCTTGGCGAACAGCATGACGTGGCGCGCGGGCATCTGCGCATCGCGGTGCCGCAGGTGATGGGCAATGTGCTGATGGGCAAGCTGGCCGCCGACTTTCGCGCCGCCCACCCGGATGTGACGCTGGAAATCCATTTCCTGGACCGCGCGCCCGATCTGCTGGAAGAAGGCTTCGACGGCTGCGTCCGCTTTGGCCCGATGGAAAGTTCGGGGCAAGTGGCGCGGCTGTTGCAGGAAGGCCACGCGGTTCTGGTTGCCCGACCGGCCCTGCCAGATCTTGCGACACTTGACCATCCAACGGGCCTGAAACACCTGCCCTTGGTTGGGCTGGCGGCCCCTTGGGCAATGACCTGGATGCTGAACCGCGCGGAGGAAGCCGTTGAAATCGCAGTCAATCCCGCCCTGCAACTTGGATCCTATCTGGCCATCCGCGAGGCGGCCATTGCCGGCGCAGGCGTGGCGCTGCTGCCCTACATCCTTGCCCGACCGGCCTTTGATGCGGGCGACCTGACCGCGGTCTTGCCGGGATGGGAAACGCCGCGCAAGGGGCTGTATTTCGTCTACCCCTCGGCCCAGTCGGTCACCGCCCGGCTGCGGGTGTTCATCGACTTTCTGGCCTGCGCGATGCGGCCCCTCGACATGACGGCACCCTGATTATTCGGCAGCCTCAGTTGCATTCGCAGCAGCCTCGGCGGCGTCCAGTTCGGCGGCCTTCTTTTCCACCAACTCGACGATGTGATCGACCATGCGCTCATTGCCCAAGGTATGCGCCTGCTTGCCCGCCAGATAGACCATCCCCTTGCCTGCCCCGCCGCCGGTAAAACCGATGTCGGTCATCAACGCCTCACCGGGGCCGTTCACCACGCAGCCGATGATCGACAGGCTGAGCGAGGTGGTGATATGCGCCAGCCGGTCCTCAAGCGCCGTCACCGTCTTGATCACGTCAAACCCCTGCCGCGCGCAGCTTGGGCACGAGATGATCGTCACGCCTCGATGCCGCAGGCCCAGCGATTTCAGGATCTCGAACCCGACCTTCACCTCTTCGACCGGATCGGCCGACAGGCTGACCCGGATCGTGTCACCGATGCCGAACCACAACAGGCTGCCCAGGCCAATGGCGGATTTCACCGTGCCGGAGGTCAGTCCCCCGGCTTCGGTGATGCCAAGGTGAATCGGCGCATCAGTCACGGTGGCAAGCTGCTGATAGGCGGCGGCGGCCATGAACACGTCGGACGCCTTCACGCTGATCTTGAACTCGTGAAAATCGTTGTCCTGCAACAGCTTGATGTGGTCCATGCCCGATTCCACCATCGCATCCGGGCACGGCTCGCCGTATTTTTCCAAAAGGTGCCGTTCCAGGGATCCGGCATTCACCCCAATGCGGATGCTGCAGCCGTGGTCCTTGGCGGCCTTGACCACTTCGGCCACGCGCTTCGCGTCGCCGATGTTGCCGGGGTTGATGCGCAGGCAGGCGGCCCCCGCCTCGGCAGCCTCGATGGCGCGCTTGTAGTGAAAATGGATGTCGGCGACGATCGGAACGGGCGACTCTGCCACAATCTCGCGCAAGGCGCGGGTGCTGTCCTGATCGGGGGTGGACACACGGACGATATCGGCCCCGGCCACGGCGCAACGCTGGATCTGCTCGATCGTGGCCGCCACATCGGTGGTCAGCGTGTTGGTCATCGTCTGGACCGAAATGGGCGCGTCACCCCCCACCAGAACCTTGCCAACGCTGATCTGCCGCGACACGCGCCGGTCAATATTGCGCCACGGGCGGATGGGATTGTGCGTCATCAGGAAAGCCTCCGGAAACCTATTGCCACAAGGATAGTGCCAGCGGCGGGGCGCGGCAACCGGTCAGGCAAAGCAGGACAGCTTATTCCGAAGGCGCGCCTTCAACCGGGGCCAGAGCGCCCGCATCG
Organism: Paracoccaceae bacterium; assembly: GCA_031415015.1. Lineage (GTDB taxonomy): Bacteria > Pseudomonadota > Alphaproteobacteria > Rhodobacterales > Rhodobacteraceae > JAUYQR01. Next base: position 82,313 of record JANOQT010000096.1, read on the forward strand.
GCAGTGCTGAACCGGGCAAGGTCGTCATCGCCGGCCATATCGGCAGTGGCCATCGTCTGGGTCAGGGCTTCTGGCGACAAGGCGATACCCTTGACCACGTTGGCGCCCGGTGCCGCGGGGCCATAAGTCACCCCGTTGACCACAAAGTAGATCGACCCGGAATTGCCGGTACGGAACACCGCCGCCGCTTCCAGCGCGGGCACGCTGTAACGTTCACCCGCATCAAGGATCTTTTCAAACAACACGGTGCCGTCCGCCGCATTGACCCGCACCCAGGACGGACGCACAGCCAGCACTTCGACGCCCGGCCGAACCTCGGCCACCACGCGGACGCCTTCGGCTTCCGCAGCCGGGGTTTCGGTGTCTGTGGCAGCCACAACGCCGGTTTCGCGCGGATTGATCGCGGAAATCGGGCCGTCACGCGAGGTCAGAACCGGCACGTCAAGCGCTTGCGGCCGGTACAGCCGGTCCATCACATCGACGGGCGCGGTGCCTTCGGCAAGGGCGACAATTTCGGTGGCATCAGTCTGAACCGTCGCCACGATCTGCGGCGCTGCGGCGCCAGCATCCAGCAATGGGTCGATCTGGGCCACCACGCTGGGGGCCTGATCTACCGGCGCCAGTTGCACCCGCTGAACTTCCTGCAAGACCGACCAGCCGCCGTAACCAATGGCCGCAATCAGCGCCAGCAGAACGGCAACGGACCCGACAGCCCCGGGCTCGACCTGCGCAAACACGCTTTCACCGCGCGGCACGAAGGTTGCGTTCGGGTTGGCGAGGGGGTCGGAGAATTCACGCGTCCGCGCCTTGATCATGCGCTTGGGCGCGGCCGAGGCCGACATGCCATGGGCCACGGCAAAGCCCGCTTCGGCGCAGAACCGTTCGAACGCCCAGTCGGCGTCCATCGACAGATAGCGTGCATAGGACCGCACATAGCCCGCAACGAAACCGGGGGACTCGAAGGCCGAGACATCGGCATTCTCGATGGCGGCGATATAGGTAGCCTTGATCTTCAGCTCGCGCTGAACATCAAGCAGCGACTTGCCAAGCGTGGCGCGTTCGCCCCGCATGACATCGCCCAACCGCAACTCGAAGTCGTCAAAGCCCTTTGGCTTTTCTTCTTCGGTCGTCGAAGGTTTCGCCCTCCAACCGATCATCCGCGCCCTGTCCCCTCGGTGCATTATATCCGCCGAGCCGCCTTCCCAAACGACTCACCGGCTTTTCTATTTGCGAAATGCTAACATAGGGCAAGACCTTTTGCACATGCGAGATAGGTCACCCCGCAACCTCGGCGCGATTCAGCGCACAATGGCTCCACAGGGCGTCCATCGCCTTGATCAGGTGGTTGATCGCTGCGGAATCATGCACCGGCGAGGGGGTGAAGCGCAGCCGTTCGGTGCCACGTGGCACGGTCGGAAAGTTGATCGGCTGGACGTAGATGCCGTAGGTTTCCAGCAACATGTCCGACAGCATCTTGCAATGGATGGGGTTGCCCACATGCACCGGCACAATATGTGACCCGTGGTCGATGATCGGAAGGCCCAGCCCCTTCAGCCGCAGCTTCAGCACCTTTGCCTGCTGGTGGTGGGCGTCGCGAAGGGATTGCGCCGTCTTCAGAAACCGCACCGAAGCCGCCGCCCCCGCCGCCACTGCAGGTGGCAACGAGGTGGTGAAGATGAACCCCGGCGCATAGCTGCGCACCGCATCCACCATCTTTGCAGATGCAGCAATATAGCCCCCGAACACCCCGTATGCCTTGGCCAGCGTGCCGTTGATGATGTCGATTCGCCCCATCTGGCCATCGCGCTCTGCGACCCCTGCCCCGCGCGGGCCGTACATGCCCACCGCATGCACCTCATCCAGATAGGTCAGCGCGCCAAACTCGTCCGCCAGATCGCAGACAGCCTTGATCGGCCCGAAATCGCCGTCCATCGAATAGATCGATTCGAACGCGATCAGCTTGGGCGCCGCCGGGTCATCCGCTGCCAGCAGGGCCCGCAGATGCGCCACATCGTTATGTCGGAAAATCCGCTTTTCCCCGCCGCCCCGCCGCACGCCTTCGATCATGCTGGCATGGTTCAGCGCATCCGAATAGATGATCAGCCCCGGAAAGATCTGCCGCAGCGTTGACAGCGTCGCATCGTTGGCAATGTAGGCACTGGTGAACACCAGCGCCGCCTCTTTGCCATGCAGATCGGCCAGTTCCGCCTCAAGCCGCTTGTGATAGACCGTCGTGCCCGAGATGTTGCGCGTGCCGCCCGACCCGGCCCCCGTCGCCTCCAAAGCCTCGTGCATCGCGGCCAGCACTTGCGGGTGCTGCCCCATGCCAAGGTAATCGTTGCCACACCAGACGGTGATGTCTTTCTCCGTCCCGTCAGGCCGGGTCCAGACTGCATGCGGAAACTGGCCTTGCCGCCGCTCGATGTCGATGAAGGTCCGGTAGCGGCCCTCGTCGTGCAGCCGTTGCAGGGCTGCATCCAGTGCGGTGTCATAGCTCATCATCGTCTCCCGTCCGGATCGTTGCGACTGTGGTGTCAGATCGGCCCGGCTGCAGCATTGACTTGGGTCAAGCCGCCGCCACAGCCAAGGGGGCGAATTGTCGCCCCCACCTCACGGTGCCCCTGCCTCAGGGTGCCGGCGCAATCTCCAGCACGGTGACGCAGGGCGCCGTGCCCTGTTTCATGGCCTCGCAGCCGGTAAGGGCCGCCACACGTGCCGCTTCGGCATCGGGCAGATCACCGACTGCCGTCGCAGACCCCATCGGCGCGCCAAGCCGGATGAACCCATCCTCTGGCGACACCGCCAGCGCCGCAAACCCCGCCTTGCCCGGCACAAACAGCGACAGCGCCTGCTGGTTCACCATGACCAGCCGCAAGGTCACCAGTTCCTCGTCCGTCAGGAACGGGTGAAGGTGCAGCGTGATCGCAAAGGCCCCCAGCGTCGCCGTCTCGACCGGTATGTCTTCGGCCCAAGCCACCGACCCCACGCTCAGACCCAGCAGCAATCCCAGTTTCGCAATCATCGCCAACCCCGCCCTAACGCTGTTTCAGGATGCGCCAGCCCTTAGCGCAAGCCGCACGCTCTGGACAGTCCCCAGCCGCCTGATAGGCTCATTCCCGATCACATTCCGGAGAGAGCGATGACCCTAGATGCCGTGCTGACCCGCATCGACGACACCCTGCCAGAGGCGCTGGAGCGGCTGATGGCGCTGTTGCGCATCCCCTCTGTCTCGACCGATCCGGCCTACAAGGCCGACTGTGCAAAGGCGGCGGACTGGCTGGTCGAAGACCTCAGGACCCTTGGCTTTGACGCCGCCTCGCGCCCGACGCCGGGGCATCCGATGGTCGTCGGGCACGGTGGCACGGGCGGCAGACACCTGCTGTTCTACGGCCACTATGACGTGCAACCCGTTGATCCGCTGAACCTGTGGGACCGCGACCCGTTTGACCCGCAAGTGCAGGATACGCCCAAGGGCCGCGTCATCCGCGCCCGCGGGTCGTCGGATGACAAGGGTCAACTGATGACCTTTCTGGAGGCGTGCCGGGCGTGGAAGCACATCCACGGCACCCTGCCCGGCAAACTGACGATCTTTCTGGAGGGTGAGGAAGAGTCCGGCTCGCCATCCCTGATCCCGTTCCTGCAAGAAAACGCGGCCGAGCTGCGCGCCGACCTCGCGCTGATCTGCGACACCGGCATGTTTGAAGGTGCGGTGCCCGCGATCACCACGATGCTGAGGGGCCTCGCGAAATCCGAATTCACTCTGCACGCCGCGTCGCGCGATCTGCACTCCGGCATGTATGGCGGCCTTGCGCGCAACCCGATCCATGTGCTGACGCGGATTCTGGCGGGCCTGCACGATGATCAGGGGCGCGTCACGGTGCCCGGCTTTTACGATGACGTCGCCGAACTGCCCGACGCGCTGCGCCAGCAGTGGCAAAGCCTTGCCTTCGACCATGCGCGCTATCTGGGCGATGTCGGGCTTTCTGTGCCGTCGGGCGAGGTGGACCGCACGCCGCTTGAGGCGATCTGGTCGCGCCCGACGGCAGAGGTGAACGGTATCTGGGGCGGCTACACCGGGGCGGGCTTCAAGACCGTGCTGCCGGCCGAAGCGAATGCCAAGGTCAGCTTCCGGCTGGTGTCCGCACAGGACCCCGCGAAGGTTCTGACTTCGTTCCGCACTTGGGCCGAGGCTCAGCTGCCCGCCGATTGCCGGATCGAATGGCATGACGCGATCGAGGGCAGCCCCGCCTCGGTGATGGCGATCTCTGACCCGGCATTCGAGGCGGCGCGTCAGGCGCTGACCGACGAATGGGGCCGCGCGGCGGCGTTCGTCGGCGCGGGTGGATCGATCCCGATTGCGGGGTATTTCAAGACCTACCTTGGCATGGATGCGATGCTGATCGGCTTTGGCCGCGATGACGACAAGATCCATTCGCCGAACGAGAAGTATGATCTTGAAAGCTTCCACAAGGGCATCCGGTCCTGGGCCCGCATTCTGGCGCGGCTGCAATGATCGTTCGTGATGCAGGCCACGGTGACGAAGGCGCATGGCGCGGGCTATGGGCGCTATATCTGGCGTTTTACGCGGTCGATCTTGCGCCCCAGATCACAGCCGGCACCTGGGCGCGACTGATGGATGCGGCCTCGCCGGTCAAGGCACGGCTGGCCGTGGACGGGGATCAGGTGATCGGCTTTGCCATCCACATGCACCACCCGTCGACATGGATGGCGACGGGGGATTGCTATCTTGAGGATTTGTTCGTGGCCGAAGCCGCGCGCGGCTCCGGGGCCGGTCGGGCGCTGATCGACGATCTGATCGCGCTTGCCCGCGCCAAGGGCTGGAGCCGCCTTTACTGGCACACCGACGAAAGCAACACCCACGCCCGCGCGTTGTATGACCAGTATGTCGCGTCGGACGGACATATCCGCTACCGGCTCACGCTGTAGAGGACCAAGTCGGCCGCCAATTACCTTGCTCCGGCAATCTGCCTGAATCCTTGCACAGGGACTTGGGTCTCAGGGCAGATCGTCGCAGCGCCTCCAGATGTTGCGGGTTCCGTCGGCGTAATCGAACACCAGAACCGGGCCCTTCCCATCCCCGCTCAAGGTGATCACCACCCCGTCGGTCCGCTCGTCCCCGCCCGAGCGGGTGGTCAGCCCGACGTCCACCTTGTTCGGCTCGCCCGGAAACTCGATCAGGTCATTGACCGTCCACGACCAGCCCTCACCGATGAACGTGCCGTTCTTGACCGTGATCCGGGGCGTGCCGTCGCAAGGCAGACCCTCGGGTGCGTAAAGACCGTCAAACCCCAAAGGCAGGTCGACACCCTGCGCCAATGTCTGGCTGGCAAGAGGAACGGCAAAGGCGGCACACAGCGCAAGCGCAATTGATCTTGTCATGGTGGCAAACCCTGCGTTGGCGGAATTGCCCCTATTGTTCGGCCAGAAACGATGCAAAGTCGAGGCGGGGAAACCTGACCATGGGCCGGCAGAATAATGAAAGAAGCCTTAAACGTCGCAGGTAAGCTGTTGATCTTATTAAAGCGGCACCCCTGTCCACGCGTGGACACTGTGATGCTAAGGGGCGATCTGGCGCGGTGGACGGGGCTCGAACCCGCGACCCCCGGCGTGACAGGCCGGTACTCTAACCAACTGAGCTACCACCGCGCATCTCGCTGTCCGGAAGGTGCCCTCCGAACGTGCGCCGTCTTACGCAAGGGGTCGGGCGGCGTCAATGGGGAACGGCGGGAATTTCAAGTATCCGGCGCGGGAATGAACTCTGCCCTGTCGTCGGGTGGCAGCTTGAAGCGGCCATGCGCCCAGTCGCCTGCCCGCCACGCCTCTTTCGCCGCGTCGATCCGGTCACGCGACGAGGCGACAAAGTTCCACCAGATAAAGCGCGGGCCGTCCATCGTGGCCCCGCCCAGCAGCATCAGCCGCGCGCCCGCATCCCCTGCCCTGACGCTGATCCGGTCGCCGGGACGGAAGATCAGCATCTGACCTTCGGGGAAGGTCTGGCCGGACACGGTCACCTCGCCCTGCAGGATATAGACGCCGCGGTCCTCTTGCCCGTCCGGCAGCGGGATGGCGGCGTGGGGGGCAAGGCTGGCGTCGGCGTAGAACATCTCGGACGGGGTTTCCATCGGTGCCGTCTCGCCCCAGGCGTGGCCGAGGATCAGGCGGACGGTCTTGCCCTCGCCCTCCAGCACCGGAAGCTGCGCTTCGGGGGTGTGGATGAATTCTGCCGGGTCGTCCTCCAGCGCTTTCGGCAGCGCGAGCCAGGTTTGCAGGCCGAACATCGTCTGGCCGGTCTTACGGACCGGGCCGTCGGTGCGTTCGGAATGGGTGATGCCCCAGCCGGCCTTCATCCAGTTCACCGCACCCGGTTCGATCCACTGATCGGTGCCAAGGCTGTCGCGGTGATGCAGACGGCCTTTCAGCAGGTAGGTGACGGTGCCGAGGCCGATATGGGGGTGCGGGCGCACGTCGATGCCGTGGCCGGTCAGAAATTCGGCCGGGCCGAACTGATCGAAAAAGATGAAGGGGCCGACCATCTGGCGCGCGGCGGAGGGCAGCGCGCGGCGAACCTCGAACCCGCCAAGGTCGCGGGCGCGGGGGATGATGACGGTCTTGATCGCATCGACGGCGCCGCCGATCGGAATCGTGGGGTCGAGGGCGGGGTTCCAGCTCATCTGCAGTCTCCTTTGGCTGAAAGGTAGGCCGGAACCAGCCGCATTGCACCCGCGATCCGCGCGCCGGCCTTGTGCGGGCACGCACGACAGCGTCTGGCCCTTCGCGGCCCGACCTTTACGCCTGCGCCGTCTGCGTGGCACCGGTCTGATCCGTCAATGCCGGTGTCACAATCCCCGTCAGATCGGTGGTCATATCAGCAAAATCACCAAGCAGGGCCCTGTCGGTCACCGCCTGCAGCAGTCCATGGGTTTTCAGCTGCAGCGCCGTATTGTGCCCGGTACCGGGCAGGATCGTGAGGCTGACCTGCGGGTGATCGGGCACCAGGTTTCGCTGGATGGCCTCTTCTTCGGCATCGCCGAAGATCACCACATATTCTGATTGCGCGGCGCCCCGGTCGAACGCACTTGCGATGCGGAACGCCTTGATCCGATGCCGCAACAACCGCCAGCGCCGTTCGGCAGGTACCAGCTTCGGGTCAACAACAACTTGCGGGGAGAAGGCAAGCACCCGTGCGCCCGGCAACCGACCGCCAAAGACAATTGCGCTGTAGGCCCCCAGCGACACACCCATCAACAGCACACGGTCGGCATTGACGCGGCGACGTTCGGCCTCGATCTCTTGTTCCATCAGCTCGATCAGGCCGGGATCGTTCAGCCAGCTTCGCTGCGGATCGGCCAGGTAAAGAACGTGCGCCCTGCCGCCAAGCTGCGCTGTCCTGACAAAATCAGGCTTGCCACGCTGCGACCTTATCCCGACGCCGGAAAAGACCACCACAAGCGTCCGGCCGGTTCCTTCGGCTGTCCACACGCACAGGGTGTCATCAAAGCGACGGGTGACAAGGTCGTGCATCACTGTGCCTGTCTGTTCAGGGTAAGGGCCAAATCGCGGGATGACGCCGCTCCACCAGATTGGTGGATGCTGTGAACCGTCTGCAACGCTGCTGGCCTTGCAGGGCGTCGCAGCAGCTTGCCGATCTCGAGCCCAGGCCTTGGCCCCGGACCGGACTGCTTCAAGGAACGACCAGCGTGTCTGTGACCGCGCTGGTGGGCGGTGAGGGACTCGAACCCCCGACATTCTCGGTGTAAACGAGACGCTCTACCAACTGAGCTAACCGCCCGCCCCGTGCGCTTACAACGAGCCTGCGGGTCATTGCAAGTGGCAACCCGTAAGGCAGTTGCGAGATGGTCAGGGATAGCTGTCATCCGGCCTGCCCTGCGTTCTTCTGCCCTGCCCTGACATATGCGACGATAGCGTTGGCGTGCCCATGGCCGAGACCGTGGTCGGACTTCAGCGCTGCGACAAGGTCCATATGCTTTCGGTCTCCCATCGCGGTCACCAGCGCGATCCAATGTGCAATGGGTTTGCCATAGGTCTTTTCGATTGACGGAAAGTATGAGGCAGAGCCCTTGAGGGGCGCAGGTCTTGGGGTGTCAGCCATTAGGCCTCTTTGCACTGAGTACGGACAAGTTTGTCACAAGCGCGCGAAAAATGCAAAAGGCGCGCCGGTGGGCGCGCGCTTTTCAGAAGGAATGGTGGGAGATAACGGATTTGAACCGCTGACATCTTCGATGTGAACGAAGCGCTCTACCGCTGAGCTAATCTCCCGTATTCACCCTACGGTGGCGCGGTTTCTAGCTATCCTCGCCGTCGTCCGCAAGAGGCTGTTTCGCATCGGCCTTGCCGCCTCCTCCAAGGCGGAGTTTCAGCGTCATGACGGCGGCACCATCCTTGCCCGCTGCCTTGGCTACACGGGCGCGGCCAAGCGGTGGCAGGATCAGGTCGTCGCCACGTTTCAGCGCTTCGGCAAGGGCCGACAGGGTGGCTTCGACCGTCTGCTTGACCTCGGGCTTCTTGCCACCAGTGGACGCGGCCACTGCTTCAACAAGGTCCCTGAGTTTGAACGCTGCGGCCCCGGTTTTGGCATTGCTTTTGGAAACGGCTTTCACTTCCGGCTTCGCAGGCGGCGCGGACTTGGCGGGCTTTGCGGCCGGTTTGGCCTTGGCGGCGGGCTTGGCTGATTTTTCAGCGGCGGTTTTGGTCGGTCGGGATGCCATGGGGTCTTTCTGTCCGGAAATTGGTTCGACATCAACGATAGTGCGGGAAAACGGCCAAAGCTACTGGAATCGGGTGACAACTCAGGCGAAATATTGCGCTTCAATGCGACCCAAACCACCGCCGGGCGCGTGTGTCGAGCGGACAGAGCCGAGGGTGCGTTTCGCTGATGCTAGGCAGGGTCAGAAAAAAGGCGCGCCTGACCGGCGCGCCTATTCACTTAGGGAGCCGGGCCTTAGTGCGCGGTCTGCGCCGGCGGAAAGATACCGCGTTCCGCCCGCGCTGCGGCTGCTTCTTCTTCCGCCGCCTCGTCCCAGTCGATCGGTTCGGGCTGACGCACCAGCGCCTGAGCCAGCACCTCGCGGACATGGGTGACCGGGATGATCTTGAGCCCCGATTTCACGTTGTCAGGGATTTCAGCGAGGTCCTTTTCGTTCTCTTCCGGGATGAAAACGGTCTTGATCCCGCCGCGCAGGGCGGCAAGCAGTTTCTCTTTCAGCCCGCCAATGGGCATCGCGTTGCCGCGCAAGGACACTTCGCCGGTCATGGCAATGTCTTTCTTGACCGGGATGCCGGTCAGGACCGACACAATGGAGGTGACCATGGCGAGACCGGCAGACGGGCCGTCTTTCGGTGTCGCGCCGTCGGGGACGTGGACGTGGATGTCCATCGTCTCGAACTTGGTGGGCTTCACCCCGATGGAGGGGCTGATCGAGCGGACGTAAGAGGCGGCCGCGTCGATGCTTTCCTTCATCACATCGCCCAGTTTGCCGGTGGTCTTCATCCGACCCTTGCCGGGCAGGCGCAGGGCTTCGATCTGCAACAGATCACCCCCAACGCTGGTCCATGCCAGACCGGTGACGACGCCGACCTGATCCTCTTTCTCGGCCAGACCGTAGCGATACCGCTTCACCCCAAGGAAGCTTTCCAGATTTTCCGGCGTGACCACCACCGCCCCGCCCTTTTTCTTCACGATCTCGGTCACCGCTTTGCGGGCGAGCTTGGCGATTTCGCGTTCCAGGTTCCGCACGCCCGCTTCCCGCGTGTAGGTGCGGATCATTTCTTGCAGGGCTTCGTCGGTGATCCTGAATTCACCCTTGCGCAACCCGTGGCCCTTGATCTGCTTTTCGATCAGGTGGCCTTTGGCGATTTCGCGCTTTTCATCTTCGGTGTAGCCGGCCAGCGGAATGATCTCCATCCGGTCCAGCAGTGGGCTGGGCATGTTGTAGGTATTCGCGGTGGTGATGAACATCACGTTCGACAGGTCATATTCCACCTCAAGGTAATGGTCGACGAAGGTGTTGTTCTGTTCCGGGTCCAGCACCTCCAGCAAAGCGCTGGCCGGGTCGCCACGGAAATCCTGACCCATCTTGTCGATTTCATCCAGCAAAATCAGAGGGTTAGTCGTCTTTGCCTTCTTCAGCGTCTGGATGATCTTGCCGGGCATGGAGCCGATATAAGTGCGCCGGTGGCCGCGGATTTCGGATTCGTCACGCACGCCGCCAAGCGAGATGCGGATGAATTCGCGCCCCGTGGCCTTGGCGACCGAGCGGCCAAGCGAGGTCTTGCCGACACCCGGAGGGCCGACCAGGCAGAGGATCGGACCTTTCAACTTGGTCGAGCGGGCCTGCACTGCAAGGTATTCGACGATACGCTCTTTGACCTTGTCGAGACCGTAGTGATCGGCGTCCAGCACCTCTTGTGCTTTGAGCAGGTCTTTCTTGACGCGGGACTTCACGCCCCACGGCACGCCCAACAACCAGTCGAGGTAGTTGCGGACCACCGTGGCCTCGGCCGACATCGGCGACATCGACTTTAGCTTTTTCAGTTCGGCATCGGCCTTTTCGCGCGCCTCTTTCGAAAGGGCGGTCTTGGCGATGCGGGCCTCCAGCTCGGCCACTTCGTTCTGGCCTTCTTCGCCGTCGCCCAGTTCCTTCTGGATCGCCTTCATCTGTTCGTTGAGGTAATATTCGCGCTGGGTCCGTTCCATCTGCGTCTTGACGCGGGTCTTGATCTTTTTCTCGACCTGAAGAACGGACAACTCGCCCTGCATCTGGCCATAGATCTTTTCCAGCCGTTCAGCGACGTTGAGCGTTTCCAGCAGGTCCTGCTTCAGACCGACCTCGATGCCGAGGTGACCTGCAACCAGATCGGCAAGCCGCGCCGGTTCGCGCGTATCGGACACGGCAGCGAGGGCTTCTTCGGGGATGTTCTTCTTGACCTTTGAGTACCGCTCGAACTCTTCGCTGACGGCGCGGACCATCGCTTCCACGGCGGTCGCGTCGCCGGGCGTTTCACTCAGGGCTTCGGCGCTGGCCTCGAAGAACGAGGGGTTGTCGATGAAATCCACGATCCTGACGCGCGCCTTGCCTTCGACCAGCACCTTTACGGTGCCATCAGGAAGCTTGAGCAGCTGCAGCACATTCGCAAGGACGCCCGTGCGGTAGATACCGTCGGACGCCGGATCATCGACCGTCGGGTCGATCTGCGACGACAGCAGGATCTGCTTGTCGTCCTGCATCACTTCTTCCAATGCGCGCACGGATTTTTCACGGCCCACGAAGAGCGGAACGATCATGTGCGGAAACACGACGATGTCGCGCAGGGGCAGGACGGGGTAGCTTTGAGACAGCGTTTCAGTCATTGCCGTTTCCTTGTCAGCGGCGGAAATCGTGGCCCCGATTGTCGGCAGCCTTCGTTTCCCCGGATGACTACATTTGGACCTTCCGATGCGGGGTTTCAACACCAGATGTTGCAGAATAATTTCCCGACATCGCTAAAATGCAGTCCGGAAGGGTAACTAAGCACCTGTCAGAGCAGGTCGACGTCGCCTTGCGCCCGCATGGAGTGAAAACCCGCCACGAACCCGGCGAGGTCCCCGGCTGCGATGGCGTCGCGCAGGCCCTGCATCAAAGTCTGGTAGTAGTGCAGGTTGTGCCATGTCAGCAGCATGGAGCCGATGATCTCGTCTGATTTCACCACATGGTGCAGGTAGGCCCGGGAATAGCCGGTGCAGGCGGGGCAGGTGCAGGTCTCATCCAGGGGGCGGGGATCGTCCTTGTGGCGGGCATTGCGCAGGTTGATCTGGCCGCGCGGTGTCCAGCCCTGCCCGGTGCGGCCCGAACGGGACGGCAGCACACAATCCATCATGTCGATGCCGCGTTCCACTGCGCCCACGATGTCGTCAGGTTTGCCGACGCCCATCAGGTAGCGAGGCTTGTCATGCGGCAAAAAGCCGGTGGCATAGTCAAGCACGCCGAACATCGCCGCCTGCCCCTCGCCCACTGCAAGCCCGCCTACGGCATAGCCGTCAAAGCTGATGGCGGTGAGGGCCGTGGCGGATTCTTCGCGCAAATCTTGGTTGACGCCGCCTTGCATGATGCCGAACAGCGCGTGGCCAGGACGATCCCCGAACGCATCGCGCGACCGCCGCGCCCACCGCATCGACAAGCGCATGGAGGCAGCGACGGCCTCGTCAGTTGCGGGCAGTGCGGGGCATTCGTCAAAGGCCATGACGATGTCGGAGCCGAGAAGCTTCTGGATTTCCATGCTGCGTTCGGGGGTCAGCAGGTGTTTGGAGCCGTCGATATGCGAGGAAAACCGCACCCCTTCCTCGGTCAGTTTGCGCAGGGAGGCGAGGCTCATCACCTGAAAACCGCCACTATCGGTGAGGATCGGCTGGTCCCAATTCATGAAGCGGTGCAACCCGCCAAGCGCCGCGATGCGTTCGGCGGTGGGACGCAGCATCAGGTGGTAGGTGTTGCCCAGCAGAATATCCGCCCCGGTGGCCCGGACGCTTTCGGGCAGCATCGCCTTGACGGTGGCGGCGGTACCGACCGGCATGAAGGCGGGGGTGCGAATCTCTCCCCTCGGGGTTTTGATGGCACCGGTGCGGGCCTGACCGTCTGTCGCCGCGACTTTGAAGCTGAAACCTGCCGACATTGCTTGATCCTGGGGTTGTCTGCCGCGTCTTTGAGCTAATTGCAGGTAAATGCCAAGCACCGGCCAGCCCGCATCGCTTTGGACTTGACCTTTCCGCCCGGTCAATTAAATGCGTGAATGAACGTTCATTCCCGAGTCGACATGCGCGCCCTGACCGCCCCACTGCCCCACACCAACGCTGAAGAGCGCAGTCACGAGATCTTGTTCTCGATCCGTCAGGCATTTGCGGAAAAGGGTTTTGACGGGGCGTCGATGCAGGATCTGGCGCGGGCGGCGGGCATGAGCGTCGGGAACTTCTATCGCTATTTCCCCTCAAAGGCCGCCATTGTGCAGGCGATGTGCAGCCTGGACCTTGCGGAAATCCAGCGCGATTTCAGCGAGATACAAAGTTCGGACGTGCCGATGATCTGCCTGCGCGACAAGATTCTGTCGCACTTTGGCGAAGAAGCGAAGAAGGATGGTCAGCTTTGGGCGGAAATCACTGCCGCTGCCATCCGCAAGCCCGAGATCGGCGAAGCAGCGCGGCAGATGGAAGATACTATTGTTACATTCTTAGCGACAATCTTTGCCCACGTTACCCGGCGAAGTCTGGAAGACGCACGCCAGCGGTATGAGGGACAATGCCAGATGCTGGTCATGCTGGTGAAAGCGATGGCCATGCGGACCAGTCAATGCGGGCCTGCAAATCCACCGCTGGCAGATCTGGTGGTACGGATCATCGACCAGATCCTCAGCGATATATCCAACGATTCTGTGAAGGATTAGGCAGCCATGCGTAGGATTTTCATCTTTCTATCGACCGTTGGCCTTGGCCTCGCGCTTTCAGCCCCTGCGGTGCGGTCCGAAACAGAAATTGCTGCAGCGACGGTACCGTCTGCCCTGCCCGCGATCACGGTGACCGAAGCACGCATGCAACCCATGCGCGACCGTGTGATTGCCTCGGGCCTGATCGGGCCGGTCGAAGAGGTGCAGGTGCAGCCGTTGATCGAGGGCCAGCCGCTGGAGCAGCTGTTGGCCGAAGTGGGCGATATGGTGACCGAGGGGCAGGTTCTGGCGGTGCTGTCGAAATCCACGCTGGATTTGCAGCGCAGCGAGGGGGTTGCGTCGCTGGCATCCGCACAGGCGACGATTGCGCAGATGGAGGCGCAGCTGATTGAGGCCGAGGCGAGTGCGGCCGAAGCGCAGCGGGTGGCGGACCGGACCGCCAAACTGCGCGAACAGGGATCGTCCCCGCAGGCGGCGCTGGATACCGCCAGTGCCAACGCGGTGTCGGCAGCGGCCCGGGTTGTCGTGGCGCGCCAGACGCTGGAGGCGGCCCGGGCGCAACTGGCGCTGGCCAATGCGCGGCTGGAAAACGTCGACCTGCAACTGTCGCGGACCGAGGTGAAGGCCCCGGTCGCAGGCGAAGTGGTAGAGCGTAACGCCCGGATCGGCGGGATTGCCACGGCGGCGGGTCAGGCGATGTTCGTCATCGTGCGCGATGGTGCGCTGGAACTGCGCGCCGATATTGCGGAAAGCGACCTTTTGCGCCTGAAGGTGGGGCAGAAGGCCAGCTTGCGCGCCGTGGGCGGGACAGAGCCTTTGTCCGGCACGATCCGGCTGGTCGAGCCGTCAATTGACACGCTGACCCGGCTGGGCCGGGCGCGGATCGAAGTGGACGCGCCGGAGGCGCTGCGGTCCGGCATGTTTGTCGAGGCCGAGATCATGGTGGCCGAGCGCGACGCGCTGGCGATCCCGGTCACCGCGGTCGGGTCGGATGCAACCGGTGCCACGGTGATGCGGGTCCGGGACGGGGTGGTGGAACGGGTGTCGGTCACGACCGGCATCCGCGACGGCAGCCTTGTCGAGATCGTTTCAGGTCTGACGCCCGGCGATACGGTGGTGGTGAAGGCCGGTGCCTTCGTGCGCGCGGGCGACCGCATCAACCCGGTGCCGGACACGGCTGGCACAAACTGAGGGAATCGCGATGAACTTTTCCGCCTGGTCGATCCGCAATCCCGTCGCCCCGCTGCTGGCATTCTTCATGCTGATGGTGCTGGGCTGGATGTCCTTTACCAGCCTGCCAATCACCCGGTTCCCCAACATCGACGTGCCCTTGGTGGCAGTGCGCGTGGTGCAGGCAGGTGCGGCCCCCGCCGAGATGGAAACGCAGGTTACCAAGGAAATCGAAGATGCCGTGGCGGGCATCACCGGGGTGAAAAGCGTCACCTCTACGGTGACGGACGGGGTGTCCACCACTGCGATCGAGTTCCGCATGGAGGTGCCCACCGACAAGGCGGTACAGGATGTCAAGGACGCCATCGACGGCATCCGCAGCAACCTGCCCGGTGAGATCGAAGCCCCCATCGTGACGCGGATCGACATCGAGGGTCAGGCGATCATGAACTTCTCGGTGACGGCGCCCAGCCTGTCGCTGGAGGAGTTGTCGTGGTTTGTCGATGATACCGTCACCCGCGCGCTTCAGGGCCGCGCCGGGATTGGCCGGGTGGACCGCTACGGAGGGGCAGAGCGGGAAATCCGGGTGGAACTGGACCCGGTCAGGCTGGACAGTTTCGGGATCACCGCACAATCCGTCAGCACGCAGTTGCGCCAGACCAATGCCGACATCGGGTCGGGCCGGTCGGAGATTGGGGCGGGCGAGCAGGCGATCCGCACGCTGGGCAATCAGGCCACGGTGGACAATCTGGCGGCCACGACCATCGCGCTGCCGTCGGGCCGGCATGTGCGGCTGACTGATCTGGGCGAGATCATCGACACCTACAAAGAGGTCCGCTCCTTCAGCCGGTTTGACGGCGAAGAGGTGGTGACCTTTGCGGTGTTCCGCGCCAAGGGCGCGTCCGAGGTCAGCGTGGCCGAAACGGTGAACGCGGCGCTGGACGAGGTGCGGGCGGCCAACCCGGACGTCAACATCACGATGATCGACGACACGGTTTTCTACACCTATGGCAACTACGAATCCGCCATCGACACGTTGCTGGAAGGCGCGCTGCTGGCGGTGCTGGTGGTGCTGATGTTCCTGCGCAACTGGCGCGCCACGCTGATTACTGCGGTGGCGTTGCCGCTGTCGGCGGTGCCGACGTTCTACATCATGGACCTGCTGGGGTTTTCGCTCAACCTCGTCAGCTTTCTGGCGATCACGCTGGCGACGGGCATTCTGGTGGACGACGCGATTGTCGAGATCGAGAATATCGCCCGGCATATCCGGATGGGCAAGACCCCCTACCGCGCTGCCATCGAGGCGGCGGACGAGATCGGTCTGGCGGTTATTGCGACCACGTTCACCATCGTGGCGGTGTTTGTGCCGGTGTCTTTCATGCCCGGCATTCCCGGCCAGTATTTCCGGCAGTTCGGCCTGACGGTGGCGATTGCGGTGCTGTTTTCGCTGGCCGTGGCGCGGCTGATCACACCGATGATGGCGGCGTATCTGATGCGCGCCAAGGATGCGGATGAGCATTCGGCTGAGGACGGGGCGGTGATGCGCGGCTACCTGCGCTTTGTCGGGGGCAGTACCAAAGTGCGGCGCATCCCGAAGCTGGGCTGGAAATTTCCCACCTATTACGTGACCATGGTTGTGGCCGTGATCGTGGTGATCTTTTCGGTCTTCGCCATGTTGCAGGTGCCCGGCAGCCTGTTCCCGCCAGAGGATGTCAGCCGGGTGTCCATTTCCGTCGAACTGCCACCCGGTTCCAGCATCGAGCAGACCCGCGAGACGACCGACGCGATGCGCGACGCGATCAAGGATGTTGACGGGGTGAAAAGCGTTCTGGTCATCGGAGGGTCTTCGCCCAAAGGTGACGTCGATATCCGGCGGGCCAATATCTCGGTGGTGCTGGACCGGCTGGACAACGGCTTTGCGCGCAAGTTTTCCGATCTGGGGCAGGCGTTGCCGATGATCGGGCCGTGGTTGCCGGAAGCTCCGGCCGATGGCCGTCTGCGCCCGCAAAATGCCATCGAGGCCGAGATATTCGAGCGTCTGAAAGCGGTGCCGGATGTGCGGGCCTACAAGCTGAACGACCGGGGCGAGCGGGACATCAACTTTTCCATCCTGTCGTCGAACGAGGCGGACCTGAACCTTGCGGTGCAAAGGCTGGAAGAGGCGCTGGCGGGCGAGCCGCTGCTGGCCAACCTTGCCTCCGAAGGCGCCCTGCCCCGGCCGGAAATCCAGATCACGCCCCGGCTGGTCGAGGCGGCGCGGCTGGGGATCACCACGCAACAGATCGCGTCGGTAGTGCGGGTTGCGACCATCGGCGATTTCGATGCGTCACTGGCCAAGCTGTCCATCGACAACCGGCTGATCCCGGTCAGGGTGCAGTTGCGCGCCGAATGGCGCGAGGATCTGTCGCGGATCGCCGCCCTGCGGCTGACCACGGCGACGGGGGCCACGGTGCCCCTGTCCAGCGTCGCCGACATCGCGATTGCCGAAGGCCCGGCCACAGTGCAGCGCAAGAACCGCGAGCGGATCGCCTCGATCGGGGCAAGCCTACCGGTGGGCGTGGCGCTGGATACGGCGACGGCGCGGTTCAATGAGATTGTGGCATCCGTCGAACTTCCCGCCTCGGTGCGGGTGGCCGCAGCGGGCGATGCCGAAGTTCAGGCCGAACTGATCGGCAGCTTTGTCAATGCCATGGTGATGGGGCTGATGCTGGTGCTGGCGGTGCTGATCTTGCTGTTCCGCTCGGTGATCCAGCCGTTCACCATCCTGCTGTCGCTGCCGCTTGCCATCGGCGGGGTGGCGGCGGCGCTGATCATCACCGGCAATCCCTTGTCGATGCCGGTTCTGATCGGCATCCTGATGCTGATGGGGATTGTCACCAAGAACGCCATCCTGCTGATCGACTTCGTGATCGAGATGCGGGCTCGGGGAATGAGCCGCGTCGCCGCCGTGGTCGAGGCCGGTCACAAGCGGGCGCGACCCATCGTGATGACCTCGATTGCGATGTCGGCGGGCATGCTGCCATCGGCGCTTGGCATCGGCGAGGGCGGGTCGTTCCGCGCGCCGATGGCGATTGCGGTGATCGGCGGCATCATCGTGTCCACGGTGCTGAGCCTTGTCGTGGTGCCGTCGTTCTATCTGATCATGGACGATCTGTCGCGCGGGCTGGCTTGGGTGTTCAGCCGGATGATCGGCAAGAAGGAAGCCGAACCGGAAAGCCCCGAGGCGTTTGTTTTGGCGGAACGGATCGTGCGCGGGCAGGAAGATCTGTCGCTGCTGCACGGGCGGTTGTCGGCGCTGGAAGAGGCAGTTACCGGCAAGAAGAAGACCGCGCTGCATGTGGCGGAGTAGTCAGCGTGGCCAGAGCTTTTGCGCCTCTGCCTCGGTGTAGCGGCCAAGGCGGACGTCTTCGGCAATGAGCGCCGGGTCGCGGGCGGCGGGCGGGCCGTAGCCACCGCCACCGGGAGTGCGGACGCGGACGCGGTCGCCGGGTTTGAGGGTGATGTCCTGCGCCTTTGACAGGTGTTCGGGGATCAGCGTGACACCGTCGCGGATCACCTCGACCCGGTTCACCGCACCGTCCTGACCGCCTAGTGCGCCTTGCGGGCCGACGCGGCCATGATCCATGACGAAGCTGGCCCGCGCTTCACCGCGCAGCAGTTCAATCTCGTAATCCAAACCGAAGCCGCCCCGGTGCTGCCCTGCCCCGCCAGAGCCTTCGTGCAGCGCGTAACGGCGGTAGAGGATGGGGTAGGTCTGTTCCATGATCTCGACCGGGGGGGCCTTGGAGATGCCGATGGTGGAGCAGCCGTTGGTGAGGCCGTCATTACGGACGTTGCCGCCGTAGCCGCCGCCAGAGATCTGGTACATCACGTAGTCGCGCCCTTTCTCGGGGTCATGCCCGCCAAGGCCGAAGTTGCCAGAGGTTCCGGCGGGCGATGCGGTGACATGGTCCGGCAATGGCTGAACGAGGGCCGCGAAGACGGCTTCGGCGATGCGCTGGCTGACTTCGGCGGCGCAGCCGGAGACCGGGCGCGGATATTTGGCATCAAGGAAGGTGCCTTCGATTCCGGTCACAGTCAGCGGCTCGAACGCGCCCGCGCTGATCGGGACATCGGGGAAGATGTGGCGCATGGCGAGGTAGACCGACGACAGCGTGGTGGCGCGGACCGAGTTCATCGGGCCCATACAGGGAGGCGAGGATTTCCCGAAGTCGAAAGTCAGGCCATCGGGGGTTTTGGTGACGGTCAGGGCGATGGTCAGACGCTGGTTGACCACGCCGTCGCTGTCGACGATGGCGGTGCTGTCGTAGCTGCCGTCGGGGATCAGGCCGATCATCGCGCGCATCTGTTTGGCGGCGAGGCGGCGCATCTCTGCGATGGCGTCGGTGACGGTGGCATCCGAGTAGCGGTCGAGGAGTGTCCCGAGCCGTTCCGCCCCGACGAGGAGGGCGGACGCCTGCGCCTTGACGTCGCCGATGCGCTGTTCAGAGACGCGGATGTTGGAGCAGATGATCTGGTAGATTTCCGTGTCGAGGACGCCTTTCTTGAACAGTTTGACCGGCGGGATGCGCAGGCCTTCCTGCTCGGCGCTGATCGCGGAGGCGCTGAAACCACCGGGCACTGCGCCGCCGGTATCGGGCCAGTGCCCGGTGTTGGACAGCCAGCAGAAGATTGCGCCGTCCCGGTAGACCGGCATCGCAAAACGCACGTCCATCAGGTGGGTGCCGCCAAGGTAGGGGTCGTTGACGATGTAGATATCGTCGGGCTGTGGCGCGGCGGTCAGGCCGTTGTCGATGCGTTCCAGTATGGTGCGGGTGGAGAACTGCATGACGCCGACGAAGACCGGCAGACCGCGCGAGCCTTGGGCGATCAGGCTGCCATCGGTAGCGGAATAGATGCCGTCGGACCGGTCGTCGGCCTCGGCGATCACCGGGGAAAAGGCGGCGCGGGAAAAGGTCAGGTCCATCTCGTCGCAGACCTGTTGCAGACCTGCCTGAATGACAGCGAGAGTGATGGGGTCGATCATTGGGGAACCTCCACGATCAGGTTGCCGTCGGGGTCGGAGGTGACGGTGGAGCCGGGGTCGATGATGCTGGTGGTATCCATTTGTTCAATGATGGCAGGGCCTTGTAGGTGGAGGTCAAGAGGCAAATGATCACGCCAATAGACCGGGGTCTCGACCCAGCCGCCAAACCAGACTTGGCGCTGGTCAGTCGGTTCTGCTGTGGTTTTGCGGCCCTTGGGGTCAATCAGGCGGGAGAGGTCAAGTTCGGCCCGTTGGCCGATGACGGAGGTATTGAGGTTCACAAGGTTCGCCCGGATCGACGGCAGATCGACGCGGAAGCGGGCGTGGTAGGCGGCCTCGAACAAGGTTTGCAGGTCTTCGCGCGTGGGGGTGGCAGAGGGCAGAACGACCCGCAGCAGGTGGGTCTGTCCAACGAACTGCATGTCGGCGGAATATTCGGCACGGCTGGCGGTCAGGGTGATCTTCTCGGAGGCGATCAGGCTGCGGCCTTCGGCATCTTGCTGGGCGAGGATGGAGTGGAGGTCGGCCATGTCGGTGGTATCAAGCGGGCGGTTGACGGTGCGGACGAAATCATGCCGCAGGTCTGCCACCACGCAGCCAAGCGCATTGGTGATGCCGGGGCGCGCCGGGATCAGGACTTTCGGGATGGCGAGTTCCCGCGCGAGAGAGACCGCATGAAGTGGCCCTGCCCCACCGAATGCGAACAGCGCGAAATCGCGGGGGTCGGCGCCGAGCGAGATGGAGACCATGCGGATCGCCCCGGCCATATGGGTGTTGGCGATGCGGATCACCGCCTCGGCAGCCTGTTCGATGCTCAAGCCAAGCGGGGTGCCGATCTGGTCTTTCATCGCCTGCCGCGCGGCCTCGGCGGCCTGACCAAAGCGGGCGGCGGGCAGGCGGCCGAGGATCAGGTTGGCGTCCGAGATGGTGACGCGGGTGCCGCCGCGACCGTAACAGATCGGGCCGGGGGTGGAGCCAGCACTTTCCGGGCCGACACGGAGCATGCCGCCTGCGTCGATCCGGGCGATGGAGCCGCCGCCTGCCCCGACGGTTCGGACATCGACCATGGGCACGTGGATCGGCATGGCATATTCCACCTCGATCTCATTCGAGACGGGCGCGATGCCATTGCGGATCATCGCAACATCGGTAGAGGTGCCGCCCATGTCATAGGTCAGCAGGTTCGGCATTCCGGCGCGCCTGCCGGTAGCAACGGCGGCCATCACGCCCGAGGCGGGGCCGGACATCACCGTCTTGACCGCCTCCTTCGCCACATCGCGGGCGGCAACCATGCCGCCGTTGCCGTTCATCACCAGAAGATCGCGGGCGTAGCCCTTTGCGGCCAGTTGGTCGGCAAGGCGGGCGACGTAGCGTTCGAGGAGGGGTTGGACCGAGGCGTTGACGGCCGCGGTCACCCCGCGTTCGTATTCGCGGCTTTCCGACAGCAGCGCGTGGCCCATGGTGATGTACCGGTTCGGCCAGAGTTCCGCAGCGATTTCAGCGGCGCGGCGTTCGTGGGCGGGGTTGGCATAGGCGTGAAGGAAGTGAATGACGAGGCTTTCGCAGCCCTCTTCGCGAAGCTGCAGGACGGCGGCGCGCAGGGCGGCCTCATCCAGCGGCGTCAGAATGTGGCCCTTGGCGTCCATCCGTTCCGGGACCTCAAGCCGCAGATCGCGGGGGATGATCGGCGTGAAGGTGCCGTGCATGCCGTAGGCGTGGGGGCGGGTACGGCGGCCAAGTTCAAGGACGTCGCGGAAGCCTTGCGTGGTGATCAGCCCGGTCTTGGCCAATTGGCGTTCAAGCACGGCGTTGGTGGTGGTGGTGGTGCCGTGGACGATCAGGTCGATATCGCGCAGGTCGGCCCCGGCGGCGTCAAAGGCGGCGAGGACACCGCCCGCCTGATTGGGCAAGGTGGTCGGCACCTTGGCCAAGCGCACATCACCCGTGGCGGGGTCGAAAATCACCAGATCGGTGAAGGTGCCGCCCACATCGACGCCTGCGACAAGTCCGGTCATTCACACACCCACATAAGTTCTGAATACATCAGCATTGGCCCGCAACCCGTTGACTGTCAGCGTTTCCTCTATCCGACCTGCCACCATGAACGCCACGCGGTCGGCCATTTTCAACACCGCATCGACGCGCTGTTCGACCAGAACCACGGCGACTCCCTGCGCGCGCAGGGCCAGCACGGCGTCACGGATCAGGGAGATCATCGAGGGTTGCAGGCCCTCGGTCGGCTCGTCCAGCAGGAGGACCTTCGGCTCAAGGCACAGCGCGCGGGCGATGGCGAGCATCTGCTGTTCGCCGCCGGACAGGGTCGAGGAGGTTTGCGAAAGGCGTTCGCGCAGGCGGGGGAACAGGGTCAGGATGCGGTCAAGGCGGGCGGGGTCATTGCCTTTGACCAGCCCGCCGATGGCGAGGTTTTCGCCGACGCTCAGCGGGCCGAACAGGCGGCGGCCTTGCGGGACATAGGCGATGCCGTGCCGTGGCACCTCATGCGCGGGCAGGCTTTGGACTGGGGTGCCGTTCAGCGCGATAGTGCCGGAACTGGCGGGGACGAGGCCCATGATGCATTTCAGCAGCGTCGATTTGCCCACTCCGTTGCGGCCCATGATACAGGTGACCTGGCCCGGTTCAGCGCGGAAGGTGACGCCGTTCAGCACGGCTATGGGGCCGTATCCGGCGCTGATCTGGTTGAGGTCAAGCGCCAAGATAGGCCTCCTGCACGGCTGGGTTGGCGCGGATCTGAGCGGGCGTCCCGGTGGCCAGTATCTTGCCGAAGTTCAGCACGGTGATCCGGGTGGCAAGGTCCATCACCACCTCCATGTTGTGTTCGATCAGCAGGACGGTGGTTGCAGGGACAAGGCTTAGGACGAGGGTCTTGAAGCCCTCGATCTCGGACGCGGCGAGGCCCTGGGTGGGTTCGTCCAGGATCAGGAGGCGGGGGTTGAGGGCAAGCCCCATGGCAAGCTCCAGAAGGCGCTGGTGGCCGTAGCTGAGGGTCTGGGCCTCTTGTGCCTCCAGCTTTTCAAGTCCGACGCGGGAAAGGGCAGCGCGGGTTTTCGTGATGAGGTCCGTGGTGCTGTGGGCTTGCACGGCGAGGGCGACGTTGTCGAAGACGGTCAGTCGGGGGAAAATCGAGGTGATCTGGAAGGTGTAGGCAATGCCGCGACGGACGCGAGAATGGGCGGGAAGATGGGTGATATCCTCGCCGTTCAGCAGGATGGTGCCCGATTGCGGCAGACGTCGCCCTGACAGCAGGCTGACAAAGGTGGTTTTCCCCGCGCCGTTCGGGCCGATCAGGGCGTGAATCTCGCCCGTGTTCAGGGTGAAATCGACACCGTCCACCGCGCGCAGGCCGCCGAAATGCAGGGTCAGATCGCGGGTTTCGATCAGGGCAGCCATTTGACCCACCTTTCCCGGATCGTGCCGAGGATGCCCTTTGGCGCGAAAAGGACGAGGATCACGAGGGCCGCGCCCACGAGGAACAGATAGGCGGACGTGAGGTTGGAGGCGGCTTCAATCAGGGCGAACATCAGAAGTGCGCCGAGGAAGGGGCCGAGGATGGTGCCTGCACCGCCGAGAAGGACATAAAGCATCGGCAGGATGGAATACTGGATCGTCGCGAAGCTGGCCCCGACGTAACCGAACAGCAGCGCATAGGCTGCCCCTGCCCCGCCCGCGTAGAGGCCGGAGAGGGTGAGGGCGGCCAGCTTCACGGTGAAGGGGTTGTAGCCGAGCATCCTTGACCGCTCTTCATTTTCCCGCATCGCGACCATGCTGCGACCGAAGGGCGAGCGGACGAGGGCGAGGCTGGTCAGCAGCGCCACCGAGAACAGCGTCAGGGCGGCCATGTAGCGTGGGGTGTCGGTGGCAAGGTCGAATCCCGCGATCTGGCGGCTGGTGGCGGCAATCACGAAGCCCTCATCCCCGCCGGTGATGGGGGCGAGGTAAAGGATGGTCAGGTATCCGGCTTGGGCGAACATCAGCGTGACGATCATGAAGCTGACGCCAGCGGTGCGCAGCGCGAGGAGGCCGACGGCGGCCGAGAGGAGGCCCCCGGCGGCAATCCCGGCGATCAGGGCGGGGGCTGCGGTCACGCCCCAGGTTTGCGCGGCAAGGCCCGCGCCGTACATGCCTGCGGCGAAGAAAAGCGCGTGGCCGAGGCTTAGCAGGCCGCTGTAGCCGAAGGCGAGGTTGTACCCCATGGCGAAGACGGCCAGCACCATGATCCGGGCAAGATGGGTGGCAAGGTAGGGCGACAGCAGAAATTGCGCGGCCAACAGCGCCGCGATGAGGGCGACATGCAGGGTCCAGACCTTCACGCTTTCGCTCCGAACAGGCCGTGCGGGCGGAAGACGAGCACTAAGGCCACCAGCAGCGTGGCGATGATCTTGGCCAGCGTGGGCGCGAAGAACATCGAGATGACGCCATCGGACAGCCCGATGATCAGGGCGGCGATCAGGGTGCCGCGCAGGCTGCCAAGCCCGCCGATGATGACGACGATGAACGCCAGAAGCAGCGGGTCGCCACCCATCAGGTAGTGGGCCTGCTGGATCGGGACGATCAGGACTCCGGCCAGCGCGGCGAGGGCGGCGCCAAGCGCGAAGGTGCCCATGTAAACGCGGTCGACGTTGATCCCGAAGGTGCGGGCGGTGGTGTGATCCACTTGCGTGGCCCGCATGATCAGGCCCGCTTTCGTGCGCGTCATGAAGGCCCACAGGGCAAAGAGAACGAGGGCGGCGGCGAAGACGACGAACAGTTTGTAGCCGGAATAGCCGAACCACGGCAGTTGGATGCGCCATTCAAAGGGCGCGGTGACGGGGTTGGCGTTGGGGCCGTAGAAGCTGAGCGTGGCCTGCTGGATCATGTAAAGGAGGCCGATGGTGGCGACGATGGTCGCCTCGGGGTCGTAGTTGAGGCGTTTGAGGATCAGCGCGTCAGCGGCGGCGGCGAGGGCTGCGACCAGCAAGGGGGCGATGATCAGGGCGGCGACGAAGGCAAGCGCGGGCGGGCCGGGGATCATCGTGGTGACGGCGAAGGCGATGACCGCGCCCAGCATGTAGAACTCGCCGTGCGCGACGTTCACCACGCGCATGACGCCGAAGACAAGGCTGAGCCCGGCCGCCGCGAGGGCGAGGGTGGCGGAGGTCACGAGGCCCTCCATCAGGGCAAGAAGCAGGAAGGGTCCGAAGGCCATTTGGTGTCCGGGTTGGGAAGATGGGCAAATTGCCCATCCTACGGGGATTGTAGGATGGGCAATCTGCCCATCCTTGCCGGATCAGAACGCCATGGTCGTGTAATCGACCGCGTCGTCATAGGCCCCGTCAGCCAGCGAGGTGCTGTGGACCCGGATCAGTTTGCCGCCCTGCACTTGGGAAATGTTCTGCACGCCGAACACCTGATGGGTCTTGCCGTTGAACATCTTCGCCCCCTGTGGCCGCTCAATGCCATAAGGAAGGTCGGTCATCGCCTCCATCGCCTCGACGAATTTTTGCCGATCGGCGGGGCCGGTGTAGCCCGATGCCTCCATCCCGGCCTTGATGGCGAAGAGAGTTTCCCAGGTGGAGAACATGTGGCTGTAGGTGGCCACATCCGCCGGATCGCTGACCGATGCGCCGTTGTCATCGACTCCGACGGCGGCGCGGTAGGCGGCCTCATGCTCGCCCGCATCGGCGGGTTTGACGCGGTTGTGCGCTTCCCAGAAATGGGTGCCTTCGAGGAATTCAAGGCCGGGGGTGGCGGTATCCACGGCCTCAAGACTGTCGATGAAGCCGAAGAACTGCGGTTTGGTACCGGTGCCGTAGAACTCCCCCAACTCCTTGACGAAGGTCAGGACGGCGGGGCCGACCATGACGTGGTAGAGGACCTCGGTTTCTGCCGGAATCTGCGGGAAGTAGCGGGTGAAGCTGGTCTCGGTCGGCGGAATGGCGATCTGGGCGATCACCTCGCCGCCCTGCGCGGCCATTGCGGCGGTGAAGAAATCGCGGTGATCGTGGCCGAAGGCGAAGTCCGGGAAGATCATCGTGACCTTCTTGCCGAGGTTGGCACTGACCCACGGTGCCATCGAGGCGATCTGGCTGCGCACGTCGGTAATGCCTGGTTGCAAGGTCCAGCGGTTCAGCATGCCGGAGGCGACGTGGTAGCCTTCGGAGCAGACCAGGTAGGGCACCTTCAGCTCGCCCGCGCGGGGAGCAGAGCCGATGACGACATGACTGAACAGCGTGCCCATCACCACATCGCAGCCATCCGACTGGGTCAGCTTGTCGACCACTTCAGAGCCGCGTTTCGGATCAGTCGCGTCATCTTCGAAGATGATCTCAACGGGGCGGCCATTGATCCCGCCGCCCTCGTTGATCAGCTTCAGCGCGGCTTGCGCGGTGCGCTCATACCAGCGGCCATAAGACGCGCCGATTCCGGTACGGTGCAATTGGAAACCGATCTTGATCGGTGCTGCTTGCGCTGCCAGATGGCCGGGAAGTGCCGCGGCCATCAGACCCGCTGCGCCAGCCATCAGCAGGGCGCGGCGCGAAGGAGTGTAGAAGTTGGGGTGCGTCATTTTCATCTATCCACTGTGTTATGGCCTCTGAAGTCGGGCCCTTACGGTTGCAGCAGGGCCATGCGGCCACAGATTTGTCCAGTATTTTCATCCAGTTCTGGCGGTGGACAATAGCCAGAGACCAAGCACGGTATACCCCACCATCAAAATCGTCAGCGGCAGATGCGCCCTGGCGCTCGCCCCCTGCCCGGCCATTTTCAGGGCGAGCACGACGGCCAGCAGGTGCGCACCAAGAATGGCCGCGAACTGCGCGGCATAGATCAGAGGCATCGTGCCAGGATCGGTCAGGAAGCCGAACGAGACGTAGAAGGGTGGCAGGCCCAGCCAGTCATCCCCCCTGAAAAACGGATCGTTCAGCGCGGCCAGCGTGTACTGCCCCGCCGTCAAAAGCATGACGAGGTTGTGCGCCGCATGATAACCTGCAGCGATGGCAAGGAACGAAAGCATCACCGGCCCGCTGGCGAATTCCCGGCCACCCAGCCATCGACCAAGCGAAACCGCACCAAGCAAGGCCGACAGCGTCAGCGCCCAGACGGTCAGCAGCCCCAGCGTGTTCGCGCCCATCACTCCGGATCGTCCGACAGGCTCCAGCGGGTTCTGGCCGATCAGCGCTTGCCACCAGAACGTCTCGGCCAGCCCGTCAAAGGTCAGTGCCGCAAGGGCCAGTGTGATAAAAATGATCGCAGAAGACGACAACGGCGGCAGCGCCAGAATCTGCGTGCCGGGCCAACCGCCCATCAGACGGGCGCGCGGGCCGTCGATCCGCAACCAGACCGGCGCGACCCTGGCGATCATGCCGAACAGAACCGTCAGGAACTCGCCCTGTTCCAACCAGTCGTCACCTTCAGCCACCGCAAGGCCAAAGATCGCCGTCCAGTAGATCACCGCCAACGTGGCCAGGACGCGCGGATCATCGGGATAAAGCGAAATCATCTGAAACCAGACAAACCCTGCATAGCCCGCAACGGCGGGCCAATGGCCAAGACGCTTCAATCCAACTCCACCGTTGCGGCCCAAAAGCGTGCGGGCAATGCGGACGGGTCCGGTCCAAGGGTTAAGCGGTCGCCAGAGGTTGCCGCACAGCATCGACCCCAGCGGCACCGCGATCCAGACGCCGGTCCAGAAAATCAGCGTCATCAGGTTGTGCATCGGATCAGCGCTGCCAAAAAGCCCGATCAGCACAAGTCCCAGAAACCCCAGAAAACTGATATATGAGGTCAGCGTCACCGGCAGCAGAACCCGCCGCTCAAGGATCAGCACGGGCTGCATTGTTGGCAACCGGGCCGCCCGCACACCAAGGATCGCCGTCAAACCGACCGTCAACGCGGCGGCGGTGATGTAATGACCTGTTGGCAGCAGAAGGATCACGGACGGTGGCAGGGCGCAGGCGAACGCCGCGCCCGGAACCAACAAGAGCAGAAAGAGGGCTGCCCGTTGGATCATCTGAGCCCGTCTTCCCCCTTTACCTGATGCACCTCCAGCCCACCCATGCGCGCATGTACCCTGCCCCCGCGCGCCATGGCCAGCGCGAACAGCACTTCGTTGGCGCGGGGTCCATCCTCGCAGGCAAGGGTGATGACGTCGAATCGTGACCGGACGTAGGCGGCGTTCAGATGACCCAATGGCACATCCAGCGTCGTGCCCATGCCGCCCACCTTCATTGCTGACGGCACGATGGCGCGGCACTCTCCCAGACGGTCCCGCATTCCGTAACCGCCCGACACATGCCAGATCGCGCCGTGTTCATGCTCGCCGTTCTCGCCCACAATGGCGCCTTTGCCGTAAGCGTCGATCCCTTCCCGCCCGCCCAGGGCTGCGACCAGCCGGTCGGTAAGTTGCAATGCCAGCGGCTTCAGCACCTCCATTGCGGGTTGAAGGTCGGGTTCATAGCGCCCGGCAAAAGGATTGGCGCAGATCGCGTAGACGGCACCTTTCACCGGTGGAATGTCTGCAACCGGGCCGCCCTCGTGGAAAACTTCTTCCAGTTGAAGGACAATCTTCCGGATCTTGAAGTCAGACATGCGCGGCCTCCCGGTCGGGCACCATTATCGGGCCCGTCGCCCGGCTGTCAGACTGCAGGAAAAGTGCGGCCGCTTCAATCAGTCCGCGGGCCCGGAAGGCTTCGGCCACGGCAAGACCAGCCGACAGCGCCTGTGCCACCTCGGCCTGCGTCAAGGGGTCAACGCCGGTGGTCACCAGCCGGTCACCCAGATCAGTGTCGGCCTGCAGGGCATTCGCCGGGCGACGGCTTATGGCCGGGTGGCACGGCAGGTCTACAGCATTTGCAATCATTGTGGCAGCGGCGTCCGCCATGGCCGCCGACCGGGCCAGCACCGTCACCGCATCGGCAATGCCGAAAGACCAGCTGCGCCCGCGCCAGCCCGAGGTCGCAATGCCGCGTACCGGACTGACGGAGGCGATGGTCACTGGCAGTGCCCCCCTCGCAGCGATAGCACAAGACAGGCTTTCACCGCTCGACAGGTGCAGCGCGATGTCGCCCCCGTTGTTGACATAGGCCCGCAGGATACCCGGCCCGGCCAGATCTGCCAGAACCTCTTCAGCCACCGACCCCGCCACCGCCGCCATCGCCGTGATGAAGGCCGGCCGAAACGCTGCCACGGCGCGCGCCATCCGCACGCCGATCAATCCCGAAGGCTTGCCGTCCAGGGTCCGCAGTTCGGGCAAGTCCGCGACCAGTTCCGCAAGCACGGTGTCAAACCGACGGATCGCACGACCATACCCCAGCTGCACCGCGCGGCGGGTCCCCCAGGCTTGGCAGATCAGGTCAATAGGACCATGCTGCAAGTGCAGCCTGCCGTCGGCAAGATATCTGGCCCCTGCCCCGGTCATGTGGCTTGCTCTTTTTCCAGATACTCGGCATCGGAGACAAGCGGCCCTGGCCGCGCAGGCGACCTGAAAAACTTGCGGCGCAGCCGCTCCATTTGATTACCCCAGCTCACAACCCGTCACTCCGCCAGGGTTCCAGGCGGGCAGAAGTGGGATACTCGCCGCCCTCGGCCATCACGTCGTCAAGACTGCGCACCGCCGCATCGTGCCCGCCCATCGCCAGATAGTCCTCTCGCCGCAAGGTAAACTCAAGTGGCGCAACCAGCGCCGGGGTCGGCACATACCCAAAGGCCCCCTTAGGCAGGCGCGTCACGTCCACCATGAAGGTGATGCCGCCGCCCGGCCAGACATAACACTCCGCCCCGCCGGACGTGAGCCGGGTGCCGCCGGCCTGAACCGAACGGGTCAGCCGGACCGGGTTTCGTGTCACACCCGCGCGCAAAGACCCCCCCGCGCCGCCCATGAACAGAACCGTGCACAGCGAGGGTTCGCAGTTTTCATCAATCAGCGCGACGGTCTCGCGCAGTGCCACAGGCAAGGGCTGGCGTTGCGGTACAAGGGCATCGTCCAGCACGTAATAGGCGAACTCCTCGCCGGTCGTGGACACCATCAACAGCGTAAGACCCGGCCGCGCACCCTTTTTCGGGTTCCACGGGCCGAGGATTTCAAGAGGATCGGTCAGTTTGGTGCCACCCCAGCCCAGCCCGGGTTCCGACACGCGGAAATAACGCCCGGGGGTAGAGCGGTGACCCATGATCTTGATCCCTGTGGGTTCCCAGCCCAGGACACGGCCCGCTTGGTGTTCCGACACGACGCCGGTGATGTGGTCATCAACCACCACCACTTCATCAACGAGGTCCAGCCATTGGCTGGCAAACATTCCGATGGTGGCCGACCCGCAGCCAACCCGCATCCGGCGCTCGGGCACACCATCTACAATGGGTGGCTGGCCCGCCTGCACGGTGACGGACGAGCCCCCCTCGATGCACAGCTTTACCGCATCACCATTGCACAGCGCCAAGAGGGTAGCGCAGGTGATCCGCCCTTCGGCCTTTCCGCCGCCGGTCAGGTGATGCACACCGCCGAGGCTGAGCATCTGGCTGCCGTATTCGGCGGTGGTGACATGGCCGACAAGTTCATCGCCGACCCGCACCACGGCACCTTCCGGACCAAGAAACCGGTCAGTGTCGATCTTTACCTTGACCCCGCAGTAGGAAAAGATCGCTTCGGTCACCACCGTGACCATATCGGCCCCGTCCAGACGGGAGGACACGATGAAAGGCGCCGGTTTGTAATCGGGGTAGGTCGTCCCCGATCCGATGCCGGTCACCACCGTATCGGCGGGCATCGGATCGCCGTCCCAGTCGCGGGTCGCGAACGGGACGATGCGGTGCCCGCTTTGCACCGCATGGCTCAGCATCACCACGGGATCGGTGCGCACGATGCGGCCATCCGCATTCGCGTAGCGGTCGCAGGCCCCGGTCTGGCCGGGGGCGATATAGCACATCACCGGGCAGGCATCGCAGCGGATCTTTTCGGGTACGTCAGTCATGTTGATCACCGACCGGGGGCCAGCCCCCGGGCCCCCGAGATACTTGGGAACAGAAAAAGGCAAAGGGGAAAATCATCGGCTGCCCTCCAGCGCGGCCAGAACCCGGTGCGGCAGGGCGGGAACGCGGGTGAGTTCTGCGCCTGTCGCGTGGCGGATTGCGTTCAGGATGGCGGGGGCGGTGGGGATCAGCACGTGTTCGCCCAGACCTTTGGCACCGAAAGGGCCTTCAGGGTCCGGCACCTCGATCAGCAGGCTGTAGATGGGGGGGACGTCGCCGAAGGTGGGGATCAGGTAGTCGTGCAGGTTTTCGGTGCGGCCCGGAATATATTCCTCCATCAGCGCCAGCCCGATGCCCTGGGCGATGCCGCCCTCGATCTGGCCTTCGGCGAGGGTGGGGTTGATAGCGCGGCCAACATCGTGCGCTGCAGTGAATTTCAGCAGGCGGACGGTGCCGAGAGCCGTATCCACCTCCAGCTCCACCATCTGCGCGCCGTAGCCGTAGAGGGCGTAGGGCTTTCCCTGCCCGTTGGCATCAAGGGCAGAGGTGGGAGGGTCGTAGGTTTCCTCAGCCGAAAGGGCATAGCCAAATGCGTCAGCTGGAAGGGTGGCGAGGTCGATCTGGCGTAGGGTGTTGCCGTCACGGACGGCGAGGATTGTCTTTGCAAGCGAAAGGGTTGCGCCCTGCCCCGCATTGGCAAGACGCAGAATGGTCTGGCGCAGGGATTCCGCAGCGGCCTTGGCGGCGCGACCGGTGACGAAGGTCTGGCGGCTTGCCGACGTCTTGCCTGCGTCCGGCGTCAGCGCGGTATCGGGGCCGATCAGGCGGAACTGGCTGACCGGCAACCCCAGTGCTTCGGCGGCGATCTGGGGGATCACGGTGTTGGAGCCTTGGCCGATGTCGGTGGCCCCTTGGTGCAGGACCACTTCGCCCTGCGCCGACAGGCCGATGCGGATGGTGGAGGGGTTCGGCAGGGCGGTGTTCCCGCAGCCGTACCAGCAGGAGGCGACGCCGACGCCACGTCCGGGCTTGCCCTTGGCCTCGGCCACGGCGCGCGCCCAGTGCGGGCGCAACGCCTCCAGACAGGGGCCGATGCCGGTCGCTTGCAGGACCTGGCCGGTCGCCGAGGCATCGCCGTCGCGCAGGGCGTTCAGGATGCGAAACTCCAGCCGGTCGATGCCCGCTTTGTCGGCGAGCCGGTCATAGTGGGTTTCCTGCCAGAGTGCGCCTTGCGGCACGCCAAAACCCCGGAATGCGCCGGACACCGGACCGTGGGTGTGGATTGCGCGGGCCTTGGCGGTGATGTGGGGCGTCAGGTAGGGGCCGGAGACGTGGACGGGCACCCGGTTGGCCACGGTCGGGCCCCAGCTGGAATAGGCCCCGGTGTTGAAGCGACCCTCGAATTCAACGCCTGTGATGCGGCCATTAGCGTCGCAGCCGATACGACCCGTCATCTCTGCCGGGTGGCGTTTGGTAGTGGAGGTCATGCTTTCGCTGCGGGAATAGACCATCCGGCTCGGCCGCCCGGTCAGCAGCGTGACGAGGCCCAGCAGCGGTTGCAGACTGATGTCCAGCTTGGAGCCGAACCCGCCGCCGACCGCCGAAGGGATGATACGGACCCGCGATTGCGGCAGGCCGAGGATGAGGGCGGTGTCTTCGCGGTCCATCCCCGGGGCCTGGGTGCAGGCGCGGATGACGAGGGTGTCGCCGTCCATCCACGCCGCCCCGGCTTCGGGTTCGATGTAGGCGTGTTCGACAAAGGCGGTTTCCATGCGGCCTTCGACGACATGGGCGGAATGGGCCAGTGCCGTGGCGGCGTCACCTTTGCAGACGCGACCTTCGATCAGGCGGTTGCCGGGGCGGTTGGGGTGGATCAGCGGGCCGGTTTCGGCTTCCTCGGGTGTGGTCAGGGCGGGAAGCGGGGTCCACTGGATTGGAAAGGTGGTGGTGTCGAGATCGGCACCCGGCTCGAACGCCACAAGGGCCACGCACTCGCCGCGAAAGCGGGCGGGCGAGGTGGCGATGGCGGGTTGGTCGG
Source organism: Paracoccaceae bacterium (assembly GCA_031415015.1). GTDB lineage: Bacteria > Pseudomonadota > Alphaproteobacteria > Rhodobacterales > Rhodobacteraceae > JAUYQR01. The sequence goes on from JANOQT010000096.1 coordinate 114,958, forward strand.
CGAAAGGGGGGATGACGGAAAACGCGTTGCGACCGGGGATGTCGGCGGCGGTGAAGACGCGGGCCACACCGGGTGATTTGTGAAAGTCCGTCAGGTCGCCAAGGGTGAAGTCGGCGTGCGGGTGGGGCGAGCGGATGGCCTTCAGGATCAGTGCACCCTCGGGCCATTCGTCCGCGCCGAAACTGTCGCCTGCGACTTTGGCCGCGCCGTCAAGCCGGGCAAGGCGCTGGCCGATGGCGGGGCCGTCGCACGGGGCGCTGTCGCCCTGCCCCGCGTCGCAGACAGCGCTGATGATCTTGCGGTAACCGGTGCAGCGGCAGAGGAGGCCGCCGAGGGCAGTTTCGACCTCGACGGCTGTCGGGGTGGGGTTCTGCGCCAGCAATTCCGCAGCCGTCATCAGCATCCCGGGCGTGCAGATGCCGCATTGCGCGGCCCCGTGGCGCAGGAAGGCCGCGCGCAGGCGAGTGAGGTCAGGGCTATCGGCTTCGATCGTCTGGACGTGGCGGGCGGTGACTTGGGCCACGGGTGTCAGGCAGGCGCAGACCGAGGCGCCGTCGATCAGCACGGTGCAGGCCCCGCAATCACCCGCATCGCAACCGACCTTGGTGCCCGTCAAACCGAGACGTTCGCGCAACACCTCGCTCAGCCGTTCGGTGGCGGGTGCGTCACAGGTGACGGGCTTGCCGTTGAGGATGAAGGCAATCATCGGGCGGCCCCCAGCACGGCGCGGCTGACAAGTTCGGTGGCGGCTGTCACGCGGTAATTGGCACTGGCGCGGATATCGTCAATGGGGGAGAGGCAGGCGGCGATAACATTAGGGTCGATGCGGCCCGCGAGGTCGGAGAGCGGTGCGCCGGTCAAGGCCCGCTCGACCAGCGTCAGGCGCTGCGCCACGCCGGAACATGAACCAACGGCGACGGCGGCAACGGCAACCCGGTCAGCGTCAATGACAAGCCGCGCCGCCACCATGGCGATGGAAATGACAAGATGTGTGCGGGCCCCCAACTTCAGAAAGGCAGAGCCTCCGGACAGGGCCGCTTCGGGGATCAGCACGGCAGTCATCAATTCGCCGGGACGCAGCGCGGTGCGGCGCGGACCCAGAAGAAAAGCGGACAGCGCTACGATCCTGACGCCCGCTTTCGACGCCAGCTCGACCTCGGCGTCCAGCGCCAGCAGTGGCGGCACCCCGTCTGCAGCGGGAGAAGCGTTGCACAGGTTGCCCCCAATGGTCCCCGCGTTCTGAATCTGCCGGCCGCCGACCTGACGGGCCGCCTGTTGCAGGGCGTGACAAGCCGGGGGCAAGGCGGCCCTGGCAATCGCCGACCATGTGGTGGCAGCACCAATGCGCAGGCCCGGTCCTTGACTGATGCCCCGAAGCCCAGCAATCGCGGTAAGATCAAGAATCTGGCCACTGAGCGACGTACCGGCGCCCGGATAGAGGTCTGTCCCGCCCGCCAAGGGCCGAAAGCCGGACACGGCCATGACGGCCACCGCTTCGGACAGGCTGTCGGGTCGGACATAGTCTTGCACGGCGGCGCCACCCCGAGATCGTTTGTATAGCAACAAGGTTGCGCCGGACCTGCCGCCCTGTCAACTGCCTTGCGCCAAGGGCGCGGGCCGGGTATCGCAGGGATCAGCATGAAACCTGTTCCGACTTATCGTCTTGATGACCAGATCGGCTATGTGCTGCGGCGGGTGACGCAGCGGCATCTGGCGATTTTTTCCGAGGCGATCCCGGAAGTGACCACCACGCAATTCGCCGTGCTTGCGCGTCTGGCAGAGGTCGGGCCGCAGTCGCAGAACCATCTGGGCCGGGCAACCGCCATGGACGCGGCCACCATCAAGGGTGTGGTCGACCGTCTGGCGAAGCTTGACTTTGTTGCAACTTCTGCCGATCCGGACGACCGCCGCCGCCTGACGGTTTCCTTGACCGATGCGGGCACGGCGTTGTTTCGCGGGCGCACGCAAACGGCGCTGGCGGTCAGCGATCTGACCTTGGAGCCTTTGTCCGATGCAGAGCGCCTGATGTTGATGGCGTTGCTGTCCCGCCTGACCTGACCGGTTCGAACGGACCTTGCAGCGTCGGATGCCGGCATTCCCTTTGGTTCGGCTGATCTTAAGCTTTCCCTGACCGGCAAAGGATGGCCCCATGTCGATAATGACGAATGATCCGCTGTTGCAGCCGTTCCAGTTGAAGCACCTGACGCTGCGCAACCGGATCATGACCACCAGCCACGAGCCGGCCTACCCCGAGGACGGGATGCCAAAGGACCGCTACCGACTGTACCATCTGGAGCGGGCAAAGGCGGGAGTGGCCTTGACGATGACGGCGGGATCGGCAGCGGTGTCAAAGGATTCTCCGCCGGTTTTCAATAACATACTCGCCTACAAGGACGAAGTGGTGCCGTGGATGAAGCGCCTGGCCGACGACTGCCACGAGGCGGGCGCGGCGGTAATGATCCAGTTGACGCATCTGGGGCGGCGGACGCGGTGGGACAAGGGCGACTGGCTGCCGGTGGTGGCGGCGGGACCGTCGCGCGAACCCAGCCACCGCGCCTTTCCGAAGGTGATCGAGGATTGGGACATTGCCCGGATCATCGAGGACTACGCCGATGCCGCTGAACGGATGCAGGCGGCGGGACTGGATGGGGTGGAGTTCGAATGCTACGGCCATCTGATGGATCAGTTCATGTCGCCCCTGACCAACGCCCTGCCCGCGCCCTATGGCGGCAGCTTGCAGAACCGGGCGCGCTTTTCGATGGAGGTGCTGGCGGCCTGCCGCAAGCGGGTGGGCGAGCGGTTCCTGCTGGGCGTGCGTTACACGGCGGATGAGGACGCGCCGGGAGGGATTGACGCGGAGGAGGGCATCGCCATTGGAAAGATGTTCCGGGACAGTGGGTTGGTCGACTTTCTGAATATCATCAAGGGGCGCATCTTCACTGACCCGGCGATGACCGATGTGATCCCGATTCAGGGGATGAAATCCGCGCCGCATCTGGATTTCGCGGGACGCGTGCGGGCCGAGGTGGGCCTGCCGACATTTCACGCCGCGCGCATCCCGGATGTGGCGACGGCGCGCTATGCGGTGGCCTCGGGGCAGCTGGACATGGTGGGGATGACGCGGGCGCACATGGCCGATCCGCATATCGTGCGCAAGATAATCGAAGGGCGGGAACAGGACATCCGGCCCTGCGTGGGCGCGACCTACTGTCTGGACCGCATTTATCAAGGCGGTATGGCTTTATGCATCCACAACCCGGCGACGGGGCGGGAAGAGACGATGCCGCATGTGATTGCCCCGGCAGCGGTGCGCAAGAAGGTGGTGATCGTCGGGGCCGGCCCGGCGGGGCTGGAAGCAGCGCGGGTGGCGGCAGAGCGGGGCCACAGCGTCACGGTGTTCGAAGTGGCCGACAAGCCCGGCGGGCAGGTGCGGCTGACCGCGCAAACCAAGCGGCGGGCCGAGATGATCGGGATCATCGACTGGCGCATGGCACAATGTGCAGCACGGGGAGTGGAGTTCCGGTTTAACTCCTGGGCGGAAGTCCCTGATGTGGTGGCGCTTTCACCGGACGTGGTGATCATCGCGACAGGGGGATTGCCGGAGAAGAACATCCTGAGCGCGGGCAATGATCTGACGGTTTCGGCATGGGACATCCTGTCGGGTGATGTGAAGCCGGGCAGCAATGTGCTGCTGTACGACGATGCGGGTGACCATGCGGCGATGCAGGCGGCGCAATTGCTGGCCGAAAGCGGGGCAAAGGTTGAGGTGATGACGCCCGACCGCACCTTTGCGCCGGATGTGATGGCGATGAACCTGGTCCCCTACATGCGTGCGTTGCAGGACAAGGCGGTGACCTTTACGGTCACCTATCGGCTGCGGTCGGTGGAACGGGCGGGCAATCAACTGCGCGCAACCATCGGGTCGGATTACATGACGCTGGCCAGGACCGCGCTTTATGATCAGGTCGTGGTCAATCACGGCACCCAGCCTTTGGCGGATATCTATTTTCAACTCAAGCCCTTGTCGGCCAATCTTGGCGCAGTGGATTATGATGCGCTGATCGAAGGGCACCCGCAACCGGTGGGCGATGGGCCACCCGGATTTCAGCTGTACCGGATTGGTGACGCGGTAGAAGCGCGAAACACTCATGCGGCGATCTATGATGCGCTGCGGCTGATGAAGGACATCTGATGCGGGTGGCAGGGATCAATCTGCGCTGCTGATCGCCGATGTGCCGTCGCCCCGTGACCGCCGGTATGGCATTCTGTTCGATCCGGCGCCAATCGGGCCGAGGATACCTGGCGCGTGATCTTTACCGAACAGACGGATATCCATCCAACCCCAGCTGGCCTATTCCGGGGTCAGCGGCCCGAACCCTTATACCCGAAAAACACTGCTGGCGGTGACGGGCGGGCCGATCCTGACCTTCTCCTGCGATCCGATACAGGCCCGTACCATGGACGCAGAAGATATCCGCGACCTGCGTCGCTGGTTCCGCAATGCGGTGCGGCGCAGTCAGCAGGCGGGGTTCGACCAGATCTGCCGGTACGGCGCGCACGGCTTTGGCATCTTTCAGCATTTTCTGTCCTGCGCGGCCAATCACCGGACGGACGGGTATGGCGGGTCGCTCGAAAACCGGGTGAGGGTCATCCGGGAAGGTTCTGAAGACGCACGTGAAAATTCGAAAGACGCGATGGCGATCTGCGGGACATCCGGGATCTGCCGCAAGGGGCGTAGAAGGCTTGCTCCGGCACGTCGCGATTCACCCCATAGGCGGCGCAGGAATATCTGGTGTGGGCGATCAGGGCACTGACCGCCAAGCCAGTTGTGAGAGTGGTCCGGTTCACCAGTGCGGATGAGATTGTGCGGCAGATCGGGACTGGGGTGATGGATTTCATCGGATCCGCGCGGCCGTCAATCGCCGGTCCGTTCCTGCCGGTGAAGGCTATCGAAAGCCAGTTCGAAGATATTCGCAAATGCATCGGCTGCTACTTCTGCGTGTCGGGTGACATGACTGGCGGGATCAACCGCTGCACCCAGAACACCGCATTCATGGAGGAGTGGCGCTAGGGCTGGCACCCGGAACAGGCACGGCTGAAAGGCGCGTCGCAGACAGTGATGGTGGTGGGCGCGGGGCCAGCAGGTTTGGAAGCGGCCTTGCAACTGGGCAAGCGGGGGGTAACCGGTGACACTTGCTGGGCGGGAGGGTGACGCAGCAACGCGCCCTGCCCGGCCTGTCGGCCTGGCAGGCTCGTTGCGGATCATCGCACTAGGCAACGGGCGCCGATTGCGAGTGTGGAGGTGTACCGCGACAGCCTGCTCTTCGCAGAAGATGCGGTGCAGGCGCTGGACGGGCCGGGGGCAGAGTGGAAACCGGTCGGCCCGGTCGGCGATGCGGCGACGCCCGGCCTGATTGCCTGGGCGACCTATGCGGGGCGCCGCTATGCCGCGGACCTTGACGCGCCAAACCGGGGCGATGCGCTGTCGTTCCGGCGCGAGATTGCAGCAGTGGCCGATTGATCTTGCCACCTGTCGGCTTATCTGGTGGGAAAGGCCTGACAAGCATACCGGATGGGGCAATTATGAGTGAGACGGAATTCGCGCCGACAGATGCGCGGGCCCTGCGCGACGGCTTCGGGCGCTTTGCAACCGGAGTAACGATCGTCACCACCACTGGCCTGCTGGGGCCAGTCGGGTTCGTTGCCAACAGCTTTTCGTCGGTATCATTGGACCCGCCGCTGGTCTTGTGGTCACCCGCGCGGGCGTCTTCTCGGTTTGAAGTGTTCTCGCTCGCTGCGCATTTCGCAATCCACGTGCTGGAGGCGGGGCAGGCGGAATGGATGGCGCGGTTCGCGCGGGGTGGTTCGGGGTTCGACGGCCTGGACCATTCGGTCACCGCAGAGGGACTGCCTGCCCTGAGCGGCGCGCTGGCCCGGTTCGATTGCGCGCGGCATGCTGGCCACGATGGCGGGGATCACCAGATCATCGTCGGTCGCGTCTTGCGGGTCACCGTTCGGGACGGCGCGCCGCTGGTCTTTTCGCGAGGGCGCACCGGGCAGTTTGTGCCCGACTGATTGTGCCCGGCTGATCAGTCTTTCTTGCGGCAGTACAGCTCCAGCCGATGGTGGACGATGTCAAAGCCCATCTCGGCGGCAATCTCCCGTTGCAGCTGTTCGATCTTGTCAGAGCGGAACTCGGTGATCTGGCCGGTGTCCAGATCGACGATGTGGTCGTGGTGCGGGGCGTCGGTCACCTCGAACCGGGCCCCGCCATTCTCGAAGGATAGCCGCTGGACCACGCCTTCGCGTTCGAGCACGGAGAGGGTGCGGTAGACGGTGGCCAGCGACAGACTGTCGTCGAGGGTCTTGGCCCGGCGGTGAAGCTCTGCGGCGTCGGGGTGATCCTGAGCCTCGGTGAGGACACGGAGCAGCGTCTCACGCTGGCGGGTCACGCGGACGCCGGTGTCGCGGAGGGCCTTGGTCATGCGAAGGGCTGGGCTGGATGTCATGCCCTGATGGTAGCAGAGGTTTTGACTGGGGCAAAGCCGGGGGATTCCGGCGTGTCCGCGCGCGGACACGATTTGCCATGCATTGAAATCAATGGCTTGCGTCATTGAAGTAACAAACTGTTAAGTTTTCTCCATCCCTGCATCGGATCTTTTGTCCCCAAGCAATGCGATCTGGTACGGTGTGCCTGGGCCGGAAAGGCGCCGGAAGGACCTTTTCCGTCGGACCCGACCCGATGGCGATAGCGCCGCGTTTGCAGCAAGATCGCGCCCGCTTGCCGCATGGCGATGATCAGCGGCTTCATTCACGGTCTGGGTGTGGGTGCTGGTGGGCAAACTGTCAACGACCGTTTTGGCGGGCGGAGCCAACGGGGCCATCAGCCGGGCGCCTTAGCCATCCTTTGCGCGCAGGCAGAACTGACCGATGATCAAGGCACCGGTACCCTCATCCCTTCCGTTTGCGTCGCCCACCACGCCACTGACGTCGGGTTGCCGCGCAGCTTTTTTGCGTGGACGTGCGTAGGTTTCCACGTGGTCCTCACTTCTGTTCCGGAAGGATTGGTTTCGGCATGTGGCAGGGCGCGTGCCTGCGCTTGTGCGGCATATTGGAATTGGGAGTTTTGGGCAATGCAAGTAGACAACCGGATCGACAGGTCGAACGCGGCGCTGCAGGACCAGTTTATCGAGATCCTCAGGCAGAGGGGCATCAGGCAGGGGCAGCCGGGTTTTAATCAAGCGTTCAACGCGTTGTCCCGATGGAGGGTGCCGGTTCCGGCCACAACGGCAAGCGCCAGGTCTGTCACGGCACTCTCCTCTCCGGACGGTCCGGGGCAGTCGGCGACCTCTCTGACGGTCACCTTCAATGGCCAGTCCTTCCAGATCACTGATCCTGCCCTGCTGGCGCAGATCCAGGATGCGGCGGCACGGGGTGACTTTGCGGCGGTGGCCAATCTGATCGGTCCGCTGGTGGTTCAGGGCGAATATTCCGAAGGGGGCTTTCTGCCCGGAGCACCGACGCAAGACAATGACGGCACCAGCTTCACCAACGCGACCGGCACGACGACCGCCGGCGATGGCGGCAGTGACTACACCCTGTCCTTCGACCACGAATCCTTCATCGGCGGCTTCGACGGCTTCCCGAGCGTGGATATTGTCCATTACGGTGTGACGCTTGACCTCGCCTACCCGGCCCCGGTGGCAGAGCCGCCGCCGACGGCTGAAGAGGTTTCGGCCGGTCTGTCAAACACTACGGCCACCGACGTGACGGTTGAGCAGGCGGCGTTCCTGCTCAAGGTTTATGGCGGTCCGGAAGGGGCTAAGCTGTCGTCTGAAGCGTTCTACCTGGCGCTGCAGGCGGACGGCGTGCTGTCCACGCCTGTGACCGAGGACCTGCCGGTCTTGACTTTGGATTACACTGCCATTGACGGTCAAAAGCTTGCCGATGCGATTTACACTGCGGGGTGGGCGGGGGCCGGGCCTGAGGGTGAGCTGACGGAGGCAGAACTCGTCAAAGGCCTCGGCACCCTGATCGGCAATCCTGCCGGAGTGCCGGAAGGTTTCGGCTGGGATATCATCAAAGCCGTCGGTGCAGGTGGCGTGGTCACCACCGACCAGCTGGCCGCTTTTCTGAATACGGGCGCGGTCGGCTTTGACGCGGTCGAGGGGCAGGCCACGGTGGCGATCACCACCACCGGGTCGGACGCCGCCGGCGTGACGT
>JANOQT010000097.1:0-27774 GCA_031415015.1 Paracoccaceae bacterium
GCCTGATCGGTGTCGCCCTGATAGATGCCCAACAGCACATCCTCGACGTTCTTCTTGATCGTCGTCGGCGTGATGCCGTGCAGGGTGTTGTAGGCCACCTGCTTTTCCCGCCGCCGGGTCGTCTCGCCAATCGCGCGCTCCATCGACCCGGTGATCCGGTCGGCATACATGATCACCCGGCCATCCGAGTTGCGAGCCGCCCGCCCGATGGTCTGGATCAGGCTGGTTTCCGACCGCAGAAAGCCTTCCTTGTCGGCGTCCAGAATGGCGACCAGCCCGCATTCCGGAATGTCCAACCCCTCCCGCAGCAGGTTGATCCCGACCAGCACATCAAACGCCCCCAGCCGCAAATCGCGCAGGATTTCAATGCGCTCGATGGTGTCGATGTCGCTGTGCATATAGCGGATGCGGATACCCTGTTCGTGGAAATACTCGGTCAGGTCTTCGGCCATCCGCTTGGTAAGGGTGGTGACCAGCACGCGCAGGCCCTGCAAAGCGACGCGGCGGATTTCGTCCAGCAGATCATCGACCTGCATCTCGACCGGGCGAATCTCGATCTGCGGGTCGACAAGCCCGGTCGGGCGGATCACCTGTTCGGTAAATACGCCACCGGTCTGTTCCAGTTCCCACGCCGCCGGGGTGGCCGAGACGAAGACGGTCTGCGGCCGCATCGCATCCCACTCCTCGAACTTCAAAGGCCGGTTGTCCATGCACGACGGCAGCCGGAACCCGTGTTCCGCCAGCGTCATCTTGCGCCGGAAGTCGCCCTTGTACATGCCGCCGATCTGGGGGACGGAAACGTGGGATTCGTCTGCGAAAACAATGGCATTGTCGGGTATGAATTCGAACAGCGTCGGTGGCGGCTCGCCCGGCGCGCGGCCCGTCAGATAGCGCGAGTAGTTCTCGATCCCGGCGCAGGATCCGGTCGCCTCCAGCATCTCCAGGTCGAAAGTGCAGCGCTGTTCCAGCCGCTGTGCCTCCACCAATTTGCCCTCGGCGATCAGTTGCTCCAGCCGCAAGGCAAGTTCGGCCTTGATACCCTTGGAGGCCTGCTGCAGCGTCGGGCGCGGCGTGACGTAGTGGCTGTTGGCATAGATGCGGATTTGCTTGAAACTGTCAGTCTTGGCACCCGTTAGGGGATCAAACTCCACAATGCTCTCAAGCTCTTCGCCAAAGAATGAAAACCGCCAGGCACGGTCTTCAAGGTGGGCGGGCCACACTTCCAGACTGTCGCCGCGCACCCGGAATGCGCCGCGCTGGAACGAGGTTTCCAGTCGTTTGTATTGCTGCGCCACCAGTTCGGCCATCATCTTGCGCTGGTCATAACTGCCGCCGGTGACCAGATCCTGCGTCATTGCCGAATAGGTTTCCACCGACCCGATACCGTAAATGCAGGACACCGACGCCACGATGATCACATCGTCGCGTTCCAAAAGCGAACGGGTGGCCGAGTGGCGCATCCGGTCGATCTGTTCGTTGATCTGCGATTCCTTCTCGATATAGGTATCGGTCCGCGCCACATAGGCTTCGGGTTGGTAGTAATCGTAATAGCTGACGAAATACTCCACCGCGTTGTCGGGGAAGAAGCCCTTGAACTCGCCATACAACTGCGCGGCAAGGGTCTTGTTCGGCGCGAGGATGATCGCCGGGCGCTGGGTCTGTTCGATGATCTTTGCCATGGTGAAAGTCTTGCCGGTACCCGTGGCCCCCAGCAGCACCTGATCCCGCTCACCCGCCTGCACCCCAGCCACCAGTTCAGCAATCGCCGTTGGCTGATCGCCCGCCGGCTGGAACGGGGTGGACAGCACGAAACGCTGCCCGCCCTCAAGCTTTGGACGGGCCAGCACTTCGGGGCGCTCAGCCAGACTGTTCGTGTTATTGTGGGGCATCTTCCCCTCCGGCAATTGATTCAGGGCCTATCAAAGTTGATCTGTTTTTGTTCCTTTACAAGCCATGATCCGCCAAATTCAGCGAAACCGTTGCCGATAGAGGGAAGACCGGCTAATTCATCCATAGGGGTGACAGGTGATGGCAGAAAAGATCGACACGCGGGCCGTGGGCCTCGACACCGGGCTGGCGCTGATCCGCTGGCTCACCGGGGCTGAAAACCTTCACTACGGGCTGTGGACGGGGCTTGAGGTGACTGCGGGCAACCTTCGCGCCGCGCAGGATGCCTACACGGCGCACCTTCTGGCCGACCTTCCGGATGGCCCGCTGCGCATTCTGGACATCGGCGGCGGCGCGGGCGAGACGGCAAAAAAGCTGATCGCCCTTGGCCACGCCGTCGATATCGTGGTGCCATCCGCCTACCTGGCCGACCTCTGCCGCCGCAACGCCCCCGAGGCTCGTGTGCATGAATGCACGTTTGAGGACTATGACGGCCACGAGATCTTTGATCTTTGCCTGTTTTCCGAAAGCTTTCAGTATATTCCGGTGATGACCAGTCTGCCGAAATGCGCGGAACTGCTGTCCGCCAATGGCCAGGTCCTGATTGCCGACTGCTTTCGCACCGATTCCTATCTGGGACGTGAAGAACACGGGCCGCAACCGGGGGGCGGACATAGGCTGTCGTCGTTTCGCGCCGCGCTGCTGTCCACCCCGTTCGACCTGGTGTCCGAGGAGGACATCACCGAGGCGGTCGCCCCGTCGGTCGATCTGGAACAGGGCCTTTATAACGTCCTGGGGGTGGGCCTGACGCGCACTGCCGCCGAGATCAAAGCGAAAAAACCCCTTGTAAACTGGGTGATGACGCGGGTGATCCGGCTTTTCCTGTCGGCCAAACGGCGGAAAAATCTGTTGCAGCGGCTGAATGAAACCAGCCGCAACAGTGCGAATTTCATCCTCTACAACCGGTATCTGATCCTTAAGTTATCGCGCCGCGCGTGAAACGCGTGGCTCGGAATTGAAAATTCGGCACAATTTTAGCGATCTTTCTCTGAAAGCCTGCATCTTTTGGTTGAAATGCAATCTGTCTTGCGGCAGGATTTGCTTGCAAGCAGCAACTATCGCTGTCGGCTGGCCTCACCACACCCCACCCACACTCCCCGAGTGCCAGCCGACAGTCCTTTGCACGCTTCTTGGCCATTGCCAGAAACTGCCGCTTGTGATTTGCCGCAGCCTTCGGAATAAAGCTTCAAACTCCCGGAGGTTCCCATGCGCGCCCGCATCTTTCAGCCAGCCCGAACTGCCATGCAGTCCGGTACCGCCAAAACCCAGGGCTGGGTGCTGGAATTCGCCCCGGCCTCTGCGCGCGAGGTTGACCCCCTTATGGGCTGGACCTCTTCCGACGACACACAGGCACAGGTCCGGCTGCGCTTTGACAGCCGCGAGGCGGCAGAGGCCTATGCGACTGACCGTGGCATTGCCTTTGACGTGATGGAGCCAAAGGCCCGCAAGCCGATCCTGCGACCGCGCGGTTACGGCGAAAACTTCGCCACCGACCGCAAGGGTGCCTGGACGCACTGACCGTGATCACCATCCGGAAAGAAAGCCCGCTTGGGGCCGATCTGGCGCTGCTGATGCAGCGGCACACGCTGGACATGCATGCAGATACGCCGGTGGAAAGCATCCACATGATGGACGCGGGTACGTTGGACCAACCGCACATCGCCTTTTATGTGTTGCGGATCGACGGGGAGGCCGTGGCCATGGGGGCGTTCAAACGGATCGACCCCGCCCATGCCGAGATAAAGTCGATGCATGTGCTGCATGAGGCGCGCGGGCGCGGCCTGTCGCGCCGTATGCTTGACCATCTGATCGCCGAAGCCCGCCAGGCCGGCCTGACGCGGCTAAGTCTGGAAACCGGCTCGCAGACCATGTTCTTGCCCGCCCGCCGCCTGTATGAAAAGGCCGGCTTCACAAAGTGCGGCCCGTTCGAGGGTTACACCGTCGATCCGAATTCCGTATACATGACAAAGGAACTTGCGTGATTGTCACGCCTGCCGCAAAAGGGCGCGGTGCGGGCTCATAGCTCAACTGGATAGAGCAAGGACCTTCTAAGTCCGAGGTTGAGGGTTCGAGTCCTTCTGGGCCCGCCACTTTCCGCAAAGGGAAGCCGTCCTCGGGGGCATCGAGCCCCGCTCGGACGGCGTTGCCACGGGACTGCGTCACCGTCAGGTCCTGGCTGTCGGTGCCCCGCCCTCAAACCGGTTGCCGTGGCGATAGTCGCAGGGGGCCTCCTGCATCTCCAGATGCAGACCTGTGCCGGTATAGGGGTGCGCGCGGGCAACATCCTCGTCAAAGTCGATGCCAAGGCCGGGGCCGTCAGGCGGCAGGATATAGCCGTCCTCCCAGACAATCGAGTTCCGGATCAGCCGCTGATGGAACGCCCCGCCGGTCTCGATCGTTTCTGCCATCAACAGGTTTGGGATCGAGGCCGCAAAATGCACGTTCGCCGCCCATTCCACCGGGCCTGCGTAAAGATGCGGTGCCATTTCGGCGTTGAACACTTCGGCCATCGCCGCGATCTTCTTTGCCTCCCAGATGCCACCCACGCGGCCCAGCGCTGGTTGCAGGATCTTGACCCCACCCGCGCGGAGCAGGGTGCCAAACTCGGCCTTGGTGGTCATCCTCTCACCCGTCGCCAGCGGCACGCGCACATGCCGGGCCACCTCGGCGAATTCCAGCAGGTTGTCCGGCGGGATCGGTTCTTCGTACCAAAGCGGGGTGTACGGTTCCAACGCTTGTCCCAGACGAATCGCCCCCGGTGTGGTGAACTGGCCGTGCGTGCCGAACAGAAGATCAGCCCTGTCCCCCACCGCCGCGCGGATCGCCTTGCAGAACGCCACCGACCGGGTGATGTCCGACATCGCAGGTTCATGCCCACCGCGGATGGTGTATGGCCCGGCCGGGTCAAACTTGACCGCCGTGAAGCCCAGATCGACAAAGCGCAGCGCGGCTTCGGCAGCAGCGTCAGGCGACACCCAGAATTCGGCGCTTTCTTTGCCGGGTTCGGGGTAAAGGTAGGTGTAGCTGCGGATGCGTTCGTTCATCTTGCCGCCAAGCAGCGCCCACACCGGGCGGTTACGCGCCTTGCCCAGAATGTCCCAACAAGCGATCTCCAGCCCCGAGAACGCGCCCATAACCGTGGGGTCCGGGCGTTGGGTAAAGCCGGAGGAATAGGCGCGGCGGAACATCAGTTCGATGTTTTCCGGGTTTTCCCCTGCCATATGGCGGGAAAACACATCCTCGATCACCGCCAGCATCGCCTTTGGCCCGACAGTGGAAGCATAGCACTCGCCATACCCCACGATGCCATCGTCCGTCGTCAGTTTCGGAAAGATCCAGTAGCGCCCGCCCCAGCCTGGAAAGGGTGGAGCAACGACGAAGATTTCCAGGTCTTTCAGTTTCATCGCGCCCGCCCTTGGCTGAGGGAGGCGGGGGTTTCACCCGCACCCCCGTGGAGTGTTTCTTAAAAGAGCAAGCTAAAGATCAGTACAGAATTGGCTTTACTGATTACGACCTCAGATGCCGGTTCCGGCAGACGGACCGGGTCTCAGCCTTGGGCCGAAGACATGTAGCGCAAGGCAGCACAGCATCAGACCGGACGCCAGCAGGAACGGCGCGCCGGGGGCAAAGACCGGTGCATCGGGCCGCGTGAAGGTTGAAAAGGTTGCCGTCATGACCAGGGGCGACGTGATCATTGCAATGGCATTCAGACTGGAGAGCACTCCCTGCAACTCGCCCTGCGCATTGGCCGGGGCCGAACGGGATGCCAGCGCCTGAAGCGCAGGTGTGACCACGCCGCCCAGCGCCGTTACCGGCGTCAGCGCCAGCGCCACCACGGGCGAGGTGACGATCCCAAGCCCCGCCAGCGTGATCACGTCAACCCACATGCCGTAATGCGCCGCCCGATGCTCGCCAAAGCGACGGATCAGGGGGCCGACCAGCAGGGCCTGCCCCACTGCAAAGGATATCCCATAGACCGCCAGCGAAACGCCGACCATCGTGTTGTCCCATCCAAAGCGCGCCTGACCGTAATAGGCCCAGACCGACGGGTAGACGTTCATCGCAACGCCGAGGATCAGGAAACAGGCCAGCGTCAACCGCACCCCCGGCAGACGGGTGACAGCGCGAAGCGCGCCAAGCGGGTTGGCACGGGCCAGATTAAAGGGCCGCCGGGTGGCGTCGGTCACCGTTTCGGGCAGTACGAAATAGCCGAAGATCAGGTTCGCAAGCGCCAGCGCCGCAGCTGCATAGAACGGTGCGCGGGTGTCGATGCCGGCCAGCAACCCACCGATCAGCGGACCCAGCACGAAGCCCACTCCGAAGCCCGCGCCGATCAGGCCGAACCGGCTGCCGCGCTGGTCTGGCGGGGTGATATCGGCAATGAACGCCGTCGCTGTGGCGTAGGTTGCCGCCGTGATTCCTGCAATGATGCGCGCAATCAGCAACAGCCAGATCGTCGGTGCCACCGCCATCACCAGATAATCCAGACCCATCACCAGCAAGGACAGCAGCAGCACCGGGCGACGCCCAAACCGGTCAGACAGCGCCCCGATGACCGGACCGAACAGAAACTGCATCACCGCAAAGGAAGTGGCCAGCGTGCCTCCCCACAGCGCCGCTTCGGACAGGGTCAGTCCCGTCACCTCCTGGATAAGGTCGGGCATCACCGGAAAGATCACGCCGATGCCGATGGCGTCCAGCGTCACGGTACAAAGGATGAAGGCAAGGGCGAGTCGGGGGCTGGACTTGCGTACTTTCGAAAAGATCAATTAGGAGGCTGGCGATGCCAGCATCCGTCACATGGTTCGCATGATTTGTGCAAGCATTTCGGCCAACCGCTCAGGTGCGGCGAAGAAAGGCGAATGCCCGGTGGCCAGATCTGACACGGCGTCTGGCGGAAGCACGGCGGACATGACGGTCTGATACTCCGGCGGGATGGCACGGTCTTCCGTGCAACGGATGTAGT
Organism: Paracoccaceae bacterium; assembly: GCA_031415015.1. Lineage (GTDB taxonomy): Bacteria > Pseudomonadota > Alphaproteobacteria > Rhodobacterales > Rhodobacteraceae > JAUYQR01. The sequence continues at coordinate 6,914 of JANOQT010000097.1, forward strand.
GGCGCGGTACATCAAGCGAAGCCCGCAGGGTAAGGGGCGTCTCTTGCGGGCCGACTGGTTCAGAGCAAAGTCGCGTCACGGCAGCGCTGGCAACCGCTTGCGGGCAATCGTGATACAGCAGGTCACGCGCCAGTGCCGGATCGAATGCAAAGCTGTAGCCGTCCGCTGCCACCCGGATTGCAGGGCGCAGAGGTTGGCGCGGTCCGGCGCGGCGCATGTCCGCCAGACTGATCCCCGTCCGCGGCACGTAGGCGCACAGATTGACCAGCCCGGAAATCCGCGAGGCATCCTGCTCTGCCGCTGCAGTGATCGCATAGCCCCCCGCGGAATGCCCCACAACCACGGTTGGTCCGTCCAACGCGCCAAGGATTGCGGCGGCGTAGTCGCCCAGCGTCACCGCACTGCCATTGCGGCCCGGCAGGTCAATGGCGCGGGCGCGGTGGCCGCGCGCGGCCAGCGCCGGAATCACCGCTTCCCAGCACCAAGCGCCGTGGCAGGAGCCATGGATCAGCAAGATGTCAGACATGCCCGATCCGCCGCAGAAACCCGGTCAACGCAGCGGCGAAAGCCGCTGGCTGGTCCACGGGCGGCAAATGTCCCGCCCGGCGGATCAGGTGAAACTCTGCGCCAAGGATCAACTCCACCAGTTCGCGCTGCATGTCGGGCGGGGTGGCCGCGTCCTCTGACCCAGCCAGCACCAGCGTCGGCAGGGTCAATGTCGCCGTTGTCTGGTAGAAATCACTGCCCGCCACCGCTGCCGCCACGCCCATCCAGCCCTCCGGGTCCGTTGCTTCCAGCATTGCCCGCACCAAAGGCATCCCGACTGCCGCGCGCCAGTGCCGCCCGAAGGTCTGTTCCATCGCCGGATCAACGATCGCGCCCACCCCATTGGCGCGCACGAAGGCTACCCTCTCGGCCCAGATCTCCGCCGTCGCGATCCGGGTTGCGGTGTTCGACAGAACCAGCCCGCGCACCAGATCAAGCCGCTTGACTGCCAGCCCTTGCGCCACCAGCCCAGCCGCCGAGATACCTACAACCACCGCATCGCGCAGGCCGAAATGCTCCAGAACCCGCTCGCAGTCACGGATCAGCCCACCCATCGTGTAAGGCCCTGGCGGCGCATCTGACCGCCCGTGTCCACGCAGATCATACCGCAACAGACGCACCCCCGGCAGTTGCGCCACGACGCCATCCCACAGGGTCAGGTCGGCTCCAAGGCCATGGATCAAGACCACAGGCGGGGCAGCCGCAGGCCCCTCGACTGCTACATTCAACCGCAGATCATCCAGATAAATCAGTGCCATGGCCTATCCAAAACGCTCCAGCGCCGCGCGGAACAGGGCTGGGTCCACGTTGCCACCAGATGCCGTGCAGATCACTGTCTCCCCCAACCCGTCGCGGAACATGCCCGCCGCAAGCGCCACCGCGCCGCCCGGTTCAAGCACCAGCCGAAGGTGCGAAAACGCCAGCACCATCGCACGCAACGCCTCTTCATCCGTCACCGCAAGACCCGCACCGGCCAACCGTTGCAATACCGGAAAGGTCAGTTCCCCCGGCGTCGGCGTCAGGATGGCATCACAGATCGATCCGGTTGCCGCCGGATTGGCCACCCTTTGCCCCGCAGCAAGTGACCGCGCCATGTCGTCGAACCCGGCAGGTTCCACCGTGCGCACCGTCATCTTCGGTGCCCGCGCCTGCAAGGCCAGCGCCACCCCGGTGGACAACCCGCCCCCGCCACAGCAGACCAGCACCTCTGCCTCGACAATCCCTGCCTCAGCCGCCTGTGCGGCAATCTCAAGCCCGACCGTTCCCTGCCCGGCAATCACCTCAGGCTCGTCATAGGGCCGGATAAGCGTTAGCTGCCGCGCCGCCGCCAGCCCTGCGCCAAGCGCATCGCGGTCAGACCCGCGCTCGTAAAGCACCACCTCCGCGCCGTAAGCCCGGGTGTTGGCGATCTTCACCGCAGGGGCGTCCGACGGCATCAGAATAACGCACGGTGCTCCGTGTCGCGCCGCCGCCAGCGCCACCCCCTGCGCATGATTGCCGGAAGAGAACGCGATGACCCCTCGCGCCCTCGCCTCCGGACCCAGTGCCGACACCGCCGCCCAGCCGCCGCGAAACTTGAAGCTGCCGGTGCGTTGCAGGCATTCCGCTTTCACAAACACCCGCCGCCCGGCAATCCGGTCCAGCAGCGGGGCGTTCAACAGAGGCGTCACCAAAACATGGCCCCGCTGCCGCACCGCCGCCGCCTCAATGAGCGCGATGTCGGTCATCCCAGCGCCCCGATGAACGCCCGCACCGCTGCTACCGATTCGGGTTCATCCAGAAAGGGGATATGCGCCCGCCCCGGCACCTCGGCAAAGATCATGTCGGGCCGACGACGCTTCATTTCCGCCGCTGTCTCCGCGGTCAAAAGATCCGAGTTCGCGCCCCGGATCAGCGCCAAAGGCAACGCTGCAAGGGCATCGAACATCGGCCACAAATCCACTGGTGGCCCCTCAAAGGCCTTCAGAAACGCCTCGCGCAGTGCCGGATCATAGCGCAGTCGCAGACCCTCCGGCGTCTCGACCGCCAGCTTCCGCGCCTCCTCAAGCCATCGACTGTCGGGCACCGCGTCAAAGCCGGGGCTTCGTGCCAGCAGTCTGGCAAAGCCCGCATAGCTCCCGCCCGCCGGATTGCGCCCGACATAGTCGAAGATCCGCTCCAGCCCCGGCCGGGCAATTTCGGGCCCGACATCGTTCAGGCACAGCCCAAGCACCCGTTCAGGCGCCACCGCCCCCAGCATCATCCCGATCAATCCCCCGCGCGAGGTGCCCAGAATGGCCGCCCGCGCCACCCCCAGATGATCCAGCAGCGCCAGCGCGTCGCGGCCCTCCTGCGCAACCGTGTAGGTTTCCGCCCCGCTCCGGCCGCTCTCGCCGCGCCCCCGGTAATCCATGCGGATCAGCCGCAGGGGTGGCAGGTGCGGAACCAGATACTCGAAATCGGCCATCGTTCGGGTCAGCCCGGCAAGGCACAAAAGCGGCAGCCCTTCGCCCTCGTCACGGTAGGCCAGCAGGCACCCGTCGGCTGCGGCAAAACGCGTCATGCGATCACCGGCAGATGCGTCAGGTTCGGGATGATGTGCTTGGGCCCGTGCGGCAGCCGGTCTATCGGCAACCCGCTTCGGTTCACCCAGACGGTGGCAAAGCCGAACCGCGCCGCCCCCGCGACATCCCAACCATTCGACGACACAAACAGCACCCGGTCGCGTGGCACGCCCATCCGCGCCTCGACCAGACCATAAACTTCCGCCGCGGGTTTGTAGCGCCCGACCTCTTCGACAGACAACACCATTTCGATAACGTCCTTTATCCCCGCCGCCTGGGTGGCCTCGGCAAGCATGGCCGGCGTGCCATTCGACAGGATCGCCAGTCGCAAGCCTCGTGCCTTCAACGTGGCCAGCACGCCGGCCACTTCGGCATAGGGCGGCAGCCGCTGATACAGCGCCAGCAGCCGCGATCTGAGCACCGGGTCGCGCAGCCCCTCCGCTTCCATCGCCCAATCAAGGGCCTCCGCGGTCACCTCTGCAAAGTCGGCATGCGCACCCATCAAGGTGCGCAGCCAGCAGTATTCCAACTGCTTGCGCCGCCAGACATCCGCCAGCCGCGCCCAACCATTGCCAAGGCCCCCACCGCCGGGTTCCGACGCCGCCAGACGCGCCGCGCCGCCCACGTCAAACAACGTGCCATAGGCATCGAAGATCACGGCCTTGCGCTGCGGCATCAGCAGGGGCTCCCGGTCGGTGAACAGCACCGTGGCATGCCGTGTCGCCATAGGAAAGGGCCACTGAGGACCGCTCCACAATCCCGCGCATCAGATTTGCTTTTTTCCAAGATACTCAAGAATCCGGAGCCAAGCGGCCCTGGCCGCGCCGGCGACATGAAAGTCTCACCCGCTGCCCGCTTGCGGGCAGGGGGTTCCACAAGATCACCGCCGGTTGCGCGACAAACGCGGCGCTTGTGGCGGACGACGCCAGCGCATAAATCAAAAGCCGCAGGGGAATGGGACAGGCAGATGACAGATACGACTGGCGCAATCGACGACCGCCCGAAGTCAAAACAGGTCGGCGCGTTGCGGGGTCTGGTACCGTTCATGCGACCTTACCGCCTGATCACCGTGCTGGCGCTGATGGCGCTTGTGCTGACGGCGGGGGTCAGTCTGATCCTGCCGCTGGCCGTGCGCCGGGTGGTTGACGGCTTCAACACCAGCAACTTCGCCCTGCTCGATCAGTATTTCGCGGGTGCTCTTGCGATTGCCGGCCTCTTGGCTTTCGGAACCGGCCTGCGCTACTACCTCGTCACCCGGCTTGGCGAACGCGTGGTGGCCGATATCCGCCGTGCCCTCTTTGACCGCGTCCTCGGCATGAGCCCCGCCTTTTTCGAGCGTATCATGACCGGCGAGGTGCTCAGCCGCATCACCACCGACACCACTCTGATCCTGTCGGTCATCGGCTCCAGCGTCTCGGTCGCGCTGCGCAACGTGCTGATGCTGTTCGGCGGGCTGGTCCTTTTGTTCCTGACGTCAGCCAAACTGACCGGCCTTGTCCTGCTGATCGTGCCGGCCATCGTGGTGCCGATCATCGTGCTGGGCCGCCGGCTGCGGCAGTTGTCGAAAGAAAATCAGGACTGGATCGCCTCATCCTCCGGTTCCGCGTCCGAAGCGCTGTCCTCAGTGCAGACCGTCCAGGCGTTTACCCATGAACCCCAGACCCGCGGCGCGTTCGCGTCCGTGACCGAAAAGGCCTTTCAATCGGCGAAAACCCGGATCGGCACCCGCGCGGTGATGACGGTGATCGTGATTTTCCTGACCTTCACCGGCATCGTCGGCGTGCTGTGGATCGGTGCCCGCGACGTCCGTGCCGAGGTGATGAGCGTCGGCGAGTTGATCCAGTTCGTCATCTACGCCGTGATGGTCGCGGGGGCCGTTGGCGCCTTGTCCGAAATCTGGGGCGAACTGCAGCGCGCCGCCGGGGCGACCGAACGGCTGGTGGAACTGCTGCACACCGACGATCCGGTGCAAGACCCGGCAAAGCCGGTTCCCCTGCCCCGCCCGGTACGCGGCGAGATCGCCTTTGACAACGTCACGTTCCGCTACCCTGCGCGCCCCGAAACCTCGGCGCTGAACGGGATCAGCCTGACGGTACGGCCCGGTGAAACCGTGGCCCTCGTCGGCCCCTCCGGCGCCGGCAAAACCACCATCCTGCAACTGCTGATGCGCTTTTATGATCCGCAGTCCGGCCGCATCACCCTCGACGGCATCCCGCTTCCCGCGATGGCCCGCGCCGATTTCCGTGCCGCCATTGCCCTTGTTCCCCAGGACCCTGTCATCTTCGCCACCTCCGCCCGCGAAAACATCCGCTTTGGCCGCCCCGAGGCGACAGATGCCGAGGTCGAAGAGGCAGCCCGCGCCGCCGCCGCGCATGATTTCCTCGCCGCGCTGCCGCAAGGATACGACAGCTATCTGGGGGAACGCGGCGTGATGTTGTCCGGCGGCCAGAAACAGCGCGTCGCCATTGCCCGTGCCATTCTGCGCGACGCAAGACTGCTGCTGCTTGACGAAGCCACCTCTGCGCTGGATGCCGAAAGCGAACGTGCCGTGCAGGCCGCGGTCGAGCGGCTGTCCGAAGGGCGCACCACCATCGTCGTTGCCCACCGCCTTGCCACCGTGAAACGGGCCGACCGGATCGTCGTCTTTGACAAGGGCCAGATTGCGGCCATTGGCACCCATGACGCGCTGGTCGCCGAGGGTGGCCTTTATGCCCGCCTCGCCCGGCTGCAATTCACCGACGGTACCGTCTGATCCGGGCCTGACGTCACGTCCCCCCGCCGCAGCAGTCTGACAAACCGGCTTGGCAAACCGCGCGCCGCACCGCATCCTCGCCTGAAGCCCGCGGCAAAAGCGGGCAGACAGGGGAGGATACCATGAACGCTTTCGCAAACCTTGCGGACCTGAAGGCCATCGAGGCGGAAATGCCTTGGGTCGACCGCGATCTGGCGCGCTCGATGTACGAATTCGTCACTCGCGCCCGCGATGCGCATGGCTCGCGCCCCGCCATCAGTTTCCAGTTGCTCTCTGGCCCCGCCACCAAAGCCGAAACCGTCACCTGGTCCGAACTGCATGGTCAGGTCACGCAGGCGGCCAACCTTTTCCGCGCGCTCGGCGTCGGGGAAAAGGATGTCGTCGCCTACATCATGCCCAATTCGATGGAAACCGCGATCACCCTGATGGCCGGGGCCGTCGCAGGGATCGTCAACCCGATCAACCCACTGCTGGAGGCAGAACAGATCAGCGCCATCCTGCGGGAAACCAAGGCGAAAGTCGTCGTCACCCTGAAAGCCTTCCCCAAGACCGACCTGCCGCAGAAGGTGGCCGAGGCGGTGAAATTTGCCCCCAGCGTCAAAACCGTGCTGGAGGTGGACCTTGTGCGCTACCTGTCCGGCGTGAAGAAATTCATCGTGCCGCTGATCCGGCCCAAAAACCCGATCAGTCATACCGCCGACAGCAAGGATTTCCGCGCCGAGATGGCCCGCCACCGTGCCGACCGGCTGGATTTCACCGACATCACCGAAGACCGCGTCGCCGCCTATTTCCATACCGGCGGGACGACGGGAATGCCCAAGGTTGCCCAGCACAAGGTGTCGGGCATGGTCTACAACGGCTGGATCGGGTCGCGCCTGCTGTTCAAGGAAAGCGACGTCCTGCTGTGCCCGTTGCCTTTGTTCCACGTGCTTGCCGCCTACCCAGTGATGATGTCGATGATCGCTGCCGGCGCGCATGTCGTGTTCCCCACACCGCAGGGCTACCGAGGCGAAGGGGTGATGGACAACCTGTGGAAGCTGATCGAACGCTGGAAGGTGACCTACCTGATCACAGTCCCCACCGCCCTTTCGGCTCTGATGCAGCGCCCGATCAATGCCGATGTCTCCACCCTGCGCAACGCCATCTCCGGGTCGGCCCCCCTGCCGATCGAGCTGTTCAACCGGTTCGAGAAAGCCACCGGCGTGCAGATCATCGAAGGCTACGGGTTGACGGAATGCACCTGCCTAGTCGCCATCAACCCTCCCGGTGGCAGCAAGAAGATCGGCTCGGTCGGTTTGCCGTTCCCGCATACGCAGGTTCGTATCCTGACCACGCAAGGGGCTATCGGCTACCGCGACTGCGCGGTCGATGAGGTGGGCGAGATTTGCGTTTCCAGCCCCGGCGTGTTCGAAGGCTCCACCTACACCGAGGCCGACAAGAACCGCGAACTGTTCGCCGATGGCCGGTTCCTGAAAACAGGCGATCTTGGGCGGCTGGACGGTGACGGCTATCTGTTCATCACCGGTCGCGCCAAGGACCTGATCATTCGCGGTGGCCACAATATCGACCCTGCCCTGATCGAAGAGGCCCTGATGGGGCACGAATCCGTCGCCTTCGTCGGTGCCATCGGCCAGCCCGACGCACATGCGGGCGAACTGCCGGCTGCCTATGTGGAACTTATCGGCGGGGCCAGCGCCACCGTCGATGACCTGATGTCCTACGCGACCCGACACATCAACGAACGCGCCGCCCAGCCGAAGTATATCGAAGTGCTGCCGGAACTGCCGAAAACCGCCGTTGGCAAGGTGTTCAAGCCCGACCTGCGGCGAATGGCCATCACCCGCATCTATAACGAGGCGCTGGCCGAAGCGGGCATCCCGGCCAATGTTGCGTCGGTCGTCGAGGACAAGAAGCGCGGGCTGGTGGCGCGGCTGCAAAAGACCGGGCCGGTCGAAGACGACAAGGTCAGCAGCGTTCTGGGTCAGTTCAACAACCCCTGGGATTGGGCCGCCTGAGGCAAAGATGACCTCCCACTGTCCGCAACATAACGGCAAGTTTCATTTGCCTGAATCGCATTCTGGCGCGAAAAGCGGTTAAGGGATGGTCAATCGGGGTTGGGTCGATGATTTTGCGGATTGGAACGGCGGCAGCCGCAATGGTCTGGCTGACCGGGGCTGCGGACGCGCAGCAATCAGAAGTGCTGTTTTCGCACAAGCACTGGCAGGTCGAGGTCGTCGGCTGGGACGACGGCTCGCTTGGTTGCGTGGCGCAGGTCACCGCACCGGGGGAAAGCTTCTCGATCTGGACGTTCCCGGACGATTCCGTGCAGCTTCAGTTCTACTCCACCGCCTAGCAGTTCGAGGAAGGCACCACTGCTAACCTGGAGGTGCAGATCGACCGCCGCGCGCCGTGGGACCTGACCAACGCCGAACTGTACGAGAACTCGGTGCTGTTCTACCTGCCCGACAGTCAGGCCGGGATCAACTTCATCGTCGAAGTGGCAAAGGGCACCCGGCTTTACCTGCGTTCGGATGACGGGTCGGATGTGCAGAACTACTCGCTTGCCGGGTCGCGCGCCTCAATCGACGCGCTGATCGAATGCGGAGAAGTGATCAATGATCAATCGCCGGGCAACCCGTTCAACTGACGGTCAAATCTGATCGGTGTCCATCCAGATGGTCACCGGCCCGTCATTTGTCAGGCGCACCGCCATGTCTGCACCGAACCGACCGTTGGCTACCGGCACGCCCTCGGCCCGCAGACAATCAGTGAAGTGATTGTACAGTCTTTCCCCCAGATCAGGTGCCGCCGCTGTTGAAAAGCCCGGCCGGTTGCCCCGCAGGTCCGCCGCAAGCGTGAACTGGCTTACCACCAGGGCCGCACCCTGAATATCGCGGACCGACAGGTTCATCTTGCCCCCCGTATCGCGAAACACCCGCAGCTTTGCGATCTTCGCGGCCAGCCTTGCAGACTCCGCCTCGCCATCCCCGGCCATCGCGCAGATCAGGATCAGAAACCCCGCACCCACCGCGCCGACGACCTCACCGCCCACCGAAACCGAAGCCTCAGTCACGCGCTGAACGACCGCTCTCACAATTCGTGCGCCCAGGGCGGGTTCGCCCCCGGACGCGAACAGGTGATCGCCGCCGCGCGGGCACCCAGCGAAAGCGCCGCCCGCAGCGCCTCATCCGACAGGTCCGCCACCTGCGCCTTCGACAGCAGCCCCTGCCGGTCCAGCGACGCCAGGAACCCCGCGTTGAACGTATCCCCCGCGCCCACTGTATCCGCCACCGTGATCTTCGGGGCCGCCACCTGCACCGCCCCCCGCGCCGTGTAGGCCGTCGCGCCCTTCGACCCCTCCGTCACCAGCACCACCTTGGCACCTTTTGCCAGCACAGCCTGCGGATCGGTGGTGCCATACAGCCACTCGGCATCCTCATCCGACAGCTTCACGATATCCGCCAGCCCGATCATCCGGTCGACCCGCGCCGTGTAGGCCGCCCGGTCCCGCACGAAACTGGGCCGCACATTGGGGTCGATCATCGTCACCCGGGCCCCCGCCTCCCGCGCCATCAACGCCTCAAGCGCCGTGCCGCAGGGTTCCACCGCCAGCCAGATACCACCGGTGAAATAGGCTTTGATCGACGTCGGAAGCACGGGCATATCAGCAGGCGTCATCATCCGGCCTGCGGTGTTCTCATCGTAAAAGAAGTAGCTCGCATGGCCATTCGTCAGCTTTACAAAGGCCAATGTCGTCGGCCTGTCCGACAGCACCGCGTGGTCAAGGTTCACATTCGACGCCTTCAGCGTGTCGCGCAGCACATCGCCCATCAGATCCGATGACAACCCGGTCAGGAAGGATGAGGCCGACCCCAGCCGCGCCAGCGCAATCGCCGTGTTCATCACCGCCCCGCCCGCATAAGGAGCAAAGCACGGCTCCCCCGCCGGGCTGGTCCGGGGAAGCATGTCGATCAGGGCTTCGCCGCAGCTGAGAATCATGGTCGCGTCCTCCAAGTTCGGACGAACCTTACTGCACGCGTCCGTGTTAGCGCAAATCTAAGCGCCACCGTCAGCCGGCGAAATAGCCCAACAGATTGGCCCGGATGCGCCCCAGAGGTGTGTCGCCGCTGGTGTCCGGAACGAAGGTTTTCCCGGTGATCGCCTCATAGGCGTCGATGTAGACCTGCGCGGTTTTCTCGATCATGTCCGCGGGAATTTCCGGGATCGGGTCCTTGTAGGGATCGCAACGCGCCACCACCCAGGACCGGATCACATCCTTGTCGAAACTCGGCGGTCGGGCCCCAGCCGCAAACGCCGCCGCATAGCCGGAGGCGATCCAGTAGCGGCTGGAATCCGGAGTGTGAATCTCATCCGCCAGCAGGATGTTACCCGCCGCATCGGTGCCGAATTCGTACTTCGTATCCACCAGGATCAACCCGCGCGTCGCCGCCATCTCTTGCCCGCGCGCAAACAGCGCCAGCGACTTCGCCGCAATCTCCTGCCACTGCGCGGCGGTCAGCAACCCCTGCGCCAAAATCTCGTCCACTGTCAGCGGCTCGTCATGCCCACCGTCAAACGCCTTCGACGTCGGCGTGATGATCGGCTGCGGCAGCGCCTGATTGTCGCGCAGCCCGTCCGGGAAATCATGCCCGTACATCCGCCGCACCCCCGCCCGGTACTGCGTCAGGATCGAGGTCGACGTGGACCCTGCCAGATATCCGCGCACCACGATCTCGACCGGCAGGATCGTCACCCGCTTGCCCAACACCACGTTCGGATCGGGGTAGGAAACCACATGGTTCGCCGCGATATCGCCCGTATGATCAAACCAATACCGCGCCAGTTGCGTCAGCACCTGCCCTTTCCACGGGATCACCGCGAGGATCTGATCAAAGGCCGATATGCGGTCGGATGAGATCAAAAGCCGTGTGCCATCCGGCAGGTCATAGCAATCGCGGACCTTGCCGAAATACGGGTTTGGCAGTTCCGCGATGCGCGCATGCGGCAGGCGGCGGCTGAAGTCTTTCATCACGGGCTCCCACAGGGTGCCGCCTTCTTTGCCGACAGGCCCGCGCTGTCAAGCCGTACAGTTCAGCGAACCGCGCATTTCGCCGCTGTCGCCCTGCAAAGTCGCTTCGCGCAGGGTGCATCCCGTCACCTCGGGGATTAGTTCGATCATCGCCGCGCGGATCGCCTGATGGTCACCGCGTCGGGCATAGCCCAGCCGGATCACCTCCACCCGCTCGCTCTTTTGCATCACCACATAGGACCGCCCGTCGCGGGCGACTTCGGTTTTCGTGGCCCCAAGAAACTCTGGCGCGGGCGAGGCACAGGCGGCGAGGAGAAGGATAAGACCCAATGCTTTCATCCGGCCAGTCTGAAGGCTCCAGGTTAACGACAGGTTAATCCCGCCAAGCTAGACCTCAGGCGCGCCGGGGGTCGGGATGATCCCGTCCAGCTTGTCCACCTTGGTGTCATCCCAGCCCTTGTCGTTGCGCTTGATCCGGCGCGAGATCAGATAGCTGGCGGGCCACGACAGCGCAAATCCCACCGCCGCCGCACCCCCGATGGCGGGCCAGGAGTACCAGCCCATCGTCATCACCGCAGTGATCAGCGCGCCGGTCACCATGGACCCGACGATAAGCGTTAAGATGATGCTGAGCCTGTCCATCGGTGCCTCCTGTTACCTCTAGTGTGGCAGGGAAAGCCTCCGCCCGGGCTGATCCACATCAGCCACGCGGGAACCCGCTGCCCCTTCAGGCGTTGGCCATGGCAATTGTCAAAAGGAAAGCCGCATGACCCGTACTCTTACCCTCCTGCCCCTCCTCGCTCTGCTGGCCACCGCCGCCTGTGAAACCGTCGAAGGCGCGGGCCGCGATCTTCAGTCCGCCGGCGCGGTGATCACCGATGAGGCGCAAGAGACGCAGGCGGGATATTAGACGCCTGCAGAGGCAGGGGTAGGCAGACCGCCCGCCCCGCGCTAGCCTGCAGTCTGGAAGCGCGGGCTTGGCCCGGGCATTGGAGGATTTCGGAAATGCAAAAGACAGTGTGGATGGTTCTTGCGGCAGTGGTGACGACAGCGGTCCTGTCCGGCTGCGCCCCGCTTTTGATCGGCGGCGCCGGTGCGGTGGTGGCCGATGAGGTGATCGAGCAGGATCAGGGCGGCGACGGGTTGTTTTGAGGGTTTAGAGACTTGCGGTAGATAGGGTGGGTTGGCACCCACCCTACGCCTGCTGGCGCGTGCGTGTTGGGGATTGGCGGATCGTCTACCGCATCGAGGACGGGCGGCTGGTTGTGGTCGTGGTCCGGGTCGCGCCGAGGGGGTGGGGCGTATGGGTAGGAGGGTCCCCAAACGCTATCGAAGCTTTTCCAATCCCGACCGAACTAGATCGACAAACGCCCTAGCATCAGAGAAGTAGTTTCTAAAAGCATCTCGGATACTTTCTTCACTTTCGCCTCTCACAAAGACGATATCTGCACGCTCACCAAGCGCCTTTTCCATTCGATCATACTCTTTGATCGCACGACTGACCGTTTCAAAGGTCTTAACTTCTAGCTTTTCCTGCGCATCTTCGACGTCAAATCTGAAGATCAGTAGTGTGTTTCGGCGGAACGTTATGTGTTTGTCTCGCGTACCACGCAAGTTATCTAATGAATTTAGCAATCCGAGTGTGCCTTCGAGCGTCTCAAATTGCCGCACAACTTCAGCGTTAGTCAATGTAGGGCAGCAGGACCTCTGGTCTTCATGAGCGCGTGCGAGTATTTCACTTGCGAGCTGAAAGTATTCAAGATAATTGCTCTTTGCGTCATTGAACTTTATTCGACTTGAAGTGATAAGATCCGCAACTTCAACAGCTGTTGCCCAAGCGTGCTGAATTCTAGTCCTAAACTGAATTTCGATCCTAAGGCCGTTCCAGTTGGAACTTGGGGCTTTAGAAACAGAGTATTGATAAACGTCGTGAACTCCACGATAGCCTGTGGGTTTAGGTGATTTAATGTAGTCGTAGCGGTCCAGTTCATTTACCCGCTCGTGTTTAAAGCGCGCGTTTCTAAGACTCAATCTAACTCTGTATAGGTCTTCCTGATTGTCGAAGATGATCCTACATCCTGCGATATCTTGCATTGCATGAAGTGGCATACTCGGCTCTCGCCGCAGCTTATCTATGATAGTATTGCGCCGCTTGAGTCGTTGGCCAACAGTATTCTTCACTGCAGCAGCGTGACGGCGAGCATTCATCTGAAAAGTATTGATTATGTACGCATGTGAAGCACGAAAGTTCTCAAGAACAATTGTGTCGTCAAGGCTTGGTGAGCCTTTGACAATTCTTTTCCCAGCCGCTTGGATTCGACTCTTTGTGTGTATTGGCCGGGAAAAGCTTACCATGCCTCACCCATCCATCTTCAACGCCGAGATAAACGCCTCCTGCGGAATCTCCACTTTCCCGAACTGACGCATCTTCTTCTTGCCGGCTTTCTGCTTCTCCAGCAGCTTTTTCTTCCGGGTGGCATCCCCCCCATAGCACTTCGCCGTCACGTCCTTGCGCATTGCCGACAGAGTTTCGCGGGCGATCACCCTTGCGCCGATGGCCGCCTGAATCGGGATCTTGAACATGTGGCGGGGGATCAGTTCTTTCAGTTTTTCCACCATCGCACGGCCCCGCATCTCGGCCCTGTCACGGTGGACCATCATCGACAGGGCATCGACCGGCTCGTCGTTCACCAGGATCGACATCTTGACCAGAAAATCCTCGCGGTATTCGCTGATCACATAATCGAACGACGCGTAGCCCTTGGAGATGCTCTTCAGCCGGTCATAGAAATCGAACACCACTTCGGCCAAGGGCAGGTCATAGACCACCATCGCCCGGCTGCCCGCATAGGAAAGATCCTGCTGGATGCCACGCCGGTCCTGACAGAGTTTCAGGATATCGCCCAGATATTCGTCCGGCACCATGATCGTCGCCTTGATCCGCGGCTCGTCGATGTGGTCGACGAAGGTCAGGTCGGGCATGTCGGCGGGGTTGTGCAGATCGCGCACCTCGCCGTCTTTCATATGCAGCTTGAACACCACGGAAGGGGCGGTGGTGATTAGGTCGAGGTCATATTCGCGTTCCAGCCGGTCGCGGATCACCTCAAGGTGCAGCAACCCAAGGAACCCGCAGCGGAAGCCGAAACCCAGCGCCGCGCTGGTTTCCATTTCCGAAGAAAACGACGCATCGTTCAGCGACAGCTTTTCAATCGCTTCGCGCAGAGCCTCGAAATCGGCGGCGTCCACCGGGAACAACCCGCAGAACACCACCGGCTGCGCGGGTTTGAAGCCGGGCAGCGGCGCGTCACAGCCGCGGCGTTCATGGGTGATGGTATCGCCGACGCGGGTGTCGCGGACCTGCTTGATCGACCCGGTCAGGATGCCGATCTCGCCCGGCCCCAACTCGTCGATATCCACCATCTGCGGTTTCAGCACCGCCAGCTTGTCGATGCCGTAGACCGCGTTGGTCTGCATCATGCGGACGCGGTCGCCTTTTTTGACCACGCCGTCCATGACGCGGATCATCACGACCACGCCGAGGTAGGCGTCGTACCAGCTGTCCACCAGCATCGCCTTCAACGGCGCGTCGCGGTCACCCTTTGGCGCGGGCAGGCGCGTCACGATGGCCTCCAGCACATCCGGTATCCCCAGCCCCGACTTGGCCGAAATCGCAATGGCGTCAGAGGCATCCAGCCCTATGACATCCTCGATCTGCTGCTTGATGCGGTCAGGTTCAGCGGCGGGCAGGTCGATCTTGTTCAGCACCGGCACGATCTCATGCCCTGCGTCCAGCGCCTGATAGACGTTGGCCAGAGTTTGCGCCTCGACCCCTTGCGACGCGTCAACCACCAAAAGCGAGCCTTCGACCGCGCGCATCGACCGGCTGACCTCATAGGCGAAGTCCACATGGCCGGGGGTGTCGATCAGGTTCAGGATGTAGGTCTTGCCATCCTTGGCCGGATATTCGATCCGCACCGTGTTGGCCTTGATGGTGATCCCGCGTTCCCGCTCGATATCCATGCTGTCCAGCATCTGCGCCTTCATGTCGCGCGCAGCCACCGTGCCGGTCATCTGGATGAGCCGGTCGGCGAGGGTGGATTTACCGTGGTCGATGTGAGCCACGATGGAGAAATTGCGGATGAGATCAAGCTGGGTCATGGGGCGCATATAGCCTGCCTGCGGAACGTCGGGAAGGGGCTTGTGGGAGGGTCTGATCTGGCCAAAACTACTGGTGGGAATGGGACCGGACATGGCAGCCATCACCGACCGACCAAGCCTCACATCTTGGCTGGAAGAACAGACCAATGATGTGCAGGTCGCTATCGCGGCGAGAGGAGCTTTGCGCACAGTTCCCGGGCTTGGGTCAACGTCACCTGATCGGTTTGGCGACATTGCTTTAGCTTGCCTCCGCACCGCGATCACAGCCAGTGTTGCAGTATTTGGACCCTCTGAAAAGCTCCGGCTGATCGCCAACGCACTTGGCGGGCTGACGACAAGGATAGCCGAAAATGCGACTCTGTCCGAGTACGTTCCGGCCTTGTCGGTAAGTGCAGCGGCGTTCGCAACACTCCCCACCGGAACAGAGACTCTGGCGATAGCGAAAAGACCGACGCGTTGGGCCGTCAGAACAGGGCCACCCGCTGGATCAGCGACACAAGCCGTTTCAGTAGCTACGAACGATGCAAGCGAGGGCATCCATAAGCTGATCTTTGGGAACGTGACACTAGACGCAAAGAAAATTGAGGCGGGCGTCGGTGCAGAGAGCCTGATGGCAGTACCTCTTTGGGATGCGCCTGAAGTACCAGAAGAATTTTCGACACAGTTTAAGCTTCTCAATTGGCACTTCGGCCATGACGAAATCAGTTGGTCGTTCTGGCGCGACTGGTATCAAGGCTTTCTCCAGGGCAAACCCCTCGATTGGGAGCTTCAGCGGCGGGTGGCCTTGATCCCGGATGAGGATTGGGACAAAGGCTCGGCCCATGTCGCCGGGGTCATCGACGAGATCAGGGCTCGGTTTGAGGTGGAACGTCACGCCGAGGCCGTGGCGGCTTTGCTGGCAGCCCCCGATCTTCTTCCGGCAAGCATCGGCCACAACAACCCGCCGGATGCGATTGATGACTTGCCGATCAGTCAGGAAGATCTGGCGGAAACTGAAAGGATGATTGGCCGCGTTCTGCGAGAGGTTGGGGAAGCGAAGCCCGACAAAGGTGTCGTGGCGAAGGCGGCGGTATGGATCAGGCGGGCGCTTTCGGCGGCGGCGCTTTGGTTTGCAAAAAAGGCGGACATTGCTGCCGGCGAGTTCGCGAAGAAGTTCGGCGGGTACTGTGCCGCTGCCGCGTTGCCAGCCATTGCATGGTCGGTTGGACAAATGCCCAGACTGCTTGACGCGTTTTCCGACCTCGCCAAGTCTATGGAGACATGGCTGACGTTCCTTCACTGATGGTCCATGAGATGTGCGTCAGCGCAGCAGATCAGACTTCGGTGCCAGAGGTGGCGATGGGCACCTGCTTCTCAGGGTCGAAAAGGGAGTGATTGAACCGTCCGCAGGTTCCCCAAAGCGGTCGTTACTTGCGTGTTCGGGCAGATACGGCGCGGGCAGATACGGCGCGGGCAGATACGGGCATCGGGGCTTCCGTCTTTGGCCCAAAGCCTGAGTGAGACCGGGCTTCAGGGAAAGCCTGATCAAACCGCACTTGTCGGTGCCTACTGCATCTTGTGGCCCGCGAGCTATCGCGCGCCATGGCTTGCGGATTTCCGCTGAATGCGACCAAACCCCTGTGATACCTTGAAAATTCCGTTCCGAATCGGCATTATCTGCGGCAGATAATGACCGGTGGCGGAGGGTAGTCCCCAAGCCCGGCAATGAGGCAGATGATGAAACACACCTTCGTGCGGGCAACTCTGGTTGCCGTCTTTCTTCCCTTGATGTCGGGCTTGGCCGCCGCTGGACCGATTGAAAGCGCGTGCATGCGTTCGGATCGTGCTGGGGCCAGCCGTGCGCTGTGCGGTTGCATCCAGCAGGTCGCCGACATGACCCTGCAAGGCAGCGATCAGCGCCGGGCAGCGGCCTTTTTCAAAGACCCCGAAAAGGCGCATTCCACATGGACATCGCAATCTGCGTCAGATGACGCATTCTGGGACCGCTACAAGAACTTCGGCACTACTGCTGAAGCCTATTGCGCCGGTTGATCGGGGCCTGACCGGCACAGCAGGGCCCCGGCCAGCGCCGGGGTCTGCGACATGCAGACTTGCTGCCGGACGCAGCCCTGCAAGATTGCCGCCCGCCGTCAGTTCGTCGCATCGCCTTTGGGCATCGCATGGCCGAAGTGGTCTTGCATCATGCCATCCCCGGCCTTGCGGTCATTGTCGACCGGCACCTGCAGCATGATTTCCGCCCCGCTTTCAAAGATCAGCGTCAGCGGGATCACATCGCCGTCCTCAAGATCAGCGGTCAGCCCCATCAGCATGACGTGATCGGCCCCCCGTTCGAACGCGTGCATCTCGCCTGCTGGCACGGCTACGCCCCCCTCGATCTCGGACATGGTCATGACGCCGTTGGCATCTTCCCGGTGCGTGTGAAGTTCTGCCTTCTGGGACACCTCGCTGCGCGCGGCGATGAGCCGGTCATCGGTCGGGCCAGTGTTGTGGATCATGAAGAACACCGCCCCTGACATCGGGCTGAGACGGGCATAGGCGTCATGCACATGCATGGCCTCCGGATGCTCCTGAGCGATGGCGGCAGTGCCGGGCAGAAGGATGGACAGGGACAGAAAGGCAGCCGTCGTTGCGGCAAGTTTGCTTATCGCAGGCATGGCGATCTCCTCGGGAATTGGATTGAAGAACAGACTCTCGGGTTACGCCAGACGCGGCGGACCCCGGGCAGACGCTTCAAGGGCGAGGATCGGCGGCTTGGTCAGCGAAGGGGCAGCGGTTGTCAGGTTGAGCGCTGCCGTCAGTGGCGGGCGTACCTCCGGAATTGCAGGCACAATCACCGCTGCGGCCATCACGCAGTCGGGGCACGGCGGATGCGACGGCGCGGGCGCACCATTGCGGTCAACCGCCAGCAGCGTCACGCCCCCCACATCACAGATTTCCAGCCACGCCGCACGCACGCCGCCCGAACTGCGCATCGCGGCCAGATGCACCGACGTGACCGCAAGGATCAGCGCCAGCGACAGGCAGATCAGGGTCTGGACCAAGGGGCGGTGAACGCACATGGCGCAGGCATAGCGCAGAGCAAAGTCCGCGCCAAGGCGACAGATTGAACGCCAGAAACGCAAGGGCCCCGCCTTCACATGGAAGGCGGGGCCCTAAACATGTCCTTCACGGAAATCAGGCCGTGGCTTGCGCCTTGGCGATCTCTTTCTTGATCTTCTGGGCGCCGGTCGACAGTTCGTCATCCTTGGCCTTGGCCAAGAACGCGTCCAGCCCGCCACGGTGGTCAACGGTGCGCAGCGCAGCCGCCGAAACACGCAGCTTGAACGACTGACCGAGGATGTCCGAAATCATCGTGACATCGTTCAGGTTCGGCAGAAACCGGCGCCGGGATTTGTTGTTAGCATGGCTGACGGTGTTGCCAGACATCGGGCCTTTGCCCGTAAGTTCGCAGACGCGCGACATGATCGTGATCCTTCGCATAAAGACAATGGACCACCGCCCGCAAGGCGGCGTCCGAATTCGATTTGGGGCGTGTAGGGGGAATCCGGCGCGGCGTCAAGCGCCCGCGCGGTCAGGGCACCGGGAAAGGCGCTGCTCTGGCAACAGTTCGACGCGGGCCGTGGCATTTCCCTGGTGCGGTGGTGCAAAAGGATCCGCAAGACCTGAATCCCTGGCCCGAAGGTAACCCATGGCCCTGCCGCTGCACGAACTTGCTGCCCTCGGAACGGCGACCTGCTGGGCAACCACGGGGCTCTTGTCGACCGATGCGGTTCGGGCGCTTGGTGCGTTTCATTTCAACCTGATCCGACAGGGCTTCGTCACGCTGCTGCTGATCGTCGTCGTGCTTGTCAGTGGCAGGACCATGGATATCGGCCTTGCCGGAGCGGCAGTTCTGGCCGTCTCGGGGGTGATCGGCATCCTGCTTGGCGACACGCTGAACTTTGCCGCCGTCGGGCGGCTTGGTCCGCGCCGCGCCGGGGCGATCTTTGCCCTGAATGCGCCGATGGCGGCGGTCCTCGGCTACGCCATTCTCGGCGAGACCCTGACCCTGCAGGCTGCTGCAGGAATTGCTCTGACCGTCGCAGGCGTGGCGCTTGCCATCCTCGGCCGTGCGCAAAGCGGCGCGCACCGGTTCGAGGTGATCCGGGGCGGCCTTCGGGCAGGCATTGCCTGTGGTCTTGGGGCTGCGCTGGGGCAGGCCACCGGCTCGCTGATCGCGCGGCCCTTGATGCATGGCGGGCTGGACCCCTATCTGGCCTCGCTGATCCGGGTTGGCGCATCCGGTCTTGCGATGGGGGTGCTTGCAGCCCTGCCAATGGCCCCCGCCGCGCCACGCGCGATCCCGGCCAAGGTGCTGGTGCTGACGGCGGCGACGGCGGTGATCGGCCTGCTGCTGGGGATGACGCTGTTTCTATACGCGCTGCAAGGCTCGCAAACCGGGATCATCACCACCCTGTCGGCCACATCGCCCGTGATCATCCTGCCGCTGTTGTGGCTGCGGACCGGGCAGCGGCCCACCGCCACCAGCTGGGCCGGCGCCGCCCTTGCCGTGTGCGGACTGGCGCTGATCTTCACGCGGTGAGGGTGACGGGCAAATTGCCCACCCTACGGCGCGCGCCCCATCAGCAGCAGCATCTCGGCGGCGGCGGCTTCGGCAGTCATCTCGCCCGCCGCCACCTGATCTCCCAGCCGCGCCATCAGCCCGCGCTGCGGCTCCTGCGCCAAGGCGGCCAGCAAGCCCTGCCGCACCTCTTCCTCGAACCAGTGCCGCGCCTGCCCCGCCCGCCGCGCCGCCCAATGTCCATGGTCGCGCCGCCAGTCGGCCAACGTCTGCATGTCCCGCCATGCCTTGTCCAAACCCTCTGAGGTCAGCGCCGACACCGGCATCGCTTTCGGGAACCCCGGCGGGTCCTGCACACGGCGGCGCAGCAATTGCAGCGCCCCCGCGTAATCCGCCATGGTGCGCATCGCCGCCGGTTTCAGATCGCCGTCCGCCTTGTTGATCAGGATCAGATCCGCCATCTCCATGATGCCGCGCTTGACGCCCTGCAACTCGTCCCCTCCCGCCGGGGCCAGCAGCAGCACGAACAGATCGCAGATTTCCGCCACCACCGTTTCGGACTGCCCCACCCCCACCGTCTCGATCAGCACCACTTCAAATCCCGCCGCCTCGCACAAGGCCACCGCCTCACGCGACCGCCGCGCCACGCCGCCCAACTGGGTCTGGCTGGGCGATGGACGAATGAAGGCAAGGGGGTCGCGCGTCAGCCGCTCCATCCGGGTCTTGTCGCCAAGGATTGAGCCACCCGACCGCGCCGAAGACGGGTCCACCGCCAGCACCGCCACCCGCAGGCCTTGCGCTGTCAGCATCAACCCGAACGCCTCTATGAACGTCGATTTGCCCACCCCAGGCGTGCCCGACAGCCCGATGCGCAACGCCTGCCGCCCTTCGGCCTGCACTGCGGCCAACAGCGCCAGCGCCTGCACCCGGTGATCGGCGCGCGCGCTTTCGACCAGCGTGATCGCCCGCGCCAGCGCCCGCCGGTCGCCGGCAAGAATGGCCTTTGCCTTGGCATCCATGTCCATCACGCACTCCCTTCCCACCCTTCATGCCGCAACCCGCAGCCCTTGGCGAGAGGCCCAGACAGTTTTCAAACCATCGGTTTTCAAACGGAGCGGCGTGCCGCCGCAAGCCCATCTGTCGCCTGCGCGGCCCAAGGCCGCTTGGCTCCGGTGCCGCACGTGGAAAGCTTGCGCCAACACGTCAGACGTCCTGCTCTGAGCCTGAAGCGCGTAAGCGCGCAGGGCGAGGCACAGGCTTGCGGCGGCACGC
>JANOQT010000098.1:0-26154 GCA_031415015.1 Paracoccaceae bacterium
GAATGCGCGTCATCAGGTCGATTTCCGATGCCTGCCCTGCCTCGATCTCGCGGCATAAAGCGACAATGCGCGGGTCGGTAAGCGTTGCTTCGCGACACATCAGGATGGCGCCAGCGTGGTGCGGCACCATTGCGCGCAAGAACTGACGATCGCTGACTGCCCATTGCCCGCGAATGCCTGTGAAGGCCAGGACCGCGATCAGCGTCACCGCCGCCAAGGTCCCCCAGGTTTTAACCCGGTCGGTATACATGTGTGGCATGGTCAGGACCATGAGCGCCGTCATCGGGGCGGCCATCAAGATCGCCATGTAAAACATGTTGGAATTGTTCCAGAAATTCCCAATGGAATCGATCATTGCGAACATGAGGACATACATAAGTGCGACGTGCACAGGGAACCACAACGCCAGCGTACGATAGGGGCGCATGGCGCCCGGCTTGGTTCCGGACATGACGGTCATTCCGGAATGATCGATAGATTTCGGGGCCCCAAGATCGGTCATGGCTTTTCTCCCAAGTTCATCTCTGCCAAGAGAACGCGCAGTCAGTCCGCGCGTTCCCTATCTCAGCAGGCAATTTGCAACGTCGAAACGGAGAGATATCCGACCCACAGTTGTCTCGCTACAAGCGCGAGCTATTGACCGCGCGCATTGAGCCAAGCGGTCATCTGTGCGATTTCGGCCTCTTGTGCCGCGATGACCGCTTCTGCCAAAGCGAGAACCTCCGGGTCTTTGCCATATTGCAGGGCGACCTTCGCCATATCGACGGCGGCCTTATGGTGCGGGATCATGCCTTGCATGAAGTCCACATCCGGGTCGCCGGTGTAAGGCACCATCATTCCGGCCATCATATCGTTCATCGCCTTGGCATAGGCCAGCGTGGCCGGGTCTTCGGCAAACTCCGGCGGGATAAGCGTGGTGTGGTCCATGCCACCCATCGCCCCCATGTCCATCTTCATCCCCGAGTGGTCCATGTTTGAATGGTCCATGCCCCCCATCGTGGTCTGGGCAACGGCAAGACCGCCGACAACGACTGCGGCAGCGGCGATCAAGGCAAGCGAGCGCTTGTTCATTGGAATTCTCCTGTCTTGGGTTCAGTTTACGGAAAAGCCTGCGTCAGCCAGCGCGGCCTCCAGCCTGGCGCGCGGTGCTGTCGTCGTGACGTCTACCTTATGCGTCGCCGGGTCTGCATTAACCTGGGCAATAGGATCGACGGACTGGATGGCCTTGGTCACGCTGCGCACACAGCCGCCACAGGTCATGTTCTCGATATGGAACTGCATGAGATCCTCCTTCGGTTTCGTCTCATGCCTTGTCAGATAGGGCTTCCCACTATTGGAAGGTCAAGGACCTGCGGGAAAATTCTTTTCTGAAACTCTCCCTTGACCTTCCCATGATTGGAAGCCCTATCTGTGTTGGCGGACGTGATGCCCATCGGAAGGACAACCGCGATGAACGCCGCTTTGAAGCCGGTAGCTGCCGGAAAACCTGTGACGTTGACCTTGCAGGTAGACGGCATGACCTGCGCCTCTTGCGTAAGCCGGGTCGAGCGGGCGTTGAAGGCCGTGCCGGGCGTGACGCAGGCCACAGTCAATCTGGCGACCGAGCGGGCGACGGTTCAGGGGTCAGCCGACGACCGCGTGTTGATCAAGGCCGTCGAGGACGCAGGATATGAGGCGCGTCGCGCGCGGCGCTCACCTGCCGCCGATCTGGAAACCGCGGCCCGCAAGGCCGATGAAGACGCGCATCTGCGGCGCGATCTGACGCTGGCCGCCGTGCTGTCGCTGCCGGTCTTTGTGCTGGAAATGGGCGCTCATCTGTTCATGCCGATCCACGATCTGATCATGCGCACCATCGGGATGCAGGTCAGCTGGTGGCTGCAATTCGCGCTGACGACCCTTGTGCTGATCGGCCCCGGTCGGCGGTTCTATACCAAAGGCTACCCCGCATTGTGGCGAGCAGCCCCCGACATGAACAGCCTGGTCGCGGTCGGCACCAGCGCCGCCTATGGCTATTCGCTGGTCGCAACTTTTGCGCCGCAGATGCTGCCGGCAGGCACGATCAATGTCTATTACGAGGCTGCCGCCGTCATCGTCACGCTGATCCTGCTGGGCCGGTTTCTGGAGTCGCGCGCCAAGGGCCGCACTTCGGGGGCGATCCGGCGGTTGATCGGATTGCAGGCCAAGACAGCGCTGGTGCGGCGCGGCTCCGGCACAGTCGAAGTGCCGATGGCCGAGGTGCTGCCGGGCGACATCGTGGAAGTGCGTCCCGGCGAAAGGGTGCCCGTCGATGGCGTGGTGACCGAGGGCGAAAGCTGGGTCGACGAAAGCATGATTTCAGGCGAACCCGTGCCGGTTTCCAAGACGATCAGCAGCGGCGTTACAGGTGGCACGGTCAACCAGACCGGCGCGCTTGTGTTCCGCGCCACGGCGGTGGGCGAGGCCACGATGCTGGCGCAGATCATCCGCATGGTCGAGGCCGCGCAGGGCGGCAAGCTGCCCATTCAGGCACTGGTAGACCGCATCACCATGTGGTTCGTGCCCGTGGTCATGGCGCTGGCCGCGCTGACTTTCGCCGTCTGGCTGACCTTTGGTCCCGACCCCGCACTGACGTTGGGGCTGGTGAATGCGGTGGCCGTCCTGATCATCGCCTGCCCCTGTGCGATGGGATTGGCCACGCCAACTTCGATCATGGTGGGCACCGGGCGCGGGGCGGAACTGGGCGTGCTGTTTCGCAAGGGCGAGGCGCTGCAGGCGCTGCAAGGCGTGAAGGTGGTGGCGCTGGACAAGACCGGCACGCTGACAGAAGGAAAGCCAGTGTTGACCGACCTGACACTCGCCCCCGGCTTTGCGCGGGCCGACGTGCTGGCTGCAGTGGCTGCGGTCGAGGCGAAGTCGGAACACCCCATCGCGCGGGCCATCGTGCAGGCGGCACAGGCAGAGGGTCTGACCCTGCCAGCCGTCTCGCAGTTCGACTCCGTCACCGGGTTTGGCGTGGTGGCCGATGTTGCGGGCGCGCAGGTGCAGATCGGCGCGGACCGCTACATGGCGCAGCTTGGGTTGGACGTGGCGCTGTTCGCCGCCGAAGCGGAAAGGCTGGGGACCGAAGGCAAGACACCGCTTTATGCCGCAATCGACGGGCGTCTGGCGGCGATCATCGCGGTGGCAGACCGCGTAAAGGACACCACACCCGCCGCGATCAAGGCGCTGCATGCGCTTGGCCTGAAGATTGTGATGATCACCGGTGATAACCGCCGCACTGCCGAGGCCATCGCCCGCACGCTGCACATCGACGAGGTGGTGGCCGAGGTCTTGCCGGGCGACAAGGTCGCGGCGGTCAGGCGGCTGAAATCCTTTGGCAAGCTGGCCTATGTCGGCGACGGTATCAACGACGCGCCCGCACTTGCCGAGGCGGATGTGGGCATCGCTGTCGGTACCGGCACCGACATCGCGATTGATGCGGCGGATGTGGTGCTGATGTCGGGACGCCTGACCGCCATCCCCGATGCGATTGCGCTCAGCCGTGCCACCATGGGCAACATCCGGCAGAACCTGTTCTGGGCCTTTGCCTATAACGCGGCGCTGATCCCGGTGGCGGCGGGGGTGCTGTATCCAGCTTACGGCATCTTGCTGTCGCCGGTGTTCGCTGCCGGGGCGATGGCGCTGTCGAGCGTGTTCGTTCTGGGCAACGCGTTGCGCCTGCGTCGCTTTCAGCCCACCCAAGTGTGAGGAGCCAGCCATGAACATCGGTGAAGCCGCCAAGGCGTCGGGTGTGTCGGC
The DNA here is from genome assembly GCA_031415015.1 of Paracoccaceae bacterium. GTDB lineage: Bacteria > Pseudomonadota > Alphaproteobacteria > Rhodobacterales > Rhodobacteraceae > JAUYQR01. Next base: position 3,778 of record JANOQT010000098.1, read on the forward strand.
CAAGATGATCCGCTACTACGAACAGACCGGGCTGATCCCCGAAGCCGGTCGCAGTGCCGCAGGCTACCGCACCTACACCACGACCGAAGTGCAGATGCTGCGCTTCGTGCGCCGCGCGCGGGACCTGGGCTTTACGGTTGACCGGATTGCCGAACTGCTGGCGCTGTGGCGCGACCGGTCCAGGCACAGCGCGGATGTAAAGCGGCTTGCGCTGTCGCAGGTTGAAGGCCTGCGCCGGAAAATCCGAGAGATGGAGGATATGGTCGCAACCCTTGAACACCTCGCCCACGGCTGCAACGGCGATCACCGCCCCGATTGCCCGATCCTTGCCGATCTGGAGGGCGAAACATCGCGGGTCGCGCAAACCAGTCCGACGGGGGCAGGTTTCGGGCGGCATTGACAGCCACCCTGTCAGCACTGCTGCGGATCATTTGATCGAGCAAGGCGACAGAACCTGAAGCCCATTCGAAACCTTTTCCAAGGACTGATACCTACGTGGAGTTCTTTTCAACCGTACCTTCCGCCCTATGTCTGCGGCCCAGTTGATTGCCCTGCTTGGCTCCGCACTTGCCCCGGTGGCCGCCGGGCTGGCCGAACGCTTGACGCGGTCCGCGCCGGTGTCGTGCTTGTTATGCCCGTCGTCACCGAGGATTGGCAGGTTTAAGCCCTGATCTTCTTGGTGCAGGCCGCGTCCGCAGGGGTCACTCCGGCGGTTCAGGCAACCATCCCCGATGTTTTGCCGGACGACAAGGTTTGCACAAACATCTTTTCCCTTCTGCGCCTGACCGAGGATCTGGAGCAACTGCTACGCCCCATGCCGGCAGCCGCGCTTCTGACGGTGGTCAGCTTGCCGGAGTTGTTCGGCGGAACGGTTCTGGGCTTCATCGGGTCAGCCCTGCTGGTTGCCACAGCCGCCCTTCCGGCCAGCGCACCCACGGGCCCAGATCATTTTCGGGCCAGCGCCACGAAGGGTGTGCGCATCCCCCTTCTACGCCGCGCCTGCGGGGGTTAATGCTGGCCGCGTTTCTTTTGCCCCGCGTCCCCGACCGGATGGATGACCGCCCGGTCATGCTGGCGGGTGCCGGGGGCATGGTCGCCGCAGTGGCGCTGATGCCCCTGATGCCGGGACGGCTGGGGCTGATGATCCTTTGGGCTAAGATCGGTTTCGGCTTTGCTGTCACACAGGTTCCAGTCGGCCGCATCCTGAACCGTTCAGCGTGACCGCATGATCGACCGATCCGACTCTGACGTCCGGATTTTGCAGATGTCTTCGGAGGGACTGAGCCTGTGCAGGGTCTTTGGCCTGCGTACGAAGGTGTGGGCCGCCAGGAAATCGCCGAGGTGCGTGCGCAGCGGGTCGGGGGTTTCGTACGAGGCCCGTGTCACAGTCGCGTTCTTGATCGTGCGGTTCATTTGTTCGACCTGGACCGTTGGTCGAGGGATGGTTGCCAGATCAGATCAGCTGCAGATCGACCAACACGGCACTGACGGCGGCCAGTTCTGCGACCAGCAGGTTGATCTTGATGTGCGAGAACTGGTCCGGGCAGTCGGTCTTGATCCCGTCCTTGTGCAGCGCCGCTTCGGCCACCACGATGGGGCGGCTGCGGTCGATGTCGATGCGGATGGTGGTGGGGGTCATGGCGTCGTCTCAGGGGGTGAGTTTCATCATTTCCTTGGACCCAGAATCGCTTGACGCGGGACTGTAATAAACTGAATAGGCGCGGCATTTCCTTTTAACTAGAATATCTTGAGGCGAGGCTCGGGACTCATTGATCATATCCAGAAGATGACGATGGCTGCGATAGCGGTTGCCGCCATGAAAGTGTGGGCGCACCGGTCGTGGCGGGTGTGGATGCGGCGCCAGTCGTTCATCTTGCCGAACATGCTCTCGATCTTGTGGCGCTTGCGATAGAGCGCCTTGTCTGGTGGCAACTGCGACAGCAGTGCCGCAGCACCCGTGCAATCCCTGACCTGGCCTGCGCTCAGAAACAGGGTGCGGGGCCGACCTTCGCTGTCGCAGACCGCGTGCAGTTTTGAGTTCAACCCGCCTTTTGTGCGTCCGATATACCGGGAAAGAGCCCCCTTTTGAGCAGGCTGGCCGCCGTCCACTGCGCCTTGAGTGCCCTCGCCAGTGGTTCTCGGACCGATGGCGAACCCCTGGCTCGACCTTGATCATGATTTCCTCGGTATCGCCGCCGCGTTTGGCAGGCTCGACGAAGATGCGCCCGAATACGCCCATGATCCCGCGGCGGTCATCGACGCGCGGCATCCCGTGAGACAGCGGAAAGAACAGCGAAATCCGCGCCATCTGGGCTGCGGAAAGCAGGATCGTCTCGATCATGGCAGCAACCCTTTGATGCCGCCAGTGCATCAAGGGATTGCCGCGCCCGCAATGAATTCAATGGATCCACAGTCTAGTTGAGCGACAGTTGCGGGTCCGGAGCAGACATTGGCGCATCCATGCCCGTTGACCGCTCCGCCCGCAAAACGGACATCGTTCTAGGCGTTCACATCCACCACCACCCGGCCCTGCACCTCGCCCTTCAGGATCGCCGCGCCAAGGGCGGGCAGGTCGGACAGAGCGGCGGGACGCACCATCGCCTCAAGCTTGTCCATCGGCAGGTCGGTGGCGATGCGGGCCCAGGCGCGCTGGCGGTCGGCGTAGGGCTTCATCGACGAATCGATGCCCAGGATGTTGACGCCGCGCAACAGGAACGGGATGACCGAGGCGGGCAGGGACGAGCCTCCGGCAAGGCCGACGGCGGCGATGGAGGCGTTGTATTTCAACTGCCCCAGCACGCGCGCCATCATTGCGCCACCCACGGCGTCGATGCAGCCGGCCCAGTTTTCCGCCTCCAGCGGGCGTTTCACGGTTTCGGCCAGATCGGCGCGCGGGATGATGCGGGTGGCCCCAAGGTCACGCAGGTAGCTTTCCGTTTCGGGCCTGCCGGTGACGGCGGCCACCTGATAGCCAAGCCGGGCAAGGATTGCCACCGCGACGGAGCCGACACCGCCAGCGGCCCCGGTGACCAGCACCTCACCCATGGCGGGGGTCAGCCCGTGATCCTCCAGCGCCAGAACGGCCAGCATTGCGGTAAAGCCCGCTGTCCCAACCGCCATCGCCTGACAGGTGGTCAGGCCTGCGGGCAGCGGCACCAGCCAGTCGGCCTTCACCCGCGCTTTTTGCGCGTAGCCGCCCCAGTGCACTTCGCCCACCCGCCAGCCGGTGAGGATAACCTTGTCGCCGGGCTTGTAGCGCGGGTCATCCGACGCCTCGACCGTGCCGGAAAAGTCGATGCCCGCGACATGCGGCCATTTGCGGACCAGCCCGCCACCGGTGCCTGACAGGCAGAGGCCGTCCTTGTAGTTCAGGGTGGAATATTCGACGGCCACCAGAACCTCGCCCGCAGGCAGATCGGCCTCGGTCAGGTCGGCGAGGCGGGTCGTGGCAGGCGTATCGCCGTCTTTTTCCAGCAAAAGGGCGCGGAACATGAGGTCTCCTTGGGGTCAGTTGCTGGGGGTGCCGAGGATGTCACGCAGGATCTGTTCGGCCAGATCATCCTCGTTCATCCCCGGCTGATTGGGGTTGGAGCCGTCGAAATACGGAACGTCTTCGGGTTTCACGTAGGCTTCGGCTGGGGGCGGTTCCACCCCCGGCAATCCGGCGACGTTGCTTTCGGGGATTTCCTGCGGCAGCGGTTTCGGCGCGGTGCCTTCGCTGACCCGCAGCATCACCTCATGCCAGATTTCGGCCGGCAAGCCTGCCCCGGTGACGCCGGTAAGGGGGCGGTTGTCGTCGTAGCCCATCCAGACACCGACCACGTAATCGGCGGTAAAGCCCACAAACCACGCGTCGCGCGCACTTTGGGTGGTGCCGGTTTTACCGGCCGCTTCGCGGCCCTCAAGCCGGGCGCGGCTGCCGGTGCCGGTCTCGATCACCTGCATCATCATGTAGGTCAGCGCGCGGGCGGCCTTTTCAGAGATCACCCGTTCGCCAATGCCGCCGCCCGCGCCGAACAGCGGGTCGTCGTCGCCCTGCAGGCGCAGCTCGTTCAGGCCGTAGGGGGTGACGGAAGAGCCGCCGTTCAGGATGCCCGCATAGGCCCCGGTCATGTCGATCAGGGTGGATTCCGACACGCCCAAGGCAAGCGCCGGGCCGTCGGCCAGATTCTGTGCCACGCCGAATTCGGTGGCGACCTTCTTGACCAGATCGCGGCCCATCGCTTCGGACACGCGGACGGCGGGGATGTTGCGGCTTTCGGCCAGCGCTTGCGTCAGGGTGATGGTGCCCTTGAATTCACGGTCGTAATTCTGCGGTTCCCAGTTGCCGGAGCCGGGGATGTACATCGACAGCGGCGTGTCCTCGACATAGTCCATCGGGCTGTAGCCAAGGTCCATCGCCACGGCGTAGATGAAGGGCTTGAAGGCCGATCCGGTCTGCCGCAGCGCCTGTGTGGCGCGGTTGAAATCGCCCGCGTTGGGCAGGTTGCGGCCGCCGACCATGGCGCGCACCGCCCCATCGGCGCTCATCACCACAATCGCGGCCTGCGCCTTGGAGCCGTCCTTGACCTTGGTGTCGAACACGAAGGCCAGCGCTTCTTCGGCCTTCTTTTGCAGGTCCTGATCCAGGGTGGTCTCGATGATCACGTCTTCGGTGGTGTCGCGGGCCAGGAAGTCGGGGGCGGTTTCCATCACCCAGTCGGCAAAGAACCCGCCGGATTTCTGCGCGGCGGCCTTGGACAGCACCGCAGGCTTGGCGCGGGCCGCGTCCGCCTCGGCTTTGGTCAGATAGCCCTGCGCCTCCATCAATCCGATGACCACACCGGCGCGGCCCCGGGCGCGGTCAAGGCTGGCGGTGGGGGCGTAGGTGGACGGCGCTTTCAGCAGGCCCGCCAGCATGGCCGCTTCGGCAGTGGTGACCTTGTTGGCGGATTTGCCGAAATAGCGCTGAGCGGCGGCCTCGAAGCCCCTTGCCCCGGCACCTAGGTAGGCGCGGTTGAAGTAGATCGTCAGGATCTCTTCCTTGGTATATTTCGCCTCCATCGCCATGGAGAACGGCACTTCCTTCAGCTTGCGCCAGATGCCGCCCTGACGGCAGTCCTTTTCGTATTCGGCCTCGGACTTCCACTTGGTCTGGTCGTATTCGACGCCAAGGCACAGCAGTTTCGCCACCTGCTGGGTGATCGTCGATCCGCCGTTGCCTTCCAGCGGGCCACGCCCGGCGGCAAGGTTGATGCTGACGGCGGATGCGATGCCACGCGGCGAGATGCCGAAATGCCAGTAGAACCGCTTGTCTTCGGTGGCGATCACCGCGTCGTGCAGATCGGGTGCGACGGTGTCGGCGGTGATCATGCCGCCGAAGGTTTCGCCGCGCCAGGCAAAGACCTTGCCTTCGCGGTCCAGCATGGTGACCGACCCGCGTGAGCGGGCGTCAACCAGTTCCGAGACGGGGGGAAGCTGGGCGTAGAAGTAGAAGACGATCCCGGCCAGCACCAGCGCACTGACGGCACAGACCCGCCAGATGACGGCCCAAAGCATCCGCCAAAGGTACAGAAAAGCGCCGACAATCATGCCGTGCTGGCGGCGCGGAGCCCGGCTGGCGGTCTTGCGGGCGGGTTTCTTCGGCGGGGCTGGTTTGCGCGGCCCGCCGGTCGTGGATGCAGACCGTGCCGAGGCTGGCTTCGACGCATACCGCCTGTCCGCAACTAGGGGCCCGCGCCCCCAACCTTTTGTCGCCATTCCGCCTGCCCGCCGTTCTTTGCGTGATCTGATTGCCCGATCTGGTTGCGGCGGAGAATAGCCTGCTTTTCCGGGAATGCGAAGGTAAGGCGATCCCGATTCGCCTTTGCGTTGCGCCTAAAATTTAGGCTGAGATGCAAATAAGTGCAAAAATTGTGCATATTGCCGGGAAATGCAGCGCTTTCCCGCCGTCGCTTTCTTGTGCGACTGCAGCAATCCGGCCCTGATCAGGTGTGAAGGTCCCACCCCAAGGGTACCTGCCACGACAGAAGGGGAAAACTGTGAAGCTCATTATTGCAGCGATCAAGCCATTCAAGCTTGAGGAGGTCCGCGAGGCGCTGACCACCATCGGCGTGCGCGGGATGATGGTGACCGAGATCAAGGGTTTCGGCAGCCAGTCCGGTCACACCGAGATCTACCGGGGGGCCGAATACGCGGTGAATTTCGTGCCCAAGGTGCGGCTGGAGATCGTGGTCAGCGACGCACTGGCCGATCAGGTGGTCGCCACCATCCAGAAGACGGCCAAGACCGACAAGATCGGCGACGGAAAGATTTTCGTCCTCGACGTGCAACATGCCGTGCGGGTGCGCACCGGCGAAACCGATGACGATGCGCTTTGATGCGTGGGGCAAGGGGAACGCGTGACATGACGAACTTGATGAAAACGACGGGCATGGCGGCGCTTGGGGCGTCGCTGTTCGCCTGCCTGCCCGCCTGGGCGCAAGACGCCGCCGGGCCGATCCAGAACCCGTCGGTCGAACAGATGGCCGGAATGGTGGACAAGGGCGACACGACGTGGATGCTGATTTCATCGGCGCTGGTGCTGATGATGTCGATCCCGGCGCTGGCACTGTTTTACGGTGGCCTTGTCCGCACCAAGAACATGCTCAGCCTGCTGATGCAGGTCTTCATGATCGTGTCGATCGGCGCGATCCTGTGGGTGGCGGTTGGCTACAGCCTTGCCTTCACGGCAGGGTCACCGTTCATCGGCGGTCTGTCCAAGGCGATGCTTGCGGGGGTCACCACCGGCACCTATGCCGCGACATTCTCGAACAATGTCTACATTCCGGAGTATGCTTTCGTCATCTTCCAGATGACGTTTGCCTGCATCACTCCGGCGCTGATCATCGGGGCCTTTGCCGAGCGGATCAAGTTCTGGCCGCTGATGCTGTTCGTGGTCGGCTGGACGCTGCTGGCCTATTACCCGATCGCGCACATGGTGTGGTTCTGGGCGGGACCGGACTTCCTCGTCGATTTCCCGACGGATATGGGCTTCCTTTGGGCGATGGGTGCGCTTGATTTCGCCGGTGGCACGGTTGTGCACATTAATGCCGGGATCGCGGGTCTTGTCGGCTGTCTGGTGATCGGCCCGCGGGTCGGTTTCAACAAGGAGCCGATGCCGCCGCACAGCCTGACGTTGACCATGGTGGGCGCATCCTTGCTGTGGGTCGGCTGGTTCGGGTTCAACGCGGGGTCCAATCTGGAATCCAACGGGATCACCGCGCTGGCCTTTCTGAACACTTTTGTCGCCACGGCAGCTGCCACGCTGGCATGGTGCATCGTGGAACAACTGCACCATGGCCGCCCGTCGCTTCTGGGTGCGGTTACCGGGGCGGTTGCCGGTCTGGTTGCCATCACGCCGGCCTGCGGTTTCGCGTCACCGGGTGGGGCGCTGGTGCTTGGCCTGATCGTCTCGCCGGTCTGCTATCTGTTTGTGTCGACGGTGAAGAAGATGTTCCGCTACGACGACAGCCTTGATGTGTTCGGCGTTCACTGCATCGGCGGCATCATCGGTGCCATCGGCACCGGCATCGTGGCCGACCCGTCGCTGGGCGGTCAGGGCTGGTTTGATTACACCGTGTTCCCGGCAGTGCCCGGCGCCTATGACATGGTCGGGCAGGTGATCACCCAATTGAAGGCGGTCAGCCTGACGCTGGTCTGGTCGGGTCTGGTGTCGTTCGTGCTGTTCTACGGGATCAAGATGGTGTTCGGCCTGCGGCCTTCGGTCGAAGACGAGCGGCAGGGTCTGGACCAGACCTCGCATGGCGAAAGCGCCTACAACACCTGAGCATTGCCCCGGGGCGGGTTCATACCTGCCCCGGGTTCGACCGCCAAGGGAACGTCCCCCCAAGGCGAAAACGGCCGGCCCGCAGGACCTCCCCCTGCGGGCCGTTGCGTTTTTCAGACCGGCTGGGCAGGCTTAGGCCATCGGTGGTTTGTAGGTGCCGGTCGCTTTGCCGGCCATGGCCATCGCTTCCATCGCCTCTTCCATGGTGAGCAGCTTGGTCGTCGAAGCGGAGGATACGGTTCCTGCCGCCGCCACCGCCATGGCGCCGGCAGCCATCATCTTGTCATTGGGCCCCTCGATCAGGCAGATCACGTCGTAGGTGCCAAAGGCGAAGAACAAATGATGCAGGGTTCCGCCAAGGCCGGAGATCAGCTTGGCCGCTGCGGCCTTGCGATCCGTCGGGTTGGCGATAAGCGCCTTGACCGCTTCGGGCGTGTAAGAAAGTTGATAGAGATAAAATGACATGGAACAGGCTCCTTTCAGGGCGGGTTGTCATAAAGGCGGACCGCACTCTGCGATAGCCTCACAAGGGCTGCATCGGAGTGCCACGCGTCCAGCGACCGGTCTGCAATGCGGCGGTCGCCGGGATAACCGTACCATATATTCAGCTTGCAGCATCTTTAATCCTTCGCAAGCCGGGTTGCCGGACGATAACGGATGCAATCTGTTACTGCGGGGCATGAGGCCACAGACAACATGGTTGCAGAAGCTTCGACTGCGGTTATGCGTCCGGACCACGCCCTGAAGGGCATTGCGATGGTGGTGGCGGCGACGTTTCTGTTCGGGCTGGCCGATACGGTCAGCAAGCATCTGGCGATCCTGTATGCGGTGCCAGTGGTGCTGGCGGCGCGCTATGTGGTCAATCTGGCACTTCTGGCGGTGGTCATGGGGCCGCGGCACGGGGCGTCGCTGTGGCGGGCGAACCGGTTGGGGTTGATGGTTGTCCGTGGGCTGTGTCTGGCGGCAGCATCGCTGAGCATGGTCTTCGCGTTGCGGGTGATGCTGCTGGCGGGGCGGTTTCTGGGCGAAGAGGTGCATCTGACCGGCTGGATCGCGGCGGGGTGCAGCTTTGTGGGCATGTTGCCGATCGTGCGTCCCGGCAGCGGGCTGGATCCGGAGGGCGTGGCGCTGTGCATCTTCAACGCGGCCTTTGCCACGGTGTATCACTTGCTGACACGGGTGCTGACGCGGACCGAGACGACGATGGCAATGTTGTTTCACACCGCGCTGGTGGGGACGGAGGTGTTCGTGGCGCTGCTGCCGTGGTCACTGGACGGGGCGATGCCGGGGTGGGTGGATGCCGGGCTGATGGTGGCGCTGGGGGCGTTGGCGACGGTGGGGCACCTGATGTTCACTGCCGCCTGCCGGCAGGCTCTGGCATCCTTGCTGGCCCCGGTCAACTATCTGCACATCGTCTTTGCAGCGGTCCTTGGCGGGCTGGTGTTCGGCCATGTTCCGGATGCTTTGGCGATGGCCGCAATGGCGCTGGCGGTGGTGTCGGGGGTGGCGGTGACGCTAAGCGCGCAGGGGAAGGCACCGGCGTAAGATGGGCAGTATTGCCCATCCTACCGAATGACCTGCGCGATTGCATTGGCGAGGATCGGCACCGTCGTTGCGTTCAACCCGGCGATGTTGATGCGGCTGTCGCTGACCATGTAGATGCCGTGGTCGCGGCGCAGGGTTTCGACCTGCGTTTCGGTCAGCCCCAGACGGCTGAACATGCCGCGATGGGTGACCACAAAGTCGAAGCGGGCGGAGTTGGTGGCGCGGCGCAACTCGTCCGCAAGGGTCTGGCGCAGGGTCAGCATGTTGCAGCGCACCTCCTCCAGTTCCGCCTTCCAGTCGGCGGTCAGGGCGGCGTCTTCAAGGATCATCGTCACCAGCCGCGCGCCGTGGTCGGGCGGAAAGCTGTAGTTCTGCCGGTTCAGGAACGCGAGGTTGCCCTGCACGGTGGCGCGGCGATCCGGCGAGGTCAGTGCGATCAGCACGCCAGTGCGTTCGCGGTAGATGCCGAAGTTCTTGGAGCAGCTTGCGGCGATCAGCACCTCGGGAAAGCGGGCGGCGATCATCCGCGTGCTGGCGGCGTCTTGTTCCAGCCCGTCGCCGAAGCCCTGATAGGCAAGGTCGATGAAGGGTATGGCACCCCGGTCGGACAGCAGTTGCGCCACCTGATCCCACTGGGCGGCATCAAGGTTCGCGCCGGTGGGGTTGTGGCAGCAGCCGTGCAGCAGAACGGCGTCGCCGGCCTTCACGGCAGACAGGTCCTCCATCAGGCCGACGAAGTCGATGCCCCCGGCGGCGGCGTCGAAATAGCGATACTCGGCCATCGGCATCTTCAGGTATTTGATGATCGAGGGGTGGTTCGGCCAGGTCGGGTTCGACAGCCACACCGCGGCCCCCGGTGCGGCCATGCGGATCAGTTCCAGCGCCTGCCGGATGGCACCCGTGCCGCCCGGTGTCGCAACCGAGGCCGCGAGGTCGGCGAAACCGTCGCCAAGGATCAGCGTGACCATCGCGGCGTTGAAGGCCGGTTCGCCGGCCAGTCCGGTGTAGGTCTTGGTCTTTTCGGTTTCCCACAGCCGCTTTTCGGCCGCCTTGACCGCGCGCATCACCGGCGTCAGGCCGGTGGCATCCTTGTAGACCCCGACGCCAAGGTCGATCTTGTCAGCGCGGGGATCGTCGCGGAACAGGGCGATCAGTTGCAGGATCTTGTCCTGCGGTTGCGGCGTCAGAGTTTCAAGCATCCGTCATTGTCCCTGTTCGACCTTCAGATCGTCATACATGCCCCATTCCGCCCACGAGCCGTCATAGAGCGCATGGTTGCGGTGGCCGATCCGTTCCAGAGCCAGCGACAGCACCGCCGCCGTGACCCCGGACCCGCAGGAGGTGATGGCCGGTTTGGCCAGATCGACGCCCGCTGCCTCGAACACCGTTTTCAGCGCGGGCGGGGCCTTCATCGTGCCGTCGGGGTTCAGAAGGGTGGCAAAGGGCACGTTCTTTGACCCCGGAATATGCCCGGCGCGCAGACCGGGGCGGGGCTCCGGCACCTCGCCGCGAAAGCGGGGCGTGGCGCGGGCGTCGATGATCTCTGCCTCGCCCAGTTTGGCCGTGTGGGCCACCTGGGTCACGTCCTTGACCAGATGGTTCTGGCGGCTGACGGTGATGTGGCGGTCGCGCAGGGTGGGGGGCATGTCCTCGGTCTCGCGGCCTTCGGCCTGCCATTTCGGCAAGCCGCCGTCCAGAACCGCGATGTCGGTCTTGCCCATCAGGCGGAACAGCCACCAGACGCGCGCGGCGGAAAACAGGCCCGAGCCGTCATAGACGACCACCTGATGGCCGTCGCCCACGCCCATCGCGCGCATCCGGCTGATGAATTTTTCGGCCGGGGGGGCCATGTGCGGCAGGGGGGACCGCAGGTCGGCAATCTCGTCAAGGTCAAAGAAGCGGGCGCCGGGGATATGGGCGGCTGAGTACTCGGCCCGCCCGTCGCGGCCTGCGTCGGGCAGGTACCAACTGGCATCCAGAATGCGCAGGTCGGGGTCGCGCAGATGCCGCGCCAGCCAGTCGGTCGACACAAGCGTCTTGGGGTCATCAACGGGGGAAGGGGTCATGGCAACCTCGCAAATCTGCCGGGGGTATATCGGTGAGGGGCCAGGCGAGGCAAGGCTTTGAGTGGTGGTGCGGAAGTCCGGAGACCCCCGCACCATAGTGTCAGGCCTTGACCAGCATCTTCTTGACCGTGCCAAGGATGGCGGTCAGCACCGCCCCGCCAGCGCCGCCACCGGCGACCGACTGGATGATGGCGTTCATGTCGAGCCCCTCAATCGGCGCCCCCGTAAGCAACGGCAGAAGATATCCGCCAAGGCCGCCGCCGAGCGCGCCGACAATCGAATTGCCAGCCGTGCCAAGGCTAAGGTTCTTCAATCCGGCACCGGCAGCATTGCCACCCACAAGACCCGCGATGATCTGAATGATCAGTTCCATACCCATAGCCACAACCTTTCCCTATTTCGTCGGTTCCCGTGCGGGATTAGCCGACTGTTGACCGGGCTTGACGCACCGGTAGGCGGGATTCTGCCAGAATCAGACGAATCCGGCAAGAAATGCCTGATTCGCGGGCAAACTAAGATTGATTGTTCTGCTTCATCAGACGGGCCTTCTGGCGGTCCCAGTCGCGTTTGGCGCTGGTTTCGCGCTTGTCGGACTGCTTCTTGCCCTTGGCGATCCCGATCTTCAGCTTCACGACGCCCTTGTCGTTGAAGTACATCTTCATCGGCACGATGGTCATGCCTTCACGACCGACCGCATTCCACAGCCGGCTGAGTTCTTTCTTTGAAACCAGCAACTTGCGCCGCCGCCGTTCCTCATGGCCCCAGGTCTTGGCCTGCAGGTAGGGGGCGATGTAGCCGTTGATCAGCCACAACTCTCCGCCTTCGACCGAGGCATAGCTTTCCGCGATGTTCGACCCGCCCTGGCGCAGGCTCTTGACCTCGGACCCCAGCAGCATGATCCCGGCTTCGAGATCGCTCTCGATGTGGTAATCAAAGCGCGCCCGCCGATTTTCTGCGATGAGTTTCGAGTTGGGATCAGATTTTTCGACCATGATCGGTCTCAGATAAGGACGCAGAGACCCCAAGTCCAGAAGGGAAGACATGCTGATCCAGATTGCCTACGGAACCGGCCTGCTGCTGGTCAACATTACGGTGGCGGCGCTGGCGGCGTTTTTGCTGGAGGCGTTGTTCGAGCGTGGCCACCCGTGGCTGATCACCCCGCCGCAGCGGCCAAAGCTGTTGTTGCTGCTGGTCGGGGTCGGGTTGTGGGTGCTGGCAGTGGTCACGGTGGCGGTCTGGTTCTGGGCGCTGGCGCTGTATGAACTGGAAGCATTCGCGACGCTGGAGGAGTCGATGTATTTCTCACTGGTCGCGTTTTCGACGCTGGGGCTGGGGGATGTGGTGCCGCCGCAGGAATGGCGGATACTGGCGGTGATGGCGGCGGTGAACGGGTTCCTGACCTTTGGTCTGCTGACCGCAATTCTGGTCGAAGCGCTGCGACAGGTGCGCGTGGCCCAGATCGAGACACGGCGGCGGGATTAACCTTTCAGCTCGGAGGTGATCCTGACCGGCCCCGGCACACCTTTCAGCTTGGCGCGGTAGATCACCACGCCTTCGGCCACCCGCATCACATAGGTGCGTGTCTCAGAGAAAGGAATCGTCTCGACCCAGTCGACGATGTCCACGTCCGGGCGGCGCGGGTCACCGAATTCGCCGATCCAGCGGCGCGGACGGCCCGGCCCGGCGTTGTAGCCTGCGGCGATCAGCGCGACAGAGGGGCCGAACTCTTCGGCCATCTCGGCGAGGTAGGCGGCGCCCATCGTCACGTTGTAGGCGGGGTCGGTCAGCAGCTTGCCCGCCTCAAAGCTTTTGCCCAGCTTCTTGGCCATCAGCTTGGCGGTGCCCGGCAGCACCTGCATCAGGCCCCGCGCGTCAGCCGAACTGCGCGCCGCAGGATCAAATTCGCTTTCCCGCCGGGCAATCGACAGGGCCAGCGCGCGGCTGACCGACAGACCATCGGGCACGAACCCCGGCACCGGGTAATAGGCGCGTGGCAGGATCAGGCCGCGTTCGGCAGCGGATTTGCCGATCAGGACGGCGATATGGGGTTCTTCGATGGACAGCGCCATATCGGCCAGCTGCGCCAGTTCCGCCTCCGGCATGCCTTCGGCCAGATGCAGGATGAACCGTTTGGCCAGGGTCCGGTCCCCGGCCTTCAGCAGCAGGAAAGCGGCCTCCAGAACCGACGATTGCGCGAAGCCCGCTTGCCGCCAATCCGGTGGACGGGCGTCGGTCAGCAGCGTTTCGTCCAGCGTCAGCCCCAGCTTTTCTGCGGCCAGCAGCCCGTAGTAGGCGGTCTGATGTTGTGCTGCTGCCCGGTAGGTGGCGGTCGCGTCCTGACCTGCGGCTTCTTCGGCGCGTGCCTGCCAGTACAGCGCACGGGCCAGACTGATCGGGGTGGAAACCCCCGCCTTCAGGTTTGCGAAATGGATCATCGCGGTCGCCGGATCGTTCAGCTTTCGCAGCGCCACAAAGCCGGCCAGAAACTCCAGATCGGCGTAGGCGGTGCCTTCGGTCAGCCAGTGCCGCGAGGCGACCTTGTAGGCCTCGGCGGGGCGGTTCTGCCGGATCAGCCAACGGGTCAGCACGGCGCGGCGTTCGGCCCAGGCTTCGGGGCGGCCAAGGCTATCGGCGCTGTCGCTGCGGTCAAGGATCAGGGTCAGCGCGTCGTCATAGAGGTCTTTCTTCATCCGCCACTGGAAGCGATCGAAGGCAAGCCCGGCATCGCTGGCCCGCGCCTTTGGCACCGCTGCCACCAACCCGGTGACGCCCTTGCCTTCCGCGCGCAAGGCGATGCGGGCGCGGGCCAGAGCCTGCCAGTCCTCGGGCAGGCGGGGCATCAGCCGCTCGGCCTCGGTCTGTCGCCCGGCCCACAGCAGATTGTCCATGCGCAATTCATGGACAAAGCCCACCGCTTCCGGGGCGCGCGCAATCAGCGCCGCCGCCCCGTCCGCGGTGAAGGGCAGGTCAGCCCAAGCGCGCATCGCCTCGGTTTCGGCTTCGGCCACGCGACCGGCAGCTTGCAGCGCCGCAACCAGCGCCACGGCCCCGGTGCCGGTTTCCGGCAGATCTGTGCCGAAGTAGGCGATCACGCGGGCCGGGTCGGTGGACCGCGCCACCGCCTCTTCGCCCTTTTCCTTCAGCAGCGGCAGGCCGGGCCAATCGGGGCGCCGCGCCAGAAACGCCTCGTAATCGCCCAGCCGCCCTTCGCCGCTGCGCAGGCGTTGCCAGTCGATGACATCGCGGCCCACGCCCGCCGGGGCCACAGCCAGCGCGCCGTCCCAATCCTTGCCCGCCGACAGTTCCAACGCGGTGCGCATCGCCTGCACGGTGTCGGCACGCGCATGGGTGGCCTGCAGCAGTGCCGCAATCAGCAAAGCCGCGCGCAGCAGCCACATGAATTTCGGTGAAACTGTCATGGCGCGGAATCTGCCCCAGCGCGCGGCGTGCCACAACCCACGACTGCGCGAGCGGCGATACTTGGCTTTGCGCGGCCAGCGGTCTAAGAGGTTCGCGGAGGCAATCGGGCCCGTCGGCCCCCCACCAAGGAGATGCGTCATGATCAGAGGGTCCATTCCAGCCCTGGTGACGCCGTTCAAGAACGGCGAACTTGATCTGGTGACGCTGAAGAAACTTGTGGACTGGCAGATTGCCGAAGGATCCACCGGGATCGTGCCAGTGGGCACAACCGGCGAAAGCCCGACGCTGAGCCATGCCGAGCATCAGAAGGTGATCGAAGAGGTCGTTGCCGCCGCCGCTGGTCGGGTGCCGGTGATCGCAGGCGCGGGGTCGAACAACACGGTCGAAGGCATCAGCCTGATCCGCCATGCCGAAAAGGTCGGCGCGGATGCAGCCCTGGTGGTGACGCCCTATTACAACAAGCCGACGCAGGCCGGGCTGATCGCGCATTACACCGCGCTGCATGATTGCTGCACGCTGCCGATCATCATCTACAACATCCCCGGCCGGTCGGTCGTGGACATGACGCCGGAAACCATGGGCGCGTTGGCGGCACTGCCCCGGATCATTGGGGTCAAGGACGCTACCGGCAAGATCGAACGCGTGTCGATGCAGCGCGCCACTTGCGGGGCGGATTTCATCCAGCTGTCGGGCGAGGACGCAACCGCGCTGGGCTTCAACGCGCATGGCGGGGTGGGCTGCATTTCGGTGACGGCCAACGTCGCCCCGCGCCTGTGCGCCGAGTTCCAGGCGGCGACGCTGGCGGGCGACTACGCAAAGGCGCTGGAGTATCAGGACCGCCTGATGCCGCTGCACGAGGCGATCTTCATCGAACCGGGGCTGGTGGGCGCAAAATACGGCCTGTCGCTGCTGGGTCTGTGCAGCGATGAGGTCCGCCTGCCGCTGGTTGGATTGACCGATGGCACCAAGGCACGGATCAAGGCCGCAATGGTGCACGCGGGTTTGCTCTGAGGTGCTTTTTCTGTTCTTCAAATATCCCCGCCGGAGGCTCCCGCACGATCGGTTGAAGCCTCCGGCGGGGATATTTGGAAACAGAAAAAGGCCAGGGGGCTGCGTGTGATGTCTGAGGGCGCCCATGCGGCCAACCTGCGCGGCAGCGTTCTGATGACGGCCTCGATGGCCGGATTCGCGGTCGAGGATGTGTTCATCAAGGCCGCCGCGAATGTGATGCCGTTGGGGCAAATCCTGTTGATCATGGGGATTGCCGGGGTGATCACCTTTGGTTTGATGGCAAGGGCAAAGGGCGAGCCGGTCTATCCGGCGGCGTTTCTGGGCCGCGCGATGCTGGTCCGGTCGGGGTTCGAGGTGGTGGGGCGGCTGTTCTACGGCCTGTCGATCGCGCTGACCGCGTTGTCCACGACATCTGCGATATTGCAGGCGACGCCGCTGGTGGTGGTGGCCGCAGCTGCGGTGATCTTTGGCGAAAAGGTCGGCTGGCAGCGCTGGCTTGCGGTCGGGATCGGTTTTGTGGGCGTGCTGATCATCCTGCGGCCGGGGCTGGACGGGTTCTCGCCCCTGTCACTGCTGGCGGTGGTCGGGTTGTTGGGGTTTGCCGGGCGTGACCTGGCCACGCGGGCAGCGCCCAAGGGGTTGTCAAACCGGCAGCTTGGAGTTCTTGGCTTTGCGGTGCTCGGGCTGGCTGGCGCGATCCTTCTGGGATGGAGCGGCGGTGCCTTGATGCCTGACCTGCGCGGGCTTGGGCTGCTGTGCGGCGCAAGCGTGTTCGGCATCCTTGGCTACCACGCGCTGACCGGGGCGATGCGGACCGGGGAAGTGTCGGTGGTCACGCCGTTTCGCTATACCCGGCTGGTGTTCGCGATGATCCTGGCCATCGCGATCTTTGGCGAACGCCCGGATGCGGCAACGTGGGTCGGCGCGGCGCTGGTGGTTGCTTCCGGCATCTACACCCTGACGCGGAGTCGCGCTCAGACCCGGTGATAGGGCGACCCGGACAGGATCGTCACCGCCCGGTACAGCTGCTCGGCCAGCATCACCCGGATCAGCATATGTGGCCAGACCATGCGGCCAAAGCTGATCGCCAGATCGGCATCCGCCCGCAACGCTGGCGCAATCCCGTCCGCCCCGCCGATGACAAAAGCCACATCCTGCCGCCCGCCATCGCGCCATGTGGCCAGCTGGGCGGCGAACTCCGGGCTGGACAGGGTCTTGCCGCGTTCGTCCAGCGCCACCAGCACCGCACCGGCAGGCACCGCGCGGGCCAGCAGATCGGCCTCGGCCGCCATGCCGCCGCCCCGCTTGTCCTCGACCTCATGTTCGGTCACCGGGCCAAGGCCAAGGGCCCGCCCGGTGCGGTCGCAGCGTTGCAGATAGTCATCGACCAAAGCGCGTTCCGGCCCGGCGCGCAGCCGGCCCACGGCACAGAGGTGCAGCCGCATCAGGCCTCGGCTGAGAGATGGGTCCCGCCCGGCAGCCACATCTTTTCAAGTTGATAGAAGTCGCGCACTTCGGGCCGGAAGACGTGGACGATCACGTCCGAGGCGTCAATCAGCACCCAATCGCTGGTCTCTTTGCCCTCCATCCGGGCCGTGATGCGGAAATCCTGCTTCAGGCGGTCCGCCAGCTTTTCAGAGATCGAGGCGACCTGACGCGATGACCGGCCCGAGCAGATGACCATGTAATCGGCCACGTCGGAGCGCCCGCGCAGATCAATCTGCACGACGTCTTCGGCCTTGTCATCGTCAACCGATGCCAGCACGGCGGCCAGAACCTGTTCCGGAGTGTAATCCGTCGTCACCGGGTTTTCCGGGCGCGGGCCGACCGGAAGACCGGTCGCGGGGTCTGAATGAGACAGGACATCGTCCTCCATGGAGCGCGCGGACAATGACCCCCGCGCCGGGTGTCTGGATTGAAGCTAGCACTCAAAGGGCGCAATCTCAACCGACCGAAGGCTGGGGCAGTATCTTTCAGCCGGTCCATTGGCAAGTCCCCATTGCGGGCCGCGTCAGCACCTTATTCCACGGCAAACGCCACTTCGTTGCGCCGGTTCCAGGGCAGGCGGAACGGCGGGTCGTAGAACATGAACTGCGGGTCGCCCGTCAGGACCACCTTCCTGGCGGCGGCCCAATCGCGCAGATCCTGACTGCGCGCGGCAAGGATCGCTGTCGTGGGGATGCCTGAGAAGCGCAGCACTGCCATGCGAACAGGGGCGGTCTGAACAAACCGGATCCGGCTGTCCCTGGGCTTTGGCAAGGTGTCCAGTGTGTAGGTGGCGGGCATCATGAACTGCACCGTCCAGCGCTGACCGTCCCCGGTCTGGGTGACAGGCGAGGTCATGGCGATCTTTTCGGACGGGGCCTGCGTGACCGGGGTGGTCATCGCCACCTTGGCGCTGGCCTCGTTGCCGCCGAAGATGTAGCCCGCCAGCACCCGAAAGCCCGCGTTGATCGCGGCGTCGCGGTCGCCCGCAACTGTCACCTCTGCCGCGATGTGAGGCGGATAGCTGCGGATCTCCACCGCGCCGTCCGTCGCTTCCACCGTGTAGTCGGGCGTCTCGTTGCCGTTGTACATCTCTGCCTCCGCCGGGGTCAGCGTGCCCGCCATCAGCAACAGCGCAATGATCCAGCGCATGGCGAGCCTTCCTTCGTTCCATCTTTACCCATAGCTGTGCGTCCCGGCCTTGCTTTGCGAGGGGCAAAGGCGTATTTCGCTGCGCATGATCCGCTTTTTCGACATTGCCGACCATGACCGCCTGCCATGGCGGTTCGCCGCGCTGAACCGGTCTGTGCTTGCACGACTTGCCTGACGCCTGCCCGCTTGCGTCACCCGTTCCCCCCTTTGCCAATCAGATGAGATGAGCCATGACCGCTCCGCGTACGCTTTATGACAAGATCTGGGATGACCACGTCGTCCATCAGGCCGAAGACGGCACCTGCCTTTTGTATATTGATCGCCACCTTGTGCATGAGGTGACCTCGCCGCAGGCATTCGAGGGGTTGCGGATGACCGGTCGCACCGTGCGCGCGCCGGAAAAGACCATTGCGGTGCCGGATCACAATGTGCCCACCACGCTTGACCGCGCCAACGCGGCGACGATGACCGAAGACAGCCGCGTTCAGGTTCAGGCCTTGGACAAGAATGCCAGAGATTTCGGCATTCATTATTACCCGGTCTCTGACGTGCGTCAGGGCATCGTCCACATCGTCGGCCCCGAACAGGGCTGGACGCTGCCGGGGATGACGGTGGTCTGCGGCGACAGCCATACCGCGACGCATGGCGCCTTCGGGTCGCTGGCGCACGGGATCGGCACGTCCGAGGTGGAGCATGTGCTGGCCACCCAGACGCTGATCCAGCGCAAGGCCAAGAATATGAAGGTGGAGATCACCGGATCGTTGCGCCCCGGTGTCACGGCCAAGGATATAACCCTGACGGTGATCGGCGAGACCGGCACCGCTGGCGGCACCGGCTATGTCATCGAATACTGCGGTCAGGCGATCCGCGAACTGTCGATGGAAGGCCGGATGACGGTCTGCAACATGGCCATCGAAGGCGGCGCACGGGCAGGGCTTATCGCGCCGGATGACAAGACCTTTGCATATTGCATGGGTCGCCCGCACGCCCCCAAGGGGGCCAAGTGGGAGGCGGCGCTGGCCTATTGGAAGACCCTGTTCACCGATCAGGATGCGCATTTCGACAAGGTGGTGACCATCAAGGGCGAGGATATCGCCCCGGTCGTGACCTGGGGCACCAGCCCCGAAGACGTGCTGCCGATCACCGGCGTTGTTCCCAGCCCGTCGGATTTCACCGGTGGCAAGGTCGAAGCCGTGCAGCGCTCGCTGGATTACATGGGCCTGACGCCGGGGCAAAAGCTGTCTGACATCCAGATCGACACGGTGTTCATAGGGTCCTGCACCAATGGGCGGATCGAAGACCTTCGCGCCGCTGCCGCGATCCTGAAGGGCAAGAAGAAGAAAGACGGGCTGCGCGCCATGGTCGTCCCCGGTTCCGGGCTGGTCCGCGCGCAAGCCGAGGAAGAAGGCATTGCGCAAATCTTCATCGACGCCGGGTTTGAATGGCGTCTGGCAGGCTGTTCAATGTGCCTGGCGATGAACCCCGACCAGCTGGCACCGGGCGAGCGGTGCGCGGCTACGTCCAACCGCAACTTCGAGGGGCGTCAGGGGCGGGGCGGACGCACACACCTGTTGTCCCCCGCGATGGCGGCGGCGGCGGCGATCACCGGGCGGCTGACGGACGTGCGGGACCTGATGGGGGAGATGGTTTGACTGTGCGACTAGCTGGAATCGACGGTTGTCCCACTGGCTGGGTGGCGGTCGTAGCCGAAGCGGGTGACCTTGCTTCGGCCCGGCTCTTCCATGTCACGGATCTCCGCACCTTTCTGGCCGGGACAGACCTTGCGCTTGTTGACATGCCAATTGGTTTTGTCGCGGGTCCTGCGTCGCGCGATGTCGAGCAAGCGATGCGCGCTCGGCTGAAAGGCAAGGCCAGTTCTGTTTTCCCGACGCCCTGTCGCATGGCTTTGGCTGAACCCATCTACGCGGATGCCTCTTACATCAACGCTCAAGCGCTTGGAAAAGGCCTGCCGAAACAGAGCTTTATGCTCTTCCCCAAGATGCGTGAGATCGACGCCCTCGTCCGAGACCTCGGCCAAGACAGATTACGCGAAGGCCATCCCGAGATTTCCTTCGCAGCAATGGCGGGCGCTCCGGTGCTGTCGAAAAAGCGCATGCCTACAGGACAGACCGACCGCGTGGCGCTTCTGGAGGTTCAAGGGCTTCCGGCTCGTGCGATCCTCAGCGCGTTGGTGAAGGGCAGGATGGCCCCTGACGATGTCCTGGATGCCGCAGCGCTCCTCTGGTCGGCAGAACGGTTCCGCCGCGGCCAACACGAAACGTTCCCACCAATTCCCTCGCGGGACGCAGTGGGCCTTGAAATGTCAGTCATCGCCTAGGCGAAAGGACAAGCTAATGGACAAGTTCACAACCCTGACCGGCATCGCGGCGCCCATGCCGCTGGTCAATATCGACACCGACATGATCATCCCCAAGCAGTTCCTGAAAACCATCGCCCGCACCGGCCTTGGCAAGAACCTGTTCGACGAGATGCGCTATACGCTGGACGGGGCCGAGATCCCCGGTTTCGTCCTGAACCAGCCCGCCTATCGCCACGCCGAAATCCTGGTGGCGGGCGACAACTTCGGCTGCGGCTCTTCGCGCGAACATGCGCCTTGGGCGCTGCTCGATTTCGGCATCCGTTGCGTCATTGCCCCCAGCTTTGCCGACATCTTCTACAACAACTGCTTCAAGAACGGCATCCTGCCCATCGTGATGCCGCAAGAGGTGGTTGACGTATTGATGGCCGATGCGCGCAAGGGGGCAAATGCGCGTGTTACCGTGGACCTTCCGGCGCAGACGGTGACCACGTCGGATGGCCGCGTGTTTGCCTTTGAGGTGGACAGTCACCGCAAGCACTGCCTGATCAATGGGCTGGACGACATCGGCTTGACGCTGGAAAAAGCCGCGGCCATCGACAGTTTCGAGGCACGGGCGGCGACGCTGCGCCCCTGGGCCTGAGGTCCGGCCAGTCAAAATACTCCGCATCTCCGGTCAGGGGGTGCGGGCCATCCCCCGCACCGAATCGCGCCGATCCGGCGCGCGCCTGACCGTTCGATTCGCACCGTCATCTGAAGAGGGCATCCTTTGCCCCTGTGGTTGAGTTGTGAGCCACCACAAGATGTTGTGATGGTATCGTTCTGTGGAAAACCCAATCCGGAAAACTTGTTCATTTCTGCAACAGGCCGACCCTGAAATGGCCACAAATCAAGGTCTATCTGAGCCTTGGATTGCGGGCGGCGCAGGTGGCGGGGCAGACTTGGTTAACATTGGGGTTTTTCGCACGGCAATGCGCGAGTTTATAGGCCAGAGACTGCAGGTTCGGATCGTGCCGTCCATCGATGGCACGTCGCGCACATGGCTGAACCGCGCCACGGGTGCCGCTGTCCGCGCCTTTCTGGTGATGATCCTGATTGTCCTGCCCTCGGTCATCCTGCCGGGTATCGGCACTGACACCAAACAGATCGTGGCCCTGATGGCGATGTTCGCCGGAGCGCTGACCTTTGTCGAATACAACGCCGTCTACCCAAGCCTTGTCGAATTCCGCGATGGCGCGCCGTTCAATCGCATCCGCTATCTGATGCTGCTGGCAATCATCATCCTGCTGTCGCTGATCGTGGCTGACCGCGATGACCCGACCACTGCGACGCGGCTGTTTCGTGCGGTCGGGATCGTGATGGGACAGGCGCTGGATTTCCCCTATTCGCCGGTCCGGCTGGCCACGTACATGATGTCCGACGATGCCACCGCGCAGCAGGTGATGGAGGTGCGGACCGCCGCCGGGACCGCCTACCTTTTGTCGCTGGTGTCGCTGGCGGTGTTCGTGATCGTGCTGAAACTGGCGGGCTGGCCCAACACCCACAAGGCGTTCAACGTCTGGGTCAACCTGCCG
>JANOQT010000099.1:0-3183 GCA_031415015.1 Paracoccaceae bacterium
CCTTTGGCTTGCGGCAGCAAGGCGGTTAGTTTCTTGCGGTCTCCACGCTTGAAGGCCTGGTTCATTTCAACAATCAGCGCGTCGCCTGTTTGCGATTGGACAGCGGCGGGCAACGCGATGAAAGGGACGATTAACGCAGCGAGTAAAAATTTGGATAGCATCAAGCCATTATGGACAAAATTAATACCCGCAAAGCACTGGTTGAACAGCGCCTGAACCTACCCGACCGCCTGGAGCGCGCCGACATGCTCCAGCGCGTCATGCGTATCTGGCTATTTAGTCGGCCAGAGCTGGTCATTGGCGCGTATTGGCCGATTAAAGGCGAGTTTGACCCGCTGCCGGCGCTGCACCGCTGGAAGGAAGACGGCGAACTGCTCGATTCCCCCCAATTGCGGCGCATTGGCCTGCCTGTGGTCGATAAAGTGCATAAAACGCTGACATTTCACGCCTGGTACCCCGGCTGCCCGATGGAAGAAGATGCCTACGGCATTCCCAAGCCAAAAGACACCGAAGTCATCGTACCCACGCTGCTGTTTGTGCCCTGCGTGGGCTACGGGCCGGGCGGCTTCCGGCTGGGTTATGGCGGCGGGTTTTATGACCGCACGCTGGCGGCACTGGTGCCCAAGCCGTTTACCGTTGGGTTGGGCTATACCCATGGTTATTTGCCCGATATGGAGCCGGAGGCGCATGACGTGCCGCTGGATGCGCTGCTTAATGACAACGGGGTGGTCTGGCCTGTGTGACGTTGCCCTCACGCTTGCCCACTGTGTGTAACTCTATGCACTCCGGGGCGGCCACTTCATTTTGGGTTGCTGACGTTAGCCGCTAATTTCGCAGTGAACGAAGGAACGAGCTCAGTACTGGTAGTTCTTTTCGTGCTTTGGCTATAGCAAAATTAGCGGATCCGCTACCTAAATTAGTTAAGCAAGGATGGTCACCAAAAAGCCTAGTTTCGGGGCTTCGTGAAAACTCTATAACTGTGTGCTTACCAGAATATGCCCACAGCGCCCTATAGAGATGACCGTTTCAGGAGTTTTCTATGTCCAAATTAGGTTGCAGCACTGTGTTTATACAGCAGGTCTCGCGGTGTACAGTCCGCGAGACGTCACTATGAGCAATTCACTTCAAAGTCCACCGCAATCCGATAGTCGCTACCGAGTTCACCGCTCAGTTAAATGCTACCTCGCAGACATCGCCTGCGGCACCGCCGGCTGCACTTTGTACTTTAGTGAATCGATCGAAAGGGTTGTATATCTCTTTCCCGGAAAAATCGAGAAGGTGCAGTACAGGAACAAGTTCTATGCGCTACAGAGCCCGGAAAAAATGAACGCATTAGTTGCGAGCCAGCTCCGAACTGGAGGGGCCGTTCATGTCGGTGGAAAATACGTCGAGCGGCACGAAGTAGATCAAGACTTTGTCGCATATCCGTTCATTGAGATATCTTCTCCGAAAGACGGAGCTTCGTATGAGCGTCTCAGCAAAGTCTCAAATGGCAATTCTGCGCAGGGCGATGCTTAACCATTCCACTGATGGCATTGCAAATAACACAGCCTTTTGCGGTGTCCTCAAGTCAACTATTAGGCCTCGAAAACAGACCCTTCCACCCTATGAAGCTTTCCGATCTCATCCGCCGCATCGACGAACTCATCGCAATGGGCCAAGAAGTGCAGAAGACCAAGTACAGCGAGGGAGAGCGGTTCCCAGTGCAACACGTGAAAGATGCGCCGATGGCAGGCTTTCGGACTGCATGCCTGTCATTCATCGAGCGTGTGTACAAAAAGGAGCATACCCACTTCACTCAATTCACCGCCAAAACCGACACTCATTACTTCAGTGACTCGGAGCGAGCGCTGGCCATCCTTGCCGCTATCAAATCAGAGCTCGCTGGCGGGTGGCTCTTCGATATCAAGGGCCTGGTAGCCGCTGAATTGTTTTCTGATTTTCTGGATCAGTCTGAACATCTTCTCGCGCAGGGATACAAGGATGCCGCTGCAGTCATGATTGGATCGGTTTTAGAAGAACACTTGCGCCAACTTTGCCTTCGTCATGGCGTGGACGTCAGCGACATGAAAGATGGCAAACCAGTGGCGCGAAAGGCGGACCGACTGAATTCCGAACTTGCACGTGGAGGCGTGTACTCCGCTTTGGACTCTAAGCAAATAACCGCGTGGTTAGGGTTGCGTAACGACGCCGCGCACGGGCACTACGCAAGCTACACAAAGTATCAGGTAGATAACCTTCTGCGCGGGGTTGTTGAGTTCATGGCGCGAGTTGCTATGTAGTACGGCCTAGGCCCTCGCTCAAGCGCAGCGCCAACGGCAGGCCACCAGGCCCGGTCTGGCGGTGCGCGGTACATTTTCACTGGCCCGGGCCTAGCGCCCGGCCGTTTTCGCTAACTCGGCTCGAACATTGGCCTGCCAGAAAGTACGTTAGTTAGTTACAGTAACCACATGGCACCCACCATTGTTCGCGACGGCCAATTTCGTCTCTTCTTTTTTTCACGTGAAGAGACGAGAATTCATGTGCATGTTGCACACCCCGATGGCGAAGCAAAGTTTTGGCTCACGCCACAGGTGGCCTTAGCCAACCACACCGGCCTTTCTGCTACGCAAATTAGGCAAGCGCAAGCAGTTGTGAATGCACATTTCAAGGAGATTGAAGATGCCTGGAACCACCACTTTGGCGGCTGAAGTTACCCATGTTTCAAAGCACGGTTTTTGGCTGCTTCTTGCCGACGAAGAACTGCTCGTGCCGTTCGATCAATTCCCCTGGTTTAGAAAGGGAACCATTGAGCAAATATCAGAAGTTCAGTGGCCCACTGCCGACCATCTCTACTGGCCAGGGTTGGACGTCGATTTATCGGTGCAGTCCATAAGAAACCCCGCTGCGTTTCCGCTGGTCTCTAGCGCAGCGGGCTAACTGGTTGCTTGTCGCGGACGCGCAGCCATAGGATGCCGCTTCGCGACACAGTAACAGCCAAGAAACCGTTTTTAGTCCAAACCATCCACCGTATCCGAATCAGCCACATCCCCAATCGCCTCGCGCGTCAGCAGGGCTTGCCCGTGCAGCCAATCGCAAAACGCCTTTACCTCTGGCCGCGCGGCGTTGCGGGGGCCGATGATCAGCCAATACGCCAGTGGTGAGTCCAGCCGCAGTTTGGGGAATGGCTCCACGAGGTCGCCA
>JANOQT010000100.1:0-36605 GCA_031415015.1 Paracoccaceae bacterium
CGCCAGATGCGCCTTTGTCGGGTAGCCTGCGTTCGCCTCCCAGCCGTAACCGGGGTGCTGTTGCGCCAAATCCACCATGATCCGGTCGCGTGTCACTTTGGCCACAATCGACGCCGCCGCGATGGACAGGCAAAGCGCGTCACCTTTGATGATCGCAGTCGCCGGGCAGCCAAGGTTGCGGGGAATCAGATTGCCGTCGATCAGCGCGTGATCGGCAGGAAGGGCGGCCACGGCGCGTTCCATCGCAAGATGGCTGGCGCGCAGGATGTTGAGGATGTCGATTTCTTCGACCGTTGCGTGGGCAATAGCGACCTGAGCCATGGTCATGATCTGATCATGCAGGCGTTCGCGGCGGGCGGCGGTCAGCACCTTGGAATCGCGCAGGCCGTCGGGGATGCGGCCGGGATCAAGGCGGACGGCACAGGCGGTGACGGGGCCCGCCAATGGGCCACGTCCCACCTCATCGACGCCGACGACAAAGGCTGCACCGCGGGACAGGGCGGCGGTTTCATAGCTGTAATCGGGGACCGGGGATGCCATGCCCACCGCTACCCCGGATTGGCTGGCATAAAAAGAGGGGCGGGAGCTGCTCACCCTCCCGCCCCCCAGGGTATGCGGCGGGGGTCAAGGGCACCCCCTCCGCGACCCGGACCGCCTCAGCGGTCCGAGGATTCGGGAACCGAGGTCAACGACCCGGCAGTCGGAAACCGGCGTCGCGCAGACACTGGGCGCTGTAGACCCGGTCAGCCTTGCCAAAGATGCGCGCGCCGTTGGCACAACCGCGCGGCAGACGCCCTTGCAGACCTTCGCGGCGCAGGCAGCTTTCGGGATACAGTGTCACGTCCCGCTGGGCACCTTCGATCGAGATGGCACAGACTGCCGGAACGCGGCGCTGGTTGACCGGTTCGGGTAGCGGGACGGGGCGGGGATCATCCTTTCTGGTCTCGTTCACAATCGCACCGATCACCAGTGCCGCGATCAGCGCCTTTGCCAGATCGTCCTTCTTGTCAGCACGGGCTGGCATCGCGGTCGCCAGCACCATCGCCAGCACAGCCGCCCCAGCGGTCAGCATCATGGTGAACCGACGCCCGGAAATACCGCGGGCGCTGGGCGCGGAACTGGCGATTAGGATCGGCTTGGAATGGAACATGCGGGTCATCGGGGCCTCCTGTTTGTCGTTTTGTGGGGTCCGCCTGCGCAAAATGTGCTGTGGGTGGACCGGATGCCCAACGGTCGCCCCGATGCGACGGGGTAAGCAATATCGCCCGGTCGCTATGCGATAGCCGGGCCACGCTATGCGGTTGATATGGGATAGCAGACCTGACAAACCCCGGCTGTTATTGAATATCAAAGCGCGTGGGCGCATGTTTCCGGAGTGATGTACCGCGTGATGTACAGCCCTCCATTCGGAGCCGGACGATGACCAGACTGATCCTGACCGCACTCCTTGCCCTGACCCTTGCGGGCCCGGCGGCCGCGGAATGCTATGCCGATTACAAGGCCAAGCGTGACGAACCGCTAAAGCTGCACTACGGTGTGGCGCAGGTGTCTGACGGCAACTGCAGCCCCGGGGCTGCCGAAGGCGAACTTGCGCCGCGTCTGGCCGGGGACGGCTGGACGTTGCTGAATGTTTTGTCCACATTCGGCCCGGAAGGGTTGGAGGAAAGGAAAGCGAGTGCCGGAGCCTACTTCCTCCGTTACTGACAGTCTGAAAGCGGGCAACCGTGTCGTTGCCTTCGGAATAGCCGGAATTGTGCTGATCCTTTTGGGAGCGGCACTTTTTCTGTTTCTGAACCTGCCGGATGCGAACGCCTTCAACGCGCGGGTTGAGCGGATCTTTGTGGAAAACAACGATCTGCGCACCGGGGCCGAGATCAAGCTGCTGGAAATTCTTGCCCAATCCGGCACCTCGTTTTCGGAAGTGCTGATCAGTTATCGCAGCGTTATTTTCGTGCTGTTGGTGTTTGCGACCGCCCTGATGGTGGCGGCGCTGGTGTTTCTGGTGACTATTATTGCCCTTAACCGGCGGATCTCGGCGATCCAGCGGTCGGGGATACAGGTTGCCAGCCTGTTGATCAGCCGCGAGTCGCGGGCGGTCTACATCAACGATCTGGAGTTCGCGCTGACCGAGGCGGCACTGGAAACGCTGTCGGTGCTGGCCGAGGCGCGGATGGACGACGAGGTGCTGACTGGCGCGCAGATCGAGGCGGTGATATCTGGCCGCAACGAGGCCGACTGCGACGAAGCTGCCGGGGCCACGCGGGTGAAGCGGCTGCGCGACACGCTGGGCAACCAACTGGTCAGCGAGCTGCTGGTCAAAACCATTGCGCGGCGCGGCTATGTCCTGGCGGTGGGCAAGGAAACCATCCGGATGATCTGAACCGGCGACAGTCAAAAGCCCGGACCTTGCGGTCCGGGCTTTTTGCTGTGGTGGTGAGCCCGTCGGGGTTCGAACCCGAGACCTACTGATTAAAAGTCAGTTGCTCTACCAGCTGAGCTACAGGCCCACAACAAGGCGGGTGATTAGGCAAGGCGGCATCGGGGGTCAAGGGCAAAAAGCGCTGCACTCTGGCAAAACAGGGCAGGCGGGCGTATATGCCGGGTCATGAAGGATACAAGCGTGCCCTCCGGCCTGCCGTTCATGAAAATGCACGGTGCGGGCAATGACTTCGTGGTGATCGACTCGCGCGGGCGCGGGGCGGTGATGACGGCTGGCCTGGCGAAGGCCTTGGGTGACCGGCATCGGGGTGTGGGCTTTGACCAACTGGCCGAAATCGTTGACGCGGCAGGGGCGGATTTCGGGCTGGAGTTCTGGAACAGCGATGGCAGCCGGGCCGAATCCTGCGGCAATGCCACGCGCTGCGTGGCGGATTTTGTGATGACCGGCGCTGGCGTGGACGCTGTGTCTCTGGTCACACAGCGCGGCGGCTTGCAGGCGGTGAGGCTGGCCGATGGCCGGGTGGCGGTGAACATGGGCCCCCCGCAGCGCGACTGGGCCGACGTGCCCCTGGCGCGCGAGGAGGATGTCCTGCACCTGCCGCTGCCCGGCGATCCGGTGGCGGTCGGCATGGGCAACCCGCATTGCGTGATGTTCGTGGCGGACGCCGATGCGGTTGACCTTGCAGGTCTTGGGCCGGTCTATGAACACGATCCGCTCTATCCGCAGCGGACGAATGTGGAATTCGCATCCGTCACCGGGCCGGACCGGATGCGCATGCGGGTTTGGGAACGAGGGGCCGGGGTCACTTTGGCCTGCGGGTCGGGGGCTTGCGCCGCGGCGGTTGCGGCGCACCTGCGCGGCCTGACCGGGCGGCGCGTGATGCTGGAGATGGACGGAGGCCTGCTGGAGGTTGACTGGCGCGACGACGGTGTGTGGCTGACCGGGCCGGTGGCGCGGGTGTTCGACGGAGTGTTGTCGGCCGATTACCTGGCGGCGCATAGATGACTGCCCCGGTATTTGCCACGCTTGGCTGTCGTCTGAATGCCTATGAGACGGAAGCCATGAAAGAACTGGCCGCCGCGGCCGGAATGTCGGGCGCGGTGGTGGTGAACACCTGCGCTGTGACCGCAGAAGCGGTGCGCAAGGCCAAGCAGGAAATCCGCCGCCTGTCGCGCGAGCATCCGGGCGCGCAGATCATCGTCACCGGCTGTGCGGCGCAGACGGAGCCGGAGACGTTTGCCGCGATGCCGGAAGTGACGCGGGTGGTCGGCAACCATGAGAAGATGCAGGCTTCGACCTGGGCGGGGCTGGCGGTGCCCGATCTGATTGGTGCTACCGAGCGTGTGCAGGTCGATGACATCATGTCGGTGCGTGAAACCGCCGGCCATCTGATCGACGGCTTCGGTCGGCACCGGGCGTATGTGCAGGTCCAGAATGGCTGCGACCATCGCTGCACGTTTTGCATCATTCCTTACGGGCGGGGAAACTCGCGGTCCGTTCCGGCGGGGGTGGTGGTCGACCAGATCAACCGGCTGGTCGACCGGGGGTTCAATGAGGTGGTGCTGACCGGGGTGGACCTGACCTCATGGGGGGCCGACCTGCCGGGTGAGCCGCGCTTGGGGGATCTGGTGCGGCGGATCCTGCGGCTGACCTCTGTGCCGAGGCTGCGGATTTCCTCGATCGACAGCATTGAGGTCGATCCGGCGTTGATGGAAGCGATTGCGACCGAGCCGCGCCTGATGCCGCACCTGCACCTGTCGTTGCAGGCGGGGGATGACCTGATCCTGAAACGGATGAAGCGGCGGCACCTGCGCGACGATGCGATCCGGTTTTGTGAGGAGGCGCGGGCTTTGCGGCCCGGGATGGTGTTCGGGGCGGATATCATCGCGGGGTTTCCGACCGAGACGGAGGCGATGTTCGAGCAATCGTTGAGGCTGGTTGAGGAGTGTGGGCTGACCTTCCTGCATGTCTTCCCGTTCTCCCCCCGCAAGGGGACCCCGGCCGCAAGGATGCCGCAGGTTCGGGGGCCTGAGATCAAGGAACGGGCGGCCCGGTTGCGGGCTGCGGGCGAGGTGGCGCTGGGGCGGCACCTTGCGGGGCAGGTCGGGCGGCGGCATCGGGTGTTGCTGGAGGGGCCGAGGATGGGCCGGACCGAGGGGTTCGCCGAGGTCGATTTCGAGGCGGACCAGCCGGAGGGGCAGATCGTGGATGCGGTTATCCTGGGATATGGGGATGGACGGTTGAGGGCGTGATTTCGGGCTGTCCACGCGTGGACATGCGGGGGCCGCAAAAGATTCCAATGGGTTATGGCAGCGTATTTACCTTTCGTTAGGGTTTGGGAGAGTCGGGGCACGCCCCGACCTACGTTGGGTTTTTCCCGAATTGTCATTCCCGCGAAAGCGGGGACCCATGGGTAAGCCGGGCAGTCTGGGTCCCCGCGTTCGCGGGGATGACAGGGTGGGATTGGTGCGCTGTAGCGCACCCTACGATTATCATCTGGGACTGAGGGCAGCGCCGGGCCGCCGGGTGGGCGCTGCGACGGCAGTTCTGGGCGGTTTATGGGTCAGCATCATCCGCGGTAGTTCTACGCACTGACGGTGCAAAAGCGCCCGCCCAAGGGGGGAGAGGCGGATCAGAAAACAGTCCAGCGGACTGTTTTCCCGCCGAACGCCCGAGCACGCTTGCGAGGGCCGGGAGCGCGGGCGCTGCCCGGCAGGCTTCGCCCTTGATTCCGGGCGGGGGGAGGTGAGTCGAGGCAGGCCCCGACCTACGAGTGGTGCGTGAAATCACGCACCCTACAGCTCGCTGGGTCCCCGCTTTCGCGGGGATGACAGGAAAAGCGTGATACGCCACCAATGCGCACCTAGCGCTGCGGGGCAAGGCTGACGTGGGAGTGGTGAGATGTGACTCAGGGCGCCAAGCTTGCGGGCTGAGCTCATCGCCTCCTTGACAGGTCTTGAAGAAATCCGTGGAGACGCCTGAGGAGCGGCAACCAGACCCAATCGAGCCAAACGACCAGCAGGCCCAATAAAAGCAACCAGAACGGTCGGCCGTCTTCGGTGCCATCTGCCGCGAGAAAGGCTCACAGGGTCAAGACGGTGAAGAACAACTTGGCGAAGAGTTTTTCTCACATCGAGAATCACCTGCAATCATCGATGTCCGGCGAATGGTTTTGATCGTGTGAGTTGTCTTTCCCCTCACCTGATCGTATCGCCCCTTTGCAGCGTCGGGAACAACTCCACCTTCTCCCCGGGGCTCACCGTACCTGCGATGATCTGCGCGGCCTTCCGCCCGATCTCCAGCCGGCAGGCGTCCATCGTCGCAAGCTTCCTCGGTAGGCCGTCCAGCAGTTCCACGCCGTTGAACCCGGCGAGGCCGATCCTGCCCGGCACGTCGAGGCCTTTGTCGAGGCAATACAGCAGGCCCCCTGCCCCGATCATGTCGTTGGAATAATACAGAAAATCGACGTCCGGGGTGCGGTTCAGCACGGCGGCGGTCATTTCGCGGCCTTTGAGCAAGGCGGAGCCGCCGGAGTAGTATTCGCGGTCGACCAGCGACAGACCGGCCTTGGCCAAAGCCTCTTCGAACCCCTCAAGCCGCTTCTTGGCGCGGTAGTCGTTGGCCATCTGGGTGCCCATGAAGGCGATGCGGCGGTAACCGGCGGCGATGATCGCCTCGGCCATCTGACGCCCGGCGCGGCGGTGGGAAATGCCGACGGCGTGGTTGATGGGGGTGCCGTCGATATCCATGATCTCGACGATGGGAATTCCGGCGCGGGCGAGCATGACGCTGGCGGCGGCGGTGTGTTCCAGCCCGGCGATGATCATGCCAGAGGGGCGCCAGGACAGCATTTCGTAGATCACGCTTTCCTCGCGGTCGGGCAGGTAGTTGGTGACGCCGACCACGGCTTGCAGGCCGGTGCCTTCGAGCATTTCGGAGATGCCGGTCATCACTTCGGGGAAGACCATGTTGGACAGCGAGGGGATGACGACGCCGACAAGGTTGACGCGCTGCGAGGCAAGGGCGCCTGCGATCTTGTTCGGGACGTAGCCCAGGGTGCGGGCGGCCTCCAGCACCCGCTCACGGGTGGGGGCCGAGACGTCGCCGCGATTGCGCAGGACGCGGCTGACCGTCATCTCGCTGACGCCGGAGGCTTCGGAGACATCACGGAGGGTCAGAGTGTTGCGGGGGTCAGCGGCGGTGGGTCTGGTCAATGGGCGGCCGGGCATAAGGTACTTTTGTCATTGTTAGCGCCAAAGCTTTGGCTTGTCCAAGGGGCTGTCGTCTGTTACTGCTAGCGCTAACAGCCATTGGTTGATGGTATCCTGCGCGTAGGGCACGCTCTCAGCCCGGATGCGACGGACAAAAGGGGAAGCAGTGGGCCAAAAACTTGCTTCCCCTTTTTCTTTTCAGCCAGTTGCCTTGCGGCGCGATTCGACGCATTTAAGGGCTGGTCTGGCCCCGTAGCTCAGCCGGATAGAGCGACGGTTTCCTAAACCGTAGGCCGCGTGTTCGAATCACGCCGGGGTCACCAGCATCACGCGCCGTAACTGTAGTCTTCCTGGCGTTCCAGCATCCGGCATTTGTTCAGCACCACGCCCAGCACCTGAGTCCGTGCCGCAAGTTCCTTGCCGCACTGGTCGATTTCGTTCACCGGGGTTTCTTCGGCAGCGGCCACCACCAGCGCGCAATCGACCTGATCGAGGAAGGCCAGCGTATCGTCGCTGACCAGCATCGGCGGCATGTCGAACAGGATGACGTCGGGGCGGTAGGTGGCCTCAATGGCGTCGACCACATCGGCAGCGCGGTCGGACGAGAGCAGTTCTGCGGGGCTGGGCACCTGAAAGGAGTTCAACCCGAAGGCAAGGTTCTTGCCCCAGCGTGTCATCTGGCTTGGCACGGTTTCGATGCCAGCCAGAACGCCGGCAAAGTTCTGGAACCGGTGAAGGCCGAGGGCCTGCAGGATGGAGGGGTGGCGCAGATCAAGTTCAAGGACCATCACCTTGATGTCGGACAGTCGCGCCAGGCTGAAGGCAAGGTTCAGGGCCACGGTGGTCTTGCCACACCCGGCACCCGGCGAAGTGACGGCGACGCGCGTCCATTTGTTATCGCGAAGCTGGCGCAGCAGATTGGTGCGCATCAGGTCAAAGCCCGTGGCTGTGGCACCGGGACGATGCGCGACGATGCGGTTGTCGTCGAGGACGTCGGGCGACAGGTTTACC
Organism: Paracoccaceae bacterium; assembly: GCA_031415015.1. Taxonomy (GTDB): domain Bacteria; phylum Pseudomonadota; class Alphaproteobacteria; order Rhodobacterales; family Rhodobacteraceae; genus JAUYQR01. The sequence continues at coordinate 7,663 of JANOQT010000100.1, forward strand.
TCGGTCAGGGCTGCCCAAGGATCGTCCCCAATTGGCGGCAGAGGCAGGATTGCCTTCTCGGCACGGGCGCGAGTGCTGCCGACCGCGCCGTCGCGGGTTGCGCGGGCTTTGGCGATGGCTGTCTGGATGCGGTCCATGGAGGGTCTATCCTGATGTGCTTGGCAGATATGGCGCGAGAATGCCGCCGAGCCCCAGTTTTTCGGCGGCGAGGGTCACAAGGGCATCCATCGGCATCACGAACACATGAACCGCGTAAAGCAGCAGCGGCAGTCCTGCGACGACAGCCAGAATTCCGCCGACAAGCCGCAACCGATGCGTGCGGTTTTCAGCGCGGCTTTCGATGTAAGGGATGGTGCCGAACGGCGTGATGCCCAGCGACCGGACCAGTTCCGCGGGGCGGCGGATGGTGCGGTTGAACAGTTCCAGAAGAAAGATCAGCGCCGCAGACAGGATCACACCCGCGCCAAAGCCGGTGAGGGCAACCAGCTTTCGGTTCGGCTCAGAGCGGAAGGCGGGCGGGGTTGCCGGTTCGATCACGGTGATGCGCTGGCCACGGTCGGTCACCTCGATCCGGTCGCCCATCCGGGCATCGGCGAGGCTGGCGACGGCCTGATCGTATTGCACCCGAAGATTTTCGTAGTCGCTTTGCAGGCCGCCAAGTTGAAGCGAGTTACCCGGCGTCGCCTCGATCGACGCGTCGATTGCGGCGAGTTCCTGTTCGATCAGCCCTTTTTGTTCTGCCAGGTAGGAGATCTGACCGTCAATATCGAGCATCTGCACCTCGAATGAGGACAGCGAGCCGCCACCCGCGGCGGCAAGCTGTTCGCGGACCGCCTCTTCAAGGGCGGCAACCTGGGTTTGCAGTGCGCGAATGCGCGGATTGGTCGGCGACAGGATCACCACTGCCGACGCCAGTTCCTGACGCAGCCGTTCCAGTTCGGCCTGTTCGGGGGACAGGTCGCCGATCGGCGAAGCAAGTCGCCCGGTGCGGTCGAACAGATCAGCCAGACGCTGGCGGCGGTCGCGCAGGGAGGCCAGTTCACGGTCCACTTGCAAGAGACGCTCTTGCTGGGATGCCTGCCGCGTGCGCCGGTATTCCAGACTTTCCGGCAGAGAATCACGGTTGGCTTCTTCGAACTTCAGGATATTGGCGTTCTGGGCCGCCATTTCTTCGGTCAGGCGCCGGACTTCCTGCTGGAAGAATTCCAGCGTGTTGCCGGACGCTTCGGTTCTGAGTTCGACATTCTGCTGCAGGATCTGATCAACGATGGCATTGGTGACAATGGCCGAGATTTCCGGGTCTGCCGCGCCGAAGGTTACGGAGACGACCCCGGTGCTGCCTTCCATCCGCGGCATGTAAATGCCGATCCGCTGACGCATCTGGTCGACCATGCCGTCCGGGGTGGTTTCGGCATCGTTCGCGTAGATCTTGAAGCGTTCCGCCAGGTCCAGAAGGTTGGCGCGTGTGAGGATACGCTGCTGGATGGCCATCAGGTTTTCATCCGCTGTGGAGCGGACGGTCGAGGCGGCCAGTTCATCAGGGATCTGCGCGCTTTCAAACAAAAGCTTCGCTTCGGCCCGATAGACAGGCGGCAGAGTAAAGGCCAGGAAAAGACCGACCGCCGAACATGCCGCCGTGATGATCAGCGCATACGGCAGGCGGCGCAGCAGCAAGGTGAGGTAAAAGCGCAGGTCTAAAATCATAATCACATATCATCCTTGGTCGTCGTCGCATTTACCGCGAAGAACACGCCGTCGTCCAGAACCTGCTGGACCGTCGCGGCGCTGACCATTTGTTTGCCCTGGCTGAAGGCGTAGACCAACGACAGGTCGCACAACTGATTGACAAGGCGGGGCACGCCGCCGGTCCGGGCAAAGATCAGGTTGATCGAGGGATTGCTGAACACCCGGTCGATGCGCCCCGCAACCAGCAGACGGTGCGGGATGTAGGCGCGCACGGTGCGCAGGTCCATCGCGGTCAGATGAAAGTTTGCGGCAACACGCTGGGCAAACTGGCGCATTTCGGGCCGGGCGATCACCTCGCGCAGTTCGGGCTGGCCAACGAGGACCAGCTGCAGCAATTCGTCCTTGCCGGAGTTGATGTTGGTGAACATGCGCAGTTCTTCCAGCGCCTCGGCGCTGAGATTCTGCGCCTCGTCGAAGATCAGCACGACGCGGCGGCCGCTGGCATACTCGGTGATCAGAAAGGTCTGGAAGCGCGAGAACAGATCGACATAATTTTCACTGATGCCAGCAGGCTGGTCCAGCGCCATCAGGACCCAGCGCAGCAATTCGGCGCGCGCACCATTCGGGTTCGAGATCAGGCCAACACGCACCTCTGGCCCCAGCGAGCGGATGAGGTGCAAAAGAAGCGTGGTCTTGCCAGCCCCCACTTCGCCGGTGATCAGGGTGATCGGCGAGTGGGTCATCACACCGTATTCCAGCATGGTGTAGGCACGTTTGTGGGCTTGCGGCCAGAACAGGAAATCGGGGTCGGGGGCCAGCGCGAAGGGGCGCGTGGTCAGTCCGAAATGGTCGGTGTAGATGTCAGGCGATGTCGGAGCGCTGTTTTCGGGGGCAGACTTAGTGGGCGGCAGCAGGCGGCCAGCTGCGGACGGCAGGGGCGGATTGTCTTGCGCGGACTGCGGGGTCGGCAGACCGGCGTTTACCCCGACTTCCCTTTGGGTTGTCCGGATGATCCATGGGAACAACTTGCGCGATCTTTCGGTCCTCATGCGTTCAATCCTTGGCCGGGAATCGTGCTGCTGGCGGTCCCTAGCACTTATGTAGGCAAACTGGGCCAGCAAAGCGATGGAAGACAGAAAACTGGCGACAGACTGTCAACAAAGTGGCGAAATGAACCGGCTATCTTACCGTTTCGCCAGTAAATAATGGTATGTAAGACCGGACTTCGTGCGTCCTGTCGCAGAGTGTTATAGTTAAACGTATAGAGTTTTGTGCGTGCGAATCGTTCATGATCTTGGACTGCCCCAGTTTTTGGAATCATTCGCGCATTCCGCAGGGCGCAGACGTCGCGCAGCGGCGCATCTTGCGGCATCGAGTTGAGAGAGCATATCCATGACTGAAGCTTCGATGACCGGATCAACGGACGCCGCAGACATTGCAATCGTCGGCATGGCGGCCCACTTGCCGGGTGCGGCCGATATTTCTGCCTATTGGGACAACCTGCGCGAAGGACGGTCCGCCGTACGGCGGCTGACCGAGGCGGAGTTGCTGGCCTCAGGCGAAAGCCCGGCGATGTTGCGCAACCCGGCCTATGTGCCGCATGCGGCCCTGTTGGAGGGGTTCGACCGGTTCGACGCGGATTTCTTCGGGTTCTCGCCGAAAGAGGCGGCAATCCTTGATCCGCAGCACCGCCAGTTCCTGGAGGTGGCCTGGGAAGCGCTGGAGGCGGCGGGGCATCCGCCGGAACGGTTCAAGGGCCGGATCGGGGTGTTCGCGGGCTGCGGCATGGGGAGCTATTTCTACTTCAACCTGTGTTCCAACCCGGCGCTCGTGGACAGCACGGGGATGTTCCTGTTGCGCCATACCGGGAATGACAAGGATTTCCTGTCGACGCGGGTCAGCCATGTCTTCGACCTGAAGGGGCCGAGCCTGTCGATGCAGACGGCGTGTTCGACCTCGCTGGTCGCCACGCATTACGCGGTGCAGGCGTTGTTGACGGGCGAGTGTGACATGGCGCTGGCGGGGGGGGTGACGATCGACCTGCCGCAGGGGCGCGGGTACCTCTACAAGGAGGGCGAAGTGCTGTCGCCTGACGGGATGTGCCATGCCTTTGACCACCGGGCGCAGGGGACGGTGTTCGGGTCGGGTGCGGGAGCGGTGCTGTTGCGGCGGCTGGAGGATGCGGTTGCGGACGGCGACCACATCTGGGCGGTGATCAAGGGCAGTGCGGTCAACAACGACGGGGCGGCGAAGGCCGGGTATCTGGCACCGTCGGTCGAGGGGCAGGCGGAGTGCATCGCCACCGCGCTGGGTGTGGCCGGGGTGCGGGCCGATACGGTGGACTATGTGGAATGCCACGGGACGGGGACCTATCTGGGCGATCCGATCGAGGTGGCCGCGCTGACACAGGCGTTCCGCAAGACGACCGACGCCAAGGGGTTCGCCCGGATCGGCAGCGTCAAGACCAACATCGGGCATCTGGATACGGCGGCGGGGGTGGCCAGCCTGATCAAGACGACATTGGCGCTGCATCATGGCCAGATGCCGCCGAGTTTGAATTTCGAGGTGCCCAACCCGGCGATTGATTTTGACGGAAGCCCGTTCCGGGTGAACGACCGGCTGACGGATTGGCCGCGCCGGGGGGGGCCACGGCGGGCGGGGGTAAACTCCTTGGGCGTCGGCGGGACCAACGCGCATGTGGTGCTGGAGGAGGCTCCGGCGGTGGCGGCGTCTGAGGCGTCGGACTGGCCGTTTCAGGTGCTGACGCTGTCGGCGCGCAGTGCCTCGGCCTTGGGCGAAGCGTCGTCGCGGCTGGCGGCGCATCTGCGGGCGCATCCAGAGCAGGCGCTGGCGGATGTGGCATTCACGCTGAAGGAAGGCCGTCGCGCGTTCGAGCATCGGCGGGTGCTGGTGGCGAAGTCGCCTGAGGAAGCGGCGGCGATGCTGGAGGCGGGCGATCCACGCCGGGTGTTCACCCAGCGGCGGGTGGGCGATGCACCCGAGGTGGTGTTCATGTTCCCCGGTGGCGGGGCGCAGTACCCCAACATGGCGCGCGATCTGTACGAGACGGAGCCGGTCTTTGCCGAATGGATGGACCGGGGGCTTGCGGCGCTGGGGTCGATGGAGGCCGAGGTTCGCGGGCTTTGGTTGCCTGAGGCGGGGTTTGAGGCTGCGGCGGCGGAGCGGTTGCGGCGGCCATCCTTGCAACTGCCGCTGATCCTGATTGTAGAGATTGCGCTGGCGCGGCTGTGGGAAAGCTGGGGGGTCACGCCTTCGGTGCTGATCGGGCACAGCATGGGCGAGAATGCGGCGGCTTGTCTGGCGGGCGTGATGACGCTGGAAGATGCCGTGGGGCTGGTGCAGCTGCGCGGGCAACTGTTCGATACGGTGCCTGCGGGGGGCATGCTGTCGGTGCCGATGTCGGAGGCGGCGTTGCTGCCGTTCCTTGGGGACCTCGACATTGCGTCGGTGAACGCGCCGGAACTGACGGTGGTGTCGGGATCGGATGCGGGGCTGGCGGCGCTGGCCGAGCGGTTGCGGGCAGAGGGGATCGAGACCAGCCGCATCGCCATCGACATCGCGGCGCATAGCCGGATGCTGGAGCCGATATTGGCGCGGTTCCGGGCGCATCTGGCGGGGATGCGGCTGATGGCACCGCGGATACCGATCATCTCGAACCGGTCAGGTCAGGTGCTGACCGATGCCGAGGCGACGAGCCCGGACTACTGGGTGGCGCATTTGCGCGGCACCGTGCGGTTTGCGCAGGGCGTGGCCACGCTGCGGCAAAAGACGGAGCGGGTGTATCTGGAGGTCGGTCCGGGGCGGGCGTTGGCGACGTTGGCACAGGCCAATGGCGCGATGGGCGGGCAGCCGGTTCCGGCAAGCCTGCGGCATCCCGATGACACCGTATCGGACGACCGGCATTTTCTGGCAACGCTGGGGCGGCTGTGGGCCTGCGGCGCGGAACCGGACTGGAGCCAGATCTGGGGCGTGGCGCGGCGGCGGCGGGTGCCATTGCCGACCTATCCGTTCCAGCGGTCGAAGTATTTCATCGAGCCAGGCAAGGCTGCTGTGGTGGAGGCCGAAGTCCTGCCCGCGCGGCATGAGACGGTGGCATCCTTCGGCTACAAGATGGGCTGGCGCACTGCCCCGGCGGATTGCCCGGTGGATGTGGAAGTGGAGCTTGGCGCAGCCCAGACATGGCTGGTGTTTGCCGACGAGGCTGGCCTTGCGCGGGCGGCGGTGCATCGGTTGCGGGCGGCGGGTCACCGGGTGATCACGGTGCATGCGGGTGATGCCTTTGCCCGCACCACCGAGGACACCTACACCATCGCGCCGGAGCATGGGCGCGAAGGCTATGACGCTCTGTTGGCCGATCTGGGCCAGCGTGACCTGTCGCCCGCACGGATCGCGCATTTCTGGCTGGTGACGGTGGGCGAAAGCTATCGCCCCGGCGGCAGTTTCTTTCAGCGCAATCTGGAGCAGGGGTTCTGGAGCCTGTTCTTCCTGGGTCAGGCGATGGGCGAAATCGGGTTGAAGCCCTTGCCACATCTGGTGGTGGTGACCTCTGGCGCCGCTCAGGTGCGGGGCGAGGCGCTGCCCTATCCGGAAAAGGCGACAGTGGCGGGGCCAGTGCGGGTGATGCCGCGCGAGTTGCCGGGGCTGACGGCGGCGCTGCTGGATGTGGGGATGCCGGAGGGGCGCAAGGGCATACCGGAAGAAACCGTGATGCAGGTGCTGGAGGAGATGCTGGCCACGCCGGGCAATACCGTGGCGGCCTTGCGCGGGCCACGCCGGTTTGAGGCGCGGTTGGCCCCGGCCCCGTTGCCGGAGGCGGCAGAGGTGCCAGAAGGCGCGGTCTGGGTGGTGACGGGCGGGTTTGGCGGTATCGGCGTGACGGTGGCCGAACGGCTGATGCGGGATCACAAGGCGAAGGTCGCACTGATCGGGCGGCGGGTGCCCGAGGCGGGCAGCGTGCGTGCTGGTGTGCTGGCGCGGCTGGAACGGCTGGGGCGCGTGGTGGCGCTGGCGGCGGACGTGTGCAACCCCGAAGAGATGCGTGCGGCACTGGACCGGGTGGGGGCTGAGTTGGGGCCGATCTACGGCGTGGTGCATGCCGCCGGGACGGTGGATGATGCGCCATTGCTGGGCAAGGACCCGGGGGCGGCAGAGGCGGTGCTGTCGCCCAAGGTGCATGGCACCAAGCTGCTGGGCACCCTTTTGCCGGATGGCAGCATTGCGCGGCTGGTGCTGTTCTCGTCCACCTCGACCGTGATCGCCCCGGCAGGGCAGGCGGATTATGTGGCGGCGAACGAGTATCTGAACGCGTTCGCGCGGTCGCGGGCCGGGGGCAAGACCAAGGTCACCGCGATCAACTGGGGGATCTGGTCGGGCATCGGGATGGCGGCGGACGCGGATGCGCGCCGGCAGGGCAAGGATGGCGCGGCGGTGCCTTTGCCGGGGCTGATGATCCTTGAACGCATGACCAAGGTTGATGAGGAAACGCGCTTCCTGTCGACGTTGACGGCGGGGCATTGGGTGATGGACGACCACCGTTTGCGCGACGGGACAGCGGTGCTGCCCGGGGCGGCCTGGCCCGAGATTGCAGCCGAGGCTCTGTCGGCGGTGGGGGCGAAGCCGGGGTTTGTACTGACGGACCTGACGGTGTTCCGGCCCCTGCGGCTGGAGGCGGACATGCCGCGCGACCTGAGGGTGTCGCTGGTGCGTGGGCGCGACGGCGGGCAGCGGCTGCAGGCGCGGGCGCTGGAGGCGGCGGGTTGGGTGATGACGGCGGAGGCGGGGATTTCTGCGTTGACCGACAGCGCAGGGGTTCTGGACCTTGCCGCGATTGCGGCGCGATGCGGGGTGCGGACCAGCGCGCAAGGGGGCGTGAGCCTGCCTTCGGCGCAGGAGGAACGGCTGGCGTTCGGGCCGCGCTGGCAGGTGTTGCGGGCGACTTCGCTGGGGGCGGGCGAGGGGCTGGCGACGCTGGCCTTGCCCGCGCAGGCGGTGCGGGATGTGGAGGGGTGCGCCATCCATCCGGCGCTGTTCGACATCGGCACGGGCTGGGGGCTGGCGCTGTTGCCGCCCGCGCCGGTGGGGGCGATCTGGGTGCCGGTTACCTTCGGCACGGTGCGGGTCTTTGCGCCGCTGCCTGCGGAGATCCGCAGCTGGGCGCGGCTGGCGGGAACGCCGGGGGCGGATGTGGCGAGCTTTGACATCACGCTGACCGATGCCTCGGGGCGGATCCTGGTCGAGGTGGAGGGGATCACCTTCCGGTCGGTTGCGGCGGAAGAGGTGCTGGCGCGGCCGTCGGCCCCTGCCCCGCGTGAAGTGCTGGTGGAGGATGCGCAACGGTCGTCGTCGCCCGCCGAGCAGCGGCTGGCGCAGGCTTTGGCGGGGGGGATCAGGCCTGCAGAGGGGGCTGAGGCGTTCCAGCGGGCGCTGGCGGTGGACGGGGCGCAAGTGTTGGTGTCGTCGCTGGACCTTGCGGCGCTGGTCCGGCAGAGCGCGGTAGTGCAGGCGATGCCCGAAGGCGATGGCGCAGGCTTTGCGCGGCCTGATCTGGAGACGGCCTATGTCGCGCCGCGCACGGCGGTGGAACGAACCCTGGCCGGGTTCTGGGCCGAACTGTTGGGCGTGGCGGAAGTGGGGGTAGAGGATGATTTCTTTACCCTTGGCGGCCACTCGCTGATCGCGGTGCGGCTGTTTGCGATGATCCGGCGGCAGTGGAAGATCGACTTCCCGATCTCGGTCCTGTTCGAGGCGCCGACGATTGCGCGCTGTGCGGCGCTGATCGCAGACCGGCTGGGGCCAGAGGATGAAGCGGCGGCGGCGCCTGCAGCCAAGGCCGATCCGGCAGGGCCACGGTTCACCCATCTGGTGGCGATGCATGCCGGCGAAGGCGGGCCGAAGACGCCGTTCTTCCTGGTGGCGGGGATGTTCGGCAATGTGCTGAACCTGCGACATCTGGCGCATTTGCTGGGCACCGACCGGCCCTTCTATGGCTTGCAGGCGCGGGGGCTGTTTGGCGATGCCGCCCCGCATGCGACCGTTGAGGCGGCGGCGGCGGATTGTCTGGCGGAAATCCGGCAGGTGCAGCCGCAGGGGCCCTACCTGCTGGGCGGCTTTTCGGGCGGCGGGCTGACCGCGTGGGAGATTGGGCGGCAGTTGCGGGCCATGGGTGAAGAGGTGGCGCTGATGGCGCTTCTGGATACGCCGATGCCAGTGCGCCCTGCCCTGACAAAACCTGACAAGGCGATGATAAAGCTGGCGGAACTGCGGGCGGGCGGGCCGCAGTTCCTGGCCGATTGGGCACGGCGGCGGCTGGAGTGGGAGCGGTCACGCCGCGCCGTTGCGGCGCATGAACCGGACCCGACGGTGCCGTCCTACAACAATGCCGAGATCGAGGCCGCGTTCCGGCACGCGGTGGGCATCTACCGGCTGGAACCTTGGGCCGGGGGGCGGGTTATGTTGTACCGCCCGCCACTGGACCGGCACTGGAAGGTGACGGGCGGCAAATGGGTGAGTGCGGCGCGCGAGTATGTCTTTGCCGACAACCTGTGGACGCCGTTTGCGCCGGGGCTGGACGTCGTGGAGGTGCCGGGGGACCACGATTCCATGGTGCTTGAGCCGAATGTGCGTGTCCTGGCGGCGCGGATGCGCAATGCCATATCTGCGGCTGAGGCCGAGCCTGTGCGAGCGTCTGACCGTAAAGTTGCTGCTGAATAACCGGAGCCTGACATGACCCTGACTGCCCTTTTGATCGGCAACGAAAGCCTTACGGCGGAGTGTGGCAACCGCTGGCTGGATCGGGGGCACGCCTTGGCGGGCGTGGTGACACGCGAGCCGAGGATTGCTGCATGGGCGACCGGCAAGGGCTTGGAAGTGGTGCCGTCGGGTGAGGCGGTGGCAGTGGATTGGGTGCTGTCGGTGGCCAATCTGTCGCTGGTGCCGGAAGGTGTGCTGGCAGCGGCGCGGCAGGGTGGCGTTAACTTTCACGACGGGCCGTTGCCGGGCTATGCCGGGCTGAACGCGCCGGTCTGGGCGCTGTTCCAGGGCGAGCAGTCGCATGGGGTGACCTGGCATCTGATGACAGCGGGGATAGACGAGGGAGAGGTTCTGGCGCGGCGGTCGTTCGAGATCGGGGCGGAGGATACGGCGTTCACGCTGAACGCGCGGTGCTTTGGCGCAGCGCTGGACAGTTTTGCCGAGGTGATGGCGGCGATGGAGGCTTCTGGGCAGCCGCGCCAGCCTCAGGGCGATGGGCCGCGCCATGTCTGGCGGCGGGCGGACCGGCCAGCGGCAGCGGCGCGGCTGGATTTCGCGCAGCCTGCGGTGGCGGTGGCGCGGTTGGTGCGGGCGCTGGACCATGGCGGGTATCGCAATCCGCTGGGGGTGCCCAAGATTGAGGTTGCGGGCCGGGTGCTGGCGGTTGGCGGGGCCGAGGTGGTGGCTGGGTCCGGTGCGCCGGGGGCGGTGCTGGTGTCTGGGGCTGACGGGCTGGTGGTGGCCTGCGGTGAAGGCGCAGTGCGGCTGACCAGTTTGCGTGACATGGGAGGGGCGGCAGCGGGTGCGTTGACGGTTACGCGTTTGGCCTCTCTGGATGCGGATCAGGCGGCGCGATTGACGGCGGCGCTGGTCCCGGTGGCCGAGGCGGAACAGCGGTTGCGCGGGCTGTTGCTGACGGCTGACCCGGTCGCGATTGGTGGGGCGTCTGACGCGCTGGCGGATTGGCGGGCGATGTCTTTGGCGGCTGGTCCTGCGGCGCGGCTGGCGCTGGCGGCGCTGCGGGCCGTGGGGCGGAGCGGCGGCGATCTGGCCTTTTCGGACGGGCGGGACGCGGCGCCGGGGTATGTGCTGCCTTGGGTGCCGATGCGCCTGTCGGCGGCAGGGACGGCGCGAGAGGCTGAGACGAGGGCAGCGCACGCAATTGCGGCGGCGCGGACGGCGGGTGGGCTGGCGGCGGACCTGGGCTTGCGCGAGCCGGGGCTTGCGACGATGGGGCCTGCGGCGCTGGCGCTGACCGAGAGGGCGGTTCCGGTTGCTGGTTCGGCGGTGACGCTGGCTTTCGGGGGGGCGGCGACCCTGTGGCACGATGCAGCGCGGGTGCCGGTGGCGGAAGCGGCGGTGCTTGTGGCGCGGATTGAACGGATCGCCGCGGTGATGGCAGAGCGCCCGGAGGCAGAGCTTGCGGGCATCAGTGCGCTGTCGGACGCGGAAGAGCGGCAGTTTGCGGGGGCTTTGGCCCTGACCGCGCGGGACTATGACCGGACGATGACCGTGCCGGGGGCGGTTCTGGCGCAGGCGGCACGGACGCCGGGCGCGGTCGCGGTGATTTCGGGCGAGACGCGGGTGACTTACGCGGAGCTGTCGGCGCGGGCGGGGCGGATTGCGGCGGTCTTGCAAGGGATGGGTGTCGGGCGCGGGGCGTTGGTCGGGCTGGCCTGCCGGCGGGGCGTCGATATGGTGGCGGGGGCGCTTGGCATCCAGATGGCTGGGGCGGCCTATGTGCCGATGGACCCAGGCTATCCGGCGGACCGGCTGGCGCTTTATGCCGAGGATTCAGGCTGTTCGGTGATTGTCACGGAAAGTGCCGTGGCCCCGGCGCTGCCCAGGGGTCCGGCGCTGCTGGTGTTGGATACCGACCTGCGGTTGGCGGATGCCGGTGTTGCTGTCGGGGTACCCTCAGCAGAGGATGCGGCCTATGTGATCTATACCTCAGGCTCTACCGGGCGGCCCAAGGGGGTGGTGGTCAGCCACCGCAATGTGATGAACTTCTTTGCCGGGATGGACGGTGTGATCGGCACCGATCCGGGGGTCTGGCTGGCGGTGACGTCGCTGTCGTTCGATATCTCGGTGCTGGAATTGTTCTGGACACTGACGCGCGGGTTTTCGGTCGTTGTGGCCGATGATGCGGCGCGGGTGCGGCCGTCGGGGGGCGGGGCGGTCAGCGCGCGCAAGATGGAGTTCAGCCTGTTCTACTGGGGCAATGACGATGGCGCGGGGCCTGCCAAGTATCAGTTGCTGCTGGAGGGTGCCAAGTTCGCCGATGCCAACGGGTTCTGCGCCGTCTGGACGCCGGAGCGGCATTTTCATGCCTTTGGCGGGCCTTATCCGAACCCTTCGGTGACGGGAGCAGCGGTGGCGGCGGTGACCAAGAACATCGGCGTGCGGGCGGGCAGTTGCGTGGCGCCGCTGCACCATCCGGCGCGGATTGCCGAGGAATGGGCGGTGATCGACAACCTGACCAACGGGCGCGCGGCGCTGGCCATCGCGTCGGGCTGGCAACCGGATGATTTTGTGCTGCGGCCGGAAAATACGCCGCCTGCGAACCGGCAGGCGATGCTGGACACCATCGGGCTGTTGCGGCGGTTGTGGCGCGGTGAAGCGGTGGAGTTTCCGCGCAAGGATGGCGGCATGCATGCGGTGGTGACGCAGCCGCGCCCGGTGTCGAAAGAGCTGTCGGTCTGGGTGACGACGGCGGGCAGTCCGGAAACCTGGCGCGACGCGGGGCGGCTGGGGGCGAATGTGCTGACGCATTTGCTGGGCCAGTCGGTGGCCGAAGTGGGCGACAAGGTGAAGATTTACCGCGCCGCATTGGCCGAGGCGGGGCATGATCCGGCGGCGTTCAAGGTGACGCTGATGCTGCACACCTATCTGGCGGCGGATCGGGGTACGGCGCGCGAAGTAGCGCGCGAACCGATGAAGGATTACCTGCGCAGTGCAGCGGCGCTGATCAAGCAATACGCCTGGGCGTTTCCGGCGTTCAAGAAGCCGCAGGGCGTGTCGAACCCGATGGAGATCGACCTTGCCGGGCTGGCCAAGGACGAGATGGAAGCAATCCTTGATTTCGCATTCCAGCGGTACTTTGAGGATTCGGGGCTGTTCGGGACGGTTGAGGATTGCGTGGCGCGGGTCGAGGAGTTGAAGGCCATTGATGTCGACGAGGTGGCCTGTCTGATCGACTATGGCATCGCGTCGGCTCAGGTGATGGCGGGGCTGGTGCCCTTGGCCGAGGTGCTGCGGCGGACGAATGCGGTTGAGGTGGACGACAGCATGGCCGGGCTGATCGTCCGGCACGGGGTGACGCATCTGCAATGCACCCCGTCGATGGCACGGATGCTGGCCGAGGACGTGGGCGCGCGCACGGCCTTGCGACGGCTGAAGCGGATGCTGGTTGGGGGTGAGGCGCTGCCGGGGCGGCTGGCGGGCGATCTGGCCGGGCTTACGGCCGCGCCGGTTCTGAACATGTACGGCCCGACAGAAACGACGATCTGGTCATCGGTGGAGGCGACGACGGGCGGTGACGGTGTGGTCAACATCGGGCAACCCATTGCGAATACGGCAATGTATGTGCTGGATGATATCGGCGCGCCGGTCCCCGACGGCACCGAAGGTGAGTTGTGGATCGGCGGCGAAGGCGTGGCGGTGGGGTACTTCCAGCGGCCTGACCTGACCGCCGAACGGTTCCGGCCCGATCCCTTTGCCGGTGCGGGGCGGATGTACCGGACCGGTGATCTGGTGCGCAGGCGGGCGGACGGGCGGCTGGATTTTCTGGGTCGCGCGGATCATCAGGTGAAAATCCGGGGCCACCGGATCGAGTTGGGCGAGATCGAGACAGCGCTGGAGGCGCTGCCGGGTATCCGGCAGGCGGTGGTCATGGCACGCGAGGATGTGCCGGGCGACGTGCGGCTGGTCGCGTATGTGACCGCCGACGGCGCGGTGGACGAGGCTGCGCTGCGCGCCGGGCTTGCAGTGCACCTGCCCGAGGTGATGGTGCCGGCGCATGTGGTGCGGCTGGACATGTTTCCGCTGACCCCAAACCGCAAGGTTGACCGAAAGGCACTGCCTGCGCCCTCGGCGCGGCTGGCGGCACCTGAGGTGGCGTTCGTGCCGATTGAAGACAGCGTCGAAGAGGCGATTGCGGCGGTCTGGGCAAAGGTGCTGGGCGTGGCCCGTGTCGGGCGGTCGGATAACTTCTTTGCGCTGGGCGGGCATTCCTTGCTGGCCGTGCAGGCGCACCGCGAACTGAAGGTGGCACTGAAGTCGGAGCGGCTGGCGATTACGGATATCTTCCGCTTTCCGGTGCTGTCGGCGCTGGCAGCACATCTTGGGGCAGCGGCCCCCGTGGTGGCGGTTGTAGCGGAAGGGAACGCGGATGCGCGCATGGACGCAATGGCGCGGCGGCGGGCGATGCGCGAAGCGCGCGAGAGGGCGTCGGGATGACGGCGGTCGATCGTCATGGGGCGGTTGAAGCGACCCTTTTGACGCTGTTTCCGCCGGGTGTTGCCGTGGCGTCGGTGCGTATCAGTGAGGCGCGGGAAGACGACCTTTGGCCGGAGGAGCGCGCGGCGGTTGCCGGGGCGGTGCCATCGCGGCGCGCAGAGTTCTGCGCAGGGCGGACCGCGGCGCGGCGGTGCCTGAGCGCGTTGGGTCAGCCAGCGGTGGCCCTGCCGATGGACAGAGATCGCGCCGCAATCTGGCCGCGGGGGATCGGCGGTTCGATTTCGCATGCGTGCGGACTGGCTGTGGCAGTGGCGCGCGAGGGCGGACCACTGGGGATCGACATCGAGGAGGATGCCGCGCTGGAACCGGAGCTGTGGCCGGTGATCTGCACCAGCGAAGAGCTGAACGCCTTGCCTGTGTTGGGGCGCGGGCGCTGGGTACGGCATGTGTTTTCGGCCAAGGAAGCGGTGTTCAAGGCGCAGGACCCGGCGCGCCGGGCGCTGTTTGGTTTTGACGCTTTCGCGCTGCAACTGACGGATGGTGGGTTTGTCGGACGGTTTCTGGCCCCGGTTGGCGGATTTCGCGCGGGGCAGATGGTCGAAGGCCGGTTGGCCGTGTCGCAGGGGTTGGTTATGGTGGGGGTGGTGGGATGAAATTGTCGCGGCGACTGGCTTTGCTTTTGCCGGCGAGTGCGGCGCTTGGTGCCGGGGCCTTTTGGTGGCGCAGCGCCGCGCGGGCACAGGAACGTGACCTGACCGCGCGGATGGCTGTGCCTTTGCCTCCGCCGACAGGACCGCTGGCGGTGTATCACCTTGGCCACAGCCTGGTGGGGCGCGACATGCCTGCCATGCTGGCGCAACTGGCCGGAGACGGGCACCGCTATGAAAGCCAGTTGGGCTGGGGCACCAGCCTGAAGGCGCATTGGGGTGACGACCCGATCAGCGGGTTCGAAGTCGAGAACGCACATCCCCGCTTTCGCCCGGCCCATGAGGCGGTGCAAAGCGGCGACTACGACATCGTCGTGATGACAGAAGTGCTGAATATCGAGACGGCACTGCGCTATCACGACAGTCCGGGATACTTCGTGCGCTGGGCCAATGAAGCGCTTGCTGCGCGGTCGGATGTGCGGCTGTACCTCTATGAAACCTGGCATCAGCTGGACGATCCGGAAGGCTGGCTGGAACGGCTGGACGCAGACCTGCAGCGCTACTGGGTGGACGGCATCGTGAAACCCGTGTTGGCGGACCTGCCGGACGAGGCGCGGGTGCAGGTCATTCCCGCCGGGCAGGCCATGGCGGCCTTTGTCCGCGCGGTCGAGGCGACCAGCGGGGTTGGTGACGTGAAAGACCGTACCGATCTGTTCTTGCGAAACCCGGACGGCAGCCTTGATCAGATCCACCTCAACGATCTGGGAAACTACCTTGTGGCGCTGGTGCATTACGCAGTGCTGTACCACCAAAGTCCTGTCGGGTTGCCGCATGAACTGCTGCGCGCCGATGGGACCACGGCTGAGGCGCCGCTGGCGGAAACGGCGCGGCTGATGCAGGAAACCGTGTTGGAAGTGGTGCGCAACACTGCCTTAAGTGGTGCAGGGATATGACCGTTCCCGTCCTTCTCGTCTCGGATGTGCCACAGTGTGGAGAAAATACACGTTAGAATAGGGAAACGCGGTGGAAATGCCCGAATCTTCTTTTCGATATGGCGTGCGGGCCGTATTCTTGAGCCATAGGTATTCCATCGCCCGGCCAGTCTGCCGGGACGGAAGGGGAGCGGAAATTTATGAAACTCATGCGCGTGTTGTTCGCGGTTCTGTTTGTGGTGCCTCTGCTGGCCGTGCAGTCACAGGCGCAGGATTATCGGGTGCGGCCCGGTGATGTGCTGCAGATCGAGGTGCTGGAAGACAGCACGCTGAATCGGACAGCCATCGTGCTGCCGGACGGGCAGATTTCCCTGCCTCTGGTCGGATCGGTTCAGGCGTCTGGTCGCAGTCTGGCGCAGGTGCAAGAAGACCTTGCAGCGCGCCTGTCAGGCAGCTTTGCCACGCCGCCGACAGTCTATGTCACGCTGAGCGCGCTGGCCGAACGGGTGCCGGCATCGACGACGCCGCGGATGATCGACGTGTTCGTCATGGGGGCCGCCAATGCGCCGGGCCGCATCGAGGTTTCGCCGGGAACGACGTTCCTGCAAGCCATCGCGCAGGCCGGAGGTCTTTCGCCTTTTGCTGCGGCCAAGCGCATCCAGTTGCGGCGGACGGACAAGTCCGGCAACGAAAAGATTTACCGGCTGAACTACGACGCGATCGAGCAGGGCACGGCAACGGGTGGAACGACCCGGCTGGTCGATGGTGACGTGATCATCGTGCCGCAACGCAAGCTGTTCGAGTAGTTGCGGCGATGCGCCGCTTCAGCCTGAGACGCAGAGGGCTGCTGGCCGTTGCAGCCACGTTAGGCACCTGTGCCGCATCAGCGCAGGACGGTGGGGTTCTGTTCACCTTCGGCATCGAGCAGCGGATCGAATCCGGTCGGAACCTTGATCTTGCCGTGCCCGCAACCGGTCAGACGACGTCCAGCGTCACGCGCCTGTCCTTCGGTCTGATCAGTGAGACCGGGCTGGACCTGCTTGAGTTCAACGCTTCGGCTGCTTTGGTGGTGGAAAACTCTGACGACACTTCAGGCACCGCAGCCGAGCTTGGCCGACCCGACCTGAACTTTCGCTACACGCGTGAAGTGCCGAATGCGATCTTTACGATTGCCGCGCGGTTCCGTCGTGATGACGTGGAAGCGTTCGACGAAGATCTTGGCGAGGATGATTCCGACGGAACCCGCACGGATTACGGCGTAGAGGCGCGGCTTGAGACCGGCCGGACAGCACCGTTCGGCTTTGCGGTCAGCGCGGGCTATGAGCGGTCAGAATATGCGGATACGACCGACCCTGACCTGATCGACACCGATACGCTGCGGGCCGGTGTGGAGACGCTGTTCCGCTTTTCGCAAGTTGCAGTCGGGCGCATCGGCCTTGGCTATAGCCGCGAAACGGAAGACGGGCCCGCGTCGGTGCCACTTGAGACGGTGACGGCGTCGGCCGGGCTGGACTATGCCCTGCCGAACGGGACAGCGACGGCGCTGCTGAGCCTGAGCCGTGACGATGACGACCGTGACCGGGCCACGCTTGAGGTCGGACGCGCGCTGATCTTGCCCGCCGGTGCCCTGAGCGTCCGGCTGGGCGTCACCCATGCCAGTCCCGGTGGAAGCGATCTGATCGGCGCCGTCGAATGGTCGCAAGAGCTGCCGAGAGGCACATTTGACGTCAGGCTTGAGCGCAGCGTGGACTTCGAAGATGGCGCCGACGAGTCCGTGGCGGACACCCTGTTCTCGGTCGGACTGACGCGGGATGTGAACGCTGTTTCATCCATAGGCCTAGATTTTTCACATGAGATCAGCGTGGCCCCGCTGGAACGGATCGAGCAATCCGAATTGGCGGCGGTCTATCGCTATGCGCTGACCGAGGACTGGGGGCTGGACAGCGGTGTGCGTTACCGGGTTCGCCGCGATGCGGATGGCCGTTCGGAATCGCCGGATGTGTTCGTGGCGCTGAGCCGCAGCTTTGAGTTCCGTCCCTGATCACATTCCAGACGGGCGACGGCTGAAAATCTGCCGCATGGCATGAGAGATCAGATCGCGCAGGAAATGCGGCGGGTCCGCAGCGATGCGCGGCTGGATCAGGCGGCGGGTGCGCAGGATCAGCCCGCCTGCCACATGGGCCAGCGTGGCAAGAACGGCGCGGATCGTGCCACCCTCTTTCTTGAAATAAAGCCAGCGGCTGTCGAACCAGTAGCCGGGCACGCGCGCCCATTCCTTCATCCCCGTCGACACCGAACCGATGTGTTCGACCCGGCTTTCGCGCACGAAATGCGTGGCCCAGCCAGCGCGGCGGGCGCGGCGGCAGAGATCGGTTTCCTCGAAATACAGGAAATAATCCTCGTCAAAGAGGCCAATGGCTTGCAGCACCGGGTCGCGGATCATCAGGCTTGCGCCCGCCAGCCAATCGACCGGGCCGCTGCTGGCAGGCACACCCAGCGGTACCTTGCGATGCGCCAGAAGCCTTGAGATCGGACCGGTGCGGGCGGACCCTTCGAATTCAGAGGCGATGGTGGGGAAACGAAAGCAGGTGACGTGATCCTCGCCGTCTGATCCGTGGATGTAACTGCCCGCGAGGCCGACCTTGGGGTGGGCTTGCAGGTAATCCAGCAGGACCCTGATCGCATCGGGCGCAGGGAAGGCATCGGAGTTCAGGATATAGAAGAAATCCGGCCGCGAGCCGTCGGGCAGGCCAAGCCGCAGGCCGACGTTGTTGCCCGCGCCAAAACCTCCGTTATGGCCGGACTGCACGACACGGACGCGGGTCTGGCCACCCAGAGCCTCGGTCAGCTTCTCATACGAGCCGTCGCCGGAATCATTGTCCACAACGATGATGGCACCGGCGATATCCTGCATGGCGGTCTGGGCAGCGGCGACAGCGCGCAGGGTCATGTCTGCCGTGCGCCAGTTCAGCAGGACGGTCAGAACCGTTGGGTTTGAGGTCATGGTTTTGCCGACCTTTTGCGCGACCGCTGCGACAGGGCCGAGGCTGCGAGGGCGGGCAGGATCAGGGCGCAGTCAAGGTAGCGCCGCGCCAGACGCCGGGGGTTGGTCAGCATCCGCCAGAGCCATTCCATCGCAATGCGGCGCACCCAGACCGGGGCGCGGGTCTGGTGCCCGGCGATGAAATCAAGGCCCGCCCCGATCGAGATGAAGCCGAGGCGGGGGTGACGGGCAAGGCCACGCGCCGCCAGCAGCTCCTGCTTGGGCGCGCCGAGGGCCAGCAGACAGATCCGCGCCCCATAAGCCGCCATTTGGTCCAGCAAAGCATCCGCCGCCGGGCTTTGCGGATCAAATCCGAACGCGGGAGAGAGGCAGGCCACGACATCAAGCCCCGGATAATCGGCTTGCAGCCGGTCCGCCGCAACGCGGAGCACCGGTTCGGTCGAGCCGAGAAACGCTATCGGCATCCGCTTTTCTGCGGCAAGGGCGGCCAGCGGGGCGATCAGTTCCGATCCGGGCACCAGCCGCACGTCGCGGTGACCGGCCAGACGCGACAGCCAGACGATGGGATTGCCGTCCGCCACGACATGGCTGTGCGCTTGGTAGGCACGGCGAAACTCGGGATTGCGCTGCAGCTTGACGATGTGGTCAAGGTTCAGCGTGGCCACCGCAAAGCCCGCCCCCGCATCAAGGCAGGCGGCGATATCCGACAGGAGGGTTTCTTCGGTGGGGAAGTTGACCAGCGAAAGGGCGTTGAGCGAGCCAATGGACGGGGTCGGTTCGGTTCTGGTCACGTCGGTCTCATTCCTGCCATTCTTGCGTCAGAAGTGACGGGCAATTGTTCGTGGGTCGTCAAGCCGATAGTCTTTTTCGGTCAGGCATGGCAGGGATTTTTCACTGGTATTGCACGCGAATCGTCCAAATACGTGTCAAGGCAACCCGATTTTCAAGAGAGTGCGCATCGAATGATCTCGATCGTGGTGCCGACCTTTCGGCGTGAGGCTTACCTGGGGCCGCTTTTCGAAGCGCTTGCGGCGCAGATCGCCGCGGTATCGGAGCCTGTCGAGGTGGTGCTGGTGGACAATTCCCCCGAGGCGTCGGCGGCGGGTACCGCTGCCGTTGCCCCGGGCTTTGTGCGCTATGTGCATGAGCCGCGGACCGGGGTTGCACAGGCGCGCAACCGGGGGGTGGCTGAGGCGCGGGGGACGCATGTGATCTTTTTGGACGATGACGAGGTGCCCGCACCCGGCTGGCTTGCCGCCTTTGCCGCCGCTGCGGCGCGCGGGGACAGGGCCGCTTTCGGGGCCGTTGAGCCCGTCTTTGAGGCGGAACCACCCGAGGTCCTGCGGGGGCCGCTAGACCGGGTGTTCAGCCGCCGTTTGCAGGCGAGGTCCGGGCAGGATGTGACGCATTTGCGCGCCTATCTGGGGTCGGGCAATTCGATGTTCCGGCGCGACGTGCTGGCGTTGGAAGACCCGCCGTTTGACACGGCGTTTGACGGCGGGGGCGAGGATGTGTGGCTGTTTCGCAGGCTGGTGGACCGGCACGGCGTGGCCCTGATCTGGTGTCCGGAGGCGCTGGTGCACGAAATCGTGCCGCAGGGGCGGGCGACGCTGGCGTTTCTGCGCAGGCGGCGGTTCAGCGACGGGCAGCTGCGCTGTCTGGTGGAAAGCGGGGCCGGGGGTGTGCGTGGAGCGGCGCGCGTGGCGGTCTGGATGGCGGTTGGCGGGGCACAGGTGACGGTCCACGGCATCGCGGCGCTTGTCACGCGACCGATTTCAAGCGCACTGTCGACGCGTTTTCAGCTGGCGGCGGTCGGCGGTGCGGGCAAGCTTTTGTGGTGGCGGCGGAAATTGAGGCGGTAGGGAACGGGAATGAACCAGATGCCGGATGCGGACAGCGGGCCGATTGCCTATCTGACGGGCGATTACCCGAAGGTGTCGCACACGTTCATCCTGCGCGAGGTGGAAAGCCTGCGCGCGGCGGGGCTGGCGGTGATCACCTGTTCGATCCGACAGCCTGCAGAGGCGGAGTTCAAGGGCGAGGAGGAACGTCGCGCCCGGGCGGATACGTTTTACGTGATCGCCGCAGCAATGAACCCGGCGCGGGTTCTGGCAGCGCATGTGCGGGCGATTGCGCGGGCACCGGGGCGGTGGTTTTCAACGCTGGCGCTGGCGTTCAGGACGCGGCCTGCGGGGCTTAAGGCGCTGCTGTGGCAAGTGTTCTACTTTATCGAGGCGGGGGTATTGGCCGAACACCTGCAGTCAAAGGGCGTGCGCCATCTGCACAACCATTTCGGCAATTCCAGCTGTTCTGTCGCAATGCTGGCCTCGGCTTTGGCGGATATACCCTTCAGTTTCACCGAACACGGCCCGGCGATTTTTTTCGAGGCGGATCGCTGGGCGCTGCCGGAAAAGATCGCGCGGGCGCGGTTTGTGGTGGCGATCAGCCATTTCTGCCGGTCGCAGCTGATGCTGTTTTCGGACCCTTCGCATTGGGGCAAGATTGCCATCGTGCATTGCGGAGTTGACCCTGCCACTTACGGGAAAGCGCCGCGCGGAGCGTTCGGCAAACGGGTGATCTTTGTGGGACGGCTTGACCCGGTCAAGGGCGCACCGTTGCTGATCGAGGCGATGGCGCGGGTTTTGCAGGACCATCCGGATGCGACGCTGACACTGGTTGGCGACGGACCGGCGCGCGCTTTGGCCGAGGCGAAGGCGGCGGACCTGGGCATTGCGGGGGCGGTAACGTTCGCGGGCTTTCAGTCGCAGGGCCGGGTGGCCGCGATGCTGGAGGCGGCGGATATGCTGGTGCTGCCCTCGTTTGCCGAAGGTGTGCCGGTGGTGCTGATGGAGGCGATGGCCAGCCGCATCCCGGTGATCGCCAGCCGCGTGGCAGGGGTGCAGGAATTGGTCGAGGACGGCGTTGCGGGCTTTACGGTGCCGCCGGGCGATGTGGCCACGCTGGCCGAGCGGATGGCGCGGCTGATGGCGGCACCAGAGATGGCGGCACGGATGGGCGAGGCCGGGCGACTGGTGGTGGAACGGGAGTTTGATATCGCCGGCGAAGGGGCCTGGCTGGCCGATATCTTTCGCAATGGCGGGGCAGGCGGGCGTCTGCGCCCGGCAGACTCAGATGGCTGAAGGTATGCCGAGCAGGCGGTCAACCATGCGCAACACTTCGTCCGGGTCGATGTGAAAGCTGACAGCGTCTTTCTGCCCGACCACGATCCCGTAATTGAGCCCCAGCAGTGACGCCCAGTTCCGCAACGGATTGTAGAACCGCTCCGGTGGCTGGATGATCAGGAACGATCCCCCGTCGGCCAGCGCATAAAGGCCATGGCAGGCCTGACTGCCTTCGATGGCGATGACCATGCGGGCACCCAGCATGCCACCACCACCCTGCCCCGGTTCCACCACGTCGATCCCGGCGGTGCGCAGCGCCGTCTCGAAGGCCTCGACGTTCGACATGTTGCGCGGTTCGCCCAGAGGGCCCCGGCTGACATAAATGATCCTGCCCGGGCCTTGGGCGCTTTGCCTTTGACGCAGCCGCGCCCGCAAGGCCTGCATCCGGCGGGTCTTGTCGGCGCTGTAACTCAGATCGCGCCAGACAGTCAGATCGCCAATGTGCGCGAACCGGGTTTCCGTCCAGGTCTGGCCGAACCCGGCCTCGTAATAATGACGGTCCGGCCAGTCAGGGCGCGCGATCGACAGCAGATTGGGCGCGTCCTTGACCGCCTCAAACAGGGTGCAATCGTCCTGCAGCCAATGGCCGAAATAGTGCAGTCCCTGCTGGGTGTTGGTCAGGGTCGCCTGATCGTGGACGGCCATCCCGGACATCAGATTCCTGAATTCAGGCAAGGCGCGCAGAATGTGGCGGGCCCGCCGGGTGATGATGGTTCCGCCAATGATGATGCTTTCGCCCAGGCGGTACCGTTCGGCAGAAGTTCCGACAAAACTGTCGTTGCGAAGTTTGGCGAACTCTTCGGCGCGGTCACCGTCAAAGCCGCAGGCAAGGACGCGGTCAAGATGGTCCGGATCGAACATTACAGGCCGGTGGGCAAGAACTTCTGGATTTCCTGTCAGTTCAGGGGGGGGCAGATCGTCGAACGCGCTTCCGCCACCGGCTTTCTTGAGAACGGCGCGCAGCCGCCGGGTGACGACTGCAATCCGCGCGGCGACGGGTGACACCGAACGCGAGGTTTCCGGCCGCATCTACCCTGTCTCCCTGCTTGGCCTGTCGGCTACGGCAAGGGATGCCTGTCCCAGGGTCATATGTCCAGAGCCCGATCAAGGCCGACTGCGTTCCGTCCGCAAATTGGTTCCAATGGGTAAAAAACAGCCATCATGGCAGCCGTCGCGCTTTGTCCAGCCAAGGCAACCAGTTCGGGTCGAGGCGGGACGGATGCCTGCCGTCGATCATGGTGAGGAGGACATCGGAAATCCGCCGCGCAAAGGCATCATTGGAAAGCCAGGTCTGCGCAAAGGCCTTGCGCGCGGTAGAAAGGCGGGCTTCGTCAGCGCCACCCGCGCTGTCCAGAACCTGCCGCATCCGGTCTGCAACCTTGTCGGCGTCACCGACCGGGACGGCAAGGCCAAAGCCCGCGACCGGGAAGTACTCGCGCAGCACGTCCGTTTCGGAATAGATCTGCGGCGCCCCGAGATGCATGGCGGTGACAACCGTAATGTGGCCCGCACCCCGGCTGCCATCCCGCAAGAGCGTGACGATGGCGGCCGCGTTTCGGATGCAGTTGACGCAATCGGCCATGGGGAGATCGCGGTAGACTTTCAGCGTCTTTTCAATGGCCGGATCAAGCTGCATGTAGCCAGGAAGAATGGCGATGCCACGGGTTCCGGCCCGGCGAACCGCCTCGGCAAAGGTTTCGACATCACGGTTGTTGCGGCCGATCATGCAGAAAAACGGCTTGGCCTCGGTGTCGAAACGGCCTCCGGCCTCGGGTGGCAGATCAAAGCCCCAGTGGCTGAAGGCGAAGCGGTCCGGCGGCAGGTTGTGCAGGCGGGCAAAGAGGTCAGCCTCGACGGTCGAATGCACGACGATGGCGGTCGAACGCGCGAATATGCGGTCGATCAGCCGCTGCACGAAGGCAATACGCGACACGATAGGTCTGGCCGAAAGGTTCATGCCAAGCACCAGGTGCGGCGCGCGGTTGCGGGTCAGGATCAGCGAAAGGTTGACCAGAAAAGCGCGCCGGTATTCGCAGGACACCACCAGATCAGGTTTCCGCGAAAGGATCGTCCTCAGGATGCGAAAGGCAATGGCCGGCCAACCCGCGCCGCCGCTGATATGCGTTTCAAAACGGAAACGGCCCTTGTCCAGTTGCGCCGCATAGGCCGGGGGATCGTGGCGGACGGATGTGGCATCGCCGGCAAGGAATTCCAGGCACAGCATGGGCGAGCGGGGTGTCATGCGGGGGCATCCTTTGACGTTGCGGTCCGGTCGGTCATCAGCGCGCCCGGGCACGGCGCAACGCCGAAACGAGGGTTCGCGCGACGGGCCAGCGGTCGAACCAGCGCAGGGCGTGAATGTCGGTGCGGGACGGGCGCTGCACCCCAAGCGGCGGGACCGCGGCAAGGGTGAGGTGATGCGGATGCGCCTTGCGGAACCACGCGAGGGCACCGTCATAATGCATCAATCCGCCGTCAGGATGGCCGGGGGGACGCGACAGGATAGCCTCAAGGTAGCGCACCAGATCGGTGATCGCAGCCCGGCGCACCACGTAGAAATGGGCACAGACAATGCCATGGCCGGGGTCGACCTGAACCAGCTCCGCAGCGACCAAAGGTCCGGGCGGAGCTTCACCATGCCCGCCGTAGAAGATGGCCCACGGCAGGGTCTGCAAGGCTGCGGTCACCTGCGGCAGCCGCGTCAGCGTATCGGCGGTGAAATCGAGATCATCCTCGCAGATCAGGACACTGGCCCAATCCGCGGCCAGCGCCTGCCGAAGGACGCCAAGGTGGCTGAGAAAACAACCCCGCGTCCCGATGGTAGGAAATCCGTCGGCGGCGTCGGGGCGGATGGCGTCGAAAACATGCACCTGAGGGTGGTCGAACGACAGCCCGATGTGGCGCAACTGCGCTGCAAACTCTTCGCGCCGATCGGTCCGGTAGGCGAGGTTGATCACCACCAGCGGTCCAACCGTCGCCAGAAAAGCGTCTGTCCGGGCGTCAGTCATTGCCGGGCACCCGTGCGTTGCGTCAGATCAGGCATCAGACAGCCCTGCCCTGAGGTTGGTGATCCGCGCCGGAACCCCGACGGCGGTGGCATTGTCTGGGACGTCTTGCAGCACCACGGCATTCGCCCCGATCCTTGCGTTCTGCCCGATGCGGACCGCGCCCAGCACCTTGGCCCCGGCGCCGATATAGGCACCGCGATCAACCACCGGTGCACCGTCGGTCGCGGTCTGGCCCAGGGTGACTTGCTGCATGATCATGCAGTCATCTCCGACAACCGCAGCTTGATGGATGACCACACCTGTCAGATGCGGAAAGCTGACAGACGCAGAAATCGTGGCGTCGCGGCTGATGTCGGAGCCGGTCAGGGCCGACCAGAACGCGTGCCGCAGCTTGGCCCAGCCACCCCCCAGACGCGCCAGCGGACCGGTGCGGGCGCGATACCGCTGATAGGCATGGATCGCGGCAATCAGCTTTCGGTCACGGTGATGCAGAAACATGGCCACCCCCCTCAGCTGTCAGCAAACCGCACGGGACGCAGCGTGGGAAGTCGTATGGCGATGTCGGCCTCCAGACCATCGAGGAAATCGAAACGGCGGCGATACATCGGGCGCTTTCCGGGCTTGAGGTCGGCAAGATCCCGACGCTCCGGGGCCACGGGCAGGGCGTAGAAATCGGCGCCCTGCGGCACGCCGCCCCGGTCTAGCCAGATCGTATCGTAGTTCTGGCTGGTGGGCATCCCCTTGAAGTAAGGGTGCCGGTGGTGGCGCGCAGCTTCGGATACGGCGCCAAGATCGGAGACCTGCAAGAGGCGGCACAGGATGCGCAGCGACTCGATCAGAAAGTCACGGGGACGCAAACCGTGCAAAGTGCGGGTGAGGTCGCGGTAGGTATGCAGCATATCCTCGCGATTGCGGCCCTGAATGCCGCCGATGGTGGCTGTCAGGCCCGCATCGGTGCGAAACAGGGAAAAAGCGACCGAATAGGCGCGAAAGCTGTCCAGAAACAGATTCAGTGTCAAACCGCCCTCGCGCAGAAACCACTCGGGTTGATCGAGGACCAGCTTCATCCCCGGATGAACGCTGTCAAGGTCGGCAAGAACGAGGCGATCTTCGACCGAGACCTTCAGGGGGGCGGCCAGTCCGTCAAGTGCGGCGTAGTGCCCGATTATTCGCCGCAGGCGTTCGCCAGCGGCCCAAGTGGCACATTGATAAGGCCAGACCAGCGCCCCCAGCAGATGCGGACGTTCCGACATGATGCCGTGCAGCGCCGTTCCGCGAACCGGTGACAGCATCTGTGCCACGGCCTGTCGTTCCTGCAGACCGGCCCTGAGGAAGCGAACCTGCAAGGCAATGGCACCGGGCGAATTGCCGGGGAAAAGCCGTCGCGCAAGCGGAAAAAGGGTCACAAGGCCGGGCTGTGTCATGGAGCCATCATCCCCGTCATTTGTATTCGATGAGGCCGGCGCGGCGGCGGAGACGTCGGTTAAGGTGATACTCGCTAACACCAAATGCTTCGGGAAACTTGCCGAAAAGAAGGAAGACTCCGCGCTCAAAGCCGAACCGGCGCATCAGGCGGAGGGCTTGCAGCGGGTAGGCCAGAAGACCGAGGCCTGCCCACGGGGTAAACAGCAACCCGACAGCCAGGGCCAGAGGCAGAAAGACCCCCCAGATCAGGGCGCGGCGGGTCTCGGCAACCCAGTGACGTTCGGGCGGAGCCCCGTGCAGGGCGGCGCCTTCGGCATAGGCGTGACCAGCACGGCGGCTGCGCTTCCACCATTGCCCGATTCTGGTCATCGCGGCATCGTGCAGCGTCATCTCGGCGGCGATGCGCCAGACCTGCCAGTCGGCGGCGCGGAGGCGCAGGCACAGCTCCGGCTCTTCGCCCGCGATCAGGGTGGGGTTGTAGCCACCAAGGGCGATGATGGCAGACGTCCGCATCAGCGCATCGCCGCCGCAGGCCTTGGCGGGGCCAACCGGCGTATCCCATTCCGCATCGCACAGGCGGTTCCAGACAGACGCCTCGGGAAACCGCTCACGCCGCCTGCCGCAGACCACAGCTGTCTTGGGGTGGGCTGCAAGGAAGGCGCGCGCGGTGTCGATCCAGCCGGGCTGCAGCGTGCAGTCGCCGTCGATGAACTGGACGAAGTCGGCACCGCCAAGCGCCACGAGCGCCTCAAGACCGGCATTGCGGGCACGAGCAGCCGTGAAGGGCAGGGTCATGTCGAGCGCCACGACTTTGGCCCCTGCCCCAAGCGCGGTATCAGCGCTGCCATCAGTGGACCCCGAATCGACATAAACCACGGGGGCCACGTCCGCAGGGATCGAGGCCAGACAGGCGGCCAGCCGCGCGCCTTCGTTTCGGCCGATCACGACGCTGCCAACGCGGTGGGCGAACCCCGCGGGCCGGTCTGTGGGGGGTGCTTCGGCGATCTGTGACATTTCAGGGCCAGAAAGCACGAAACCGACGGCCATCCTAGGGCAAGCTTGCGACCAGACCGTGAACTGCGCGGTTTCTTTTGGCGGGCGTCGGGTGGGATTTGCGTTTGAGGCCAGACCGGTTAGAAGGAGAATGCCCGATCACCGCCAGCCAGGGGTCTGAATGCCAAACGCGTTCGCCTATCTTGTTCTGTTCAGCTGGCCGCTGGTCGCGGTGATCCTGTTCCGGACCTTGCCGCTGCACAAGGCTTTGATCTGGACGCTGATCGGCGGCTATCTGATTCTGCCGTCGGGAACCGGCGTCAAGGTGCCGATGCTGCCGATTCTTGACAGGTCGCTGATTCCGGCGCTAAGCGCGCTGTTCCTGTGCATGATCTATGCCCCGAAGACCAAGCTGGCACCCGACTGGGCCGGAAAGACCGGGCGGGTTGTGATCGGTGGGTTTATCGGTCTGCTGGTCTTCACGCCGTTTCTGACCGTCGTGCAGAACCCGGAGCCGTTGATTTTCGGACCGGTCTTCATCCCGGGGCTGCGGCTGTATGATGCACTTTCGATGATCTCTGCGATCTTCATGCCGATCCTGCCATTCTGGATCGGCCTGCGCTATCTGAACACGCAAGAAGGCCACAAGGCCCTGATGCAGGCCTTTGTTTTCGGGGCGCTGATCTATACCCTGCCAGCCCTGTTCGAAGTGCGGATGAGCCCGCAGTTGCATAGCTGGATCTACGGGTTCTCGCCGTTTAATTTCACCCAGCAAATCCGCGCGGGGGGGTTCAGGCCGGTGGTTTTCCTGAACCACGGGTTGATGCTGGGGATCTTTCTGTGCATGGCGGTGATTTCCGCTCTGGTGCTGTGGCGCGAGGCGCTGCGCGAGGGGAAAACCGCATCCGGCTGGGTGTTTGCCGCGATCTGGCTGGCGCTCACGCTGTTCTTGTCAAAGAACCTTGGGGCTTTGACAATCGCTGTTCTGTTGTCGGTGCTGGTCGTGTTTTCGGGGCGCCGGGTCCAGACAACATTTGCGGTCTGTGTGGCAACGGTCGTGATGCTGTACCCGATGCTTCGCGGTGCCGGGTTTATTCCAGTTGATACGGTGCATGAGCTGGCTTTGTCCGTCAGCGAAGAGCGTGCCGAATCGTTGAAGTTCCGTTTCGACAACGAAGACTCGCTTTTGGCCCATGCCAACGAAAAGCCGCTGTTCGGCTGGGGAAGCTGGGGGCGCAACCAGCTGTATGAGGCGGAAACCGGCAAGGTGGTCAGCGTTACCGACGGCATCTGGGTGATCCTGATCGGCACTTATGGCTGGCTGGGGTACATCGCGCATTTCGGTTTGTTGACCTTTCCGATCCTGTTCTATGCCTTGCGCCGCAGCACGTTCGGACCTTCGCTGATCACGCCGGGATTGATCATGGTGCTGAGTGCGAACCTGATTGATCTTTTGCCCAACGCGGGGCTGGTCAGCTATGTCTGGCTGATGGCGGGCGCGCTGACCGGGTATGTGTTGTGGCGCCCGGTCAATACGTCCGAGACCGCGACCGGTACCGCACCGCCCCTTGTCGGATGGCAAGCCAGCCCGTCGCCGGTTGGCAGTGGCGCAAGCTGGGTCATGGCGGGCGCGCGGGCGCCGGTAAAGCGGCGCGGCCGACGGTCAGACAGCCACGGGGCAGCGGACTGATGCCGGGACGGCGCGAAGGCGGCCCGCTGCGGATCGGTCTGGTGACGCCAGCCTGGCCCGGGACCAGAACGCCAAATGGCATCGCCACCGCTGTGGCACATATCGCAACTGGGCTGGAGGCCTGCGGCCACGAGGTCACCATTCTGGC
>JANOQT010000101.1:0-14878 GCA_031415015.1 Paracoccaceae bacterium
CTATGCCAAGGCGATGAATGACATGATGGCCGGAATGATGATCCCTTACACCGGCGACCCGGATGTGGATTTCATGGCTGGCATGATCCCGCACCACCAGGCCGCCGTCGATATGGCGAAGGTTGCCCTGCAATACGGCAAGGACCCCGAAGTCCGCGCCCTTGCCGAAGCCGTCATCGTGGCGCAGGAGGCCGAGATTGCCCAGATGACCGCCTGGCTCGCCGCGCGCGGTCAATGACGGCCCGGCGCGCGCTTTTCTTTGCTGCAGGGCAAGCCAGGCGCGCGCCCAGCGCATTCAGTACCGCTGAGGGTAAATGATCAAAACCCCGCCGCGCGCTGGCGCGTCCTCCTCCGCCTTTACTGGTTTGGTTACAGGTTCCCTTTCAGGCTTAGTCCCCGGATTGCGAAGACCGCTTTGCCGCAAGCGCTTGCTCGAACCCGACGACATAGCGTGTGGGCTGACGCCGGTGGCTGTGCGGATTATGGGCGCGGGTGGGGTGGATCAGGCACAGGTCTTCCGGCCAGCCGGTGCAACCCTCCATCCACGGTTTATCCCGCGCGCTCGGCACGCGTCCGCAGGACCGGCAGCATGTCGGTGCCGCGCTCATAGCCCGCGGATAGCCAGCCATCTATTGCACGTTCGGTCGTCTGGATCGCCGCCCTTGCCTTCGGAGAAAGTCCCTCGCGACCGGAGGCGAGGCCGGCTGGTCTGCCGATCAGGGCCGCGATTGTGAACCGCGCCATCGCGCTTGGAACCTTGCAAACTCACGCGTCGGGTCGGTCTGTTCGCCGGAACGGCAAGACCGACCTCAAGCCGGTTTATGTAACAAAGCCCGCGATGTGGCTGATGTCAGGCCGACACCGGACCCAAAACCGTTGCAAACAGATCGCCGTAATGCGACGACATTCCAGTAGCTGCCCCGGCAGTTACGGGTTTGCAGCGGTGCAATGTCCAATATTGGGCCCCCTCGCTGGTGAAGCCTTGGCTTCGATCAATGACCGCTAAGTCTGACCCTGCCAAAGACCCCATGACGGGCACCATGACGGGCACACCACAATCCGGTGGGGGCGCGAACCGCTGTCTGATCGTCGGAATGGGGGCTTCTGCAGGCGGGATCGAGGCCTACAGCAGATTCTTTGACGCAATGCCCGACGACAGCGGGGCGGCCTTTGTTCTGGTGCTGCACCTTGATCCCACGCGGGAAAGCCAGATGGCCAAGGTGCTGGCCGCGCATACCGCGATGCCGGTGGTTCAGGTCGAGGATCAGATGCGGATCCTGCCGAACCACGTCTATGTGATCGCCCCCGACCGGGATCTGACGGTAACGGCGGGCATTCTGCACCTGATAAAGCCTGCGGAAAAGCGCGGTCACCGTCACCCGGTCGATGTGTTGTTCCGCTCGCTTGCCGCCGATCAGGGCGAACGGGTCATCGCAGTCGTGCTATCGGGCACCGGCAGCAACGGCACGGACGGCCTGAAAGAGGTGCGGGCGGCGGGCGGGCTGATTCTGGTGCAGGACCCCCAAACTGCCAAGTTCGACGGCATGCCCCGCAGTGCGATTGCCGCAGGCATGGCCGACCACATCCTTGCCCCCGACGCAATGCCAACGGTTCTGGGGCAGTATTTCCGTAACGAATACATTGCCGAGCCCAACAACGGCGAGACATCGGATACCAGCGCGCAGCACCTGATTGATCAGGTCCTGACGGTGGTGCGTACCCGCACCGGCCATAATTTCAATACCTACCGGCGCAGCACCTTGCAGCGCCGCATTCAGCGCCGCTTGAGTTTGTATAATGTCGATTCTCTGGATGAGTATCTGTCAGATTTGCGCAATGATCCCACCGAGGCGGCCTCGTTGGTCAAGGATTTGCTGATCAACGTCACCAGTTTCTTCCGCGATGCGGATGCGTGGAAAACGTTGTGTGATCTGGTTATTACTCCGCTGGTAGCGACGCGTGAAACCGGATCGGCCATTCGCGCCTGGGTGCCTGGATGTTCCACCGGGGAAGAAGCCTATACCCTTGCCATCCTGATCGCCGAGCAGGCAACGCTGGCGGGCAAGGCGTTCGACGTCAAGATCTTCGCCACCGACGCGCGCGAAGATAACCTGCAGATTGCACGCGAAGGGATCTATCCGGCCGCCGCCGTCACCGGCCTTGATGACACCCGCAAACGCCGCTTTTTCGATGCGTCCGAGTCTACCTACAAGGTAAAGAAAGACCTCCGCGCCACGGTGGTCTTTGCCCCGCAGAACCTGCTCAGTGACCCGCCGTTTTCGCACCTTGATCTGGTGACCTGCCGCAATCTGCTCATATATCTGGAACCCGACGCCCAGCAGGGGATCATCGCGCTGTTCCATTTCGCCCTTGAACAGGGTGGGGCGATGATGCTGGGCAATACCGAAACCGTCGGGCGGCACAGCGGCGTGTTCGAGCCACTGTCAAAGAAATGGCGGATCTATAAACGGCTGGGCGCGACGCGGCTGGATATTGTCAGTTTCCCGGTCCTGCGCGGCCAGCCGGGCCGGCCCAGCCCCGAACGTCAAACCGCCGTGCTGCCACCGCCCAACCAGAACCTGGCCGCGGGTGATCTGGCGCGCCGCGCCTTGCTGGAACGCTTTGCGCCCGCAGCCGTGCTGATTGATGCGGCGGGGCGGGTCGTTTATTTTCACGGCTCGACCGGGGCTTACCTCGAACAGCCGACCGGCGAACCTTCCAGCGACGTCTTCACCATGGCACGCGACGGGCTGGTGACAAAACTGCGCAGCGCGGTTCGCAAGGCCCGCGACGAGGGTGGTGACATATCCTTCGAGGCAAAGCTGCGCCACAGCGCAAGCCACAGCCCCGTGCTGGTGACCGCCTCGCCCATCAACGGATCGGGCAAAGGCCACATCCTGATCAGTTTTGCCCCTTTGGGGGCCGGTGCGGCGCGGGCCATGCCAGCGCCGCCCGAAAACCAGTCGCAAGAGGCAGACCTGCGCGACGAACTTTCGTCGGTCCGCTCGGAACTGCAAAACACCATCGAGCATCTGGAAACCGCAAACGAAGAACTGAAGGCGGCCAACGAAGAGGCCACCTCGATGAACGAAGAGTTGCAATCCACCAACGAAGAGCTGGAAACTTCGAAAGAGGAAATGCAGTCGTTCAACGAAGAATTGCACACCGTGAACGGCCAGTTGCAAAGCAATGTACGGGATCTGGAAGACAGCACCAATGATCTGAACAACCTGCTGGCAGGCACCGATACCGCCACGCTTTTCCTTGACGAAAAGTTCTGCATCAAATGGTTCACCCCCGGTCTGCGCGAACTGCTTGACCTGTTGCCCGCAGATATCGGCAGGCCCCTTGACCATTTCGCGCTGAAATTTCGCGATGATCAGCTTTTGTCCGACGCAGCAAAGGTGATGCACAAGCTTCAGGTGCTGGAAACCGAAGTGTCTGGCGTTGACGGACGCTGGCATCTGCGCCGGATGCTGCCCTACCGCACCCTTGATAACCGCATCGCGGGCGTGGTGATCACCTTCTTTGATGTGACCGACGCCCGCGCCGCACGGCAGGCCAGCACCGAAGCCCGGATCTATGCCCAAGCCATTGTGGAAACCGTCCGCCAGCCGCTGCTGGTGATGGACGATGCGTTGAACCTCGTCTCGATCAACCCGGCATTTGAAACCCTGTTTCGGGTCTCGGAAGCCGAGGAAATCGGGCATTCGGTGTTTGATCTTGCCAACGGCGGCTGGAACCTGCCGCAACTGCGCGACTTGCTGGCAAAGCTGGTTCTGGACGCACAGCCGTTTAACGACG
Source organism: Paracoccaceae bacterium (assembly GCA_031415015.1). Lineage (GTDB taxonomy): Bacteria > Pseudomonadota > Alphaproteobacteria > Rhodobacterales > Rhodobacteraceae > JAUYQR01. The sequence continues at coordinate 3,805 of JANOQT010000101.1, forward strand.
CCCAACTGGACCAGTCGTTTCCGGTCATCGGCCTGCGCCATCTGCTGATCAATGGCCGCAAACTGCTGCGCGAGGGCGGGCGGCAATCCCTGATCCTGCTGGCAATCGAGGATGTGACGGACAGGCGCCGGGCCGAGGCCGTGTCGCGCCAGTTGGCCGCCATCGTCGACAGTTCGCGTGACGCGGTCATCAGCATTGATGCGGACGGGCTGATCGACAGCTGGAATCCGGGGGCGGTGACGATATATGGCTTTGCCGCCGCCGAAATGATCGGCAAGCCGTTGTCGGTGCTGAATGATCCGGGCCAGCCGGGTGACGTGCCCGATTGCCTTGCGCGGTTCCGCGAAGGCGCACAGACGCTGCACTATGAAGTGTCGCGGATGCGGGCCGACGGCACCCCTGTCTGGGTGTCCGTGACGCAATCCCCGTTGCGCGATCGTTCCGGCGCGCTTTTGGGTGCCTCCAGCATCGCGCGTGACATTACCGACCGCAGGCAGGCCGAACAGCACCGTGACACCTTGATGGGCGAACTGAACCACCGGGTCAAAAACTCACTGGCCGTGGTGCAGGCCATCGCCTCGCAAACCATGCGCGGCGACATCTCGCTGGCCGATGCGCGGCTGGCCTTCAGCGAGCGGTTGCGCGTGATGGCCCGCGCCCATGACCTTCTGGTGACGTCAAACTGGTCAGGCACAGACCTTGCCAGCGTGATCAAGGCCACGATTGACCCGCATCAGGGCGGGCAAAGCCGCTTTAGCGTCTCGGGTCCCTATGTCGCGCTGAAACCCCAGCTTGCAGTCACCTTCTGCCTCGCCTTGCACGAACTTTGCACCAATGCGGCAAAGTATGGCGCGCTTTCGGTGCCGGAGGGCCGGGTTGATATCACCTGGACCGTCACCGGCCCCGCCGACAAATCCCGGCTGTGGTGGCAATGGGCCGAGTCCGGCGGCCCCGCCGTGACAGCGCCGGTTCGCAAGGGGTTCGGGTCCAGCCTGATCGAAAAGGTTTTGCCGATGGAACTTTTCGGCGAGGTAAGCGTTGCCTATGCGACAACAGGTGTTGTTTGCGTTCTTCAGTCGCCTGTGCCGGGCTTGGACCCATAGGTAGACCGCTGTATGGACGACGACTCAGAAAACCTCCGCTTCATGATCCTTGATGACGAAGCAATCATTGCTCTCGATCTTGCCTGTATGTTGCAAGACCTCGGCCATTCCGTGGTGTCCGTGGCAACCCGTGTGGCCGGGGGGATGGAGTTTGCCAGACACGGCGATCTGGATATGGCCATTCTTGACATCAACGTGCACGGGGTCGCGTCTTTCCCGCTGGCCGCGATCTTGCGGGGCCGCGGTGTGCCGATCATCTTCGCCAGCGGCTACGGCAAACAGGGCCTGATCGACGGGTTTCGGGATGCACTGGTGCTGACCAAACCCTACGGGATGGACGACCTGTCGAATGTGGTGGCAAAGGCGCGGGCGGCGGCCTGACGGCACCAGATCAGCTGTCGGCACCGGGTCAAACGACCAAACCGCAGGCTGCACACACCCGGCAACCTGCGGTTTGGCGCTGACAGTTGTCAGGCTGCCAGTTTGGCCTTGTTGACCGCAGTCACGGCCACGCCGGTCAGCTTGGAATTCGCCGCCTTTTCCATATCCAGGATCTGGCTCAGCAGGTCATGCGCCTCGGTGTGGCCCAGCACCTTCGCCCATTCGCGCAGCGCGCCGTAGCGGGCGATTTCATAGTGCTCGACGGCTTGTGCGGCGGCAATCAGGCAGGCGTCCAGCGCAATGCCGGAAGCGTCCTTGATGATGCCGTCGGTTTCCTTGATCAGGCCGTCAATCGCGTCACATTTGACGCCCTTGGCCTTTTCTCCGATCGACGCGAACACCTTGTCCAGGATGGTGATCTGCTCTTTCGTCTCGGCCAGGTGGGCCTGAACCAGCGCCTTGAAGTCTGCGTTGCCAGCGGCTTTCGCAACATTCGGCAGGGCTTTGGTCAAGGCGATCTCGGCGTAGTAGATGTCTTGCAGTGTGTGGTGGAATGCATCGGCGAGCGTTTTCATGGGATGGTCCTTTCGTGGATGGGTTTGGTCGGGTCATCCGGGGGGGGGGCGGTCAGGCCTTGCCCCCGGTCAGGTCAACGGGGCGTCTTGCCGCCGCCACCCGTCTTGCCCGCAGCGTTTGCCGGTCGGGCCGGATCGTTCAAGGTTTCCGCCTTGCCTTTCGGTTCAGCGTCCGCCCCGTGACTCGCAGACGTTTTGGCGCTTGTGGCTGCCATTGTGGTCTCCTCCTCTGATCCGCGCGGACTGCGCACCGGATCAACACACCACCCCGTCAGACGTTCCCGTCTCAAAACCCGGATAGGTGGAATTCCGCCAGCACGAAGGGGGGGGGCAGGGCAAACCCCTGCCGACCGGCACTGCCGCGCAAGTTCAGGGGGCCGCAGCCTCTGGCATAACCCGCCAGATCTTGTTTCCAACGTCATCCGCAACCAGCAAGGCTCCGCTTCCGTCCATGGCAACGCCGACGGGCCGCCCCATCGCCTTGCCGTCGGCATTCAGAAATCCGGTCAGAATATCGACAGGCTGACCAGATGGCATCCCGCCCGAAAACGGCACGAAGATCACCTTGTATCCCGACGGCGGTTCGCGGTTCCACGACCCGTGCTGACCGATGAAGGCCCCGTCACGGTACGGCGCGGGAAACAGCGCACCGGTGTTGAAGGTCAGGCCAAGCGACCCGGTGTGCGCGCCCAGTGCGTAATCCGGCACAGTGGCCGATGCCACCAGATCGGGGCGCGCAGGTTGGGGCCGTTCGTCGACATGCTGGCCGTAATAGCTGTAGGGCCAGCCATAAAACCCGTCCTCCCGCACCGATGTCATGTAGTCCGGCACCAGATCGCTGCCGATTTCGTCGCGCTCGTTCACCGCGACCCACAGCGCGCCGCTTTCAGGTTGCCAGGCCAGACCGTTGGGATTGCGCAGGCCAGAGGCGAACAGGCGGGTCTCCCGGGTTGCCAGCGAGATTTCAAGCACAGCCGCGCGGTTCGTCTCCGCCTCCATCCCGTTCTCGCCGACGTTGCTGTTTGAACCCACCGTCGCGTACAGGCGCTGGCCGTCAGGGCTGGCGATCACATCCTTGGTCCAGTGATGGTTGATCGGGCCTGCAGGCAAGCCGACGATGGTTTCGCCGGGCGCAGTGATCCGGGTCGCACCGGTCACATAGGGAAACGCCACGACCGCATCGGTATTGGCCACATAAAGCGTGGTGCCGATCAGGGCCATGCCAAACGGCGAATGCAGGTTTTTCAGGAACACCGATCGTGTTTCGGCCACGCCGTCGCCATCCGCGTCGCGCAGCAACGTGATGCGGTCGGCGCTGGGCACGCCTGCCCCCGCCCGCGCCATGACGATGCCCATCACCCAGCCTTTCAGGCTGAAGCCCGCATCCAGCTTGGCCGGCGCGTTGCTTTCGGCAACCAGCACGTCACCGTTCGGCAACACGTGCAGCCACCTTGGGTGGTCCAGCCCGCCGGCGAATTCGGTGACCGTCAGGCCCTTTGCAGCATCAGGGGTCACCGCCTCTGGCCAGCCGATTGCCGGGGCGATGTTGACGGTCGGGATCAGACCGGGGTTCGGCGCAGGAAGGACCGGTTTGGCGCCATACCCCGCAGCCGTACTTACCGTCGCCTGTTCGCAGGACGTCAGTGCCACGCCGGTCGCCATCAAGGCCACCACACCAAGACCGACAGAAACGCCCCTGAGCATCGGATATCCTTTGACCTGATCGGGCCAGCGACACCGGCCGCTGGCTCGAAAATGCGTGTCAGGCGCAAAGGATCAGTGTTGGTGTTCCGGCAGCGCCTTGACCTGCTCTTTGGTCCACGCGGTCGTGGCATGAACATCGCCATCCTCGTCGCGCATGAAGCTCAACTGGCTGGTTGTCAGCGCGACCGGTTTCGCACCGATGCCAAGAAAGCCGCCGACATCGACGATCACCTGTGCCCCGGCCCCCATGCCGTGAACATGGGCGACAGCACCGATCTTTTCGTCATCGGCGCCGTAAACCACAGCGTTCAGCAGGTTCGCTTCCGTAAGCTCGCTGTCAACAAGCGGCGTGTGTGTTGCATGGTCCATCGCGGCAGTCTCCTTGGGTTTGGTCACGTGCGATCTGGCACGATCAATCTGGCTTCGATCATCAACGCGCCCGAACTCTTTGCGTTCCCTGACCGAACCCCTCATTCCCCGGCAGCTGCCACCGATGCGCGCTCATGGCTCTTGCGCAGCACCATCAAGGGCCGGACACCCGGAGCAGGGAAATCCTGCAGGGTCTAGGTCGGCCTGGGGTCGCTCAAGGACATCGGCCTTGCAGATGCGCGCAAGAAAGACGCCCATATGGCCTCAAGCCATTCCAGGCGCTAGCTGTCCAGCCCTGAGGTCTACGCCCTCCCCAGGATCGGCAATCACCCGATTGAGGGCCGTCGCAGGCCCGAGGGGCAGAGGTTCCGGAACCGCTCTGGGGCAGTCAGCACCAGACGGCCCGCAAGCTGAAGATCTGGCTGGCACAGGTGATCGACTACGCGGCCGACCGCGGCCAGTCCCACGACGCGAACCCGGCACGCGGCACACGCGCGCCTTTGAAAGGATGCGGCGATAGTCAGCAAGGAATGCAAACCTCACGGATTTTGGGCCACGAAGACCGGGTTCGACCGTCGCCAGCGGGCCCTAACCAATGGCGGAAATGGCCTAACCCTTTTCTAGAAGGTCCCACATTCGCCGGGAAAACAGTCGCCCAGACTGTTTTCTGATCCGGCTCAAATCCTTGAGACTCCGGTTCTCCCGCCAAAGCCGTTCGTTCTCTCGAAGCAGGGTCTGGTCAGGGCCTGAAGGACCGGACTGATCAGAAACCATCTTCATCCGCTTGCTCAGGGTCGAAAACCCACCCCCCTTACCAGACGCAACCTGACGTCTGGTAAGGCCGCTTGTTTGTGCGAGGCGAACCGCATCCCGCTTGAACGCGTCGCTATGTGTCGCTGCCATATCCGGTCTCCTTGGCAGGAGTATTGCTCTCAAAAACCGGAACGAAACCGCGACAGGTCAAGACCCGCTCGAAAAGTATCAAGCACTATCCCAGCCAATGTTCGGCCTGAATTTGTGTGACGGACATTTAGAACATATTGCTGCACAGATTGCGGCGAAGGTCGGCGCAATCGGCTGGCTAAACAGTGGCGGCACTTCAGCGGCTTGGTGCGACGCTTGTGAAAGCGACAGTGTGCGCTGAGTGCCGCACGCTTCAAGTTCGACCTGTTTAGACCCCGCAGTTACCAGCCGCCATCGCTAGACCGGTGACTGCACCGTCCTCACAACGTCTTCAAATCCGCAATCAACCGGTCCACGTCGCCGCCGCGCTGATCCAGCAATGCGCCGATCTCGGTGCGTTCCGAGGCAAGCATGTTGACCCCCTCGATGATGATGTTGAAAAACTGCTGCTTGCCCGATTTGTCCGACACATGCCAGCGCAGGTCAAACGGTGCCTCGCCTTGCAGATAGGCGGTCGAGATCACCTCGTAATAGGTCTTGATGGCGCGGGCATCGGTGACCTCGATCTTGCCACCAATGAACTCGCGGAACCGGCGGCCGTATTTGCGGCTGAGATAGCCCTGATAGGCCTTGGTGAACCCCGCCATCTGCGCCTTGGACGCCGACCGGGCCGCCACGCCAAGTGCCGAGCGGGCAATGGTCGCCACATCGGCATAGCGCGCGAACAGCTTTTCGAACTCCGGGTACATCGCGTTCTGTGACTTGCCGGAACTGATGATCCGGTTCACGTCCGCCACCGCCTTGTCGATCAGCGCGCGGGCCTGATCAACCGTCAGCGCCGCGGCTGCCCGCGGCAACGCCAGCACGGTCAGACCGGCGGCAATCCCGGCGCCAAAAGCCCGGCGCGAAAGGTTAAGATCATTGGCCATAGGGGTCCTCATAGGGGTCAATAAAGTCATCATCAGCCGCCGCACCCGCCGCCTCTCCGCCCTGCCCCAGCTCAAACCGCCGGTTCTGCAAGTACAAGAGCCGCGCCTGAGCATAGCTGTCTGCACTCTCATATAGGATCGAATCGACGGTTTCGGCATAGCGGTCGCGATCACCAAGCCGTGCGAACAGCTTCACCACCGTCGCGGCCATCGCCTCTTTCTTCGGCAAGGCCAGACGGACCGGGTTCAGCACCACATCCACCACCGTCCCCGCCGCATCCCGCGCGGTCGACGGGCCGACGACCGGCAGTTCCACGTAAACCCCCTCGCCCACGCCCCAGACATGCAGCGTCTCGCCAAAGTCGGTCGGCTTGCCGGGCAGGCCGATGGCGGTCGAAGCGTCGAACAGCCCGCCCACCCCCATCGTCAGATTGACCGCCAGCCGCAGGGTATTCTGCGCCGCATCGCCGAGATTGAACTGCAACAGGTCATTGGCAACATCCCCCGGAATATCCAGCGTATCTGCCACGTTGCCCACCACCCGCTGCACCGGCTGCGGCACGGCGGACCCAAAGCCCTTGGCCGCCGGCCCCACCAGCGCCCGGTCCAGCCCGCGGTTAAAGCCGTGAACGCTGCGGTTGGTCGCCTCGTAAGGATCGTTGATCCCGTCCGCACCGGGCGTGCCCGCGCAAGCCGCCAACAGCAGACAAACCGCGACACCCGCAACAAACTTTCCGCTCTTGCGCGAAATTAATGGAATTGTCAGACCCATGTTCCTAACGTCCCGCCACATGGCCCCTTTAGCACAGGCTTGGCGGGCAATAGGCAAGGCATAAGTCCGTGACTTGACCAAGGCAACGCCCAAGCGTGGCAGGAAGGCGACGGACGGCAGAATGACGCCGCAAGTACAGGACGCGTGATGGCCGACGCCAGACCCCAGACCCCGATGGTCGATCCCCGCGCCGGGCTGGCCGAACTTGCCGCCGCCCGCGCCCTGTCGCGCAAGGCGCTGATCGCGGCGTTCCTGTTCTCGGCCTTCGTCAATCTGCTGATGCTGACCTCGCCTTTGTACATGCTGCAGGTCTACGACCGCGTGCTGGTCTCGCGGTCCGAGGAAACCCTGCTGGCCCTGTCACTGCTGGCCGCGTTCATGTTCCTGATCATGGGGCTTCTGGACCACGCCCGCGCCCGCGTCATGGCCCGCATCGGCGCGCGGCTGCAAGCGGCGCTTGACGCCCGCGTCCTGTCTGCGGCCTTTTCCCGCCTGACCGTGGCCCCGACCGATACCGCCGCGCTGGCCGCCCAGCGCGATCTGGATGCGCTGGCGCGGTTCTGGGCCTCGCCCGTCCTGCTGGCCCTGTTCGACGCGCCCTGGACGCCGGTGTTCATCGCCGCCGTCTTCGTCTTTCACCCCTGGCTCGGTTGGCTGGCCGTTGCCGGGGGTGGCGGCCTGATCGCGGTCAGCTGGATCAACCAGCGCACCACCGAAGCGCCGCTGAACGCGGCCAACATCGCCACCCTGACCTCGGACCGGCAGGCCGAAAACCTGAAGTCCGAATCGGAACTGGTGCAGGCCCTTGGCATGACCGGGGCTGCCTTCACCCGCTGGCAGGCCGCCCGCACCCGCGCGCTGCAACAGGGCCTCGCCGCCTCGGACACAGCCGGGCGCTGGTCGGTGCTGACCAAAACCTTCCGCCTGTTCCTGCAATCGGCGATGCTTGGTCTCGCCGCATGGCTGGTGCTGCGCGGGGAATTGTCGGCGGGCGCAATGATTGCCTCGTCGATCCTGATGGGCCGCGCCCTGCAACCCATCGAACAGTCCGTCGGCCAGTGGCCCACCGTCACCCGCGCCGCACAGGCCAAGGCGCGCCTCGCCGACCTGCTGACCCGCACGCCGCCCCCGCCCCCCCGCACCACCCTGCCCCGCCCCAAAGCACTGCTGGAGGTGCAGGGCCTGACCGTCGTGCCCCCCGGCAGCGGCATCCCGGTCCTGCGGGGCATCACCTTCACCCTGCAGCCCGGTCAGGCGATGGGGGTGATCGGCACGTCCGGTTCCGGAAAATCCTCGCTTGCGCGCGCACTGATCGGGGTCTGGCGGGCAACCGCTGGCCGCATCCGGCTGGATGGTGCGACGCTGGATCAGTACGATCCCGATGCGCTTGGCAGCTACATCGGCTATCTGCCGCAGCGCGTCAGCCTTTTCGACGGCTCCATCGCCGACAACATCGCGCGGCTGCAAACCGGGGCCGACCCGGCCCGCATCATCGCCGCCGCCCGCGCCGCTGCGGCGCATGAGATGATCCTGCAACTGCCCGACGGCTATGACACCCAGATCTCCACCATGGGCAACCGCCTGTCGGGCGGGCAGATCCAGCGCATCGGCCTGGCCCGCGCGCTGTACGGCGACCCGGTGATCCTGGTGCTGGATGAGCCGAACTCCAACCTCGACAATGACGGCTCGCTGGCGCTTAACCACGCCATCCGCGCCGCCAAGGCCGCCGGTTGCGCCGTGCTGATCATGGCGCACCGCCCCGCCGCCATTCAGGAATGCGACCTGCTGCTGGTGCTGAAAGACGGCATGGTCGCCGCCGTCGGCCCGCGCGACGACGTGCTGCGCGAAGCAGTCCGGAACGTCGACGACATCACCCGTGCCGCAACACCGGGGGGTGTGTCGTGATCTCTGTCCGTGGCCCCGTCACCCTTGGCCTGTTGGCCCTCGCAGCCCTGATCCTCGGCTTCGGGGTGTGGAGCGTGACCACCAACCTGTCGGGGGCCATCGTCGCACAAGGCCGGATCGAGGTGGAGCAGAACCGCCAGATCGTCCAGCACCCCGATGGCGGCGTGGTGGCGGAAATCTTCGTGCAGGAAGGCGCCACCGTCGCCGCCGGGGACCGGCTGATCCGGCTGGACGGGGCAGCGCTGACCTCGGAACTGACCATCGTCCAGGGGCAGCTGACCGAACTTGCCGCTCGCACCGCCCGGCTTCTGGCCGAACGCGACGATGCGAAGAGCATTGATTTTCCTGCCGATCTTCTGGCGCAAGCCAAAGCCCAGCCACAGGTCGCTGCCCAGATCGACGGCCAGTTGCGCCTGTATCAGGCCCGCCGCGAAACGCTGGCCGAACAAACCCAGCAACTGACCCGCCGGATTGAACAGATCCGCGCCCAAGGCGACGGCATCACCGCGCAAAGCACCGCCCTCGCGACCCAGCTGTCCTTGATCAAGGACGAACTGACCAGCCAGCAAACCCTTTTGGACAAGGGCCTCGCCCAGCAGGGAACCGTCCTCGCCTTGCAGCGTGAGGAAGCCCGGCTGAATGGCCAGATGGGCGAACTTGCCGCCTCGCTGGCACAAAGTCAGGGCCAGATCACCGAGATCGAGATTCAGATCAGCGGTCTGTCGACCCAGCGCCGCGAACAGGCCGCAACCGAACTGCGCGACATCGGGCCATCGCAGCTGGAACTGGCCGAACGCCAGCGCGCCCTGACCGAACGCATCGCCCGGCTGGAAATTCGCGCGCCGGTCGCAGGCATCGTTCTTGGCCTGCAAGTCACCACCCCCCGCGCCGTGATCCGCCCCGCCGATCCGGTGCTGTACCTGATCCCGCAAGACCGCCCGCTGGTGATCACCGCCGAGATTGCACCGATCCATATCGACCAGGTGCAGGTCGGCCAGCCGGTCGAACTGGTGTTCTCGGCCTTCTCCTCGCGCACCACGCCGCATCTGTTCGGCAAGGTCTCGGTCGTCTCTGCCGACGCCCTGACCAACGCGCAGACCAGCGCCGCCTACTACCGCGCCGAAGTGATCCTGAACGCGGGCGAGGTGGCCAAGCTTGGCGATCAGGCGCTGTTGCCCGGCATGCCGGTCGAGGTGTTCGTACAAACCGGCGCGCGCACGCCGCTGGCCTATCTGGTAAAGCCGTTCACGGATTATTTCGCCCGGGCCTTCCGCGAGAGTTGACGGTGTGCAAAGCTTAACACTTCCTGAAGGCGCACCGCTAACATATTGTTTTCCTTGAAACCATGCCCCTGTCCACGCGTGGACATCCCCCTTGCCCCCGGCTTGGTCCCCGGTCTACCTTGCCCGCGAAATACAGGAGCCGCCCCATGCACCCCATCGAATCCCGCCTCGCCGAACTTGGCGTCACCCTGCCCGACGCCCCCGCCCCGGCGGCGAATTACGTGCCCTTTGTGGTGACGGGAAACCTCGTCCACATCTCGGGCCAGATCAGCCAGAACGAACACGGTCTGATCAAGGGCCGCCTTGGCGAAGACCTTTCCTTCGAACAAGGGGCCGAGGCCGCGAAACGCTGCGCGATTTCCCTGCTGGCCCAGTTGAAGAAAGCCTGCGGCGGCGATTTCAACCGCCTCTCCAAGGCGGTCAAACTCACCGGCTTCGTCAACTCCACCCCCGATTTCACCGACCAGCCAAAGGTGATCAACGGCGCCTCCGACTTCCTCGTCGCCGTCCTTGGCGATGCCGGCCGCCACGCCCGCTCCGCCGTCTCTGCGGCCTCTCTCCCCCTCGGTGTGGCGGTGGAAATCGAAGCCATCTTCGAACTTCGCTGATGCGCGTCCCGCTTCCACCCGCGTTCCTCCGCCACCCCATCGCCCACCGCGCCCTGCATGACCGCGCCCAACGCCGCCCCGAAAATTCCCCCGCCGCGATCCGCGCGGCGATCGCGGCGGGCTACGGCGTCGAGATCGACTTGCAACTGTCGGCCGACGGCACCCCGATGGTCTTTCACGACGAAACGCTTGACCGCCTGACCGCCGAACACGGCCCGCTGAGCGCCCGCCCCGCCGCCGATCTGACCTGCATCGCCCTCACCGATGCCGACGACCCGATCCCCACTCTCGCCCAGATCCTCACCCTCGTCGCCGGGCAAGTCCCACTCCTTATCGAGATCAAGGACCAGTCCCTCACCCTGTCGGAAACCGACGGCCGCCTCGAATCCGCAACCGCCGCCCTGCTCAGCACCTATGATGGCCCCGTCGCCGTCATGTCCTTCAACCCCAACAGCGTCGCCCACATGGCCCGCCTCGCCCCCACGATTCCGCGCGGCATCGTCACATCCGCCTACGACCCGGACAACTGGTCCCCCCTCCCC
>JANOQT010000102.1:0-38190 GCA_031415015.1 Paracoccaceae bacterium
TGTACGTCCACGCCTCGGCCGACAATCCGGGGGCGTGGAATTATGTGCTGTCGGACAGGCGGGCGGCACCGTCGTTCCGGGCCTGCGCGGCACGGATCATCCTGTGCGGGCATGTGCATGTGCCGCTGCTGGCCAGTTGCGACAACAGCGGGGCGGTACGGGAGCAGGCTTTTCAGGTGGCCACGCCGATCCCGTTGATCCGGTCGCGGCGCTGGCTGGCGGTGGTGGGGTCGGTCGGGCAGGCCCGCGACGGGGTGGCTCAGGCCGGATACGGGATGCTGGACACCGGCACCAATGAGCTGAGCTTCTTGCGCGTTCCCTACGATATGGGCCCGACAGTTCAGAAAATTCGTGCGGCGGGCCTTCCGGAAGATCTTGCCCTGCGACTGATCAGGGGGCAATGACATGCAGATACGCCCCCGTGCGGGTTTGCAGATCGACGGCTTCACCTTGGGCGAAAAGCTGCACGAGGGTGGGTTCGCAACGATCTGGGAGGTAACCCATCCCGACCACGCACAGCCGATGGTGATGAAGGTACCGACCATCCTTGATGGCTATGACGGGCCGACAATCGTCGGGTTCGAGGTCGAACAGATGATCATGCCGCGCCTGACCGGGCCGCATGTGCCAAAGGTGATCGGCGTCGGCGACTTTTCGGTGATGCCCTATATCGTGACCGAGAAGATCGAGGGCGGATCGTTTCTGGCAGTCTTCAAGCGCGCGCCTTTGCCGCTGTCTGACCTGATCGAGATTGCCGCCCGTATGGTGCAGGCCGTGGCCGACCTGCATCGCCTGGAAGTGATCCATCTTGACCTGAAGCCGGACAACTTCATGCAGCGCCTGACGGGAGAGATGGTGCTGATCGACTACGGTCTCAGCCGACATGGCCAGCTGCCGGACCTGCTTGCCGAAGAGTTCTCGATCCCGATGGGGACGTTTCCCTACATTGCACCGGAACAGTACCTGCGTTGCCGCGATGACCCGAGGTCGGATTTGTTCGCACTGGGGGCGATGATCTATGAACTGGCGACGGGACGGATGCCGTTCGGCGCACCGGAAACGCTGCGCGGTGTGCGCAAGCGGCTTTGGCGCGATCCGGTACCGCCGCGTGCCTTGCGGCCCGAGGTGCCGGAGTGGTTGCAGGAGATCATCTTGCGAGCGCTTGAGGTTGACCCGATGCGCCGCACCCAGACAGCGGCGCAGATGGCCTTTGATCTGGCACATCCGGGACAGGTCAAATTGACCAAGCGGGGAATGAAACTGACGAAGGATGGCTGGTTGCAGGTCTTTGACCGCTGGCGGATTGCGCGCAAGATCAAGCGTTTTTCGGTGCCGGTATCGGTCGCTTCGCAACTGGCTTCGGTGCCGATCCTGTGTGTGGCCGTAGACCTGATGCCCGGGGGCGAGAGGTTGGCCGAGGTGCTGCGCGGCGAGGTCAAGCGGATGCTGGTGACCCAACCCGACGCCCGGGTGGCTTGCGTCAACGTGATCAAAACGGCGCGGATCGGGATTGATCAGGGCACGGATGACGCGGGCAACAACCTGCATGTGATGCGTCTGGTCAGTTTGCGGGCCTGGGCCGGGGGGATTGAACTGCCGGAAGATCGTCTGACCTTCACCGTGCTGGAAGGCGCTGACCCGGGTCAGGTGATCATCGACTATGCGACCACCAACCACGTCAGCCACATCATGATGGGCGCGCGCGGCCATTCGACGACGCGGCGCTACCTGGGATCGGTTTCAGCGCAGGTGGTGGCAGAGGCGTCCTGTTCGGTGACGGTGGTCAGGGTGCCGGAGCGGCGGGCGGACATAACCTGACGTGCCCCGGAACACGTCCGGGCCTGCTGGCTGCTGTGCGGCGAGGCCCCCGGATCAGATCCGGGGCCACGTGAGGGGTCAGAAGGTGTCCTGCACCGTCCTTGCGCCCGCGCTGACATCTTCACCGACGCCAGCGATGGTGTTGCAGCCAGCAAGCGTTGCAAGGGTCAGCGTCAGAAGGATCAGTTTTTTCATGCTCTTGCCTCAGTTTCTTAAGGTTATTCCTGATACCACCAAGTATCGGGTTGAAACCCGATCCAGTCGCCATACAGCGGCAGGCGGTCGGGGAATTTAAGTTCCTTGCGATGCGCCAGACGCGAGACGTCCGAATACCAGATCGGAATGACATATCTACCTGTCGTCAGCACCCGGTCAAGCGCCTGTGTCGCTGCTGTGAATTCGCTGGCGTCCGGGGATGCGAGCATGGTGGCGATCATCGCTTCGGCGGCGGGAGAGTTCATGCCCATCCAGTTGCGGGTGCCCGGTTCGGTGACACCGGCGGCCCCCCAGTACAGCAGCTGCTCGTTGCCCGGCGACAGCGACAGCGAGCGGATGTAGTGGGTCATGTCGAAGTCGTAATTGGTGGTGCGTTCCTTGTACTGGGCGCTGTCGACGGTGGTCACGGTCGCGCTGATGCCAAGGGGTTTCAACGCCTCGACATAGATCGCGGCGATGGAGGCCATTTCGTCCGCGCCCTGCACAAGGGCGATCTCGAATGCGAAAGGGGTGCCTTGTGCGTCTGTCAGGATGCCGCTGTCATCAACCTTCCACCCGGCGTCTTCCAGCAGTGCCGCAGCCTTGCGCAGATTGGACCGGTTCATTTCCGTGCCGTCGGACACGGGCAGGGAATAGCCGTCCAGTGCGCCCGGCAGCAGATCGGCGGTGAAAGGGGCCAGAAGTTCGGCGACGCGCCCGGTGGCTGGCGCGCCCGGCTCCATGCCAAGGAAGGAGTTGCCGAAGTAAGAGGTGATGCGTGGCTGGGTGCCGCCGGTGATCGCCTGATTGATGAATTCAAAGTTGAAGGCGTGGATCAGCGCCTCGCGGACGCGCCAGTCCTGAAAGATCGGCTTGCGGGTGTTAAAGGCAAAGCCCTCGATCCCGGAAGGCCGCTGGTGAGGGATTTCTGACTTCACCACGTCGCCGGACGCAATGGCGGGGAAATCGTAGTTCGTCAGCCATTTCGCGGCGTTGCCCTCGCGGTAGCTGGTGATGGTGCCGCCCTTGAAGGCTTCGAACACCACCCCGGCGTCGCCAAAGTAGTCATAACGGATCTCGTCAAAGTTCCACTGGCCGCGGTTGAAAGGCAAATCCTTGCCCCACCAGTCGGGGTTGCGCTTGTAGGTGATGAAGGCGCCCGGATCGACGGTGTCGACGATATAGGGGCCAGAGCCGATGGGGGCCTCAAGCGAGGAGGCGGTAAAGTCCTTGCCGTCCCATTGCGCCGCCTTCAAGATCGGGCGCAGGCCCAGGATCAGCGGCAACTCACGGTCAACGGTGTTGAAAGTGAAGCGCACGGTGCGGTCGCCGGTCTTTTCCGCAGATGCAACCTTTTTCCATGCGCCGAGGTAGCGGGGGTTGCCGTCGGTGCCCAACGTCTCCATCGACCAGAGCACGTCTTCGACCGTTACCGGGCTGCCGTCAGAGAATCGGGCCCCCTCGCGCAGGGTGAATTCGACGTAGCTGCGGGCGTCATCCGTGGTGATCGATTCGGCCAGAAGACCGTACAGCGTGAAGGGTTCGTCGTAGGACCGGCCCATCAGCGTCTCGACCGTAAGGGCAGAAATGCCAGTTGCGGACTGGCCGTTGGTGATGAAGGGGTTGAGGCTGTCAAAGGTGCCGCTTTCGCCGAAAACGATCCGGCCACCCTTGGGGGCGTCCGGGTTCACCTGCGGCAGGGACACAAAATCCGGGGGCAAAGCGGGGGTGCCATACATAGCTATGCCATGCTGCGGGTCCGCCATTGCGGCAGTGCCTGTCAGCACAACGCACAGAGCAGCCGTCAGGCCCCGAAGTTTTGCATGGAGGTGGCGGTTCATTGCTGGGCGTTCCCTGTCAGACATTGCCGATTTCCCGCAGACTATGCCGGACTTCGTGCCATTTCAAACTTTTAGCTTGGCCATCGGCGGAGAGGGGACTATAAAGACGGCACTGCTCGATAGGTTTCTTGCCTGTATGAAACCTGCCTCAATAACTTAACGCCGGCCTCGTGCCGGCGTTTTTTTGTTTTGCGGCGGGCGGTTGCTGATGCCCTGTCGTCCGCCTATCTTTTGCAGGTGCAGCATGGCAGTCTTGCTGCGAACGCAGCATGAGGTGTCAGGCATGGAACTTTCGGGCAAACGGGCGATAGTCACCGGGTCGAACTCCGGCATCGGTTTGGGTGTTGCCGAAGCGCTGGCGGCGGCAGGGGCCGAGGTGGTGCTGAACAGCTTTACCGACCGGGCCGAGGATCATGATCTGGCGGCATCTCTGGCGGTGAAGCACGGCGTGAAGGTCAGCTACATCGCGGCGGATATGTCCAAGGGCGCGGACTGCCGGGCGCTGATCGAAAAGGCCGGCGGCTGCGACATCCTGGTGAACAATGCAGGTATCCAGTTTGTGGCGCCGATCGAGGAGTTCCCGGTCGAGAAATGGGACCAGATCATTGCGATCAACCTCACCTCCGCCTTTCACACCACGGCGGCGGCCTTGCCGGGAATGCGCGCCAAGGGGTGGGGCCGGGTGGTCAACATTGCCAGTGCCCACGGCTTGACGGCCAGCCCGTTCAAGTCGGCCTATATTGCGGCCAAGCACGGCGTTGTCGGTCTGTCAAAGACGGTTGCGCTGGAAACGGCGGGCAAAGGCATCACCTGCAACGCGATCTGCCCCGGGTATGTGTTGACGCCGCTGGTCGAGGCGCAGATCCCCGACCAGATGAAAGCGCACAACATGGACCGTGAGACGGTGATCCGCGAGGTGATGCTGGACCGTCAGCCGTCGCGCCAGTTTGCGACGGTGGAACAGATCGGGGGTACGACCGTGTTTCTGTGCAGTGGTGCTGCCGACCAGATCACCGGCACAACGATTTCGGTGGATGGCGGATGGACGGCGCTGTGACACGGCCAAAGGTGCGGCGCGTCAACCTTGCACTGCAGGGCGGGGGGGCACATGGCGCTTTCACCTGGGGCGTGCTGGACCGGCTGCTGGAGGAGGAAACGCTGGAGATTGTCGGAATTTCCGGCACTTCGGCGGGGGCGTTGAACGGGGCAGCCTTGAAGGCGGGGATGCGTGCAGGCGGGCGCGAGGCGGCGCGCAAAGTGCTGGACCGGCTGTGGGATCAGGTCGCGGCTGTGGGCGATCTGCGAATGGTGCCGTGGATGCAGCCATTCCTTCCGGCGATGCGGTTCTGGCAAGAGGCCGCCGAGGTGGTCATGCCGATCTCTCCGCAAGGCATCGCGGCGCAACTGTATTCGCCCTATGCCTGGGGAACCGGGTGGCAGAACCCGCTGGAACCGATCGTCCGGGGCTTTGACTTCGCGCAGGTCTGTGCGGCCGATGCGCCCCGGTTGTTTGTCAGCGCCACGAATGTGCGGACCGGCAAGATCAAGGTCTTTGCGGGCCAGGAAATCACGCCCGAGGCGCTGATGGCGTCGGCCTGTGTGCCGACGGTGTTTCAGGCGGTGGAAATCGGCGGCGAGGCTTATTGGGACGGCGGCTATGCGGGAAACCCGGCATTGTTTCCTTTGTACGAGCCGGATTTGCCGGATGACATCGTGGTGGTGTCGATCAACCCGCTGCGGCGCGATGAGGTGCCCGACACGCCTCTGGAGATCCAGAACCGGATCAACGAGATCAGCTTCAACTCCAGTCTTCTGGGCGAGTTGCGCGCGATAAATTTCGTGCGGCGTCTGATCGCCGAGGGCCGGATGGAGCGGGGGCGGATGAAAGAGGTCCGGGTCCACATGATTGCCGATGACGGGCTGATGAACGATCTGAGTGCAACGACCAAGCTGATGCCATCGCCCGCGCTGATGGACAGGCTGAAGGCGGCGGGACGGATTGCGGCGGACCGGTTTCTGGCCGCGGATGCAGCGCGGATCGGCGAGGCGCCGTCGGTCGATCTGGCGGATATGGTGCGTTAGACCAGCTCTTTCGGGATCGGATAGACCAGGCCGCCCGACACGATCAGCTTGGCCGCATCGTCGATTTTCATATCCAAGATCGTCAGATCCTTGGTCGGCACGAACAGCAGCATGCCAGAGGTAAAAGGCGTCAGGCCCACGAAAACCGCCGACATGTCAGGGCCAAGATCCGCCAGCCGCTGTGCCAGTTCGCCCTTGGGCCGGGTGGACAGGAACCCAAGCGCGTAAGACCCGGCGCGGGGAAATTCCAGCAGGCAGACCTTGTCGAAGCTTTGCTCTTTCTTGTTGAAGAAGGTTTCGGCTACCTGCTTGATGCCGCCATAGACCGAGCGGACGATGGGCATCCGGTCGACCAGATCTTCACCCCAGCGGATGACAGAGCGGCCGAACAGCCCCTTGGCCATCCAGCCGATGATGATGGTGAACACCAGAAAGACCAGCACACCGACGCCGCGCACCGGAAAGTTCGCCTCGGGGCCGAAGATGTCGTGCACCAGCGCTTCGGGCTGATAGGCAGTGGGGATCAGCGGCAGGATCCATGCGTCGATCCAGCCGATCAGCGTCCAGCCGAAGTAGATGGTCAAACCGATGGGCAGGACGACCACAAGGCCGGTCAGAAAGCTGGCGCGCAGCGAGCCTAAGATGCCGCGACGGCGGGGGGGGGCGGGGTCGATCATGAAGGCTCCGGCAGGCGCGGGATGGCGTGCGGGGGTAATCTATGAAGGCCAGCGCGGGATGCCAATGGGGCCGGGTCAGGAATTGGCGCGCTGGAGGGCGATTTCGGCGGCAATGGCGCTGGCGAGGCGGGCGTTGTTCAGAACAAGGGCGATGTTGGCGGTAAGGGAGCGGCCCTGGGTCAACTCAAAGATGCGTTGCAGCAGGAATGGGGTCACCGATTTGGCGGCGATGCCCCGGGTGGCGGCGTCAGTCAGGGCGGAGTCGATATGGGGCGTGATCTCACTGCGGGGGATTTCCGCGTCCGGCGGGATCGGGTTGGCGACAAGTTGGCCGCCGGGAAGGCCAAGGCAGCCGCGCATCAGGTGAGCGGCGGCGATCTGGGCCGGACTGTCCATCCGAAGCGGAGCCAGAAGCCCGGACGAGCGCGACCAGAAGGCAGGGAAATCGTCCTGACCGAAGGCGATGACCGGAACGCCGAGGGTCTCCAGGTATTCGAGGGTCTTTGGCAGATCGAGGATCGCCTTCGCGCCGGCGGCAACCACGGTGACGGCGGTTTCGGCAAGCTCTGACAGGTCGGCAGAGACGTCGAACGAGGTGTCCGCGCCCCGGTGAACACCACCGATGCCGCCAGTGGCGAAGGTGTCGATGCCTGCAAGGCGCGCGCAGATCATGGTGGCGGCCACCGTCGTGGCCCCGGTGCCGCCCATCGCCAGACAGGCGGCAAGATCGGCGCGCGACAGTTTGGCGACATGGGTGGCCTGACCGAGGGCGGCGAGTTGGCCTTCGGTCAGCCCGATGTGAATGCGATGATCCATGATTGCGATGGTGGCCGGGGTGGCGCCGTGGGCGCAAACCTCGGCCTCCACCCGCTGGGCTGTTTCTACATTCTGCGGAAATGGCATGCCATGGGTGATGATTGTGCTTTCAAGGGCAACAATTGGGGTGCCATTGGCGCGGGCTGCAGCCACTTCGGGCGACAGGATCAGGGGCAAGGTCATCATGGATGCGGCTCGTGCAGGGTGCGGGGCATGGCGGGGCCGCAGGTATAGTGGGAGAAGGTGGCGGTAAAGCCTGCACGTTCAGGCGAGCAGGCCATCGGGCCGATCATAGCGGGGCCGTCGGGCAGGTGGGCAAGGCGCGCCATGCGCCACAGGCCGGAGGGTTCCTGAACGTCGACGCGGATAGCGGTGCCGTGGCGGGACAGGCGCAGGGTGATCGGGCTGGCAGCAAAGGAAAGGGGCAGGGTGGCCCAATCCGACTGACCGTTGGTGACCACGGTTGAAAACACCGGCTGGCCGTCGGTGTGTTCAATTCCGGCTTTGATCCAGTGCGTGTCCGACAGCCGCAGCATCAATCCCGCCTGATCATACAGCGCCTGATAGTCGGCGGTGATCGTCACGCGCGCAGTGAAATCGTCGGTGACCGGGTGCGCC
Source organism: Paracoccaceae bacterium (assembly GCA_031415015.1). Lineage (GTDB taxonomy): Bacteria > Pseudomonadota > Alphaproteobacteria > Rhodobacterales > Rhodobacteraceae > JAUYQR01. The sequence goes on from JANOQT010000102.1 coordinate 8,048, forward strand.
AGATGGTGGCCGGAGTGACGGGTGAAGCCGTAGAATGTTTCTCGCCAGAAATCAGTGTTCGGTCCGGTGGTGATGGTCAAACCGTCCGGGCCTTCGGTCACACCGGGCGGAGGGTTGAGCCAAATCATCCCGGCGAACGTCATGCGCCAATCTCTCCCGATACGTAGTCCGCTGCAGCCCGAAGTGCTATATCAAGCGCATCCTGCCGACAGGCTCCGCGCCGCTCGGCGACGATATGGGCGGCCATGAAGGTGTCGCCCGCACCCGTGACGCGGGTGACCAGAACCGGCGGCGGCGCGCCTTCGATGACGCTTGCGCCCTTGCGCCCTTCGGCGGATAGTTGGCCGCCGTTGGTGACCAGAACCCGGCTGGCGCCGCGGGCAACAAGCGTTTCCGCTGCCAGCGCAGCAGACGTGCTGTTAAATTTGGCGAGGATGTTCGCCTCTTCGAGGTTCACGTACAGCGTGGCGGTCGGATGGGCCAAAAGCGGCAGCAAACGCTCTGCCTTGCCGGGCGAGGCGGGGGCAACGCGCAGGTCGGCGGCGGCAAACAGCGGCGATGTTGCGATGGCGGACAGCAGCGCCTCGGTCAGGTTGCCGTCCAGCGCGATCAGGCCGGGCCACGGCGTGGCGGCGGAGCCAAGGCGGCCATCCGCCATGGGGCCCAGAATCTTGTCGCCTGCAGCCTCCAGCGAATGGGCGTCGGCCACGGCTGCGATCAAGCCATTCGCGCCCTCGATGGCCATGTAGCGGTCGGTGGGCAGGTCTTCGGAGCGGTAGATACAGGCGGTATTCAGGCCCATCCGATCACAGGCTGCAACAAGTTCATCGCCCTCAGAGTCGCGGCCGATTGCGCTTAGCAGGGCCGGCGTCATCCCGAACCGGCGTAGCGCCATGGCGATGTTCATCGCAACCCCACCGGGCAGCCGCGTGATCCGCCCCGGCACGTCCGAGCCAAGCCGCATCGAGGCAGGCGCGCGACCGATGATGTCCCACAGGACGGAACCGATGCAGAGGATGTCGGGTGTCATACCGCCTTGTCGCAAAGCGCACACCCGACTGCAAGCAGATGGCCTTAGCGTCCGGTATAGACTGCCTTGACCATCGCCCGCGCCAGCAGCACCTGCCGCACCAGCACCTGTGGGTCGCCCATGCCGCGCGCCAGGATCATGCCGCCCTCGATCACCGCGTTCAACATGTCGGCCATATCGGCCGCATCAACTGGTTCGCGCGGCGGATAGGCGGCGGCTATACGCTCAAAATACCCGCGGAACCGGTCGCGCCAGGCTAGTTGCGCGTGGCGGTTCGCGGCCTTGACCTCGGCATCGAAAAGGCGGTCCTGATAGGTCGCTGCGGCCAGAATGCAGCCGGCATAGCCGCCCGGCACCTCGACATAGCGTTCTGCCATCAGGCGCATGATGATCAGCATTTGTTGCAGCGGGTCGTCCGACAGTTCCGCCGCGCGCGCGGTGATCTCGCCCAGCATAGCGCCTTCCTCGACGATCTGGCGTTCGATCAGAGCACGGGCTAGGGCGTTCTTGTCACGGAAGTGGTAAAAGAACCCCGCGCGGCTGATCTCGACCGCTGCGGCGATTTCCTCGACCGAGGTGGCGTCGAAGCCCTTGGCGATGATGGCATCATGCGCAACCGCCAGAATACGCTCTCGCGTGGCGGTTCGTGCAGGTCGCAGCTCAGTTGCGTCGGGCATTGCTTGACTCGTGGTAAAGTGATGGGTTGCGCTGATCTTGGAAGGGCCGGACTTAAGCGAACAACCCCTTGATGCAGCGTCGCAAATCTTTCGTGGTGGACTTTACCACAAGTCTTCTGGTGAAACAGCCGTGCTGGAGACACTCTTTTCGCACGCTCATGCCCTTCAGAAAAGGAACCTGCCATGTCGCGCGTTGAGAAGTTGATGCAAGCACAGACCCCGTGGATTGCCGACGCGGGGCTTGAGACGGTGATGATCTTCCTTGAAGGCATCGATCTGCCGCATTTCGCGTCGTTCCACCTGCTTGACAGCGCGGCGGGCAGGGCGGCGCTGACCCGCTACTTTGACCATTTCGTGCCACTGGCGCGCGACAGCGGGTCCGGCTTTGTGCTGGATACCGCCACCTGGCGCGCCAACATGGGGTGGGCGGCGGCGATGGGGCTGGACGCGGCGGCGATCCGCAGTGCCAACCTGCGAGCGGTCGCATTCGCCCGCGACTACCGCGACCGGGTCGCAACGGAGAGCCTTCCGGTTCCGATCAACGGGGTTGTCGGTCCGGCGGGCGACGGCTATCGGATCGACACGGCGCTTACCGCAGATGCGGCCGAAGCGGTGCATGATTTCCAGATTGGGGCGCTTGCGGAAGGCGGTGTCGATCTGGTGTCTGCGGTGACGATGACCTATCCCGCGCAAGCCATCGGCATCGCCCGGGCCGCCAAACGCCACGGCCTGCCGCATGTGCTGTCCTTTACGCTGGAAACCGACGGGTGCCTACCGAATGGCCAGACGCTGGCAGAGGCCATCGCCGAGGTTGATGCCGAGACCGGGGGCAGCCCGCTGTTCTACATGGTCAACTGCGCGCATCCGACCCATTTTCAGGATGTTCTGGACGGTGCATGGGTGCAGCGCATCGGCGGTATTCGCGCCAATGCGTCGCGGCTAAGCCATGCCGAGCTTGATGTTGCAACCGAACTGGACGATGGCGATCCGGCAGAGTTCGGCGCGCTTTATCGCGAACTGGGCGCGGTCTTGCCGCAGGTGCGGTTGATCGGCGGGTGCTGCGGCTCTGACCACCGGCATGTGGGGGCCGCGTCGCATCACTTCCATTCGCACCGGGCTGCCTGAACCGGCCCGGCGCGCAGAACAGGGGTTGCAATGCGGTCAAAACGCCAGTAATGCACCCCCACTTTCACAGGTGAGGCTTGGGCTTTTGCGGGGAGAAATCCCGCAAGGTCCGCCGGTTGGGGCGCAAGCTCTGAAGACGGCTTCACCGAGGATCAAACCGGAAAAGGATTAAGGCATGGCTCTTCCCGAGTTCACCATGCGTCAGCTGCTTGAAGCTGGCGTTCACTACGGCCACCAGACCGCACGCTGGAACCCCAAGATGGGCCCGTATATCTACGGTGACCGCAACGGCATTCACATTCTTGATCTGACGCAGACCGTTCCCTTGCTGGATCAGGCGCTGAAGATGGTGCGCGACACGGTGGCCAAGGGCGGCCGCATCCTGTTCGTCGGCACCAAGCGTCAGGCACAAAAGCCGATCGCCGAAGCAGCAGAGCGGTGCGCGCAGTTCTACATGAACCACCGCTGGCTGGGCGGAACGCTGACCAACTGGAAAACGATCTCTGCCTCGATCCAGCGGCTGAAGCATCTGGACGAAGTTCTGGGGCAGGGTGCCGAAGGCCTGACCAAGAAAGAGCGTCTGGGCATGGAACGCGACCAGTCCAAGCTGCAGGCCAGCCTTGGCGGGATCCGCGAAATGGGCGGCACCCCTGATCTGATCTTCATCATTGATGTGGGCAAAGAGGATCTGGCGATCCTTGAAGCGCAAAAGCTGGGCATCCCGGTTGTCGGTATCGTCGACACCAACTGCTCGCCCAAGGGTGTGGATCACGTGATCCCAGGTAACGATGACGCGGCGCGCGCCATCCAGCTGTACTGCGACCTGATCAGCCGCGCGGCACTTGACGGCATGTCGGCCCAGATGGGTGCGGCAGGCGTTGACCTAGGTGCACTCGAGGCAGCTCCGGAAGAGGAAGCTGTCGCCGAGATTGCGGTCGAGGCCTCTGCCGAGGTCTGAGCGGCTGTCATGGAACTTTCACCCGGCGGGTCTAGCCCGCCGGGATACCAATTTCAGGAGATGAGACGATGACAGTCACCGCCCAGATGGTGAAGGAACTGCGCGAATCGACCGGCGCAGGCATGATGGATGTGAAGAAAGCCCTGGTGGAAACCGATGGCGATATGGATGCTGCCGTCGATTGGCTACGCACCAAGGGTTTGGCCAAGGCCGCCAAGAAGGCGGACCGCGTGGCTGCCGAGGGGTTGGTCGGCGTAGCGGTCAGCAACGGGCGCGGCGTTGCGGTCGAGATCAACTCGGAAACCGACTTCGTCGCCAAGAACGTCGATTTCCAATCGCTTGTGCGCGAAGTGACCAAGATCGCCTTGCAGACCGGTGGTGCGGTCGAAGTCGTCAAGGCCGCCGACCTGAACGGCAAGACGGTGGACGAGGTGATTGGCGAGACTATCGCCCGCATCGGTGAAAACATGACGTTGCGCCGCCTGCATGTGCTGGAGGGCGACACGGTGGTGTCTTACGTCCACAATGCCGCGACCGAAGGCATGGGCAAGATCGGCGTGCTGGTTGCGCTGACCGGCCCGGCCGACAAGGCGCAAGCCATCGGCAAGCAGTTCGCCATGCACATCGCTGCGACCGCGCCGCTGTCACTGTCGGAGGCAACCCTGGACCCGGTAGTAGTAGAGCGCGAGCTTGCAGTGCAGACCGCCAAGGCGCTGGAAGAAAACGCCGCCTCGGACAAGCCAAAGCCAGATCAGGTGATCCACAACAACATCATTCCGGGCCGGATGAAGCGGTTCCTGTCAGAGAACACGCTGCTGGGCCAGGCTTTTGTGATCAACCCGGACCTGACGGTCGAAGCCGCGGCCAAGGAAGCCGGGGTAGAGATCACCGGCTTTGCCCGCGTCGCCGTGGGCGAAGGCATCGAGAAGAAGGTCGAGGACTTCGCCGCCGAAGTGGCGAAGACGCTGGAAGACAGCGCCGCACCGAAAGTCTGAGACGAAACCATCCGCAAGGGTAGGGGGCCGGTGCGATGCACCGGCCTCTTTTCGTTACGGGCCTTTTTGCGTTACGGCCCCTTTTGCTTTGCGGGTTGTGACGCACATCACTTCATTGTATGTAATACTATAACATAAATGGAGACTGGTATGACCGACAGACGCCTTCCCGTCACCGTGCTTTCCGGCTTTTTGGGGGCCGGCAAGACAACGGTGCTGAATCACGTCCTGAACAACCGCGACGGCCGCCGGGTGGCAGTGATCGTCAACGACATGTCCGAAGTGAACATTGATGCCGACCTGATCCGCGAAGGCACCGAACTGTCTCGTGCCGAGGAAAAGCTGGTCGAGATGACCAACGGCTGCATCTGCTGCACGCTGCGCGACGACCTGTTGCAAGAGGTGCGGCGTTTGGCGGGCGAGGGGCGGTTCGACTATTTGCTGATCGAATCCACCGGCATTGGCGAACCCCTGCCGGTTGCGGCCACGTTCGACTTTGAAGATGAGGCGGGTGACAGCCTGTCAGACGTGGCGCGGCTGGACACCATGGTGACCGTGGTGGATGCCATCCATCTTCTAAAGAACTTCTCCAGCCACGATTTTCTGGCCGACCGGGGCGAAAGTCTGGGCGAGGGGGACGAGCGGCGGCTGGTGAATCTTCTGACCGAGCAGATCGAGTTCGCAAATGTGGTGATCCTGAATAAGGTCAGCGATGCCGGGCCAGCGCAGGTGGCCGCCGCGCGCAAGATCATTCGCGCGCTGAACCCCGATGCAACGGTGATCGAGGCGGACCACGGCAGGGTTCCGCAAACGGCGATCTTTGACACCGGCTTGTTCGATTTCGACCGGGCGCGTGAGCATCCCTTGTGGGCGAAGGAACTGTATGGGTTCGCATCACACACCCCCGAGACGGAAGAATATGGCGTCACCTCTTTTGTATACCGCGCCCGTCGTCCCTTCGATCCGGTCCGGGTACATGCCGTTCTGAACGGCGATCTGCCCGGGGTGATCCGCGCCAAAGGGCACTTCTGGCTGGCCACGCGACCGGAATGGGCGGCAGAGTTTTCATTGGCCGGATCGCTGTCGACGGTGCGGCCGCTGGGCCTGTGGTGGGTCGCTCTGCCCCAGACGCGCTGGCCGGGCCCGGGGCAGGGGCTTGAAGAGGTGCAAGCCAAATGGGCCGAACCGTGGGGCGACCGGCGTCAGGAAATGGTGTTCATCGGCAGCGATATGGACCGTGCGGGGCTTACATCCGCGCTGGATGACGCTCTCGTTTCCGAGACAGAATTTTGTCCGGAGAGGTGGGCTGGCCTTCCCGATCCGTTTCCGGCCTGGCGCAGGCAAGCAGCCTGAAAGCAAACGGTGCGGCCCCTGGGGAAGGACCGCACCGCCACGTCTTGCCCGCGACCCTTGGGGATGAGGACGGGAAGGCAAAACCAAAGTCGACCGCAATCACGGCCTTCAGAGAAACGATCCTTTCGGACCGGTAGAAAAAACCGGGCACGGCCAAAAAAAAACCTGCCGCTCCGGACGTTCCGGGCGCGTGCCACCGCTGCCGGAACACAGGTGTTTTCGCAGATGACGTAGCGTCAGGCGAGTGGGGAAAACCTTACCCAAACATGAATTCGGGTTGGCTAGGATGGGCTTCAGCGCGCTGCCTGGGCCGCGTCCGGCATCCGCTGGAAGATCATGTTCAGCAAGGCGCCCTTGGCAACGGCTTGCGCGGTGGTTTCGACGGCTAGTGCCTCGCGCGCAAGCCGCAAGTGCTTTTCGACCATGGCCGGAGAGACACCCATCAACAGCGCCACGTCCTGAGTGGTCTTGCCGTCTGCCACCCATTCAAGCGCCTCGCGCTGGCGCGGGCTGAGTGCGCGATGCCGGCTCAGTTGCGGCAGATGCACGATGGCCAGATGCATCATGTGCGACACCGCCAGTATCTGCTCGCGTCGCTCGGTGAAAATCCGGTCCACTTCCTGATGGCTGAGCCCAGCATCTGCGATCAGCCCAAGTGCCCCCTTCGACCGGGCGGACGCCTCGGGAAAACTGACCGAAATCCCGGCGTTGACGCCCATTGCCACATTCTGGCGCACCGCCTCTGCCTCTTCGGCAGACAGGCGGCCGGCTTCATACGCGTCCTTCACCCACGTCCAGGTGCAGGCACCGGAGGATCGTTCGGCCCAGCGGAACACCGGGGTCTTGGCGTAGAACCCGCCCTGAAAGTAGCGTTTCACATAGTCGGCGTCGCAAGTCGACAGGAACAGCGCGTCGTCCGGATCACCGATGGTCTTGATGTGGCGGAACCGGGTAAAGCCGTAGTTGACCCGCTGAAAACCCTGGGCGGCGAAGTACCCGGTGGCAAGCGCCCATGCCTCGTCGATCGTGGCGGTGACTGCGATGCGGTTCAGCAATGACAGAACGGTGGTCTCGCTCATGATCGGTCCCTTTCGCGCTTGGGTCCGGCCTGAAAACCTCTGGATCGGGTGTTGCGGGCCGACTTTGCGTTGTCAGTGTCTTAAGGTTGCAAAGATCACCTGTCGAGACGACGCGACGCCAGATGGGCCCTTCCGGACCCAAATGACGGAAGATGTCATCGAATTCGCGGGATTTTCGCGGTCAGGGACCGCGGCAGAGATGCGCCACCAGGGCGGGCAGGGCGTCGTAATGGTCGAAAATGCCCTTGGCCCCCAGCGCATCCACCGGCGTCTTGCGATAGCCTTGCGAATACAGTGCAAAGGGAACGGCAGCCGAGGCCGAGGTTTCTGCGTCAACTTCGCTGTCGCCGACAAAAAGCGCAGCGGTGACCCCAAGCCGGGACTTTGCCGCCAGAAGCGGTGCTGCATCAGGCTTGCGCTGCGGCAGGCTGTCACCGCCAACCAACACAGGAAAGTGGTGCAGCAGACCAAAATGGGCCAGAACGGCGCGGGCAGGGCCTTCGGGCTTGTTGGTACAGATGGCCATCGGGTGGTCAAGGGCCGACAGGGTGTCCAGCGCTTTTGCAACGCCGGGATAAACGACCGTCAGATCAACGGCTTCTTCGTAGTTGCTGATGAAGGTGTTGACCATATCGCGGTGCAGGTCGCCAGTGTCGGGTTGACCTTGATCCGCCAGCAGCCGCGATACCAGAACACCGACACCATTGCCGATGAAACCGCGGACGGTCGCGAAAGGAAAGGGCTGCAAGCCTTTAGCAATAAATACTTTATTCGCCGTCGCGTGAATATCCGGCGCGGAATCGATCAGCGTGCCGTCAAGATCGAAGATGAGACCGACGCGCCTAGACAAGGGCAGCCACGGCTGCAGCGCGGATGGCACGGATGTTCTGACCATAGGGGGCCGGATCATCAACCGAGCCACCTTTGAAGACAGCCGATCCTGCCACCAGCACGTCGGCACCCGAGGCCGCAACCAACGGTGCTGTGGCTATTGTCACGCCGCCGTCCACCTCGATGTGAATAGGCCGGTCGCCAATCATCTCTCGAAGCGAACGGATTTTTTCAAGTTGAGAAGCAATAAAACTCTGGCCGCCGAAGCCGGGATTGACGGTCATCACACAGATGAGGTCGGTCAGGTCAAGCAGATGCGCGACCGCATCCGTACCGGTCCCAGGATTGATCGCAAGGCCAGCCTTTTTACCTTTTGCGCGAATGGCTTGCAAGGTGCGGTGAATGTGAGGGCCGGCCTCAACGTGTGCGGTGATGATGTCGGCGCCGGCGTCAGCAAAGGCGTCGACGTAGGGATCGACGGGGGCGATCATCAGATGCACGTCCATGACACCTTTGATATGCGGACGCAGGGCTGCGCACATCGCCGGTCCGAAGGTCAGGTTTGGCACGAAGTGCCCGTCCATGACGTCGACATGCACCCAGTCGGCACCCTCAGCTTCGATCGCGCGGCATTCGGCACCGAAGTTCGCAAAATCCGCGGCGAGAATGGAGGGGGCAATCTTGATGGAACGGTTGAAGGGCAAGATGGTATCCTTTCGCTGACAAACGCTCCATAGCGCGGCATTCTGCGGGTTTCCAGACCAGCTTGCGTTACATAATACTGATTATGCGATATATGGATTGACTGATCGCGTCTGCCACCCTCTACCCTGACGGCCCAGTTGATCTGTCGAGAACTGGCCGAAGTCCGGCAGGCTCATCATCCGATGTGGCAACTCTGGCAAGTACCGGACGCGAGGACGGGCAAAGATGAAGGATCTGATCCACCAGACAGAACTCCTGTCGGGTGGTGCCCGGCAACAAACCCCACGGCGCTTGCCATCCGCCCTGCGCATTTCGGTCTGACGGAGCCAACCGACCGTCGGGTCCGCGCAAGGCACATTGCAGTTCTTCCGATTGCGGCAGTCTGAGATGGAGGCCAGTTGCATGACTAAGGTCTGCCAGCGCGCTCATGACACCAGCCGTGGTGCAGTTCAGACATGGCACTTCGGCAATGAGAAATGGTTGTGGCGTCCAGCGGCGCACGGTTTCGGCTTGGTCCGCGTCACCAAGCCAATGAGGGAAGGCAGCGACGCGGCAAAATCTGATTCCCCCATGAAGCTCGGGCGGCGGCACGTCGGGCAGCGGTACCAACAGCGGGGCCAGCCGCAACGACATCGCTGCATTCCCCTGCCCCAGAAGCGCCAGCCAAAACTGGGTGCGGGGGCTGTCATCACGGCCCGGACGTTGCCCGGCAAGCGTGGCCATGGCTGCTTTTCGGATGGCGAGGAACAGCTCACCCCCACCTTTGAGCCGCGGAAAGGCAGGCAGCAGATGGTCGAGGCCAAGCCGAGCGGCACCAATCATTGCGGTAGCCGCGATATCGGGTGCGCCCGCAAGTCCAAGCGTGACCAGATCGGCAGCGTCCGGGCTGGCGTGGTGCAGGGCAAGGCGCAGGGACTGACGTTGGCGGTCGGGGGGAAGGTCGGCAAAATGCATCGCTTCGGCACAAAGGGGTGCCATACGGTGTGCGGCCTGCAGCGCGTGGCGGGCCAGTGCCGGTGGCAGCTGGGCGGCGCGCATCAGGATTGCCGGGCGCAAAGCACCCTGCCCCAGTTCCGCCGCCGCCGCGGCCCCCAGCAGGGCAGTCGCGGGATCGGGCGCGGCGATCAACGTGGGCAGATCAGCTAAGACGAGCGTTGGCAGTCCGACAGGGACCGGGCCTTGCAGGACCCGCAACAAGAGTGCCGGGTTGAAATGGTAATCAAGACGCTGATCGCCACGGGTGAACGCGGCAGCCTCCGGCTCGCCCGCGATCAGGGGCGGCAAGACGGCTGGCAGACGCTGTTCGGCCCAGCCAAGATCGCCAAGCAGCGACCTTAGCGTTGCAAAACAGTAGTCAGGCGGCAGTAAGTGCGTCATTCTCCTGCCCTATGAAACCTGCGCCAGAAGCCAGTCTGCCGGGTTCTTTTCCGGGTCGGCAAGGCTTCGCACGGCAAACAACATCTGGTGCCAATAAAGCTCGTTCGCGGCGTACTTTTCCGGGAAACGGTCACGCCAATCGGGCCAAAGCTTGGTGGCCGCGTCGTCATCGTTCAACAGCGCTTCGACAAACGGATCCAAGGAGTGACCCTGTGCCAACTTGCGGGCAGCGTCGCGTTGCCCCGTGCACATCATCGCCAAGGCGGCACTTGCGCGCCCGCCTTCGCTGAACTGGCGAATATCTGGCAACCGGTCACGGGCAAGCTCCACCCGCTGTTTATCAAGCATGCCCCAGCCCATCGAGGCGGTCAGTAGAAACACAGCGACCGCGATGTAGTTCTGGCTGTCCAGACGGTCCAGAGAGGTCTCCGAGGGGGCGTCGGCAATGGCGCAAGCATAGCGTGACAGGTCGTGAGCCAGTGACTTTGCCGTCGCGGTCTGCCCGGTCAGCGCCATACGGATCACCACATCTGCGGCACGCTGGAAAGCGGGACCGAAGAAAGGATGATAGATATCATAAGTCTCCAACTCGACCTTGAAGTCAGCAAAGGTCAGTTCAAGCGCCAACGGGCCATAGCCGGACTGGTCGGTCAGCTTTGCCCAGGATGCCTTCGGATCGGTCATATCGTTCTCCCCGGACATGATTAACGGCGTTGCGTAAGGAATGTCACCCGTTTGGATGCGAGCGTCGGCTTGGCGCGGCGCAAAAGTGCCGCTTCCAGCGCCTTGAGAATGGCCTGCTCCAAGGCGGATTTGTCGCCCTGATGGTCGGAAAGATCTATGACCAGACCAAGTTCACGGTGGGTGCCGTTGGGAAGCATAACGGCAGATGCCAGCTTTTGCGCCAGCCGGTCGGCGAACTGATCAATCTTGGCGGGATCGGTCAGGTTGGCTGCTTGTTCCACCGCAAAGAGATTGCCCCTTCCATCACTGAACGGCGCTTCGGGCAATTTGGTATATCGCAGATCCACCCCGAGAGCCCGCGCCGCAGCGGTCGCATCCCGGATCGCATGCGGCAAGATGGGATCTACCCGGATTTCCCGGATCACCTTGATAAATTCCCGCGCTTTCACGCCCTTCCAATCCGCCTTCAGTTTTTTCATCAGGACGGCTGCCGATCCGCGACGGCCGACCAGCGAATGCGGAGTGAGTCGGATCAGAAGTTCAATGTTGCCCGTCGCCATCGCCTTCTGGGCCAGACGGTAAGTCTCAACCGTGAGACCAAGCTTTTTGCCCATGATTTCGGCCAGCGCCATATCGGCCTCAAAGGCGATGACATGAGCATTTGCAGCACCGCCCGCGCCCATCATTTTCAGGGGGCCACCACTTTTCTCCAGCGCAGCCAGCCGTGCGGCGGCCCTTTCGGCATCGGTCGGGGTCAGCTTGTTGCGCAGATCCCTGAGGTTTTCCAGCAGGTTGCCAGGAGGGTTGCCCTTTCTGGATGTGACTGCTGTAAACTCTTTATAGTTGACGTAACCACTGTAGTCCTTGACCTCGATGACAGTGATAACCGGCGTTCCGTCGGCTTGGAGGCGGATTTCGATGCCGTCAAATCCGGTGCCATTGGCGCGTTGAACCTGAAGTGTCGCAATCACCGGGCTGTCGGGATTGGCGACATTCTGCGCGGACAGCTCGCGCGACAGGGCTTCGGCGGCTTGGCCCCGGCGAGAGATTGACGTGCCGCTTTCCACCCATTTGCCGGAAAACTGCAAAGTCCTGCCGCTGACTGCATAGGCTTCTTCGCGCAGGGCGAGGATGACAGACGGGTTGGCCGGATCGACCAGTGCTACATCACGGTAGGGGCGTTCGATGCGGACCTTCTGTCCGCCTTTGTGGGTAAAGGGCGGGACCTTGCGGTCGGCGTCGCGGATGATCCCGTCAGGTGTATCCACCCAGGAACTTCCGCGTCGCATCTTCAACTCGCCCTTGATGACCTTGAACCGGGTCGGGCCTTTGCCTTTGATGTTGACGGTGAACTCGGTCTTTGGGTGCAAGTCGACGTCTGAAAACCGCTTGCTGGGCGTTCCGGCCGGGCGCGGGATTTCGCGGGCTTGCAGCGCACGGCCCTTGAAACCAGACGTGTCAGGAAAACTGCTGTTTTTCAGGACCTTCGGCTTCTTTGCCGCGGGCGTCCTGCCCTTGTTGAAAAGCCGCGCCGGCTGGTCCAGCCAAGGGGGAGGGTCGCGCAGGCCGCGGGCCATCGCGATGCGGTCAAGCGGGCCCATGCCTGCCACTTCGGCGGCGCGTTTTTCCAGGTTCGCCAGCGCCAGTTCGCTATCGGCGATTTGTTTGGAAAGCCCGGCCGGGTCCCCTGCCCGGCCAGCCTTGATGTCTGCCTGCAGCGAAGCGATCAGCTTTTTCTGCGCGTCAATCTCCAGATCGACCTTGATGGCATAGAGTTCCATCTTTTCGGCAAGGCTCAGCCTGTCCCATTTCCCAAGCCGGGCTTCGTCCAGACGGCGCGCAAGCGGGCCAAGGTCGGGGTCGGCGATCTGGTGCAGGTGGATGCCCTCCTCGCGCAACACAGACAGCGGCGCGCCGTCGCGGAACAAGACCTTCGGGGTGCCATTGTCGATGATGGTCACCGCTTGTGCGCTGTCTGACCGGGTGAACTTGCGGAAATTGGCCTCGGACAGGATTTCCACCTTGAAGCCCGCCAAGGCGCGCCGGTCCGCTGGCGGCAGACCGGCCATGAGTTCGCTGCGCATGGCAGCCTGCAGGGTGGCGTCATCGGCTTGCTTCGCCAGCCTTTCCGTAGCGGCCTTGTCCCAGGATTGCAGGAAATCACCCATCCTGGCGTCTGGATTTTCCGCCTTGTGCGCCTTCCAGGCGGACAGCCGGTCCTGCGGGGTGCCACGATTTGCCAGCAGGTCCATCGACCCGCGCGGTGTAGGCAATACGTCAGGTTTCGGCATCTTGACCCCGCCAAGCGAGCCAAGTCCGCCGCCCAACGCAAAGCCGAAGCCAGTTTCCATCAGCGTGCCGCCGACGATGTTGGCCAAAGGATTACCCTGCCAGTTCTTGTCGTTCAGCATGTTGCCCGCCAGCGCCGAAGGCAGCGCCCCTGCCGCCCCTTCCACTCCTTCGGCGATGCCATGGGCCAGCATCCGCTGCGTCCGCGAGGTAGACTGCGCCATTTTCGCAAGGGCCATGGCCAGCTTGGTCGAGGCCAGCCCCCCTGCCCGCTTGCCCCCCTGTGCCATGGCTACCCGCAGAAGCGCGTTGCCGACCCCGGCTGTCGCTGCCGCTGCTGCCGCATCGACGATGCCGACAATGGCGTCCACGGCCATCTCGTCGGTGCCATAAGCGGCACCTTTCAGCGCCGCCTTCACCGCGATCGTGGTCATCGCGGCGTAGAGCGCGCCCAGCACCGCCCCGGCAATTCCGCCGGTGGCCACGGTGACGACAATCGCCACGGTCAGCGCGGCTGCCGTTGCCACCGCGTCTGTCACCGCATCGACCTGTGCGCGGTATTGTTCCACCGCCGATTGAACGCCCCCCCCCCGCGCGCGGAACTGTGCCAGCGCACGGTCGCGGTCCGCCCTGGGGGCGTTCGGGTCGCGGATCAGGTCATACTGGCGACGCATCTTGGCCAGCCGGTTTTCCATCACGTCGCGCTCATGGCCGGTGATGGGAGAGTTAGCCAGTTCCCAGCTGGTGCGCATCCGGGCCTGCGCCATGTCTTCGTCGATGTTTTCCGGCACGCCGCGCAGGGTGACCTTCATGTCAAAGCCTTCGCGGCCGTCCAGTTCATCGGCCGCGATCTTGTCGACGCTGGGACGGCCCAACTTGGCAAGGTCACGGTTCAGGTCCGCGATCTCGGCCTTGGTCAGGCCTTCGGTAGCGCGTTTGAAGTCTTCTTCATCCGTTCCGGGGCCGCGCGTGGCGAAATCCACCCTTTGCGCCCGGGACAAATAGCCGCCTTGCTGGCGCAGGGCCTGTGCCTTTTCGCGGTCGGTCCCGGACATGTTGAAGACGATCATCGCGTCAAGCCCGCCCTTGCCCCAGCGGCTGTATTTGGTGTCATACGCGGTCTCAAGCTTGGCCATGTTGGCGGCCCCGCCTTCGCGCGCGGCCTCTTCCATGCGGCGATCAAGGTCGCGTTCGGCATTGGCAAGGCGGTACGGGTCCCAGCCTTCTTTCCGGGCTTTTTCCTGAAGGGCATCGCGTTCGCCGCGCCATTTCGGATCGCGTTTCAACCCGTCAAGTGCGCGGGCGTATTGGTTTTCAAGAACGCCGTTGATCACCGCGTCATCGGCGTAAAGGATGCCCTGCTTTTCGCGCTCCAACCTGGCGGCGTCGGCGGCAATCAGGTCATTGTCGGCCAGCGCATTGGCAAGGTCGAGGTCAGGCCCGCTGAGTTCGGAGTTGTAGGCGCTGCGCAGCGCGCTGTCCTGATCCCCGGGGCTGCCGTAACGGGTGTCATAGCTGGCTTCCACATCCGCATTGCGGCGGGCAACTTCGGCCTCCATCTCTTCGGCGGTCATCGGGCGCATCTTGCCGTCGTCGCCCGGCACTTGCTGACCGGATACATCGTTTCGGATATCGCCGTAGACGCCTTCGATCTGCGCCTCGTCGGTGCCCCAGCCCAGAATGCCACCGTGCATCGCCTGATCAATCGCGATCGCGTCGGCTTTCGCGGTGTCGCCGTCCATCAGCGCCTCGGCACGGTCGAGGTCGTGATCGCTCATCTCGTCCTTGAGCTCGGCATCAAGGTTGACGCCGTAGCGGCGCAGGTATTCGGCCTTGATCAGCGCGCGCTCGGCCTCGGATTTGCCGCGCAGCATCTTCATGATGGTGTCTTCATCGGTGCCAAGGCCGTCCATCGCTTCGTGCAGGGCGCCGACGGCTTCGGTCACCACATCGCCGTTCAGGGCACCCTGGGCGCGCAGCAGTTCGCCACCACCCATTTCGGACTTCAGATCGGAATCCAGATTGCGGCCATGGTCCTGATTGTAGGTTGCCCGCACTGCGCGGCCCGCAAGTGGGCTGAGACCGCCGAGATTGGCAAAGATCTTGCCCTCATCCGTGCCCCAGCCCGTCACCCCGCCGAACATCGCATTGTAAAGGTTGTCGGCGATCCTTGTGGCCGAAAATCCCGCATTCTCGGCCTGCGCGATCTGTTCGAGGTTGTCCGCCTCGGAATAGGGCTTTGACATCACCTCGTCGCGCAGCTTTTCAACCAGCTTGCCGCGTTCTTCGGCCCCGACCCGGAAGCGCAGACCTGCCGCAACGGCCCCAAGTGCATCGCGACTGCCAGAGGGCGCGGCGTAGTAGGTGCGAATGACCTCTTGCTGTTCCTTGGACAGCGTCTTGAACGCCTCGTTGGTGGCCAGATCAACCGCCTCACCTTGCGAGGCGACAAAGGATTGCAGGGTGTTCACGTTCGATATGGTGGCATCGCGCGCCTCGCCCGCGCGCTGTTCGGCCCAAAGATCGGCCTCGGCCTGCGCCTGACCGGACCAGTCGAGGAACATCTGATAAAGCTGGGCGAAAAAGCCCTGTGTTTCGCCCTTTTCCTTGAGCGCCCAGTTCCGGACCTGACTGGCCGCCTCGATCCCGGCGGTCGCGGCGTCCAGCCGGTAGCCGGTGGTTTCGGTCGTCACCGCCTCGCGCAGTTTTCGGACAGCGGTGGCCACGGCGCGTTTCTGTTCGTTGGCCCAGTTTCGAACGCCGCCCTTTGCCATGTTGTCCAGCATGACCGACCCCGGTGTCGCCGCGCGGTCGATTGCGGCCTGATCGTCGCGGGAGGTGGCGTCATAAGCCATTTCCTGGAGGCGTTGGGCACGGTCCAGTGCTGCGTGGCGACGGAGTTTTGCTTGGTCATAGTCGAATTTGATCTGGCCGACGCGGCGATTGAGGCGGCCGATCTGCTGATCCCTTCGCAGGTCGATGACGGCGGGACTGTCCGCCCCGGCAGAGGCTGCAACGATGCCATGGGTCTTGGCGTCGCGTCCGGCAGCGGCGGCATCGACTTCGCCCGCTTCGTCTTTGCCGGATTTCGACAACGCGCCTTCGCCGTCCTTGCGGCCTTCGTGCAGTGCGCCATGCGTCTCATCGGCGGACTTCTGCAGCGCGTCGCGGCGCTTGCTGACAGCGGCGTCCATGTCGGCGGCGGTAATGCCCGCATCGGTGGCGATGAGGCGAAGCTGACTGGCCAGCGCTTCAGTGACGCCGGTCAACTTGTCGCTGCCGATGTCGGGATAAACCCGGGCGAGAACGCCGTTCGGGTAGGCTTCGTCCCGCGCCGCCGCCAGGATTGGTGCAGCCTGTTCGGCGGGGTTGACCAGTAGACGGGCAATGACATCCTTCATGATCGCAGTGCCAAGGGGCGGCAATGGCTCACGCGGCGGCGGTGGGGTATCGGTCAGCGTGGCCCCGATGGCCGTGCCGGGGGGCAGTTCGGGGACGGGCGCCGCGATGCTTTGCTGCACATCGTCGATGCAGGCGTCGACCTCTGGTGCGGCGGTGTCGGGCGTGGATTGCGTGGCCGGTTCGGTGGACTGGTCAGGCTCCGGGCTGGACACGGGCGGGTCCGGCAGTCGCGCCGCAGGGTCGCGGACCAGGGTGGCAGTGCCGCGCGGCGAAGGCACGAGGTCGGGCATCGCCGCATCTGCAATGGTGCGCCCGGCCTTTGCTTCGACTTGTGCCGATGCAGCGGGAACCGGTTCCGGGGGGGGTGCCACAGGGGGTGGAGCGGGCTTTGGCGGGGCGGTCACGGCGGCATCGGCATCGGCTGTGACGCTGGCCCGACGTCCGGCGCGGCCATTGGCAAGCTGTCCGGACTGCGCTTTCACTCCGGCTGAAACCGTGGCAGCGGCGGGCGGTAGCGGCACCTGTATCGCGCGGGCCGCAGCCATTGTCTGGCTGCGCCAGGCAGCGAAGCCGGGCCCGGGAGCAGTCGTCTCTGGGCTGGGAACAGGCGGCAGGTCTGGTTCCGGAGCGGCCTCAGCTGCAGCTCCGTCGGGCGTGCCGGGGGGCAACACGGCCGGCGCGGGTTCGCTGGGGGTCGGGGCGGGAACGGTTGCTTCGGGCCAGTCCTGCACGGGGGCGGACCGGACCGCGAGTAGTTCTGGATCGGCGGGAAGCCTGGCCTCGGCTTTCGGGTCAGTTGCGAGGGCTGCGGCCACATCGGGATCGGCTGCGGCTTTGGGCGCGCCACTGGTGCTGGTTTCGGGTGTGACCGCAGTTTCGGGCGACATGACTGGACCCGGCATTGCATCCGGGCCGGGATTTTCATCCGCACCGGGCGGTTCTTGAAGGCCTGCGTAGAACGCCGCCGCCGCACGATTGCCAAGGGTGGACATGGGCAATGCCTGTGGACGTGCGACCACGGCAGACGAAGGCGCGGGCAAGGGCTGCGGCACCTTTGCCCGCTGCCACGCAGCCATTCTGCGCGCATCGGCCATGATCAGCGACCCCGACGCAGGCGCAGACCGCTGAACGCGTCGCCAAATTCGGTGCGGGTCAGCGGCCGTCCGGATTTCTCATATTCCTGGGCCACGGCACGCAGGCAGTGGTCGGTGGTCAGCCGACCCCCCTCGCCCGCAGCAAGGAAGGCGGCGGTCACCAGACAATTGCGGATCGCCCCCCCCGACAGATCGAACTGGCGGCCCAGCGTTTCGGTGTCGATGGATGCCTCGGCTTCGGGCGGCAGCAGCGTTTGCCAAAGGCGTTTGCGGGTTTCCGCGTCCGGCATCGGAAAGCTGACGGTCACGTCAATGCGCCGGGTGAAAGCCTCGTCGATGTTCTGCGGGTGGTTGGAGGCAAGGATGACGATGCCGCGATGCGTTTCCAGCCGCTGCAGCAGGTAAGAGGTTTCGATATTGGCGTAGCGGTCATGCGCGTCCGACACTTCGGACCGCTTGCCGAACAGCGCGTCGCATTCATCGAAGAACAGGCAGGCGTTGCCGCCTTCTGCTGCCGTAAATATCTGTTCGAGGTGCTTTTCCGTCTCGCCGATGTACTTGCTGACCGTCGAGGACAGGTCCACCCGGTACAGCGGCAGATCAAGCGCCCGGGCGATGATGGCGGCGCTGAGCGTTTTGCCCGCGCCGGACGGGCCGGAGAACAGCGCCGTCAAACCCCTGTCAGGGGACAGTTTGCGCCCGAACCCCCAACCGTCATAGACCTGACGGGCATGGGTTGCGCGTGCGACAAGCCCCTGAAGTGCGCTCATCTGGCGGTCGGGCAAGATCAGGTCTGCCCAATCTTGCGTGGTCTCGACACGCTTGGCCAATGTATCAAGCGCGGTTGAGGATCGCGCGAGGCAGGCGCTGGTCGCAGCCTTCGCACTGGACGTCGCGGCGGCGTCGCGAGCCACTGCCAAAAGGTCGTTGACCGGCAAGCGGAACCGGTGCGCCAACATTGCCGCAAGATCTTCGCGATCCGGCGTGTCGCGTGCGAGCGTGGCGCGCCAAAGCGTCAGCGCCCCGGCGCGACCGGGCGGGCGGAGCGTGATCTGGGGACATTCGACCGCAAGGCGCCCCGGTGCAAGCAGGGTCAAGGGCCGATCAGCTGCGGCGGCACGCTCCAGCAGGTAGGCAGGCATTGTCTCGGCATGGATCAGGATCAGCCGGGCAGAAAGCAGCGACGCTTCGCGCAGAGCAACGGACAAGAGCTTGGGGTCCAGATCGCGCGCATCAAGCGCAAGCGGGAGGAAGCCCTGGTGCAGCGCAAGCGCTGCGGCCAGTGCCAGCCTGCCGCTTCCTTCCGGCCCGGAAACGATCAGCGTCCCTTTGGCAAGTCTTCGCACGTCCTCGGCTTCGACATCGTCCACCAGCGGCGCAAGCGCGGCCAGCGGCCCTTCCGGGATCGGGCGAAGATGTGGACGGAGCAGGTTATCTTCAGATGTCCGGCGCAACCCCATAAGATAGGCCGCGACCCCGTCACAAAGGCGAAGCGGGCGATCATCATAGCTGTGTGCCGGATCGGGCAGGTCGATCAGAGCGGGTGCTAGCAAGGGGCCTTCGACCGCCAGAAGGGCGGCGGCGGGCAGAGGCGACGCGCCGATCAGCCGCCGCGCGAGGGCCGGGGTCAGATCACGGCGCTGCGCATCGTCATTCAGGTAGGCGAAAAGCCGGCAGAAACCGGCCTCCACCTCTGGCAGCAGCATCAGCGCCAGAAGCGGGATCAGCACGGGCGGCAGGCCAAGCGCGGCGCAAAGCCGGGTCACTGGCAAATGGCCGATCCGATCAGGATGGCACAGCCGGGCCAGTGCTGCGGTCTCGACCTCGTCCAGCGGGATCGTGGCCCCCTGCCCCAGCCGCAGCGCCAGCGCCGCAGCGTCGGATTGGGCGATGAACGGGGCGGCAGACCCGCCATCCTCGGCGATCAGACGCGCGGCGCGTCCCGCAAAGAATTGCGCGGCCTCGGACAGCCAGCAGGCTGGGGTGGTGAAGCGGTCAGACATGCGCCACCTCGACAATCAGCTGTCGGTCTGCCAGCCACGGCACGCGCCCTTGCGGGCCGGTCCTTCCGCCCATCACCAGCAGAATGCGCAACGGTACGCTGCCAAGCCTGAGGGTGATGTCCTGCGGACTGCTGTGGATTTCTCCGGGTTGCATCAGGAATTGCCGCGCGAGGTAGTCCGTCGAAGACCCCGGCAGACCACGCAGACCGACGCTGAAATGGTCAAGGACAGCCCGCAGGGCGGGGTCTACCAGTTCATCATGCGGCGCTCCGCCAGCTTGACGAGACTGTTGGCCGGCTTTGGCAATGTCCTCGGCGCGCGGCCAGTCAATTGTATCGGTCAGCCGCTGGTCCGGCGAGCAGCCCGCCAGCCAGCGCACCCCGGCATCTCCTAGGGCCAAAGGGCGCAGTGCCTTCGGGATCGCGTGGGCCATCAGCAGGACAAGACCCGGCGGACCCAACCGGTCTGCCAGCCGCAACGCGCGGATGGCAGGCAGCAGCAGCCCGACGCCCGCAAAGGCCGAGCGGATGACAAGCGGTCGTTCCGCCTGCCGGCCCGCAGTCTTGCTGCCTGTGTGTGGGTCTGCCAGCGCAGCAAGGTCGGCAATGCGGCGCGGGGGTGCTGTCGTCACAGCCCGGCGCAACCAATCGGCTGTCGGCCAAAGGGTCGGGGGTGCCGCGTCCAGCGCTTCGGCTATCGTGGCGGCAGGTCCGCCGCTTTCCAGCAACCATCCCAGTTCCGGAAGCGCCTGAAGGAGAGCGGCGATACTGGCAATCTGCATCGCCAGTGGCCCGGCAACCTCAGGCGGCAACGGGACCGAGGATGTGGTCAATGAGACCAGCCAGCCCAGTGCGTGACGGGCGCGGGCATCAGGGTCCGCGAAATCTGTCAATGGCAGGGCGGACCGGCAACTCTTCGCGCGGTCCACCGCTGCGGACAAGGTCGGCCCGGGGGCAGGTGCTGCACCTGTCCAGTCCTGCCAGATCCGGGCAATGTTGGCCCCGTCCAGAACTGACGCCACACGAACCAGCCGCTTTTGCCGGTCCAAAAGGCCAAAAGTCTGGCCAATCAGCCGGACTTCGCGGCCAAGGACGGTGGTTGCGGCAAGGCCGGGCAACTGGCCCTCAAACACGGCAAATTCGCCGTAGCGCCAGTCGCCCTGCCCTGCTGCTCCCGGCAGATCGGCCAGCCAGTCGGCAAGAAAGGCGGCGCGGTTGTCATAGCGCGCAACCCTGTCGCGCGGCGCATCGGCCAGATCCCGGTACAGCGCTTCGGCCAATGCCGTTACCCAAAGCCGCGCAATGGCTGGGTCTTCCATGCCCGTCGGATCAAACCACAGCGACAACCGCAGCTGCCGTACGACGATGTAAGGCCCGTCCTCGGCGAAAAACTCCTGCGCCAGCTGTTCCAACCCGTCGACAAGGGCACGGCGGGCCAGACGGTCCAGCCGTCGCGCCACACTGGCACGGCGCGCGGGCGTGCCTGCGACGCGGTATCCCGTGGCCATGCGGTCAATGGTCAGCATTGCCTAGAATCCGATCCCGAACCGGTGAAACAGCCAATCCACATCCCGGTGCCTGCGCGCCTGCATCTTTGAGCGGTCGTTCAGTGTGCCGTCAGTAAACGCCTTGGCGATGGCCCCGGCGGCTTCCGGGTAGGCCTGAAGCCGGGCGATGACCTGTACCAGCCGCCGTTCATCAAAGTGCAGCAAGGCAAGCCGCAAGTGATTGTAAAGGATCAGCATTGTATCAACGCTATACGGTCGCGCGTCGCGAAACAGGTGGTAGACCTCGCTTTCCGGGGCGGCGTGGACATCATGTCCCATCAGCCACAGCCGAAGGCACAGTTCCACGTCCTCGCTGCCCCAGCGGGTCATTCCGGGATCGAAGCCGCCCTCGTCGGCAAAGACTTCGGCCCGGACGGCCTGACAGGCACCGATATGGAAAGGCACGGGGCCACGGGTTTCAGGCGGCAGCCAGATGTTGCCAAGGCTGGCATCCGCCCAGGTAATGCCGCAAGCCCGGGCGCGCGGATCGCGGATAGAGCGGAACGCAGGACCGGTCATCGCCACCGCTCGATCGGCGAACGGGGCCACCAGCGGCTCCAGCCAGCCGGGCGGTACGTAGCAATGGCCGTCCAGGAACACCAGAACCTCGCCCCGTGCCACCGCCGCCCCGGCATTGCGGGCGCGTGCGATGCCTTCCTGCGGCCCGCCGATAATCCGCAGGCGGTCGTCGTCGGCCAAACGTGCCGCCAACCGCTGCGGCGCACCATCGTCGGACCCGTCATCAACCACGATGATTTCCGGGGCCAGCGCAATAGAGTTGGCGCGGACCGAAAGGACGGTGTCGATCAGATTGTCGCCCTCGGACTTTGCCGGAATGATGACCGAAACGGTAATGTCTGAACCATCATAAGCCATCAGACCGGCCCACCCCGGCCAAGCCGAACCCGCGCGCGCAATTGCATCTCTGCGACACGCACCTCGGACACTCCCATTATCCGCGACAGTTCCACCGTGTCTGTGGCAAGGAACTCATCCGCCGTGCTGATGCCTTCGGTCCGCAGGCGGGTGCCGAGCACGGGTCCGATGCCCTCGATTTCGGTGACCGGCACAAGAACATCGTCGAATGGGCCGAGGGGACCCGGCCCATCCGGGCCGATGGACAAGAAGCTGAACACCGTGGGCAAGGTGCCTATCGTGGGTCGGGTAAAGTCGGTGAAGCGGGTCAGCCCGGTAAAGATCGTGAACCCGGGTTCTTCGGTAAAACGGGTAAAGACCGTGAACTGTGTGGGGTTTGGCGTTCTGGTGAAGATCGACGGCGGAGGTGTCGGGGTTGGTGTCGGCGGCGGCGTGGGTGTTGGTGTTGGTGGCGGCGTCGGCTCCGGCACGGCGACCTTACAGGCACAGGCCTCGGCCTGTGACAAAAGCCAGTTTGGCAACAGACGGCGGCGGTGAGTGAACTCATCGACCGACAAGATGCCAAAGTCGCCGCAGCGGATGGTCGCAAGGATGACGCAGTCGTCGCCTGCTGCGGGCAATTGCGGACAGGGAACATGATCGGGGCCGCAGATGACGCGGTTGACTGTCGCGCAGTCCGGCGCGGCAAGCCCGGGCGGCAGGTCGCACCTGATTGCCAGCCGGTAATCCTCGCAATACCGGGTCGGCAGCAGGTCGTTGCCGGGTGGGCCGCAGCGGTCAGGAATGGCGGGTTGAAACCGCGCCGGGGTTTCGGCGGGAAACAGCGCAAGGTAGACCTCGCCGCGGGCCGTGGCCGGAAGGGTCACGCCCAGCAAGGCCGCCGTCCCGGTGCCGTCGGCAACGACGATGCGGCGGATTGCGGCCCCCGTCAGCCGGAGGGTCGTGGCCACGCCCGGGACGGCGGTGGGCGACTGGCGGTCCTGTTCGACCCCGTCGGCAGTGAGAGCGGCCACGACAGCGCCGCGACCGCCGTGCACCAGGCGGACCTCGACCACCGTGGTATCCCCGGCAAATTCAATCATCAGCATCGGCGCGGTGACGAGGCCGGTCAGGCCACCGATGGTGTGAGTCCGGATGCCTTCAGTCATTCCTCCCGGGGTGAAAGAGGCCACTGTTGCCCAGGGCTCGATTATCGGGTTGGGCAGGGTGGTGTCAGGGGTGAAGCTGGTGAAATCGAGGCTGCGGAAGGTTTCGGCTCCACCTGCCCCGGCAAGCGGCGCGGTGGCGAGATCGAGTGGGCCCACGCAGCCCTGACTGAGGCCAAGACACGCTTGCGCGGCAGCGCAGATATCAAACGCGGCTGCGCCGGCGGGAACGGCCACCTCGTCGCCCGAGGGCAGGATGGCGTGACCGGGTCCGATCTGCAGATGCCAGGGTTGGCCTGGCACGGGTTGTACGGTCAGGCCACAGGTCACTCCATGGCCGATGACCGCCCGGTTATGGCGGCGGCTGCGGTCGCGCACGTAGTCAACGACAGCGTTAAGGTCGTCGCGGGTCAGGCTCTGGCGGTCGAAAAAGACCGGGCGGCTGATCCTGTCCTGGCAATCTTGTGGCATCGGTGGGTTCCTTCTGGCTGATGGCCTTGGCCCCGAAAGGGGCCAGGGCAGACCGATGTCATTGCGCGATGTGGAACCAGCTGTCGAAGCTGCCACCCTGCAGGCCATTGCCTGATGGCCGCACCGGCACAGCCCCGAAGATGTGGTTGCCGTCGACGGCGAACTTGCCCTCGGCATCGGCCACCTGATCGGCGCGCAACAGCACCCGGAAGGTCGACGGAACGGTTTGCAAGATCGGGTCAATCTGATCGGGGTTGTCAAAGACAAGGCGGACGGCCTTGGCAAATTCGGTGTCCATCGGCAGGGCAACGACCCCGGTGATCCGGCCATTGTCGAAATCGGTCACCTCCACCGGTTCACACAAAAGCCCCCCCACGATCACCTCGGCAATGCCCGGCAGGCGCTGCCCGGAAATCTGCGCGATCAGTTGGAACACCTGCGACAGACCCTTGCCCCGGGTGCGTCCCTGAACGGTGGCGACCTTAACCTCGCGGTCGAACAGGATGACAATGCCGACTTCCTTCAGCCGCCCTGCAAAATCGCCCAATCCGTCGTAGGAGGCGTCATCGTGCAGCCAGCTGACGTTGGTGATGTGGACAAGGTCTTCATTCAGGCCCTCGCCCGGATCACCTTTGTCGCCTTTTGCGCCGGGAGTGCCGGGAGTACCGGGAGTACCGGGGATGCCCTGAACGCCCGGCAAGCCCTGTGCGCCATCCCTGCCCGGCAGGCCCGCCGGACCGCGCGGGCCGGGGCGGCCTTGCGCAGCGCCCTGATCCAGCATGCAGCGCACCACTTCGACGATGGTATTGGTTGACGGCACCAGCGGCCGGTGGCTGAGGTTGTCGATGTGGATATCCGTTTCGGCCCCTTCGCCTTGGGTCTGCATTGGCACGCCGGGCCGCCAGGCCGGTAAACAGGCCAGCGTAACCTCGTGGTCATCTTCGCCACAGCTGTGGCAGGGGCCGATGATGGCATCGAACTTCGCACCGCAGTCGCCTTCGGTCACGTCGATCACCGCGACCAGTGCGCGGTCCGGCTGGTTGGGACTGTCGTCCTGCGCGGCGATGTAGATGCGGTTGCGGCTGGTGGACAGGCGCTGGAACCGGCCCTGCCCCGCCACCGCCTCGCGCGTGCCCGAAGGATTGGCGGGGGTGGCGGCATCAAGGCTGGAAATCGCGTCGATGGACAGCGACAGAAGGGACGCCCGCCCCGCCGCATCGCTTTCCAGCGCGTAGGCCCATTTCTCGCCTGGTGCCAAAGACAGGTCGGCGACCCGCCCCTCCCACGCCCCCCCACGACCTTCGGCAGTGACGGAAAAGATGCCGCCCGCGTTGGAAAGGCGGAACTTCTCCAGCACAGCCGTGTCGGCATCGGCCTGACCCAGTACAAAGACATAGCGCCCGTCAAAGGACACCGCCAAGGCAACCGGCGCACCGGCAAGCGGCAGATCGACGGTGATCTCGTCGCCGGCCTCGGCATCGGCGGCACCGGAAAAGAGCGCGGCAATATCGACGATGCGCAGGCGACGGTTGGCATTCGCGGCGTCGGGATCAGCCAGAAACAACAACCGCCCGTCTGCGGACGTGCGCATCACCGTGGCACCCAGACGCGCCGGCCGGTTCGCGGCGACCGCGTGACCCAGCGCAAAGCGGCGGCGGTTGGCGGGGCCGGCGGCAGGCCCACCGGCGGCAAGCCAGTCGCGGACCGACAGGTCTTGCCACGCCAGCACCTCGCCCGATCCCATGCGCAGCACAAACAGGGTGCCATCGGATGACACCGTCATCCGCAAGGCTTCGGTGATGGCGATCACCGGGGCGGCGGGGTTGGCCGCGCGCAGGTCAGCCTCGCGGTAGACGGCGATGCCGGTGCCCCCCTCGATACCGGTGCCCGCGACATAGACAAGGTCGCCGCGCGGCGAGACGGCGATATCGGTCACCAGTTGGCCCACTTCGACCGCCGTGATCAGATCATGTGTTGCTGCATCATAGACCAGCATCCGCGCACCATTGGCATCGGAGCGGGTGGCGACGTAGATCTGCCCGCCGTCTTCGTCGAACGCCACAGCGGTCACGGTCTGGCCTTGCAGGACCAGTGTCTGCACCCAGTCGAACCGCGCGGCGGACGGCGGGCTGACCGGTGGCCGCATCCCGGCGGGTGCTGCGCGAAGGACGACCTCCACCCCTTCCAGAATGCGGTTCCAGGCGGTGTCGCCATCGGCACAGCCGCAATCGGGCAGGATCACCGGCACACGCTCATCCCCGCATTCCTTGTAGCGCAAGGACAGGAACAGATCGTCAGCGCCGTTCGGATCGACGGTCAGGCCCTGATCAGCGATAAGGGTCTGGATGTCGACCGCCGTCCGCGCGGGCACCACCAGCTCGCGCCCGCAGCAATCCAGCGCCAGGCCGGGTTCAAGGACCACGAAACGGGACCGGCAGGCCTCGTTCGGGTGGGCGGTGATGGCCAGGCCGCAGACGGTGCCCATGCCGTGCAGGTAACGGTTGTGCAGCCAGTCCTTGCCGATCAGGTAGGCTTGCTCATCCGCGAAATCGCGTTCGGTCAGCAGTTTGCCGTTGAAATACGTGTTGCGGCGGAACGGATGCAGGTTGCACGGAATGCAAGCGTTGGAGAAAACGGTGTCCGAAGAATGCGACATGATTGAAAACCTTTCCTGAAATTCTTAAGGCGCGCGCAGAACGGTCTGGCCGGCGCGCGGCGGCGGATGTGGGGGCGATGGCAGGCGGGCGTCCTGTTGCAGGCGCATCTCGCCGAGGGTGGACGAGGGTTGGCCGCCCAGCACCATGTCGATGCCAAGAGAGGACTGACAGCCGATCCGCACGCCTTGCGGCACACAGATCAGCGACCACGCGGTATGGGCAGGCCGGACCGCGTTGACCAGATCCGTCAGTGTGTCGCGCGCGGCAGGCGTCGGGATCAGCGCCTGGGGCAAGACCAGCACGAAGCGGTGGGCGTGGTCGGCACGGCTGCCCGCCGTGGCCACCTCCAGCCCGCCAAGACGCAGGCGTCCGTCGGGCAAGGCCGCCCCCGCATCGCTGCGCCGGGCCGCATAATCGCGCAGACGGAAGCTTTCGATGATCACCGGCAGCGGCGCGGCTATGCCCAGGTGCAGCTGCAGCACCGCCTTCAGACCGGCGATGGTGCCGCGCTTGCGGGCAAGCTCATCGGCGCGGGCCACGAACGCGCGTCGGGTGGCGTCGGGCCATGTCGCGAGGAAACGGACGTCGAACCATGAGGCCAGCCAGCCAAGAAACACGCCTTCGGGGGCGGAACGGGCGGCAAGGGTGGCGGGGAAGCGGGTGATCCGCGCCTCGACTTCGGCAAAGACGGTGTCGAAATAGGACAGGAACCGGTCAATGAAATCGCGGCTGACGGCATCTTCGTGAAAGGGCTCCGGCAGCAGGCGCAGCGAAGACTTGCGCGGACCGGACAGCTCGATGGCCTGCAGTGTCGGGCTGACGGTTCCGTCGCCGGCAAGGCCGATGCGCAGCCACAAGTGCCGCCCCGGCGGAGATTGCACCAGCAGTTCGAGCCGCTGACCGGACGCAAGGACGATGCGGCGCGACCAGCGTTCCTCGGGCACCAGCGCCAGCCGGGCATCCTCCAGCGGAATATCGGACGTCAGTGTCTGCACCTCAAGCGCGGTGGCGTCGGGCAGGTCGGCCTCCAGCACTATGCGGTGCCAGGCAAAGCCGGTCAGGCCGCTGTCAAGCGCCGACGTGACCATCCTGCCCTTGCGGCTTAGCCGGGCCTTTTGCCGCAGGTAAAGCAGTTGCGGACCCTGTGGCAGGCGTCCCTGACGGGTGACGGTGACCTGCCGCAAAGCCGGACCCGGCCCCGGACCCGCGCAGCCTGTCACGGGAAGATGCACACCAGCGGCGTCGTCGGTCAAAGGCGGCGGGAAGTGCGATTTCCAGACGGCAGGATGATCGGCGTCGGTCAGAACCTGAGCCCGGCCCAGATGGTCCAGCCGGACAAGACGGCCAAGGCCAGTCGCGGGATCAGTGTCGATCACCAGCAAATCCCCTGCCCCGTCAAAGGCCAGATGCCGGGGGCGGTTCAGCATCCCCGCTCCGCCGCGCCAGTTAAGGTCACCTGACACGGGCCGCCATTGCCGGTCCAGTTGAACCACCCTGCCCGTCGCCTCGTCGGCGTAATAGAGGTGCTGATCAGGCCCCAAAGCGATGTTCCACGGCCGTCCGGGCAGCATGCGCACCAAGCGCACCGCCATATCGGGCCAGCTGTAGATCAAGAGGCGGGCTGAGCTAGCCGCGTCGCCTTCGTCGGTGACCGCCAGATCGCCGTCGGCGGTAAAGCAAAGCCCGCGTGGACGGATCAGGTGATGCGGACCGGGGGTCGGGCGCGGGCCCGTGATCAGGCAGGGATCAGCCGCGCCAGCCGGTGTTGGCGGCGCGGGCCAAAGCGCGGCAAAACCGGACGCCGCTGCAGCATCCGGGCCGAAAAGTCCCTGATGCGGGTGGTGCAGGATCACAGCGCCGGTTGGATCCGCCACCAGAACGCGCCCGTCAGGGGCTATGGCTACGCCCGTGGGCAAGGTCAACCCGCCCAGACTGCCGCCCGGATCGGTCAAAGGCGAAATGCGTGTTCCGGTGGCAGCAAGACCGAGCGATCCGGTTGCAGGGTCTTCTGCCACCGCGTCGGACAACGTGGACAGCGACCAGCCAAGTCCGGTATCAAGGCGCAGGAACGCGGGCAGGCGCAGGGGATCAGCCACGGCCATACCTCACGTTCAGGGCGATGACGGACGGCGGCAGATGCACCAGCGCGCCGGGATCAAGCGGCAGGACATCGGCGGCATCATCCTGCGCCAGCGTTTCCAGCGCCATCTTCAGGTCGACCACCCGGGCCACCCCCGGCTGACGGAGCAGCAGGTTGAACACGTTGCCGTGGTAGACCGACCCGCCAAAGGGCCAGCCGGCACCATCATCGCCCCCGGTCAGCGGGTTGAAATAGGCCATCAGCGCGGCATGGCAGGCATCCTGCACGGCCTTCAGGTCAGCCGCGCCGCGCACCTCGATCTCGGCGCGCAGCAGGTCCATCCGGGTATAGCGCGGGCCGATGACGTACAGTTCGGTCGTGACCAGACGGCGGGCATTGAGGTGGGCGCAGATCAGGCGCAGCTCTTCCGCGCTAGGTTGCGGCGTGGGGTGGCGCTCGTTGGGCAGGACGACGACGGTGACGGCACCGGGGCTGTTTTCGGTAAACACCGGCACCGGCGTCGACAGATCGACAGCGGTCTGCGGCAGAGCATAGGCCGATTTCAGCGCGACGCCGGGGGTGGTCATTGCCAGATCGGCGAAGTCTTCTGCCGTCACTGCGCGGTCGCGGCTGCGCAGGTGCGCCGGCGCGCGAAGCTTGGCCTCATCGATGGTTTCGGCGTCCGATCCGCCGGATGCGGCACGCAGGTTCGACACGGTCTTCACTTGCGGCAACGCGGTTTTCAGCGTGACGATTGTACCGGGGGCAACATTGCCAAGGGCGCCACCGCCGACCCGGTAGCGATCCGCGACGATCCTGCTGCCCGCTACCGGGACCATTCCGTTGACCCCGTCGCCGAAGGTGACCACGCCCGTGTCCGGGTCAAGCAGATACCGTGGGGTATCGCGGACTGCGCCGAAAAAGTCCCGGCCCAGCGGCCATGGCTCGGGCTTGCCGCCGTTTGGCGGAACAACGGAAAGCGCAAGGTCGGGCTGGCCGGTGACCGGGTCGATCAGCACCGGCGCGCGCGACAGGCGGAAAGTCTGGTTCGGACGACCTGCACTGGTGCCCAGAACCTCGGCCGCACGGGTCGTGGCTGCAGTGGCGCGGACCGTGTTCAGGTGCAGCCCGGCAATCTCTGGCACGCGGTCGCGGATCACCATCTGCCGCGCGCGCAGCCACAACAGGCCATGCGGTGCGGGGGCTGCATCAAAGCCAAGGTCGGTCCAGACCTTGGGGTCGATGCTGCCGAAATCCGGCTCCGGTCCCGCCGATATCGCACCGATCAGCGCGACGTTGTCCTGCAAGGGCGGGTTGAAAAGGCCTATTGGCCCTTTCCAGACATCCAACGGCAGGTCCGGGCCAAGGAACACTTCGGCCTGCAGATCAGCCGTGAGTTCGGCCTTGGTCGACGGCGGTTTCGACAAACCCGCTGCCAGCCAGAATGCCCGGTCAAGAGCTGTCCATGATGCAAGCGGCAGGCTGGCCGGCAGGTCAAGATAAACGTGCCCACTGCGCAACACCCCTGCCGTGCCATCACCGCGCAGATTGAGCGCCTGCCAGTGAGCCTCGTCTTCCAGGTCCACCGCCGCCCCGGCATGGACGTAGACAGACCATGCGACATCACCCGACCGGTCCGCCGCCTGCCACGGGAACAGGCAATCCAGCGCGTTCGGCCCCTGGTTGATTGCACCCGTTGCGGTCTTGTCGAAGACATCCGGCATCAGCACGGTCAGGTTCAGCTCGCCTTCCGGGAACCGGTCAAG
>JANOQT010000103.1:0-6226 GCA_031415015.1 Paracoccaceae bacterium
TCAGGCGCGGGCTGGTGTCGATGTGTTTGTAGCGTGCCATTTACCACCCCGCAGATTGGTCTTTCTCTTCGACCTTGATCTTTGGATTGGTTCACGGCACGATGCGGTTATGAAAAAACTTTTTCTACAGCCTCGTTAGGCATCACACAAGCAACCTTTGCGGCTCATGCTCGTCCTGAATACCAAACGCCTGCTACTGCGCCACCTTGAGCCCGAAGATCTGGAGCCGATGTACGTGCTGTATCGCGATCCCGAGATCAGGAAGTACTACCCGGACGGGACTCGAACCCTTGAGGAAACGAAGGAAGAGCTAGATTGGTTCCTTCATGGCCACCCACATCACCCAGAACTGGGCTTATGGGCAACAGTCGAGCGCAGCACCGGAGAGTTTCTGGGTCGATGTGGCCTACTACCGTGGCACATCGAAGGCAACGACGTGGTCGAACTCGCCTTCATGATTAAGAAGGAACGCTGGCGCGAAGGGCTTGCAACTGAAGCCGCACGCGGCATCATCGAGCATGCGCATAGGGACCTTCGTCTTCGCCGCCTTGTCTGCCTCGTTATGCCTGGCAACGCCGCTTCAACAAGGGTCGCACAGAAGGTGGGCATGTCCTTCGAGCGTCAGTTCACCGACGAACTTGGTCCATGTCACTTGTACTCACTCGCCCTGCCCGTCCGGTGAGGCCCCTCGCTCAGGCGGGTGCCAACGGCAGGACATTTGTGGCATGCTCTTGCTTCTCTTTGCTTCGCAAAATAGAGGTGACCTATGTCGATCCCCGTTGAAGTATTGGAAGTTGAAGTTTTGAACCTCCCTCCTGCGGAACGATCTCGTGTGCTGGACAGACTACTCTTAAGCCTTGACCCAGATCCCGAATGGGAGGAGGCATGGGCCCGAGAGGCTGACCGAAGAGAGGCAGAGATCACTGCCGGAAGGGCGGCATGGCTCCCGGGCGAAGAAGTCCTTGCCCGCTTACGAACAAAGTTGAAGTGAGTTATTTCCTCTCACAAGAAACTGAGGAAGAGCTTGCAGAGGTGATTGCGTTCTATAAAGAGCAAGCCAGCACGTCTGTAGGCAGTGCGTTTCTTTCGGAGTTCACTTCACGGGTGGCACATCTCGTAGCAGAGAATCCAGGCCTTGGTAAGCCTGCCTCTCGCGGGCGCAGGCTCTTTCCTATGCACCGCTTTCCTTACTCGCTCGTATACCGCGCCGAAGATGAAGTCGTACGCATCGGTGCTGTCGCACATCACAGTCGCCGCCCCGGCTATTGGCGCGCACGCAAGTGAGCCCCGCACAGTACCAATGTTTGTTACCGTGGCAATCAGGCGTCACAACAACCACTTTGGCATCCACGTTTGGCACACAAAGAGATCGGACACGAACCATGTATAAATCCACCCTCATTGCGGCATCCCTGACAGGAATACTTTTGGCCATTCACGCCGCACCTGTTGTCGCCGCTCCCGAGACATCGGCTGAATCCAATATTGGCTTTGTGATCTATACCAAGAGCCTATCGCCTGGAACGTTGAATGCAAGATGGATGCTTTCAACAAAGTACAAGGGCCCAGGAATCGCAACGGGAGGGCCCAAGACAGGATTTGCCGGTCGTTACCATGTTCGCTATTTCTTTGACAGCGGCAAGTTCTCGGACGAATATGACCTGCTCATCGAAAAGACTGATGACGTCTACAAGGTTTCGTGGATCGTGAAGGGCAAGATTGAAGCGACAGGTGTTGGCATGGAAGTGGAGAACGGCTTGGCCGTAGGCTGGCGCAGAGTCGCCGACTAGTCAGGCAGCCTTACACTGTGACACCTAACACGGCGGTCAAAACCGCTCCCTTCGGTCGCTGGATGCCGCAAAAGCGCGGCGTCTTTTACCTTCGTTAGGTGTCGCAAGGAACATCTATGCACGTTCTCCGAAAGATGACCGAACCCGAGTACGCCGTATGGCTCGACGCGCTCGTGCCCGCCTACGCCGCCGACAAGGTCGCAGTTGGAAGATGGTCTAAGCAAGAAGCCATCGAACTGGCTCGTAAGGAGTACGGCGAGTTGCTGCCCATGGGCCTGGAGACTGAGAACAACTACCTCTTTGCTGTGCTCGATCAGTCGGGCCAGCCAATCGGATCACTGTGGTTTGGCGAAGGCCAGCGAGTCGGCTACAAGGTTGCCTTTGTCTTCGACTTGGTCATAGAAACAAAGTACAGACGCCTCGGGCACGCAAAACGAGCGCTCCTGGCACTCGAGATCGAGGCTGCAAAGCGAGGTTTGGCGGGCATCGCTTTGCATGTTTTCGGACACAACGCAGGCGGCCGAGCCCTGTATGCCGAACTGGGGTATGCCCCAACGAACATCAATCTGTACAAGACAATCACGCCTCGTGGCAACAGCGACGCCTAACCGCTCGCTCAGGCGGAGCGCCAACGGCCGGCCATCAGGCCCGGTCTGGCGGTACGCGGTACATTCTCGCCAGCCCGGGCCTGGCGTCCTGCCGTCGTCGCCCGCTTAGCTCGATTCGTTAGGCAGCACACATGCAAGTTTCCTCAGCCTCTGCAAGAGTTTCAGCATCTGTGCGATGGGTAGCGTTCTGCATCGGTGCATTTGTTGCCACGAACATGGACACCGTGGCAGCACAAACTCCTCCGGCTGGAACGGAAAAGTGCAGGCCCGATCCCCAGGGCCCTGAAGTTGACCGGGCAGTCTTCCCCGCAAGCGACACCGCTGAATACATCCTTCCCTTCGAGATTGGAACAGGCCGCCTCGTCTGGAGGACCACGAGCCACTTTAACCCCGGCAACAAGGGTGTCGGTCTCTACGCCATCGATTTCGAGATGCCAATTGGCACGCCACTTGTCGCAGCAAGGGCGGGAAGGGTTGTGGCTGTGCAAGACGCCTTCAAGGATGGCAACGACCGCGACCTGGAAGAAAACTTCGTCATGGTGCGACACGCCGACGGAACGGTCGCGCGCTACATTCACTTGATGCTGGGCGGCGCGCTAGTAGCTTTGGGTCAAGAGGTGAAGCAAGGCCAGCGGATCGCCTTAAGCGGAAACACCGGTCAGACAGGTGGCCCGCATCTGCACTTCGATGTCCAGCTGTGCGGGCCAAATTTACCCCCGCGGTACAACGCGCTTCCGTGCGGCATGACTGTGCCGCTCACTTTTCGCAATGCGGGCGTAAACGTTTGTGGTCTCCTCCCAGGCAAGCGGTACGGAGGCAAGCGTTGACGCCATGTCGTTGCCCAACAGTTGCTGACCCCTCGCTCGCGCGGAGCAACGACGGCAGGTCACCAAGCCTAGGTTGGTGGCACACGAGACATCTTCGCAAGACCGGGCCTCGAGACCTGCCGGCGTTCCCGGCTCAGCTCGAACGTGGAAATTATACAAAAATAGATGGCGACAAATGGGGAGAAAAGAGCGAAGAATTTTGCCCCTTAGAATTGCGTAAACGGCACTAGCTCGTCACCATGAATAGTAAACGTACTCCCAAATTTGCCATCGACAGCGCGTCGGACACTTTTCCTACCGCCTCGTTCGTCGCCAGAAGAGGCTCCGCCGCGGTGCTCCGAGCGTTGAACACATGAGCACCATCTCCGTCCGCCAGGCCGCCGTCTCAGATTTGGAAGAACTGTCGGTACTGTTCAATCTGTATCGCGTTTTCCAAGGCAAGGAAAGCGACATTGCAGCCGCCCACTCGTTTCTTAAGGCGAGGTTCGAGCACGGTGAGTCTGTCGTCTTCATCGCTCATGAAGGTTCAGTGCCGCTGGGGTTTGCACAGCTCTATCCGAGCTACTCGTCTACTGCGTTGGCAAGAGTCTTCATACTGAACGATCTGTTCGTACACGACAGTGGCCGCCGAAGAGGCATAGCGTCAAAGCTGCTGGTGGCACTGGAGAGCTACGCATGGGCTCACGGGGCCGCGCGAGTCACACTGAACGTCGCCATGGACAACGGGCCCGGTCGGGACTTGTACGAAGCTCAGGGCTGGAGCAAAGACGCACAATTCTTCATGTACCACCGCTATCCGGTCACTTAGGTCGAACGTTGAAGCTGTAGAAAAACCCTTTTTTCACTCGCAATACTGTCCCGCGCGCATCGCGTTTTGCGCGCTGGTCGTGAATTTTTGTTGTTACGTTTTGTGATGGCCTCCATCGCGCCATTTCGGGTTTGCGTAGCGCTCTTTACGCGCGCACTCCTCCACCGTTTATCGCCTCCTTCGGCACCACACACCCGTAATGCGCCAGCTTCTCGATGCTATGCCCAAGGCAAAAAGTGCTTTGCGTGCCGCCGAGAGTAAACTATGCGAACAGGAGGCAATCATGGATGTATCTATCGTCAGTCGCGACCCGGAAATCATGAGTGGGGCACTGTGCTTCGTGCGAACGCGCGTACCAGTCAAAAGTCTCTTTGACTATCTTGAAGGTACTTCCTCGCTGGAGGACTTTCTCGAGGACTTCCCTTCCGTTTCGGGTGATAGGGCTATAGCCGTACTTGAGTCCGCAAGAGAACAATTGGCTGCCGATGCGCCTGCTGCTTGATGAATCAGTGCCGCGTAGATTTCAGCGCTCTTTACCGGAACATGAAATTCGAACAGTTGTCGACATGGGTTGGTCTGGAATTAAGAACGGAAAACTTCTCGCGCTTGCGGCCAACGAATTTGATCCGTTTCTCACCGTCGACACGAATCTTCCTTTTCAACAGAACTTAGCCACGCTTCCAGTTACGGTCATTGTTTTGGATTCGCTATCGAATGAATTGTCCGCATTACTGCCGTTGGTGCCATCTCTCAAGCGCGCTGGCAACACTGACGCCGCGCACGTACGTACGTGTCACACTCGAGGCATAACTCTTCGTTCCAGAGGGCGGCGCAAAAGCGCGCCGCCATTTACCTTAATCGTTATGCCACTCTCCAACATTCGCGGGAGCCTGAAGAAATGATGATTCGCGCTCTCGTTCTAATGCTTCTGTGCGTCGCAACGCCGGCGCTCGCCGCAGAGGTTTCATTCGGCGAGCTTCCAGGCGGCGCGACCAGCACCAACATAGTGAAAGATGTTCACGCAGAGATTTGTCGCGACCATCTATTTGACCCGTCCTTGGTTGAAGTACGCCTCCCCAAAAACTACCGTCTCATCCTCGCCGCGGAGTACGCCAAAGAAGATCCCGGCGTCGCTGGCTTAGTAAAAGGCAACGCAAAGTATTCCGCGTACGCCGTGGGCAGTCTCTGCTTTATGTCTGTTGGCTCATTCGTCGTTGATGGCATGCGCATGAATTCCCTTGCCCCAACCCCCATGGCTTTCTGGTGGGTGCGTGCTGCGGGTCCACGCGATCCCCGCATGCAGGGGAAAGTCGACTGGCTGCAATTGGCGAGCTGGTACTCGCGGGACGTTATCCACCGCGAGAAAGTCCTCGCTACCGACTCAATGGCGCAGTTCGTCGACCTTGAGGTGACACAAATCAAGCCGGGCCTCTGGCGTATGCGCTTGGCGCTGCCAAATGAATCGATCGAGGCAGAAGTACATGGCAACGGGCAGCGCAAGAAGCGAAACGCGCGAGAGCCCGGCTTCATGTCCGTGCCATTCACAGGTAACAGCGCTGGAAGCTTCTGGGTCATCACTTATTTCGGCCATCACCACCAAATTGCGCAAGGTCAGTGGCACGCCAAGGGATCCGGTGTTTTTAGCGGCGCGCTGCAAATCCCCGGAGAGGCATCAGCGTTCAAAACATCCTATCAAGATGGCTGGTCGGCGCTTTCCGGCCTGTACACGCCATTGCAGTAGTCGCACAGCACATAGGCATGACAATTCATTCAAGCCGATGCCGCTTTCGGGAATTCGTATGTCGGCTTTGGGTCAAAAAAAACCTCAATGTAGAATCGATGCAACCGGCCAAAAGCGGCGCTTCGCAAGTACTTTCTGATTTCATATATTGATCCAGCAAATCAGCTGAAAAGTAATTTGACTCTGGTGTTGTTCGTTTCATGGCTCGGTTAGCCTAGGTGCTCACTCAATCGATCCACCGTTCACCCTAAACTCCTCCCCCTTCCATGCTTTTCCCCAAAGTCCAATTCCCCGTCAGAGGTCACATGCCAAATCGCAGACAATTCATATCCGCAAGCCTCGTTACCGCGGTCGCCGGCCTCGCACCGCTGCGGGCAGCGCTGGCCGCAGCCCCACTTCCGTTAAGCAGCGATATCGGCAAGCTGGCGCGAGTTCTGGTCCACAGTTTCAGG
>JANOQT010000104.1:0-29398 GCA_031415015.1 Paracoccaceae bacterium
ACGTTTGCCCTTCAGATCGTCGTAGGTGGTGGCGTTGCTGGCCGCGTTGCCGGGTTTGGCGTAGAACCCGACTGCAATTTCGAACAGCGGTGCAGATGCGTCGAAGTCGGTGCAGCGCGACTTGGTGGCATCGCTGAACAGATCCAGCTTGGAGCAGTCCGGCAGGAACCAGGGGAAGCCGGCGTCATAGGCCCCGGACGGCAGCAGTTCGGTCAGGTGTGCGCCCCAGTCGTTCACGAAGGAGACCTTGAAGTCCTGTTCGGCATCGCCGCGCGCCATGGCCACCTTGATGATCTCGGTGATCATGCCACCTTCCGGCAGGTCTTCGTCGGTGAAGGGTGCGTAGTCACCGCCCGTCAGGAATTTCAGGGTTGGCAGACCGGCGGGGGCTGCCGCAACTTCCGGCGCGGGTTCAACGACCGGCTCTGCGACCGGTTCTGCGACCGCCTCAACCACGGGTTCAGCGGCGGCTTCGGGTTCAACCGCAGGCTCTGCGGCAACTTTGGTGCCTTCGGGGCAAGGCATGGTCAGCTTCATGCCGATTTCGATGGTGTTGGGGTTGGACAGGATGTCGCGGTTGGCGGCATAGACGCCCTGATAGCCGTTGGACACGCCGGCTGCCTTGGCGATTTCGCTAAGGGTGTCACCCGCCTTGACGGTATAGACCGAGCAGAGATCCTGCGCGCTGGCAGCCGTCGTCATCAGAGCGATGGCAAGTGCGGTATGTCCAAGAACTGTTTTTGCTGGACGGAAGTGATGGCC
Organism: Paracoccaceae bacterium; assembly: GCA_031415015.1. Classification (GTDB taxonomy): domain Bacteria; phylum Pseudomonadota; class Alphaproteobacteria; order Rhodobacterales; family Rhodobacteraceae; genus JAUYQR01. The sequence goes on from JANOQT010000104.1 coordinate 763, forward strand.
CATTCTGGTTTTCCTTTGAGCAGTTGAAGGGAGGAATTTGCGTCAAGATAGAAATGTGAGTGAACCAGAATTATGGTCACTACATGGCATAAACCCAAGGAAATATGGATTTTATGCCAGAACTTGCCACAATCGGAATATGTGAAGAGGCATATGCGTCGCTTGAAATCAAGCGACCGCAGGTTGCGCCCCGCTGGATGGTTCCGCGGTTACTGGTGGACGGGGACCGATGCATTCGCGGCCACGGCAGCGTCAATCAGATCGGCGCCAAGCGAGGAGCGTGCAGCGTCCATGATGGGGGCGACATGGGTGCGAAAAGCGGCGCGTTCGTCTGCGGTCAGGGTGACGATCATCCCGCTGTCATCCAGCACGACCTGTCGGCTGATCTGCGACCGCTCAAAGGCGAGTATGGCCTGCTGATGCAATTCGATGCGCATCAAATCTTCGAGAACCTTGCGGTCATCAGGTGTAAGAGCGGCGATGACGGTGGGAGAGCCAAGCACTGCGATGGCGGTGACGCCATGGTTGGATTCGGTGATAACGGCGGGTGCTTGGTAGAGATATTCGAAGTCGATGGCATGCCAGGTTGCCTCTGCCCCCTGGGCGCTGCCGGACTTCATTGCACCGGCAATCTGGTCGTGCGGCAGGTCGGCCGGAGAGGCACCCAGAGCAGCGACAACTGCCGCGGACTGCAGTCCGGGGTCGGCAAGCGCAAAGACGAGGCCGGTGGCGTTGCCTGGCGCCTGGATCGCGGTGGGGCCGACAAGCTGGCGCGTGCCGGTGGCAAGGATGCCGAAGGCGTGCAGACCACCTTTGGCGACGTCCGCCAGCAAGGGGGCCGCTGCATCGGATTCAAGATAGGCAATCACGTGTTGCGGGCTGTCAAACAGGAACGGCAGGTCGATCACGGCAAGGGAGGGCGCGAGCGAGACCAGCGTATCCGTCGGCACTGTGGCGAAGGCGATGTCCCCGGCTTTCAGGGCGGCAAACAGGGCGTCATCGCTGCCAGACAAGCTGGCGTCGGGGTGCAGGGTAACGCAGTAGCGGCCTTGCAGGGCGGCGTTCGCTGCCTCGGCAAAAGACTTTGCAGTGACACCGTCACCGGTATTGTTCAGAGACACAGCGAGACTGAAAGGCAGGTCAGTCTCGCCCGCATCGCAGGCGGTCTGGGCTGCAGCAGGAGTGACGGTGAAAAAAAGGCAGGCGAAAACGGGGCGCAGCATCGGTCGCGCAAAAGCTTTGATCAATTCCCGGTATCCTTTATCCAGACTTCAATGCGGCGGTTGATGGCGCGCCCGGTGTCAGTATCGTTGCAGGACAGGGACATGATTTCACCATGGCCGACCGCGGTAAGCCGAACGTTGTCCAGCAGATCGGGGTATTTCTGCAAAAGCGCCGAAATCACCTGTTCGGCCCGGTCCTGCGACAGTTCGCGGTTCAGGTCGTCATTGCCCACCGCGTCGGTAAAGCCCAGAAAAAACACCTGTTTGTCAGTGTAGGCCGGGGTGGACAGCATCGCGCCGAGCCGGTCCAGATCGGTGAGGGCGCGGGCGTTCAGGCTGTCGGTTCCGGTCTCGTAGCGGAATGTTGCCGACAACTGACGCGCGTTGGCAAGACTGTCCACCATGGTGCGAAGTTCGGTCTGAAGGGTGGGGTCAGTCCCCACGAGCATGGCCGAGGCAAGTCGCAGCGTCTGGTCGTCGGTCGAGGCGGCGATGATGGCCTGATCGACAAACCCGGCGTCGGACACGTCGACCTGTGCGCGGTCGGACCGCAGAAAGTCGAGGAACGCCTGAGAGGTTTCAGACAACGGCTTTTGCGTCCGATAGAGGTAAAGCTGACGGGTCAGCGGGTATTCTTCGGTTTTCACGGTGAAGGCGGTTGGCACGGTCTGAATGCCGCACGTGCCACGGATCGACATCGCGCGGGCCGGGGCTTCCTTGCCGATGCGGGCATAGCCGATCGCGGTCGGATCGTTGGCAACTTCTTCGGCAAGCACACGGTCGGACCCGAAGAGTTTGGCGTTGGGGGTAACCTTGAGGTTCTTTGGCCGCATGACCAGCGAGTCCAGCACTTCGGCAGAGCCAAGGTCCGGGGTGCTTGTATAGACGGTAATCGGTTTGTCGGGGCCGCCGATTTCCGCCCAATTAGTGATCACACCGGCAAAGATCAAAGACGCGTCAGCAATGGTGATCGAGCGGACGGGGTTGGAGGGATGGGTCAGAAAGACCAGCCCGTCGAGAGCGATGATCTGCTCCAGCTCTTGTGAATGCAGATTTCCGAGGTCGAGATTTGCCGCTGCCCGCACTTCGCGTGTCAGGGCGCGACGGTCGGCCACTGCCATTTCGGCATTGCCTTCCAGAAGGGCGCTGATCCCTTCCGCCGACAGGGCCGGCTTGATCTTGATCGCGGCGGTTTCCGCAAATGCACCGCCGGCAAGTTCGACCAGAAACGCCCCGTCCTGAGTTTCGAGAATGGTTGTCGTGCCGCCCTGCAGTTCGGCGTACTGCCGCAGGAGGATCGGCAAAAGCCCCACGCCAAGGGCCCGGTCGCCGACGATGTTCACTGCCGCCGATCCCTCGCTGCCTTCGGGACAGCCCGCACCTGCACAAGACACGGTGTCGCGCCGGATGGTGATCTCGCCCAGACTGGATTTGATGGTGAAGGCGTCGTCCGTGGTTGCGGTCAGTTCACCGGTAACGGAATAAGTTCCATCATTCGTGGTCAGCGTCACCGGCTCGGCCTGCGCGGCGGCGGCAATGAACGCGAGGGCGGCGAAGCCGGTGGCCAGTCGGTTCAGCAGGGAATAGGTCATACTCGTTTTCCAGTCTGGGTTCTGTTTCGCCCTGCGTGACAATGGGCCTTCGTTCAACAGAATGTTAACCATAGATCGTTCGCGAAGTCAGGATATCAAAGGCCCTTCGCCAGAGGGCGTTGCAGTTTCGTCAGTCGGTACTGAGGGTGAGGCTTTACTGGCGTGCCAGCGGCATCCGGACCGAGATCAGCTCTCCGTTGCGAAGCACCTCGAAATTCGCTTCCGGGATGGATTTGAACGCGAGGAGGTCGATGATGACTTCGAAGCTTTCGGCATTTTCGATGCTTTTGCCAAGGTTCGTTTCACCCAGGACCACGTCGTCCGGCAGGATGCCGTTTTCGTCTGAGAACGTGATCGCGTCGATCATAGTAAGCCATTGTCCATTTACGGATTCTGTCCGGACGGTGGTGCCGTTCTTCAGATAGACCCAGCGTTTGGTCGGGGCGACAAGCGTGACCTCTTCGAACAGACCGTCGTCAGAGGCGCGGATGCGGACAGAGGCCGAGATGAGGCCGTATTCATCCGGTACGGTCGAGACACGCATCAGATCCTCGATTGCGGCACCGTCGGTCACCCATTCGCCGTTGATGGCATAGATGGTGACCCCGGGGGCGATCCAGGCGTCATCGGAAGAGCCGGACAAGGCCTTGGGGATAACTTTGGTGATGACGGGGAAGGTATCACCGTCGATTTCGCGCACCTCTGTGCTGAAAGGCAGACCGTAATCCCAGCGCACTTCGGCAAACTGGTCGTCGGTGATCGGCGTATCCGCAAGGGCCGGACGCGATGTCACGGACGCAAGCGCGGCAGCGCGCGCTTCGATCGCAGCCTCGGCGGCAGCAATTTCGGCCGCCTCCGCTTCTGCCTCTGCGGCAAGGCGGGCGGCTTCTTCCGCCTGCACGGCGGCTTCTGCTTCGGCGGCAAGACGGGCCTTCTCTTCGGCTTGTGCCAAGGCGGCGGCGTCGGCGGCGGCTTTGGCCTCGGCCTCGGCTGCGAGGCGGGCGTCTTCCTCGGCCTTGGCGGCCTCGGCTGCCAGACGGGCGTCTTCCTCGGCCTTGGCGGCTTCGGCTGCCAGACGGGCGTCTTCCTCGGCCTTGACGGCCTCGGCTGCCAGACGGGCGTCTTCCTCGGCTTTGGCGGCCGCGGCTGCCAGACGGGCGTCTTCTTCAGCCTTGGCGGCCTCGGCTGCGAGGCGGGCGTCTTCCTCGGCTTTGGCAGCGGCTTCTGCTGCTGCGGCGACGCGGGCCTCTTCTTCCGCCCGGGCAGCGGATTCAGCTGCCAGACGGGCCTCAGTTTCGGCCTTGGCGGTGGCTTCTGCTTGCAGACGCGCCACCTCCTGTGCCGCCGCAGCGGCAGACAGTGCTGCGGCGGTTGCAGCCGGATCCTCGATGACAGCGGCGGTCTGGACCGCAGCGACCGGTTCCGGATCGTTACCCGCCAGCATCCAGGCACCCAACCCGAGGGCCAGCGCGGCCATCGCCGTGGAGCCGATCAGGAGCGGCAATCTGGAGGACGGTGCCGACCCGGGTACAGGGGGCGGCATGATAAGGTTCGTCACGATGCGCGAATGCGCACGCAGGGCAGAGACCGGTCGCGACTGGAGCAAGGATTGCGGGGCGGTGCCCGCCTCGCTTTTGCGGATCAGTTCCAGCCAGTTCGCTGCGGTGTCGATCCGGTCCTTCGGCAGGACTTTTGCAGCTTTGTCGATGGTTTCCAGAAAACCGGGCGGATAGCCTTCGAAGCGGCCGGCAAGCGACTGGTAAGGATCTTCGCTGCCTTCGGCGATGGCGGCAAGGCGGCGCTGGCTTTCGGGCGGCGCGGTGCCAGCGATGACGTGATAAAAGGTCGCCCCAAGCGCATAGAGGTCGGAGTAGGGACCCTGTGCTGACCCTGTCAGATAGAACTCTTGCGGTGAATAACCGTCCTTGACCACGCGGCGCGCCGAGAGCACCCGGCTGGCTTTCGACACCTGTTCACGTGCGGCGCCGAAGTCGATCAGAATCGGATTCTGGTGCGCGTCGATCAGGATGTTGTCAGGCGAGATGTCACGGTGCAGAATTCCGGCCTGGTGGATGAACTCCACCGCGCCGAGGGTTTTCTTGAGCATCTCGACGATTTCGGAGGGCGTGAAGGGCTGATCCGAGGAATCGAGGATTTCGAGCAGGTCTTTGCCGTTCACATAGTCGATGGCCATGTAGGCGGTGTCATTGTCTTCGAAGACCTGATGCACGCCGACAATGTTCGGATGGACCAGCTTTGACAGACTGCGGGCTTCTTGCACGAACAGTTTGACGACGGACCGGAATTCCCCGGTGTGGGCACGCGAGCGGGCTTTGACAATGGTTTCACTGCGCCGGCAAAGCGAGTTGGGGAAGCATTCCTTGATCACAACCGTCCGGTCGAGCGAGTCTTTCGCCAGGTATGTGATCCCGAAGCCGCCACTGTTGAGGAAGCTCATGATCGTGTACTGACCGTTCAGCAGTTTCGTGCCCTGCTTGAGCTCGTCGATAAAAGCGTCGGGTTCAGCCTCGGACGGCAGGTTGTCGAGCGGACTGACGGGCGTCTCTTTGGTTTGCATCTTTTGTGATTCCTGTGCTGCAATGTCCTGCGACCATCCGGTCGCTTTTTTTGCCGCTGTGTTTGGTCTTGCCATTAGAATCCACCGATTTCGTCCGCAAAGGACACTGCCGAAACTTCAAGTCACACGTCACCTACCAGTACAACTGTGAGGGGTCATGTCCAAACGAGGCTGCAGTTGGCCCGAAATGGGACAATCTTGCGGCGGGATTGGCTGAGGAAGGCCGAAAAGGCTGCGGATTTACCGGAATCCGGACGCCGATCATCAGATTTTTGGCCTATTGTTCTGGAAAACATGGAAAATCGGCGGGTGCCGGGGTCATTTTTGTGGTGAGACATGAAACTGTCATGCATTCAGAAAAATCGATCCCTGGGGTAAAACCGGGACGTGGCGCGCTTGATTTTTCACGCTTTCTGGCCTGCCGAAGTCGCGGAGCCGGGCGGATCCTTCTCAAACAGCAAGGGAGTCATCTTCCACCTACCCGATTCGCAGGTGGTGAAAGCAGGGTGCGGTGATTCCCCTTGACGTTTTTGGATCGTTCCACTAAAAACTATTGGAATGATCCAAATTTTGAGATCGCAGACCCAGTGTGTGGCTGCGGGCGGGGCGAGGGAATGAGCAAGCTGGTTTCAGCGGCCGGGGCCGCAGCACGCATCAAGGACGGCGCTGTTGTGTCAGTGTCGTCTTCTTCGGCGCTGGGCTGCCCCGACAAGGTGCTTGCCGCCGTCGGCGCGCGGTTTGGCGCGGAAGGGCATCCGCGCGGGGTGACAGTGCTGAGCCCGATTGCGGCGGGGGACATGTACGGGGTCAAGGGGATCGACCACATCGCCAAGGACGGGCTGCTGGCGCGGATCATTGCGGGGTCGTATCCGTCGGGGTCGTCAAACCTGCCGATGCCAGAGATCTGGCGGATGATCGTCGAGGACCGGGTGGCGGCGTATAACGTGCCCTCGGGCATCCTGTTTGACATGCACCGCGACGTGGCGGCGCGGCGGCCCGGCGTGTTGACCAAGGTGGGGCTGGAGACGTTTGTCGATCCCGCGCGCGAGGGCTGCCCCGCGCGCGAGGGCTGCGCGATGAACGCGGTTGCTGCTGCGGCACCGATCGTGCGGCGGGTGGAATTTGGGGGCGAGGACTGGCTGCATTTCCCCAATATTGTGCCGGATGTCTGCATCCTGCGGGCGACCACGGCGGACGAGCGGGGGAACCTGACGTACGAGCATGAGGGCGCGTATCTGGGGGGGCTGGATCAGGCGATTGCGGTCCGGAATCATGGCGGCTTGGTGATTGCGCAGGTCAAGCGGATGACGGCGGCGGGGTCTTTGCGGCCGCATGACGTGCGGGTTCCGGGGCATCTGGTGGACCTGATCGTGCTGGACCCGGAGCAAAAGCAGACCACGGAAACGCCTTATGATCCGGCGATTTCGGGCGAGGTGATGCGGCCATGGGCCAGCTTCAAGCTGGCGGAACCGGGTGTGGAGAAGGTGATTGCCCGGCGCGCGGCCATGGAATTGCGCGGCGGCATGGTGGCAAACCTGGGGTTCGGGATCAGCGCCATGGTGCCGCGGGTGCTGCTGGAAGAGGGTCATCCGCAGGCGGTGACCTGGGCCATCGAGCAAGGCGCGGTGGGGGGGATGCCGCTGACCGGGTTCGCGTTCGGCTGTGCGTCGAATGCGGATGCGTTCATGCCGTCGCCGAACCAGTTCACCTATTTTCAGGGCGGCGGGTTCGACATGTCGTTTCTGAGTTTCCTTGAGGTGGATGGGGAGGGGAACGTCAACGTCTCGAAGCTGGGCAAGAAGCCGTATCTGACGGCGGGGTGTGGCGGGTTTGTGGACATCACCGCGCATGCCAAGAAGATCGTGTTTTCCGGCTGGTTCGAGGCCGGGGCGGAGATTGCGCTGGAGGCGGGTGGGTTGCGGGTGGTGAAACCCGGGCGGTTCCCGAAGTTCGTGGACGCGGTGGAGCATGTGACCTTTTCCGGCGCGCGGGCGCGGGCAACCGGGCAGGAGGTGCTGTATGTCACCGAACGCTGCGTGATCCGGCTGACCGATGCGGGGCTGGTGGCGACCGAGGTGATGGCGGGGATTGATGCGGCGCGGGATATCGTTGCGGCGTCGGGTGGCCGGGTGCGGGTGGCGGATGATGCGGTGGCGATGCCGCTGGCGTTGCTGGGGCAGGGTCCGATGGGATGGACGCCATGAGCGCGGTACATCTGATCTTGCACGGGCCGGTCGCGGAGTTGCGGTTGGACAACCCGGCCAAGATGAATGCGCTGACGGTGGGGATGCTGGCGGATCTGTCCGCGCATCTGGACCTGATCGAGCGACGGCCCGAGATCAGGTGTGTGCTGCTGACGGCGGAAGGCGACCGGGCGTTTTGCACTGGTGCGGATATCACCGCCTGGGCCGACCTGCCGCCTGCGGAGTTTGCGCGGCATTGGGTGCGCGACGGGCACCGGATTTTTGACCGGTTGGCGCGGTTGGGCAAGCCGACGATTGCAGTGCTGACAGGACATGCGTTTGGCGGCGGGCTGGAGCTTGCGGCCGCTTGTGACATCCGGGTGATGGTGCCTCGTGCCAGCCTTGCCCTCCCCGAGGCGGGCGTGGGCATCGTCCCCGGATGGTCCGGGACGCAGCGGTTGATGCGGCTGTTGCCGGAGGCGGTTGTGAAGGAAATGGCGCTGTTCGGGCGGCGGATTTCGGCGGAGCGGGCGCTGGGATTGGCGTTCGTGGCCGAGGTGGCGGAGGATGCGCGCGGCGTGGCCGACGCGATGGCGGTGCGGGTGGGTGAGTTGAGCCCCCGGGCGGTGGAGGTGGCGAAATACATGATCCATGCGGGGGTTGGCGAAGACAGCTCGGCGATGATCGAGGCGCTGGGGTCGGGGATGATCGGGGCGAGTGCGGACAAGGACGAGGGCGTGGCGGCGTTCCGTGCCAAGCGCAAGCCGGAGTTTCGGGGGGAATGATGCTGGACATGACATTGATCGCGGCGAGCGGGATCGCGCTGCCGGCGGAGCCATTCGTCGGGCGGCATTTGATCGGTGGCGTTTGGGTCGCAAGTCAGGGGGGCGCTACGTTTGACCGGGTGTCTCCGGCGCATGGGGTGGTGGTCAGCCGGTCCGCCTTGGGCAGTGCGGTTGACGCGGAAGCGGCGATAGCGGCGGCGCGGGCGGCGTTTGACAGCGGGGTCTGGTCGCGGACCACCGGCAAGGCGCGGGCGGCCATGTTGCTGCGGGTGGCCGATCTGATCGAGGGAAACGTGGAGCGGATCGCGCTGTTGGAGACGCTGGAAAGTGGCAAGCCGATTTCGCAGTCGCGGGGCGAGGTGTCTGGGGCGGCGGACCTGTGGCGCTATGCGGCGTCACTGGCGCGGAATGTGACGGGGGACAGTCACAACACGCTGGGGCCGGATATGCTGGGTGTGATCCTGAAAGAGCCGATTGGCGTGGTGTCGGTGATCACGCCGTGGAATTTTCCGTTCTGGATATTGAGCCAGAAGCTGCCGTTTGCCTTGGCGGCGGGGTGTACCTGTGTGGTGAAGCCGTCGGAGATGACGCCCTCCAGCACCGTGATGATGGGGGAGTTGCTGGTTGAGGCGGGGTTGCCTGCGGGGGTGGTGAACATCGTGCTGGGGTTTGGCCAGCCGGTGGGGGCAATGCTGGCCAGCCATCCGTCGGTGGATATGGTGACGTTTACCGGATCGACGGCGGTGGGCAAGGCGATCTCGGTTACCGCGTCGGCCACGCTGAAGAAGGTCGCGCTGGAACTGGGGGGCAAGAACCCGCAGGTGATTTTCCCGGATGCCGATCTGGACGCGGCGGCGGATGCGGTGACGTTTGGGATCTACTTTAACGCCGGGGAATGCTGCAATTCCGGCAGCCGGGTGCTGGTGCATGCGGATATTGCAGAGGCGTTTGTGGCAAAGGTAACGGCGCTGTCGCGCAGGGTGGCATTTGGTGATCCGCTGAATGCGGCGACGCAGGTGGGGGCGATCATCTCGGCGGCGCATCAGGGCAAGATTGATGGGTATGTGAAGGCAGCGGTCGCGGCGGGGGCCACGGTGGCGCTGGGCGGCGGGGTGCTGGACGTGCCGGGGATGGCGGGGCAGTTCTATCAGCCGACGGTGGTCTCCGGCGTGACGCCAGATATGGCGATTGCGCGGGACGAGGTGTTCGGGCCGGTGCTGGCCTGCCTGACCTTCCGCACCATGGATGAGGCGGTGGCGATGGCCAATGACGCCGCCTACGGGCTGAGTGCAGGGGTGTGGAGCGAGAATGTCCACACCTGTCTGGACTTTGCGCGCCGGGTGCAGGCGGGCACGATCTGGACGAATACCTGGATGGACGGGTTTCCGGAAATGACCTTTGGCGGGTTCAAGCAATCCGGTCAAGGCCGCGAGATCGGGCGCTACGGGTTGGAGGAATTTCTTGAGGTCAAGACGGTGGCGATGCGCATCGGGCGCACACGGACACCGTGGGTGAAGGCCCGCTGAGCGAGGCTTGGCGGTAGGTAAGATCAACGCAATTCTTGGAGGAATGACATGCGTGGATATCTTGGGACGGCTCTGACGGCGGCGCTGGTGCTGACGACCAGTCTGGTGCGGGCGGAAGATGTGGAAGTGCTGCACTGGTGGACATCCGGTGGCGAGGCGGCGGCACTGAACGTGCTTAAGGACGACCTGTCCGGCAAAGGTACCGGCTGGGCCGATATGCCGGTGGCCGGTGGCGGCGGCGAGGCGGCGATGACGACGTTGCGCGCACGGGTCACGGCGGGTAATCCGCCGACGGCCGTGCAGATGCTGGGCTTTGACATTCAGGACTGGGCCAAGGAAGGCGCGCTGGCCGACCTGACCGAGACCGCGATGGCCGAAGGCTGGGACAAGGTGGTGCCGACAGCGCTGCAGGCGTTTTCCACCTATGACGGCAAGTGGGTTGCGGCCCCGGTGAACGTGCATTCGACGAACTGGGTCTGGATCAGCAAATCCGCATTGGACGCAGCAGGCGGCAAGGCACCCGAGACGTGGGAAGAGCTGGTGGCCGTGCTGGACGCGATGAAGGCCAACGGGATCACCCCCTTGGCGCATGGCGGACAGGCCTGGCAGGACGCGACGATGTTTGATGCAGTTGTGCTGAGCATGGGGGCTGATTTCTACAAGGCGTCGATGATTGATCTGGACCCCGCAGCGCTGGGTGGCGAGAAGATGGTCGAAGTGTTCAACCGGATGGCCAAACTGCGGTCCTATGTGGACGACAACTTCTCGGGCCGCGACTGGAACCTTGCCTCTGCCATGGTGATAAATGGCGAAGCGGGCATGCAGATGATGGGCGACTGGGCCAAGGGCGAGTTCGTCAAGGCGGGCAAAGTGCCGGGCGTGGATTTCGTCTGCATCCGGTTCCCCGGCACGCAGGGCATGGTGACGTTCAACTCGGACCAGTTCGCGATGTTCAAACAAGCGGATGCGGGCATGCAGACCGCGCAGGTCGGGATGGCCAAGGCGATCATGGACCCGGCCTTCCAGTCGGCGTTCAACGTGGTCAAGGGCTCGGCCCCGGCGCGGACCGATGTGCCGAATGACGCGTTCGATGACTGCGGCAAGAAGGCGATTGCCGACTTGGCCGAGGCCAACACCAGCGGAATGCTGTTCGGGTCGATGGCGCATGGCCACGCGGCCCCGGCAGCGATCAAGAACGCGCTGTACGACGTGGTGACCGCCCATTTCAACGGCGAGTATGACGCGGCCAAGGCGGCGACAGAGCTGGCCGCAGCAGTCGAAGCAGCGAAGTAAGTCTTTGGGGGCGGCCTTCGGGCCGCCCCTGCCTTGGGGAGGGGGGAGCATGGCAACGACATCTGTTGATTTTCGCACACGGCTGCAGGACTGGATTCCGAAGCTGGTGCTGTCTCCGTCTTTGGCGGCGATCCTGATCTTTGTCTACGGCTTCATCATCTACACGGTCTATCTGTCGTTCACCGACAGCAAGATGCTGCCGTCCTACGATCTGGTGGGGTGGGAGAATTACTCGCGGCTGTGGGGGTTGTCGCACTGGATCACTGCGATCACCAACCTTGCGATTTTCGCGTCGCTGTACATCGTGATCTGCACGGCGATCGGGCTGACGCTGGCGATCTTTCTGGATCAGAAGATCCGGGGGGAAGGGATTTTGCGGCCGATCTATCTGTATCCGATGGCGCTGTCGTTCATCGTGACCGGGACGGCGTGGAAGTGGTTTCTGGACCCCGGTATCGGGCTGGAACACACCATGCATCTGTGGGGGTGGGAAAGCTTCAGTTTCAACTGGATCAAGGACAGCGACATGGCGATTTATACCGTTGTGCTGGCGGCGGTCTGGCAGACCAGCGGGTTCGTCATGGCGATGTTTCTGGCGGGGCTGCGGGGGATTGATAATGAGATCTTGAAGGCCGCGCAGATCGACGGGGCGTCGAACTGGCAGTTGTACCGGCGGATCGTCATTCCGCTGCTGCGCCCGGCGTTCCTGAGCGCGTTTGTGATCCTGAGCCATCTGGCGATCAAGTCTTATGATCTGGTGATTGCGCTGACCGGTGGTGGGCCGGGGCGGGCGACTGAACTGCCGGCGACCTTCATGTATTCCTACACCTTCACCCGCAATTCGATGGGGATCGGGTCGGCGAGCGCAGTAATCATGCTGATGACCATCGCCGCGATCATGGTGCCGTATCTGTACGCCGAGTTGAAGGAGAAGCGGGAATGAGCGCCGCCACCCAAGATACCGCCGTCCGCACCGGGCGGGTCGCGCGGACCTTCATCTATCTGGTGCTGCTGCTGTTCGCGCTGTTCTACCTGCTGCCGTTCTTCGTGATGCTGACCAACAGCCTGAAGCCCTTGTCGGAAATCACTGGCGGCAACATGATGGCCTTGCCGCAGGACTGGACGCTGGATGCCTGGCGGTCGGCATGGTCGACCGCGCAGATCGGGGTGGAGCCGACCGGGCTGCGGCCATATTTCCTGAACTCCATCCTGATGGTGGTGCCTGCGGTGGCGATTTCCACGGTGCTGGGTGCGCTGAACGGCTATGTGCTGACCAAGTGGCGGTTCCGGGGGGATACCATCCTGTTCGGGCTGATGCTGTTCGCCTGTTTCATCCCGTTTCAGATCGTGTTGATCCCGATGGCGCGGATGCTGGGGCTGATGGGGCTGGCGGGGTCTACCTCGGGGCTGATCCTGGTGCATGTGGTGTTCGGGCTGGGGTTCACCACGCTGTATTTCCGCAACTACTATGCCGCGTTTCCGACCGAGCTGGTGAAGGCCGCGATGATCGACGGGGCCGGGTTCTTCCGCATCTTCTGGCGGATCATGCTGCCGGTGTCGGGGCCGATCGCGGTGGTGTCAGTCATCTGGCAGTTCACCAACATCTGGAACGACTTCCTGTTCGGGGCGTCATTTTCCGACCTTGATTCAACGCCGATGACGGTGGCGCTGAACAACCTCGTCAGCTCTTCCACCGGGGTCAAGGAATACAACGTCCACTTTGCGGGGGCCATTCTGGCCGCGCTTCCGACCCTTTTCGTCTACATCGTCGCAGGCCGCTATTTCGTGCGCGGGCTGATGGCGGGCAGCGTCAAGGGATAAGCCGACCGCCGGAGGGGTGGAGCCCTCCGACGGTCTTTGTTCAACCTTAGCCCAACTTGCACCAGACCCGGGCAAACGAAAGAGAGAGACGGCAAAATGCGACAGATGTCCATTGTTTCCGCGTTGATATTTGGGATGGCGGTATCCCCTGCGCTGGCCGAGCCTTCGGTCGAGGTGATGCATTTCTGGACCAGCGGCGGCGAAGCGGCTGCCTTGGGCGCGGTGCGTGACAAGGTGGTGGCGGGCGGCGTGGCCTGGGCCGATGCGCCGGTGGCGGGTGGTGGCGGCGATGCGGCGAAGACCGCGTTGCAGGCGCGGATCGCCAGTGGCAACCCGCCGGCGGCGATGCTGATGCTGGGGCAGAACATCATCGACTGGGCGAATGAGGGGATGCTGGGGAATGTGGATGCGCTTGCCGCAAGTGAGGGCTGGGACGCGGCCCTTCCGCAGGCGGTGAAGGATTTCACCAAGGTCGGGGGGCACTATGTGTCAGCACCCACCAACGTGCATCGGACGGATGTGATCTGGGCGTCGAAAGCGGCTTTCGACAAGATCGGGGCGGCGTATCCGACGACCTGGGAAGAACTGAACGCTTTGGCCCCCCGGTTTCTTGAGGCGGGGATCATCCCCTTGGCGCATGGCGGGCAGTCCTGGCAGGAGGCCTACATGTTCGAGGCCGTGGCAGCTGGTGTTGGCGGCGCGGAGTTCTACCGCAAGGCGCTGGTTGATCTGGACGACGCCACCCTGCGCGGACCGGAGATGGTGGCGGTGTTCACCGAACTGGCCGCGCTGCGCGGCATGATCGACGCCAATGCGCCGGGGCGGGACTGGAACCTTGCCAGCGCGATGGTGATCAACGGTGAGGCGGCGATGCAGATCATGGGCGACTGGGCCAAGGGCGAATTTGCCAATGCGGGCAAGGTGCCGGGGGCGGATTACGCCTGCATTCCGGTGCCGAAGGCCAAGGGGGATGCGTTTGTGTATCTGGTGAACTCGCTGTCGTTCTTTACCCAGACCGATCCGGACCTGATCAAGGGGCAGGAGGTTCTGGCGAGTGCGATCATGGACAGGGAGGTTCAGGTCGCCTTCAACAAGGCCAAGGGGGCGATCCCGGCGCGGATTGATGTGGACCTGAGTTCGATGGACGCCTGCGCGCAGGAAACCTCGGCTGCGCTTGCTGCGAATGATGTGGGAGGGACGGCGGTGCCGACCTTTGCCGGAACGCATGCGGCGAATGCCGCAGTGGTGGGGGCTGCGACGGATGCGATCACCGGCTTCTTCAATTCCGACATGACGGCGGACGAGGGCGCGGCCGGGCTGGCCGACGCCATTCTGGCGGCGAAGTAGGCGACACCGGCCATGCCGCGCGGTGCGGCATGGCCAATTCAAGGCGAAGGGTTACGGCGATGGGCTTTCTGGATATCTCTCATGTCACCAAATCCTACGGATCAGTGCAGGTGCTGCACGAGGTGGATATTTCGGTGCAGGAGGGCGAGTTTCTGGTGCTGGTCGGGCCGTCCGGCTGTGGAAAATCCACTTTGCTCAACATGATCGCGGGGCTGGAGGCGATTTCCAGTGGCGATATTTCGATCAAGGGGCGGGTGATCAACGGGGTGCATCCGTCAAAGCGCAATATCGCGATGGTGTTCCAGTCTTACGCTTTGTATCCCAACATGACCGTGGGGCAGAACATGACCTTCGGGCTTGAGATGCACGGGGTGCCGAAACCGGAGCGGGAAAAGGCGCTGGCCGATGTGGCGCGGCTGTTGCAGATCACGCCTTTGCTGGACCGCAAGCCGGGGCAGTTGTCGGGCGGGCAGCGGCAGCGGGTGGCGATGGGGCGGGCGTTGGTGCGCAACCCCGATGTATTCCTGTTCGACGAGCCGTTGTCGAACCTGGACGCCAAGCTGCGGGTCGATATGCGGACCGAAATCAAGAAGCTGCACCAGAAGCTGCGCACGACCATCGTCTACGTGACGCATGACCAGATCGAGGCGATGACGCTGTCAACGCGGATTGCGGTGATGAACAAGGGGTATGTCCAGCAACTAGGTACGCCTAAGGAGATTTATGACACTCCGGCCAACCTGTTCGTGGCGACGTTCATGGGGTCGCCCGCGATGAACATCCTGCCGGCCAAGGTGGTGATGCAGAACGGCGCGGCGCATGCCGAGATTACTGACAGTGAAGGTGCGGTGCGGCATCTGCGGTTTTCGCAAGCGAACATGGCCGGTTGGGCGGGGCGCGAGATTGCGCTGGGCATCCGGCCCGAGGCGATCACCGATCCCGAAGGCGCGGACCGCAAGTCGGGAAATATCCAGCCCTTTGCCAACCGGGTGAGTGTGACGGAACCCGCAGGTGCGGATACATTTGCCACCATGACCCTTTCGGGACGCGATGTGGTGGCGCGGATGCGGGCGGATGCATCGGTGGCCCCGGGGCAGATGTTCGACTTTGCGATCAATATGGAGAAGGCGGTCGCGTTCAATCCCCAGACTGAGGAGCGTATTCCGGCATGACGCCTGACGTCATCATCATCGGATCTGGGATGGGCGGGGCGACGCTGGCGGCGGCGCTGGCACCGTCCGGGCGGCGGATCGTCATTCTGGAGCGGGGCGAGCGGCTGGAGGATTGCCCCGAGGCGCGCGATGGCAAGGCGGTGTTCACCGGCCATTTCCGCACGGATGAGACGTGGCTGGATGCGGATGGCGGTTCCTTTGCGCCGAACAATTACTATCACCCCGGCGGCAACTCGAAATTCTACGGCGCGGTGCTGATGCGCTACCGGGCTGAGGATTTCGCACCCTTGCGCCACATGGGCGGCACGACGCCGGGCTGGCCGATCACCTATGACGATCTGGAGCCGCAGTATCAGGTGGCGGAAGAGATGTATCAGGTGCGGGGGGCGCTGGGCGAAGACCCGACGGAGCCGCGCCATTCCGGTCGGTACGCCTATCCGCCGGTGCCGCATGAGCCGGATATGGTGGATTTGTGCCGCAGACTGGCGGCGCAGGGGTTGCATCCCGGCGCGCTGCCCTTGGGGGTGGATATCGACCTGTGGCTGAAGGGCGGGGCGGGGACGTTTGACGGCTTTCCCAACACGCGCGGCGGCAAGATGGATGCCGAGACTGTGGGTCTGGCCGAGGCGTTGAAGCACCCGAATGTCACGTTGCTGACCGGGGCGCGGGTTATGAAGTTAATTGCCGAGGGCAGGCGGGTTACGGGCGTGGACTACATCCGTGGCGGTCAGGTGGAGCGGATATCCGCGCCGGTGGTGTGCTTGTGTGCGGGCGCGGTGAAATCGGCGGCGCTGTTGTTGGCCTCGGCGGACGGTGCGCATCCGACGGGGCTTGCCAACCGGTCTGATCAGGTCGGGCGCAACTTCATGAACCACAATATCACGGCGGTTCTGGGGGTCAGCCCGTTCCGGCGCAACCGGTCGGTTTATGAAAAGACCATCCAGCTGAACGACTGGTATCTGACCGGCGGGCCGAAGGGTGAGCCATTGGGCAATGTGCAGATGCTGGGCCGGATCACCGGCGAGATCATGGCGGCGGAGAGCGGGCTGCCGTTGCCGCTGGCGCGCTGGTTGGCGGATCATTCGGTGCATCTGATGACTATGTCGGAGGATCTGCCGATGCCGGAGAGCCGGGTGATGCTGCGGGATGGGCAGATCGTGCTGAAATGGGAGCGGTCGAATTTTGAGGCGCATCAGGCTTTGAACGCGCGGCTGAAGGCGGTGTTGCGACGGGCGGGGTGGCCGCTGGTGCTGAGCAAGACGTTCGAGAAGCGCACGCCGAGCCACCAGTGCGGTACGGCGCGGATGGGGCGCGATCCGGCGACCAGCGTGGTGGATGGGTTCTGCCGGAGCCATGACCTTGGCAATCTGTTCATCGTTGATGCGTCGGTGCTGCCGACTTCGGCTGCGGCCAACCCGTCGCTGACGATTGCGGCGCTGGCGTTGCGGACAGCGGCGCATATCCGGGAAAGGGAATTTGCATGAGCGGCGTGGCGCTGATCACCGGGGGGCAGCAGGGCATCGGTCTGGGGATTGCCGAGGCGCTGGCGGCGGCGGGGTTCCGCATCGTGATTGCGGCGGAGGTGGCGGAGGATGCCTCAGCGGTGGGCGAGGCGCTGTCGCGGCTGCCGGGGGCGGTTTATCTGCGCCATGACTTGCGGGAGGCGGGTTCGGTCGGTGCGCTGCTGGACCGGGTGGAGGCGGCGGCGGGGCCGGTGACGGCGTTTGTGTCGAACGCCGGGGTTCCGGCAAAGGTGCGGGGCGATCTGTTTGACGTGACGGCGGACAGCTATGATCAGGTGATGGCGATCAACCTGCGCGGCGCGTTCTTTCTGGCGCAGGAGGTCGGGCGGCGGATGGCGGGGCGCACGTCGAAGCAGTACCGGAGCATGACATTTGTCACCTCGGTTTCCGCCGGGATGTGCAGCGCGGACCGGGCGGAATACTGCATCTCAAAGGCGGGGGCGTCGATGATGGCGCAGGCCTTCGCGGTGCGGATGGCGCCGTTGGACGTGGGCGTGTTCGAGTTGCGCCCCGGCATCATCGACACGGCGATGACAGCGGGGGTGCGTGAGCGCTACACCGCAAGGATCGAGGGCGGGCTGGTGCCGATGGCGCGGTGGGGGGTGCCTGCGGACATCGGTTCGGTGATTGTGCCGATTGCCACGGGGGCGATGCGCTTTGCCACCGGGGCGGTGATCCCCGTCGATGGCGGGCTGTCGATGGCGAGGCTGTGATGGGGTTTGATTTCATCATCGTCGGTGGCGGGTCTGCGGGCTGCGTGCTGGCGGCGCGGTTGTCGGAGAACCCAGATGTGTCCGTGTTGCTGCTGGAGGCGGGGGGGCGCGACCGGCATCCGTTCTATCACCTGCCCGCAGGCTTTGCGAAGATGACCAAGGGGATAGGGTCCTGGGGCTGGCAGACGGTGCCGCAGCGCCACATGAACGGGATGGTGATCCGCTATACTCAGGCACGGGTGATCGGTGGCGGGTCGTCGATCAACGCGCAGATCTACACGCGCGGCAATGCGCAGGACTATGACGAGTGGCGGCAGATGGGCTGCGATGGCTGGTCTTATGAGGACGTGCTGCCGTATTTCCTCAAGGCCGAGGATAATGACACCTTTGATAACAGGTGGCATGGCAAGGGTGGGCCGTTGGGCGTGTCGCAACCGCGTGCGCCGCTGCCGATCTGCGAGGCGTATTTTGCGGCGGCGGCGGAGCTGGGCATTCCGCGCAACATGGACATGACGGGCGAGGTTCAGGACGGGGTGGGATATTACCAGCTGACGCAAAGGGATGCGCGGCGGTCTTCAACCTCGGTTGCGTATCTGGGGATGGCACGGGGGCGGGCGAACCTGACGGTGCGGACGGGTGCGCAGGTAGCACGGATTGTCGTGGAGGGGGACCGCGCGGCGGGCGTGGAACTGGCGGGGGGTGAGGTGATCCGGGCGGGGACAGAGGTGCTGCTGTCGTCGGGGGCCATCGGATCGCCCCGGATGCTGATGCTGTCGGGGATCGGTCCGGCGGATCATCTGGCCGAGGTTGGGGTGCCGGTGGTGCTGGACCAGCCGGGGGTGGGGTCTGATTTGCAGGACCATCTGGACCTGTTCGTGATCGCCGAATGCACCGGGCCGCATACCTATGACCGCTATGCGCGGCCTTTGTGGTCGGCGGTGGCGGGGGTGCAGTACCTGTTGACCAAGCGGGGGCCAGTGGCGTCCAGCCTGTTTGAAACGGGTGGGTTCTGGTATGCCGACCGGGATGCGCGCAGCCCGGATATCCAGTTTCATCTGGGGTTGGGGTCGGGGATCGAGGCGGGGGTGGCGGCGATGCCGCAGGGGGGGGTGACGCTCAATTCCGCCTATCTGCGGCCCCGGTCGCGCGGGACGGTGCGGCTGGCGACCGCCGACCCCATGGCGGCCCCGCTGATCGACCCGAACTATTGGGCGGACCCCTATGACCGGGAAATGTCGATCCGGGGCTTGCGGCTGGCGCGCGAGATCATCGCGGGGGCGGCGCTGAGGCCCTATGTGCTGGCCGAACGCCTGCCGGGGCCGGGGGTGCAGACGGATGCCGAGGTGTTCGACTATGCCTGCCGCCATGCCAAGACCGACCATCACCCGGCAGGCACCTGCAGGATGGGCAGTGACCCCGCCGCCGTGGTGGACCCGCGCCTGCGGTTTAACGGGATTGCCGGGCTGCGGGTTGTCGATGCGTCGGTGATGCCGAGGGTGGTGTCGTCCAACACCAATGCCGCCACGATCATGATTGCGGAAAAAGCCGCTGACATGATCCGCGCTGATCATGGAGCGTAAGATGCTGCTGCCGACCGAAGCGGGAACGCTGGAGCCCTACCGCCTGACCGGCGAACCTTTGG
The DNA here is from genome assembly GCA_031415015.1 of Paracoccaceae bacterium. Taxonomy (GTDB): domain Bacteria; phylum Pseudomonadota; class Alphaproteobacteria; order Rhodobacterales; family Rhodobacteraceae; genus JAUYQR01. The sequence continues at coordinate 20,161 of JANOQT010000104.1, forward strand.
TGGCGCGCGCGCCAAGGGTGCCGCTGACGCGGACGGCTTTTGCGGCGGCGCATGTGATTTCCGACCCGATGCGGGAACGAAACCCTTGGGATACGCGGCCTGCGGTGGATTGGGAGGCGACACTGGCGTTTCGGGTGGGCCTTTGGGATCAGGGGCTTGGGCTGGCCGAGGCGATGGACACGGCGCAGCGCGGGATGGGGGTGGATTGGGCGACAGCGCTGGAGCTGATCCAGCGGACGATGGTTGCGGCCAAGGCGCATCCCCTGCGGCCACGGGTGGCTTGTGGGGCCGGAACGGATCATGTGGCGCTGGCCGATCTGGGCACGGCTGAGGCGATCCTTGTGGCCTACCTGACGCAAGCCGAGGCGATCGAGGCGGCGGGGGGGCAGCTGATCCTGATGGCCAGCCGGGCCTTTACCGCGATGGCGGCGGATGAGGCGGTGTACCGGAAAGTGTACCGCGCGTTGATTGATGGGGCGCGGGAACCGGTGATCCTGCATTGGTTGGGCGCGATGTTCGATCCCTCGCTGGTCGGATATTGGGGCAGTGCGGATTTGGATCGGGCATCGGATTTTGTGCTGGGCCTGATTGCCGAGAACCCCGCCAAGGTGGATGGCATCAAGATTTCGCTTCTGGACCGCGCGCATGAGGAGGCGTTCCGGGCGCGGCTGCCGGTCGGGGTGCGGCTTTATACCGGGGATGATTTCAACTATGCGCCGTTGATCGAGGGCGATGGGGTGCTGCATTCTCATGCCCTGTTGGGGATTTTCGCGGCGATTGCGCCTGCGGCCAGTCAGGCGTTGGAGGCTTTGGCGGTGGGCGATCATGCCACCTACCACGCGCTGCTGGCCCCGACCGTGCCGCTGAGCCGCGAGATTTTCCGCGCGCCCACGCGGTTTTACAAGGCGGGGATTGCGTTCCTGTCGTGGCTGAATGGGCATCAGGCGCATTTCATCATGCCGGCGGGCTTTCAATCCAGCCGGGATATCGTGCATTATGCATCGGTATTCAGGCTTGCCGATCAGGCGAGGCTGCTGGAGCGGCCGGACCTTGCGGCGGAAAGGATGACACTTTTGCTGCGGTTGCACGGGATCGGGCAGGGGTGAACAAGCGCCCGACCATTATCGAAGTGGCCGAAGCGGCGGGCGTGTCGAAATCGACCGTCAGTCTGGTGCTGCAGGACAGCCCGCTGGTCAAGGACGAGACGCGTGCGCGCGTGCGCAAGACGATGGTGGACATCGGCTATGTCTACAACCGGGCGGCGGCGAACCTGCGCAGCACCAATGTGGGCCTGATCGGGCTGGTGATCAACGATCTGCGCAACCCGTTCTTTACCGAGTTTGCCACCTCGTTCCAGATGGCGCTGTCGGCGCGCGGCTATGCCACGGTGATTGCCAACACGGATGAGGACCCGGCCATTCAGGCGCAGGTGGTGGGGTCGATGGTCGAACACGGGGTATCGGGGCTGGTGATCTCGCCCACTTACGGGGCGGCGGAGGCGACCTTTGGGCCGCTGACGCGGGCGGGCATTCCGGTCTTGCAGGTGTTGCGGCAGGTCAGCGCCGATACCGCGACGTTTCCGTTTGCGTCGTTCGATTTTCTGGCCGGCGGGCGGCTGGCGACGCGGCACCTGATCGACATCGGTGCCCGGCGGATCGCCTTTGTCGGCGGACCCGAAGGGCGGCCGATTACGGCGGAGCGGATGGCGGGATACCTTGCCGTGATGGCCGAGGCGGGGCTCGCACCGCTGACGATGCAGGGTCGGTCATCGCGCGGGTTCGGGCAGGAAGCGGCGCTGCGCCTGATGCGCGATCATCCGGCGGTGGATGCCGCGGTGTGCTTCAACGATCTGGTGGCGTTGGGCATGATGGCGGGGTTTGCGGGCAAGGGCCGTGTGGTGGGACGCGATTTCCGGCTGGTGGGATTCGATGACATCGAGGAATGTGCGATGGTGTTTCCGCAACTGACGTCGGTGCGGTGCCACATCGCGGAGTTTGCCGGGCAGGCTGCGGAAACGCTGCTGGTCTGGCTGGAAAAAGGGGCGCATCCGGTGCCTGAAACCCGCGCGTCAGTGGTTCTGGTGCCGCGCGAATCTAGCCTTGGGCGAAAGGGATAACATGCTGCAACACTGTGTGTTTTGCGATATCCGGGCCGACGCGGACCTTGCGGCGGTTGCGGATGTGATGCGGCGGTTGGCCGATCTGGTGCCTGACGTGGAGGGAATGATGGCGTTCCAGTTTGGACCTAACCGGGATTATGAAGCGAAATCAGCGCGATATAGCCTTGGATTCATCTGCACGTTCCGCGACCGCGCGGCGCATCTGGCCTATGACACGCACCCCGCGCATCAGGCGGCGGGGCGCGATCTGGTGGCGCTTTGCAAGGGTGGAGCTGACGGGATCATGGTGTTTGATCTGGAGATCGGCTGATCAGCCCGGCAGCCAAGGCTCCGGTTCTGCGCCGGGCCTGAGGGTGTAGAAGGCGCGGGCGGGCAGGGTTTGCCACGTGCCTTCGGTGCCATCGGGCCAGATCACCCGCATGACGGCTGTGTCGGTGGCACCCAGACCGAAGTGCATCCAGCCGAGGCTGCCGCTCATGTGGCCGCCGCCCGAGGTGACCTCGTGGCGTTCGACCTTGTCGCCGCGACGCAGTTCGATGACTGCGCCGATGGCGTTGCGATTGGGGCCATCCTGAGCGAGTTGTACCTGCACCCAAGCACCGGTTTCCGGACCAGTTGATCGCCATATTTCCGCTGTTTCCCAGCGGTTTACGACCACAAGATCAAGTGATCCGTCAAGATTGAAGTCGGTGAGTTGCGCACCACGCGAGGTTTTCGTGCTGGCGACACCGGCTTTGTCTCCAGCTTCGATGAACACGCCGTCTTCGCCTTGCAACAGCAGGTTGTTGGGGTCTTTGGCGGCGAAGTCCGGCATTTCGGCGACGTTGCCCTTGGCGATGAACAGATCCAGCCTGCCATCGTTGTTCACGTCGGCAAACTGCGGGTGCCATGCAGTGGAGGGGTTCAGATCTTCGCCGATGTAGGGGCGGTGCGCGGTCAGGCCTTTGGCAAAGGCGATGTCGGCGAAGACCGGCTTTGGCGCACCCTCAGTGGGCAGGGCGGCCAGCGACTGCAGCTTGTTGTCGGCCATGCTGGTCAGGTAGAAATCGGGGTAGCCGTCCAGATTGATGTCGGCCGACGCGATGCCCATGCCCCAGATGCGCAGGCGTTTCCAGCCGTCGGCTTTTTCGGTGAACTCAACCGGCGGCTGGCCGGGGTCAAGGTGCCAAAGCTGTTCGCGCCCGGCCTTGTAATACTCGCGGTCGTTCGACACCCGCAGGCTGGGCTGGCCGGAGCGGTCCCAGTCGGAAAAGATCATCGACAGGGCGCAGAACGACGGGGTCAGCGGCAGGGGCGGGGCAAAGCCGGTGGCGGCGGGGCGGTGCAGCCAGTTGTCGGTGCACGAGCCCCATGGGAAGGCGGTCGCGGTGCGGTCAAGGTAGTTGCCGATGGCAAGAGTGGGCCAGGTCTGGCCCCGTTCCCAGGTGGCGGCAAAGGCGGTGGACCATGCGTCCCCGCCGTCAAAGTCCCAGGTGGCGCTGGCATCCTCGAACTTGCAGTCGCCGGTGCCGCGCAGCAGTTGGTTGGCCCCGACACGCAGCACGGCGAGGTCAAGAATGCCGTCGCTGTCGATATCCAGCGGGTAGGCACCGGTTACATCGGTCAGCGAAACCGCATCGGTCTTTTCGAACCGCAACGGGCCGCCTTGGGCACTGCGGTTCAGATACAGCGCCGACGGGCCGCTGCCCCCGGCCACCAACAGGTCAGGGAAGCCATCGCCGGAGCAGTCGAAGGTCGACGCACCGCCCCCGACCATGAATTCCCAGTCGCCCTGATAGGCGGTGGTAAGGCTAGAGATGGAAGTCTCATCCGTGAAGGTGGGGATGACGGGGTCGGCCAGCGCAGGCGTTGCCAGGATCAGAGTGAAGAGGGCGAGGCGCATCTCGGTCATGCCCGTGTTTTCAATGCAGTGGCATAGGCCCCGACGCAGCGGCCCTGCACCAGCCCCTCTTCGACGGCAAAGCGGTAGTGGATGCCGCCGTAAAGCCTTGAAATCCCCGCTTCTTCGGCGGCATCCCAGAAGGAGGCATAGCTGCGGACCGGCAGGCCTTCGTCTTCGTGGGTGGGATCGTCGAAGGCGTAGCCATCGCCAAATGCAGCGGTCAGGACGGACGCGGCGGCCCCGGACTGGGTGCTGTGGCCCGAGGGGTATTCCGGGAAGGGCGGCGTGTTCAGCAGCGGCTCGAACTTGGGGTTGATGGTGCGGCGGATCGCGGTGACCGGGCGCAGCAGGTTGAATTCGAACTTTGCGGCCCAACAGCTGATAAAGGCGTCTGCCATGGCGATGCCGAGGGTTGCCAGCACTTCGGTCACCCGGTTGGCAGGCAGGGCCTTGGCATCGGCGATCTGCAGGACAATCGCGATCCAGTGGCCGGGCGGGGTCGGGGACAGCATCGGGTCGTCCGACCAGAAGCGCGCGATCAGGCGCTGTTCGTCGGTCAGGTTGGTGACGATGTCATGAACCTCTTGCGCGGCAAGCTGGAAGGGCGACGCGGGGTCTTCGCTGTAGGCAGGCGGCGCGGGGATTGCGCAGGCGGTGCCGGAGGGCATGGCGAAGGGGCGGTTGTCGCCCCATTCGGGCAAAAGCGGGGCCTGCTGTTGGCGCACGAGGCTGGTGGGAACCCAATCCTGCGGGTTGGTGCCGGGGGTGTAGGTGGCCGGGAACCCCATGTTGTCCACCACAGCCCCGCCGTCATCCTGTGACCAAGCGAGGATATGCGCTGCCACCGCCTGACCGTAAGCCGTGCTGCGCGCGACAATATCGCCGGAAATCCCGTCAGAGGCGGTGCGGCCCATCTGGTCGGCGAGGGCTGCCATGGCACGCTGCCCCGTGGGGCCGGTGTTGGAGAAGCAGGACTGGGCCGAGGCTGCAAGGGCCGCGTGCAGCACGCAGGCCTCGTCATAGGCTTGCGCGTCGCGCGGCGGGGGGGCGGTCAGGGCGTTCACCTGACCCGCGAGGGAGACAAGGGCGGGATTGCCGGTTGCCAGCGCCTCGTGTGCGGCGACGCCGATGTAGGCGAAGGCGCGGCTGGCGACGGGGGGCGAATAGGTGGCGGTGTGGCGCACCAGTTCAAGGATCAGGCGGTACCAGGTGGTGACCACTTCGCGTTCAACTGCCTGACGGTCGGCGGCCCAGACAGGACGGGCAGCAAAGGCCAGCGGCAGCGCAAGAAAATGGCGACGGTGCAGGATCATCTGGTTTTACTCCCCAAGGGTCTGGAGGTTATGCCAAGCGGCGTTGCGTCCCGCAAGCGCCTAGCCGCGTCCGGTGAGCCTGTTGCCAAGGGCAGCCAGACGCGATGGCCCGGCACCGGGCCTTGCCTCGCGACGGTCGGCGGCATTGAGAAGCGCATACATGCCGTGCACGCCCAGCCAGCGGAACGGCTCGGGTTCCCACGGGCGGACGCGGCGGTTGACCCAGGGCAGGTGGACCAGATCGCTGTCGCGGCCCAAGGCGAGGTCGGCCAGCGTGCGCCCGGCCAGGTTGGAGGTGGAGACGCCGACGCCAACATAGCCGCCCGCCCAGCCAAGACCGGTGGCGGGGTCAAGGCCGACGGTGGCGCACCAGTCACGCGGCACGCCGAGGACGCCGCACCAGGCGTGGTCGATTTTCGCGGCCCGGGCGGCGGGGAAATGCCGGTGCAGGATCGCGGTCAGGCGGCGGACGGTTTCGTCATCCGGCGCGCCGTTGGCATCGAGGCTGGATCCGAAGCGGTAGGGCATCCCGCGCGCGCCCACGGTGATGCGCCCCTCTCGCGTGCGCTGGCAATAGCAATAGGCATTGGCGAAATCGCCAACAATCTCATGTCCCTGCCAGCCGATCTTTGTCCAGATTTCGGGCGGCAGGGGTTCCGTTGCGATCTGCGCGGAATTCAACGGCAGCCAGTCGCGCTTCATTCCGTCCAAGCTTGCGGTGAAGCCTTCGGTGCAGCGCAGGATGATGGGCGCGTGGACGGTACCGTGGTCGGTGGTCAGCTGACCTTGGGAGTAGCCGGTGACTGCCGTGCCTTCAGCGATGCGCACGCCCATGCGTTCCACCACGGCGGCAAGGCCGCGCACCAGCTTGGCGGGCTGTATGCGGGCCACGTTGGTGACCACCATGGCCCCGAGCGCCCCGGGAATATGGAGGCGGTCGGCCAGATCGGCAGAGCCCATCTCAAACACGCGGTCCTGTTCGCCCCAGTGCCGCCGGTGCGCCACCTCGGCCCTCATCCGGGTGACCTGAGCCGCGTTGGTTGCGACCATGAGTTCCTCGGTCCGGCGGACGTCGGCGTCGATCCCTTCGGCCTCGGTGATCCGAATCACTTCGTCAACGGTGCCGTTCATCGCCTCGACCATGGCGCGGACGGCGTGTTCGGACGAGGTTTGCAGATAGCGCCGGTGTGTCCAGGCAAAGCCGCCCGTCAGCCAGCCCCCGTTACGGCCCGAAGCACCGTATCCTGCAAAGTCTTTCTCGATGACCAGCACGTTCAGCCCGGGGTTGGCTTTTTTCAGGTAGTAGGCCGTCCAAAGCCCGGTATAGCCCGCGCCGATGATGGCGATGTCGGCGGTTATGTCCCCGGAAAGCGGCGCGCGGCGGTAGGGCAGGCCGATGTCGGCATACCAGAAGGAGACGTCGCCGATCTTCATTCCGCCCTCGCCCCGCGCTGCGCTGCGGTGAAATGGTAGGCCCGGAGGATATCGAAAATCCGCCGTAAATCAATCGCTTACAACGGCGAACCGCGAACATTCGCGCATTGAAATCGTTGGAGAAAATCGGGGTAAGGCGAACCTTGCGCTGTCTGACGTAAACGAAAACCCCGGCGCGCTGGCGGGCGCATCCGGGGCTATTGGCAAAGCACAACGGCTTCAAAGTAAACTTTACACCGACACCCCCGCCGCTGCAAGGCGCGTCGATCAGAACGGCAACTGGAACCGTGCCCGTTGGGGGTGGCTCAAGGCTATCACTGGTGACGGTGATCTGTCGCCGATGGCCCGGCTTCTCGCCCACGTTCTCGCAACGCAGTTTTCGCACCATGAGACGGCCCATTGCGCGCCCGGCACGGACACGCTGGCCGATGCCCTTGCTACTTCTGTCGATACCATAAAGCGCGCGCTGCGCGATCTGGCGGCGGCGGGATGGCTGATCAGGACCGAAGGACGCGGGCGCGGCAATCGGTCTGAAATCTTCTTTCTTGGCGGCAACAACGTGGTGCCGATGATCTGCCCGAATGGGCCGGAAGCGTCCGGCCACGACCGCCCGAACGCGAAACAAGCACCGAACACGAAGCACGAAAAAGGGGGCAATCCTGCACCCGTTTACGACCACGAAAGGGCAAACCAAAAGGGGGCAAATATGCGTGGAAAAGGGGGCAAAACTGCACTTTCCTATGTAAAGGCTGATCCAAAGAATATCCAAAGGGCTGGCAAGCCGTCCGAAACCACGGTTTTGCAGCGTTCTTCTGGCCGGATGGACTGGACTTCCTACGACCGGGCAAACGAAGCCGAAAAGTGGGAACGGGGTCTTAGCGAGATCAAGCGGGGCACCCACGCCGAAGATGCTTGGAACGATTGGCTGACGGGTCACGGCTTCCCGACCCTGATTCAGATCGGGCTGAGAAATGGCGTTGACGGTTGGGCCGTGCCGTTCCGATTGCCGCCGCGCGACGATGGCGATCAATTCGAAATCAGCCTGTCCAACAAATGGGCGCGCATCTTCACTCGCAAGATGAAGGAACGGGCCAATGCTTGAACAAGTGCAAGACAGATGGCTTCGCGCGGTGATGTATGACCGTAGCTTGTCCCCGACGGCGCGTGTTCTGGGTAGCGTTCTGATCAGCGACTTCCTTGGAACCACCCGTGCCCCGGATATCGACGCCTTCGCTAAGGCCATATGCGCATCGCCGCGCACCACGAAGCGGGCTTTGGATGCTTTGGAACAGGCCGGATGGCTGGCCATGCCCGAACGCCCCAAGCGGGGAAACCCGCCGTGCATCATCCTGACCGAACGCAGCGCCGTGCTGCCCTTCCCAAGCCGCAACCCGAACCATCATCAAGGACCAAGCGCATGACCGACCAAGAACGCATCGAAGCGAAGCAGGCGGCTGCGGATCAAGCCGCGTCGTGCATCCGTGAGTGCATGGCCCTGATGCACGAAAGCGGGATGCCTTGGGATAGCATCATCGCGGGTGCCCATGCCGAAGTCATCAGCGTCATGACGCTGGCCTTCGGCGGGCAGATGGCAGCGCATTGCTGCACCAGTGCCGCCGAACGGGTCTGCACCCTGCCTTCGGCGGCGGACCATGCCCTTGCCTGCACCAGACCAGCGGGCAGCGCGTGACTTTCGCGGGTCCTTGCCAGCCCTGACATATACGGGGGGCAGAGGCGCGATGCTTGAAGCTATGCAATATTTTACAAGGGGTTAAATGATGCGGATCATGTCGGAACTGCCGGGGCTGGGGGGCGACAAGCCCGTCCATCGCATTGGCGGTTCCGACCTTTGCGACCTGTTCGGCATCACGCCGGGGATGCTCACAACCCTTGGCAAACGGGAAATTGTGGTTCGTCTGGGGCACGACTCTTACGATCTAGAGGAAAGCACCCGGCGCTACATTGCCAGTCTGCGCGAAACGGCAAGCGGGCGGGGCGGCGAAGAACAGGTGCTGAATCTGACCAGCGAACGGGCGCGGCTGGCACGGGAACAGGCCGATGCACAGGCGCTGAAAAACGCGGTGCTGCGCGGCGAATACGTCCCAGCAATCGACGTGGAACGGGCTTGGGCCGATACCCTTCGGGCGCTTCGTTCCCGGCTTCTTGCGGTGCCGTCCCGGCTGCGCCAGTCCATGCAGCACCTGACCACCAGCGACGTGACCACAATCGACCGTGAATTGCGCGACGCATTGCAGGAACTTGGCAATGCCGACGCTTGACCAGATCACGAAACAGGCGCTGCGCGCCCTGATCCCCCCGCCGCGCCTGCGCCTGTCGGAATGGATCGAACGGGAAATCGTGCTGCCCGACGGGGTGTCCGCCTTGCCCGGCCCGGTTCGCCTTTGGCCCTTCCAACGCGAGATTGCCGACGCCATAGGCGACGCGGAAATCGAACGGGTGACTCTGGTGAAGCCTGTCCGGGTGGGGTTC
>JANOQT010000105.1:0-2467 GCA_031415015.1 Paracoccaceae bacterium
AGCTGCAACCCTCGCGGATCGCCAGATACCAGCGCCGGGCGGTGAGGATGTTCCTGGCCAGAACGACATCCGGGCGCGGGGTGGCGTCGCCAAGGATGATCCGGGTCTCGACCCCGCGGCGTTGCAGGCGGAAGGGCGCGGTGATGTGCCGACCGTCGGATGACAGACGTTCCGGGGGCACGCCGAGCTTTCGCGCCAATGCCTTGCGGTCGAGCCGCAACACGATCCTGCCTTGGGTCAGGTCAGCGCGGCGCAGCAGTGCCGCCCATCGTTCGGCGCCGTGGGTCGGATCGCAGTCGTTCACAAGGACCTTTAAACGGTCGTTGGACGCGGCCACTTCCGATGCTGTGACGTCGGGGATGATGTCAAAGATGAGCGTCGGCTTGACCAGATGCGCGCGCAGGACATCGGCCATGCCGGCCTCGATCGCGGGGGCCGGCAGCCGCCAGGCGTCGGGGTGGGCTTGGCGCAGATCGGTGACCAGTCGTCGGGAGATGTAATAGCGCAACCGCTTGCCGTTCTTTTGCGTGTGGCTTGGGGTGAGGCGATCGCCGGTTTCGTCAAAGAGCTTGCCTGCGAGGGGCGAGCGGGTTCCGGTGTTGCCGGTGCCTCGCACCCGCGCCGCCTCATCGGTGAGGGCGTCCTGCACCTCCTGCCAAAGCCCAGGCGCGATGATTGCGGCATGCTGGCCCTCATGGACCTTGTCACGGTGCCGGATGCGTCCGGCGTAGATAGGGTTGGTCAGGATCTGATGGATGTGGCCTCGGGTGAAGGCGATGCCGCCGCTTGATTGCCCGTCCGCAGTCACCCGGACGCGCGTAAGGTAGCCGAGGTCCAGTGCCCGTTCCGCCACAGCGCGGACGGAGCCAAGCTCGAGGTAGAGCGCATAGAGATGGCGAAGGACCGGTGCCTCGGTCTCGTCGATCACCAGGCTGCGGCCCTTCGGCTGATAGCCGAAAGGCACCGACCCACCCATCCAGAGGCCCTTGCGCTTGGAGGCCGCAATCTTGTCACGGATCCGCTCGGCGGTGACCTCGCGCTCGAATTGCGCGAAGCTGAGCAGCATGTTCAGTGTCAGCCGACCCATGCTGGTTGCGGCGTTGAAGGACTGGGTGACCGAGACGAAGGAGGCGCCACCGGCATCCAGCCGGTCGACAATCTTGGCGAAGTCGGCGAGCGACCGGGTGAGCCGGTCGATCTTGTAGACGACGATCTGATCGACCTGGCCGGCACCGATGTCGGCAAGCAGCCGCTGCAGCGCGGGGCGCTCCAGCGTGCCGCCCGACAGACCGCCGTCGTCGTAGCGGGTTGCCACCGCCACCCAGCCCTCCGCCTTCTGGCTGGCGATGAAGGCTTCACAGGCTTCGTGCTGGGCGTCGAGCGAAGTGAAATCCTGGTCAAGCCCCTCTTCGGAAGACTTGCGGGTATAGACTGCACAGCGCAGGCGGCGCACCATGTCAGGCGACCTCCAGTTGCGATGTGGCAGCGGGCGGGGTCGATCGCGCCGGCGCCGTCGCGCCGCTACTGCGCTGTTGCGCTGCGCCAGCAGCAGTCCCAGTTCCAGCCTTCAACCCGAAAAACCTCGGTCCGGACCAATGCGCACCGGTGATCCGCTGTGCGATGGCGGAGAGCGATGCGAAGCGCTCGCCGGCCATCACGAAGCCGGCCTCGGTGAACTCGACAGTCCAGGTGCGACCTTGCCATTCCCGGATCAGCCGCGCGCCCGGTTGCAACCGGCCGCCGACCGATGCGGCGGAAGACCGGCCCGCGGCGATGCGCTGCAGATCGGTGATGCTGCGCGCCTTGGACGCTCCGAGCGCGGCGCACTGCATCTCGAAGGCCAGCGCGCGGCGCAGAAACGGCACCGAGAGGTTGGCTGGCACTGGACGCCCGACCAGCTTGAGCCAGAGACCCACCAGTGTCTTCCGGTCGGCAGTGGCCAAGTCCGACAGCGCTGCGGGCAGGTCCAAGGCAGGAGACGACCGATCAAACTTTGTCATGAGGCTCACTCCGCTTTCACGTCAAAGGCCGGAGCGAGCGGTTCTGCGGGGGTGCGGTAGGCCGTGCCAACGTCGCTGGCGAGTGTCTCGACCTTATAGCCGGCTTTCCGCAGGCCGGTGATCGCCGACCTTGTTGTGTGGGGCAGCCAGCCAAGCTCGGCGCTGATTGCTGCCAGGCTTGCGCCGTCGGTCTGGCGCAGAAGACCGATGAGCCGTGCCTTCTTTGTCAGCGCTTCTGGAACACCTGGCTCCGGCGCGGACTCGGCCGGCTGATTGGGGTGCACCGGACCTTCGACTGCGTCGCGGGCTTTTGCGGATGTGCTTGCCATCAATCTGAATACCCCCTGGTTTCCTGGACGCTTTGCAGTTTCAGTTTCTGCGGCTGCTCGAATGCGCTGCGGATTACAGCATTCCGTTCCTGGCGTGTTTGCGCGGCGGATTGTAGAAGAACTCGATGTAATCGAACC
>JANOQT010000106.1:0-4743 GCA_031415015.1 Paracoccaceae bacterium
GGGCACGGTAAAGGCCACGCCCGACGATTTCGGCCACGAGTTCCTTGACATGATCATCGCGGCCAAGCTGGTGGACGGGGTGGATGAGGCGATAGCCCATATCCGTCGCTATGGGTCGAACCACACCGAAAGCATCCTGACAGAAAACGATGCCACTGCCGCCCGGTTCTTTGAACGGCTGGACTCGGCCATTCTGATGCGCAACGCCTCTACCCAGTTTGCCGATGGGGGCGAGTTCGGGATGGGGGCCGAGATCGGCATCGCCACCGGCAAAATGCATGCGCGCGGGCCAGTGGGGGCGGATCAGCTGACCAGTTTCAAGTATCTGGTGACTGGCAACGGCACGGTCAGAAGCTGAGCCTTATGCTGGTCTCTTTCAACTCGGTCACCAGTCTGCGGGCTTGCCGTTGCAATTCTTCCGGCACCAGCGCAAAGTGCACATGACTTGGCCCGATGACTGCGGGCGCGGCAGGTTCGGTCAGAATTTCCCATAGTGCCGGGTCGATCTTGAGGCGCGCCGCCTCGGCGTTGATCTGCCAGCCGGACCCGTTGAAACTGATCTGTATCCGGCCACCGTAGGCCATGGCCGTTTCAAGGCACAGCAACAGCAAGAAAACCAGCCGCACGTCACGGCGCGACAGATCGGCAGCGCTGTCCCACGCATAAACCAACCGGCCGCCGCGCGAGAGGTCGGTCAGAATTGACATGACCTCGGACCGCGCAATCCTCTGGTCGCCCGAAGCCGAACCGAAAGCCACGCGGAAATAGCGGATGCGGGCATTGGCGTTGGCGACGCTTTCGGCGATCAGCGACAATTCGGCACTTTGCCCGCCCCCGTCCATCATCATCAGCTCCACCCCATTGCCGATGGCCCCGATCGGGCTGATAAGGTCGTGGCAGATGCGCGAACCGATAAGGGCGGCGAGGTCTGGTTTTTCGGCCATTTGGGCACCTATCAAACAGGATGACTATGAACGCTCTGCTGGAACCTGGAATGCTGGTCCGCCACCCGGATCAACCGGATTGGGGCCTTGGGCAGGTGCAGTCAAATGTCGGTGGGCGGGTGACGGTCAATTTCGAACATGCGGGAAAAGTTGTGATTGACGGCAAACGGATTGTCCTCGTTCTGGTTCCAGGAGCGTGACACGTATAGTGCGAAACTGGAATGTCAATGCAACTGCCGATTGCCGTTTCCCGAGGCTGCCTCTGTGAACAATTGCAAAATGGTAGTGCGGTGGCTAAGTCAGTTGCGCCGGTGCAGAAAGACTGTCGATGCGTGACGACGACCCGCTTTATGACGTGCGCCTGGCAACCAGCGCCGAAGACCTGACTGCGGCACAGCGGTTGCGCTATGAGGTTTTTGTAGCTGAACTTGGCGCAAACGGCCCGTTGGTCGACCATCAGGCGCGGATGGAGAGGGATGCATACGATCCGTTTTTCGATCACCTGATCCTGGTGGACCGGCGCCGTGATCCATCCGGGCTGGACCATGTTGTCGGCGCCTACCGCGTCTTGCCGGACGACAGACGAGCGGCGGCGGGCGGGTTCTATTCCGAAGGTGAGTATGATCTGCAGCCGCTCTTGCAATCCGGGCGCAAGCTTCTGGAACTGGGCCGGTCTTGCGTGCACGCAAACCACCGTGGTGGTACGGCGATGTTCCATTTGTGGAACGGGTTGGCGGACTATGTGCTGGAGCGGGGGATTGAGGTTCTTTTCGGGGTGGCCAGCTTTCACGGTACCGATACCCGCGCGCTGGCGGGGCCATTGTCCTACCTTTTCCATCATCATCTTGCGCCGCCCGCAATGCGGGTGCGCGCACGTCTGCCGCAGCGGCAGGAGATGAACCTGATCGAGTGTGACCAGTTGGACCGCAAAGCGGCGATGGCGTCGACCCCGGCTCTGATCAAGGCCTACCTGCGACTGGGCGGCTTTGTCGGAGACGGAGCCTGGATTGACCGCGACTTCAACACTACGGACGTGTGTCTGGTGATGGACACCGGGCAGATGTCGGCGCGGCACCGCGCGTTCTATATCCGCAAGCAGGGCCAGGCATGACCGGCTGGAACGAGGCTGCGACACCGCCATTCCGGGTGGGACCGTTGGGATGGCTGCGCGTTGTTTGGCGCGGCGGGCTGTTGGGCAGCCTGACCTACGGAGCGCTGGTGATCCTGTTGCTGGTTCGGTTGGTGGAATGGCCGCTGTTCGGTCAGGCGCGCCCGGTAACGCCCTATATCACCCAGTTTGTCTGCCGCGCGGCCTTTGTCATCCTGCGCCTGCCCTTGACGGTGCGGGGGCGGCCGATGACCGCAAAGGGCGCTGTGGTGGCCAACCATTCCAGCTGGCTTGACGTGTTCGCGCTGAATGCCGCGCAGCGGGTGTATTTCGTGGCAAAGTCCGAGGTTGAGGGGTGGCCCGGCATTGGATCGCTGGCACGGGCGACGGGGACGGTTTTCATCACCCGCAAAGGTGCCGAGTCAAAGCGGCAACAGCAGATCTTTGAGAACCGTCTGCAGTCCGGGCATCGTCTGCTGTTCTTTCCCGAGGGCACCAGCACGGATGCCATCCGGGTGCTGCCGTTCAAATCGACATTGTTTCAGGCCTTCTACACCGAAGGTTTGCGCGACGGCATGCATATCCAGCCGGTAACCGTGGTTTTTCACGCACCCGAGGGCGAGGATCCGCGGTATTACGGGTGGTGGGGCGAGATGGAGTTCGCAAGCCATCTGTTGAAAACGCTTGCAACCATGCGGCAGGGCCGGGTCCAAGTGATCTTTCACCCCGAAGTGCCGGTGGAAGCGTTCGAGAACCGCAAGGTTCTGGCGGCATACTGCGAGCGGGTGATCCGCACCGCGCACGTGAACGCAGTGGAATGACCGGTGCTGAAACGGGTCAGCCGAGCGGGGCGATCAGCGCTTTCAGCGCGGCGACGGAGTCTTCTGCGGACCAGATTTCCTCCCCGATCCCAAAGAAGTCGGTGACCGGGCCGTAGCGGGCAACGAGGTCTGCCGTGAGGGAACCTTCGGCGATGACCGGAACCTCGATCACTTGCGACCACCACTCGAAAACATCGAAGTCCACTTGCGCGCCGTCGCCAAGCGCCGATGCCCCGATCGGGCCGAAGGCCACGTAGTCGACGCCGGCCTCGCCTGCAGACATGCCCTCGTGCCGGCTGGTGCCACAAAAGGCGCCGACGATGGCGTCGGCGCCGAGGTCCTTGCGGATCTTGCGCACCGAGCGCGCGCCGTCGGTCAGGTGGACGCCGTCAAGGCCAAGCCGTTCGACGAGCAGGACATGGCTGTCGATCACGATGGCAACGTCACGGGCGTGGGCGATTTCGCGGCAGGCATCGGCGGCGCGTGACAGTGTGTCTTCGTCCTTGGTGGCAAGCGACAAGCGCAGGCAGGCAATCCCCACCGCATCCAGAACGCGGGCCAGCCGGTCCGGAAACACCTCCATGTCAAAGGTGGGCGGGGTGATCAGGGTAATCTGCGGACGGTCTTCAGCGGCCATGTCGGGCTCCGGCAATTCTGGTTCGGGAGGCTTTATCAGCCTTTGCCGGGCTTGGCTACCAATGGTGGCAGGGCGGGCTGCTTGTCAGAGCCGGGCGGCTGGCCTATCAGACGGGCCTGTTCCAATGACATAGGTGGACCGATGATCGCGCCCGTTTTCATCCTCGTGCGGCCCCAGATGGGCGAGAATATCGGTGCGGCGGCGCGGGCGATGCTGAACTTCGGCCTGGAGCGGATGCGGATCGTGGAGCCACGGGATGGCTGGCCGAACCCGAAGGCGGTCGCGATGGCGTCGGGGGCGGGGCGGGTGCTGGATCAGGCCGGGGTGTTCACAGATGTGGGGGGGGCAATTGCAGACTGCGATTTCGTCTTCGCCACGACGGCGCGGGGGCGGGAGTTGGTCAAGCTGGTCGTCACCCCCGAACGGGCGATGGAGATGACCCGAGCGATGGCGGCCGAGGGAAAGCGGGTCGGTGTGCTGTTCGGGCCGGAGCGGGCGGGATTGGAGAACGAAGATATCGTGCAGGCCAATGCCATCGTGATGGTCGATGTGAACCCGGAGTTTGCCTCGCTGAATCTGGGCCAGTGCGTGCTGTTGATGGGGTATGAGTGGCGGCGTCAGGCGGGAGCGGTGGCGGCGGAGGTGATGGAACTGGCGCGGACGGAGTTTGCCTCGCGCCTAGACGTGGAAAAGCTGGCCGATCATTTCGAGGAGCGGCTGGGCGCGGCGGGCTTCTTCTTTCCCGAAACGAAGGCCGAGGGAATGAAGGCGAACCTGCGGAACATGTGGGGGCGGCTGGGGTTGACCCGAGCCGAGGTGCAGACCTTTCACGGGATGCTGCGGCAGATCGCCTGGAAGCTGAAGAATGGCGGGGAGTGACGCTTATCGGCGTTTGGTGAGGGCGGAGCGGCTTTAGGTCGGGAGACGGGGAACGGTGGACTAAGCCATTGTCGTAGATTGATTTTCCGGGCCATCTTTCTTGCGCATTCTTTGCGTCTCTATGGACGGTAGACGACGGGGGCGTCAACCAGTCGTGGGAATCGGCGGGAGAGAAGGTGGCCGGGGTGGTGGTGCGCTGAAGCGCGCGCTTGTCATCAATCTGAATACCCCCTGGTTTCCTGGACGCTTTGCAGTTTCAGTTTCTGCGGCTGCTCGAATGCGCTGCGGATTACAGCATTCCGTTCCTGGCGTGTTTGCGCGGCGGATTGTAGAAGAACTCGATGTAATCGAACC
>JANOQT010000107.1:0-5081 GCA_031415015.1 Paracoccaceae bacterium
CCATCATCCACTGGCACGGTCAGATCCCGCCCAATATACAGGACGGGGTGCCCGACCTGCCGATGCCGATGCTGCAACCCAGAGAGTCGCGTGCCTATGACTTTGCCGCACGTCCCGGGACGCATTGGATGCATGCCCATATCCCGGAGCATGAAATGCTACTGCTTGCTGCCCCGCTCGTGGTTCGCCGGCCGGAAGATGTGTCGGCCGACAGGCAGGAAGTGACGCTATTCCTGCATGACTTCTCCTTCAGACCACCAGCCGAAGTGCTGGCCGAGATCACTGGCGGCACTTCGATGGCCGGGATGGATCACAGCCAGATGGGGCAGGACGGCACGGCCGCGATGGACATGGGTGCGATGGGGCAGGGCGACGCGATGTCGATGCCGGGCATGGATGGCATGGCCATGGACTTGAACGACTATAACTTTGATGCCTATCTCGCAAACGACCGCACTCTTGACGATCCAGAGGTTTTGCAGGTCGACAAGGGCGGCCGGGTCCTTGTCCGGGTGATCAATGCGGCAGCAGCGACGGTCTTCTGGATCGACACTGGCAGCTTGCCGGGGCGGCTGGTCGCTGTGGATGGGGAGCCGGTCCAGCCAATGACCGGCAGCCGTTTCGGCCTGGCCATGGGTCAACGTCTTGACATCGAGCTGGACGTGCCAGCAGAGGGCGGAGCTTTCCCCATCCTCGCGCTGCGAGAAGGGGCAAAAGAGCGCACGGGTGTAATTCTTGCGACCCCGGGCGCTTCAGTGACGAAGGTTGTTGGCTTGTCTGACGCTGAACATCCGGCATTCAGCGCTGACCTTTCGCAAGAGGCTGCTTTGCGCGCTGTCACGCCCCTGCCCGAACGCGCGCCGGCTTCGCAGCCTATGCTGATGCTGGGCGGGTCGATGATGCCCTATGTCTGGACGATCAACGGCCAGACCTGGGGCAACCATGTCCCTGTCACCGCGAAATCTGGCGACAGAGTAGAGATCACGTTCCACAACATGTCGATGATGGCGCATCCTATGCACTTGCATGGTCATGCGTTTCAAGTGGTCAGCACTGGTGGTGCGCGCTTTGCAGGGGCGGTGCGCGACACCGTGCATGTGCCACCGATGGGCATGGTGACGGTCGCGGTGGATGCAGGCGAAGCTGCGCGGTGGATGCTGCACTGCCACCACATGCCCCACCTTTCGACGGGCATGATGACAGAGTTCGCAGTATCGGCCTAAAAGCCGCCGAGGCCCGCAGTATGCCTGCGGGCCTCGGCCCTTTTCGCAGGAGATAAGTAATGACGCGATTCTTTGGACGACGCGCCGTTCTTGCGGCACTGGCCATGCCATTCGTCACGCAGCGCGCACACGCGCGCGCGCCCTTTCGACTTCGTGGGGACCCGCAGCCTTTGCTCTCGCCCCCGATCGTGGACGAGTCAGGGCGCGACCGGCGTCTCGAAGACTTCGGGGGCCGTGTGATTCTCTTGAACATCTGGGCAACATGGTGCCCGCCGTGCCGGGAAGAAATGCCAATGCTCGACCGACTTCAGGCGCGGATCGGCGGCGCAGATTTCATGGTGCTGCCTCTTTGCATCGATGATGCGGGGATTGACAGGGGGCGGCGTTTCTACAATGAGATTGGCATTGCGAATTTGTCATTGTTCTGGGCTGAATCCCTTCGTGTTCAACTGGCCCTCGCCTTTGTCGGACTTCCGACGACGCTACTGATCGACCGAGAAAGTCGTGAGATCGGGCGCCTGCAAGGCCCGTTTGATTGGGACAGTGATGACACCGCCACCCAGATCCGTGGTCTCCTTTAACCTCTGGTCGCTCAGGCGGATGGATAGCTGGTGAACACTTTCAAACTGCCATCGCGCTTGATCAGAAGCACGTCATATGCGTCGCGGCTGTCTTCTGAACCCATGCCTGGCGAGCCGTAGGGCATGTCTGGCACAGAAAGTCCAAACGCATCCGGTCTTTCGACGAGCAACCGGCGGATGTCGGCAGCGGGAACATGTCCTTCGAGCACATACCCGTCGACGGTTCCTGTGTGGCAAGAGAAGGCTTTTACCGGGACCCCGTGGTCCATCTTGTAGCGGATCAACAGGGTCCCCATCGAGACTTCATCAGTCACTGTGAAGCCTTGCTCGCGCAGGTAGTCGACCCAAGCTTCGCAACATTCACAACCGCGCCCTTTGACGACATGAATGGGTGGCTCTACCTGCGAATTTGCACTGTCTACTGGCAAGGCCCAGAAGGCCGCCGCAGCAAGCATAAATTCACGTCGTTTGACCAGCAATCCCGTCATCCCCGATCCTCCATTTTGGCCGACTTGAAGCCGGTCTCTTTTCGCCAAGTTGTAAGAGCATTCAGATCGTCAACTGAAGCGATCTCCTGAGCAGAAAGGGCCTCGCGATCCGTCGGATCGATGGGCCGACCGTCCACACGAACTTCATAGTGAAGGTTTGGTCCACTCACGAGCCCTGTAGCTCCGACTGCTCCGATCCTGCTCCCGGCCTTTACCCTTGTTCCCTGTTCCGCCGTGTCGGTGATTTCCGACAGATGCGCATATCGCGTCACGACGCCACCGCCATGATCAATATCAACCGTCAAGCCGTACCCGCGAATCGTCCCGGCAAAGATGATGCGGCCCGCCCCGGTTGCTGACACTTCGGTCCCTACAGGCGCTGCATAGTCGATACCGGTATGCATCCGTACCCCGCCCAGCACAGGATGATTGCGCCTGCCAAAGACAGAGGAAAGACGCGCCCCAAGGATTGGCGCAGCGGAGCGTTGGACGGCTTCTCCATCCTCAAAAACGATGACCGGCCCTGCAGCGTCAGACGCTACAAGTTCGAGAACGCGATCTGTCAGTTCCAGCCGCGCATAGTTCAAGCGTGGCTCGCCCGCGATGCTTCCGTCGGGAAGTTGGTCCTCCCGCCAGACAAGAGCGAAGCTTTCATCACCTTTTATGTCGCGCCTGAAATCAACCTGGCCCGCGAGAAGGGCTGTCAGGTCAACGGCGAACCTTTCGGGCGCGTTGGCTGCGACAAGCGCCTCATACAGGGGACCCTGAAGGGTCAAAGTCTCCCGTCTGTCGACTTCCCGGATCGGGGGATCAAGCCTCTCGGCTGTGATCGGTCCGTTGAACGACAAGTTGATCTCGACCCCATCATCAACAAACAGCGACAGTCGCAAGAGTCTCGTGGGGTCAATTTTTTCTGCAGCCCACTCCAGCCGATGTCCGGGGCGCAGTTCTGTCAGATCATAAACACCCGCAAGGGCCAATGCTGC
Source organism: Paracoccaceae bacterium (assembly GCA_031415015.1). Taxonomy (GTDB): domain Bacteria; phylum Pseudomonadota; class Alphaproteobacteria; order Rhodobacterales; family Rhodobacteraceae; genus JAUYQR01. Next base: position 3,279 of record JANOQT010000107.1, read on the forward strand.
CTCGGCCCTGACGTTTGGCGAAATGCCAGCTCTGCCAAGAACGCTGTCCAGAGTATCACCGGATGCGATCGTCGCCGTCGACTGCGAAAGAACATGTGACGTCGGTGGGTCCGCGAAGACCGGGACGGGTGCGGCAAGCCCGAAAGCAAGAAGCAAAAGCGTGGTGTGTCTGATCATCTGGCAGGATGGCCTTTCAACTGAGGGCACGGCGAATTTTGGGCACGGCGAAGCGCCGGTCTTCGTGGAAGTCGATGATGCTGGCAAAGCCCCCGTCCGGGTAGAACAGGAAAACTCCAGCAGTATGGTCCATCGTGTAGTCGTCTCCATCGCGCGGTACCTTGCGGTAGGACACACGAAAATCCGCAGCAGCCTGAGCAATTTGACTGGCAGTTCCGGTCAGACCAGCAATCCGCGGGTCGAAATTGGCGACATACTCGGCCAACACGTCCGGCGTATCGCGGTCGGGATCAACCGAGATGAGGGCGATGTTCAGCCGGTCGGCATCTGGCCCCAACTCCTCCAGCCAGCCGGATATGTCGCTCAGCGTGGTTGGGCAAACATCGGGACACCAGGTGAAGCCGAAGAACACCATTGTCGGGCGGCCGATCCAGTCAGCGGATCGAACGGCCCGTTTGCGGTGGTCGGTCAGTTGCCAACTCATTTCGCTCATCGACAGCGGCAGGGCCGCATTCAAGACCGGGCCGTTGCGCGTGCGGTAGGCGCCAAGGCCCAACATGAAGGCCATGGCGCCGACTACGCTCCCAACCCCAAGAGTTATTGTTCTGCGTCGGCGCAATCCGGACCCTCCGCACGCAAGGACAGCACCTCTACATTCACTGTCACCTCGCCGGCCTTCTCGAAAGACAAAGTGACAGGAAAACTGTCACCCTCCTTCAGGGCCGCAGTCAGACCCATCAGCATCCCGTGATAGCCACCCGGCGAAAGTTGGACGCTTTGGCCCGCCGGGACAGGGATCGACATCGCATGAGGCATAGACGCGACGCCATCCTTGAGCACAGTCTCGTGCAACATCGGCATCCCAGCTGCTGGCGTGGAAATGCCGACAAGAGCATCGTCGGTAGCGCCCGCATTGCTGATCGAGACATAGAAAACGCCAGGACGGCCAGCGCCTATGGTGACCTTAGACCAGCCATGCGCGACGCTCAGATCACCCACTGTCACGGTTTCGCAGGCAAAGGCCGCTGATGCAGTCAACGACAGGGTCGCAGCAAGAAATAATTGTTTCATGGGTCAAAACCTCGTCTGAAGGTCGGAAAGGATGTCGGCGGCCGGAGTGCCGTAGGTGAATTGGCGAAGCCATTCACCATCCGGACCAATCAGGAAAAGGCCGGGACTATGCGCCATGGAATAAGCGTCGGGCGATGCAGCATCGTTCTCGCGTTCATAGAAAATCTTGAAGCTGTCGGCCGCCGCTTGCGTCTCGGTCTCGGTTCCTGCCAGACCCAGGATCGCCGGATGAAAGGCTGCAGTGTAGGCCGCAAGGCCGAGCCGCCGGTCGCGTTCGGGGTCAATCGAGACGAAAAGCGATTGAACTTTCTCGGCATCCGCCCCGAGATCGTCCATAACTTGGGCTACGTCTGAAAGCGTCGTAGGGCAGACATCGGGGCAGTTTGTGAAGCCGAAGAAGACGAGAAGGAATTTCCCGCGAAACTCTGCACTCGTCCTGATACGGCCTTCCTCATCCGCCAGTGTAAAGACTGGCGTGAAAGCCGGACTGGTTTCGGCAACACCCTCGCCTTGGATGGCCCACCTTGTTCCGGCAAAAATGATCATCGCCGCGAT
>JANOQT010000108.1:0-32904 GCA_031415015.1 Paracoccaceae bacterium
ATCGAAAACTACTTTGGCAAACGGAAAGAAAACAGAGGGATAGCGATGCGCTCTTGCAAGACAGACCAGAGCTTCAAAGCCTTCATAGCAATCGCCGCAACCCTCATTCAAACACGGTGAACGTCAACAGGCCCTAGTTGAAACGGCGCGGCTTTATGACTGAACCACACTGGGCGAGGTTCAATCTGCGGTGCGGACCTATGCGGTGCAGTGGGATGACCCGATGGTCTGGGGCGCGGGCTGGCACTGCGGGTTCTTCGGCATCCACAACCTGACGCGCGCGGTTCTGGATGCGGTGGTGCCGGACCGGCCTTGCCTGATCTATGATAGCAATTTCCACAATGCCTGCATCAACGTTGTCGCGCTTAGTATGGCCGGCATCTGGCCGGACACACCCGATCTGCAGAACGGCCACTTCGTGCGCGACGCGGACGGGCGGACGACCAGCATGCTGCATGACGATGCGATCTACTTGGTGATCAAGGGGTTGCTGGGCACCGGCGAAGACACCTGCAGAAAAGTCTTTCTGAGTGGTGTGCAGCGCATCGGTCCGAAGAATCCCACCCGCATTCCGCCAAATCCTTCATCGACGGCGGGTTCGCGGACCGCACCGCCGCGACGCTTTCCCCCTACGCCGATGCGGCGGTGGGCGCCACTTTGGGCGGGTTTCAGGCAGCGCGGATGGCCAACGGCACCTTGCCGTCGCTGCACCAGATCGCACATCGTCAGCTGGCGTGTCCGCAAGACCGGCCCTGACCGCGCGCCTTGGACCTATTCCCTGAGGTCAATCCTTGATCGGTGTGCGCCTTACTGCATCAATTCCGACTGGGCGGTTACGACGCTGAATCCGTTTGAAATCATCGGCACAGCGATCACCCGCGAGCCGCTGCGCCACCATGGCCGCGCCGTTCATTCCCGCCGAGGCGATTTCGGTAGAGGATGCGGTGCTTGGCTAGGCCACAGATCCCGCCGCACGGTACTGGCGCGCAAGCATCACTGGTGCGCTGCGACCGGGATTTTCGGCTGACCTGATCGTTGTGGACGCCGATATCTTTGACTGCGAACCTTATATCATCGCCACCGCAGAGGGTCTGCTGACGCATTCAAAGGCTGCGAAGTCTGGCGCGACCCGGTCTTTGCATTTTCGTGGGGTCAACCGCCCATGGGTGCAGGACGCGGGGTCCGGGCAAACGGACGCTTATGTTGAGCGGGCGCATGAAGGGGCTTGCATCGCTCCCTTCGCCGGACCCGGTGCAGAAGAACGGCGGCCTTGATCCGTTCACCTGAAAACAGGTCTTCCAGCAGAAGTTCGTCTTTGGGCCCGGTCCGCAGCAAGCCCCACGTGAAGCCGCTTTGCGAGCTGTCATACAAGGATGTGATCGCGTGAAGTGGTCCGGCAAAGGCCCCCCTGGCTGATTGGGTCCGCAAGTTGCCTGCGGTTGAAGGCAGAACGCTTGCCAGAAGCGGCACCGGTCTGACGCTGAAATGCTGCATGCCGTTTCTGGATGCCATGACCACCGGCTGGACTGTCGCGCTGGCCGTAACAGTTCGGATGGAGATAGCGACTGCAGTGTGGCAATGAAGTCAGGTTGGGAACTCCACGGGACGATAGTGTCGAACCACGGGATGCATCAGGCCAAGGAAAACACCTCGGGTGACCTGCTGCAATGCAAGTTGCACCACGACAGGACCATCGTCACGGCGCCGGGCTTAAGGTGCCGGTTCCTCAGTCCGATGAACCATCCGGACCGGTTGTTCAGGATCGTATCGGGGACGCCCGCTACGGACACCTACCGATTTGCGATGGACTTTCCGTTTCTTGCGACCGGGCCAGACGCCTTGCGTGGGATTGAACGGAGTTCGCCCATTGCGCAGGTGATCCCGTTCCGCAGGGATGCCGCCGACGGCGAAGCCGATATCCCTCCAGAAACGCCATATCAGCAAAAGAATCTGGTTCGTGTGTCGCGTTGGCGGGCGGTCTTGCCGATGGTTTCGAAGATCGGCTGCAAAGACCGGCTGTGCGCCGCAGAGCTTGAACAACTGGCGCAGCACGGCCACAGTCATGACAGCGCGCTGGCCAGGACGATCACCGGCCGGTTCAAAGCCGAAGTCTTCCACCGCCGCCGCCTCAAGCCCATCGGAAACATCCCACCCGCCGACGCTGAGGCAAACCACCATGCCGCTCTGGCAACCGAAGCCAGAAAGCACCTGATGTCAAACCGCCTCCGCCAAACCCGGAGCGGTCCATGATCGTCCGAACCAGCCTATCACATGGCTTATTTAAAAGTGGTTGCGATTATGGCGGTTGATCGCAATGGCAAAGGTATCGCCGGGTCGGTGGTAGGGCGCATGTCGATCTGGCTAAATCCGGCGCGGGCGCCAGGACGGCAGCGCCGATCAAAGGCGCAAGACCGAGGTCACGGACATCATTTGCTGCGCCTTTCGTGACGGCTGCCGCTGCGGCGCTTCTGGCCGCCGACGCGAGCGTCTTTGCCTCGATCTGATTGCATGCCAAGACAGATCTGTGCAGGATCCGGGCGAACCCGGCTATGACAAGACATGCGGTCATAGTCTGATCAGTGTCGGGCCGCCTTGTGGTTCGGCTTCAGAACGGTGGCGTCCTTCGGGTTGGGTTCTGCGTTGCGTCACGTTCGGGCTTCGGCCGCGATTTGGGTGTGGTCGGCCGAAAGTCGTTTGCGGCGGTTCCAAAAGCCTCAGTTGGATCAGACAAATAGACAGGGGATAACGCGATCAGCGACGTGATGCCCAAAGCCCGAACACAGAGCATTTCTATGGCCCGCGGGATGAATTGCTTCGGCAGGGTCTTTCGCTTTGGCAAAGGCGAAGGGCGCAATCCGCCCGCAGCAAACGCACCGGCGCCAGAAGCCGCGCCGTGACGGTCTCCCGGTCGAAGCGAGCGCCGCCAGTCATGGACTGTCATGTATCAGCCATCACGATTGCTCGTGGTGATGCTTTGCCACATGAAGATGCGGCACAGACGTGTAACAAACGGACGGATGGCGCGAATTGGAATGCAGCGATGGCGGTACGATCTGACGATTGGGAGACGCTTTTGACTGCGGCGAATGCCGGTGACGCCAAAGCATATGCGAAGTTCCTGCTGACCGTTGCCCCGATATTGCGCGGCGTGGTCAAGGCCAAGGGAGGAAAGCTGGGCGAAGCCGAGTGCGAGGACATTGTGCAAGACGTGCTGCTTGCGGTGCATCTGAAACGTCACACCTGGCACCCCGGCGCGCCGGTACGTCCGTGGCTTTATGCCATCACGCGGTACAAGGTCGTCGATGCGTTCAGGGCACGAGGAGGCAGGGTCTATCTTCCGATCGAGGAGTTTGTCGAACATCTGGCTTCAGATTCCGGGCCGGACCCTACAGACGCCGCCGACATGGCGAAGATGATCGGGATGCTGGACAGCCGGTCGGCTCTGATCGTCCGCAAGATCGGCATCGAAGGCGCCAGCGTGGGCGAAACCGGCCAGGCGCTTGGCATGAGCGAAGGCGCGGTGCGGGTTGCCCTGCACCGGGCCATGAAAGCTCTGGCCATCTTGCGGGAAAGGCATCTGAAATGAAGACCGATGATCTGATCCGAACCCTGGCCGCTGATGCGGTGGGGCCACGGATCGGACGCACCACGCTGATGCTGCATCTGATCCTGTCGCTGGCGGCGGCTTTGGGTGTCGTCTGGGTTGTGCTGGGGTTCAGGGCCGATCTGCCTGCGTCTCTGGTAACGCCGGTATCGGCTTTGCGCATCGTTCTGACCGCCGGGCTGGGATTTGCCGCGGTGCGCCTGGCGATAGGGCTGTCTCGGCCCGAAGGGCGGGACCAGGCAAGGCTGTGGCCTCTGGCGGTGATTGGGGCTGTGGCTTTGGGCCTGTTGGTCTGGGCCTATGCCACCACGCCTGCCGAGGCCCGACAGATGGCCACGGTCGGCAAGACCATGGTGACCTGTCTGGTGACGATTCCGCTGTTGTCGATTCTTCCGGTCGCGTCGCTGCTGGCCATGCTGCGGCGGGGCGCCACGACGGCCCCCGCTTTGGCTGGGTTCGTGGCCGGGCTTGCAGGCTCAGGCTTTGCGGCTGCGATCTACGCGCTGCATTGTACAGAAGACAGCCCGCTGTTCTATGTGACCTGGTACGGGCTGGCGATCATGAGTGTCGCAGTCTTCTCATCTGCATGGGGAGCGCGGCTTTTGCGCTGGTGACGCCTCAGGGCCGCTCGAACCAATCCAGTGCCATCTCCGCCCAACCCTTGGGAATGATATGTCCGCCGTCATGCAGAGCGAAGTCGAGCCGTGCACCGGGTTTGCAATTGGTCCAGCGCTGGACCGTGTAGATGCCAGGGCTGTCCTGCGCATCCGGCTGTTTGGACGTGCACCCATTGGTTGCGCGCCAGATGTCCATCGCCTCGAATACGTTGCCTTGTTGGAAGCCTGGATAGATTTCGCGGCCTGTCATGGGCACGGTCCGGTCCGCCTTGCCGTGGGTATGCAACAGCCGCACGGGGCCCGCGCAGCTTTCGGGGTGTGGTCGCCAGAAGCTGCCCGCGATTGGCGCATAGGCGGCAAAGGCATCAGGTGCGGCACACGCAACGTAGCTTGTCATTGACCCGCCGATCGAGAATCCGGCCAAAAGCATGCGGCTGCGGTCAAGCCCGAACCGTCCGGTCGCATCATCGGCAACGGCAATCAGGAACAGCGTCTCGTCCCGGTTGGCCGGGCGGTCGGGGTGAAAATCCCAGTTCCGCCCTTCGCCATTGCCGCGCAGCTGACCATCCGGGGCTATGACAGCGTATCCGCGCTGCAGCATCAGGTTGACCAAGGGCTTGTTGCGCATGGTGCCCATGCCTTCGCCGCCATAACCGTGCAGCAGCAGGATTGCGGGAATAGGTTCTGCTGCGCCTTGCGGAAGCACAATGTGATAAGTTCCGCCGTCAATTTCGCAGGGGCCTGTCGCGCCGTTACAATCGGCCAGTGTCGCAGTGGCGAACAATGTCAGCCCTATTGCCAGCGTAAAAGTTGATGTCATCAGATGGCCTTCCGGACTGCCGCACGCCAGCGCAGGGATGTTACTGGTAATTGCACCAGCGCAACAAGCGGCACTGTCATGCTAAGACTGACTGCCACCGGTACCAGCCACGGGCTCAGTTGCCCAACAGCGGCAAGGCTCAAAAGTGCCAACCCGATCAAGGTTTCCGTCGCGTGAAAGCGCGCGATTGTGCCCAGTGGTGTCCGACCAGCCTGATGCGGCATCCAACCGCCGTCAAAGCCCATCAACGTCCGCAATACGGCACGTACTTGTTGCACCATCAGCATTGGTGCCAGCAGCACCGACAAAGCAATCTCTGCCAGAACTGTCGCTGCAAACGCGGGCACCATCGCAGATGGCAAGCCACGGTTGCGAAGGTATGCGACAATGCCAAGCAACTTGGGCGCCACCAGCATCACGCCGACCAAGGCCGCGAGCGCCCCTTGCGTGATCGGTGGCAGACTGGGCCAGACCGGCATTGCCGGGTTGCCGGTAAAGAAGTCCGGGATCGCCCCACCTTCGCCAGGCAGTGTCCACAAGATCAGCAGGGCCATCCACCAGACCGACGCAAGATAAGACATCGCGCCCTGCAGCAGGTGAAAGCGTGACAAAGGATGCAGGCCAGGGGTCGCCAGCAGCCGCAGATGCTGCATGTTGCCCTGACACCAGCGCCGGTCGCGGCGCAGATAGCCGGACAGAGTTTCGGGGGTGTCTTCATAGCTCTCGTCCGCCTCGGGCATCATCCGCACACCCCATCCGGCGCGCCGCAAAAGGGCAGCCTCGACGAAATCATGGCTGAGGATGACGCCCCCGCGTGGCGCACGCCCCGTCAGGTGCGGCAGGCCTGCACTGGCCGCAAAAGCGCGGGTCCTGACCAGCGCGTTGTGGCCAAGAAAGTTGCCTGCCGACCCCGCCCACATCGCAAAACCCCGGCCCAGATTGGCACCGTAAACTTCGGACGCGAAGGATTGCAGCGCTTGCCACAGCGTATGACCGGGCAGCACACGCGGCACGGTCTGGATCAGGCCAAGTCCCGGCTCGGTCGCCATGGCGTTGGCCATCTTGATCACTGAAGTGGGCCCCATGATGCTGTCGGCATCAAGGATCAGCATGGCATGATAGGCATATCCGCTGTGTTGCACCCAGTCGCGGATGTTGCCGGATTTGTAGTCAATGTTCTGGACCCGGCGGCGATAGTGTAGCGCAAGACCCGGCTGGGTCCGGCGCAGGGCCGTGACCACATGCTCTTCGGCCATCGCTACCGACGTGTCGCGGGTGTCTGAAACGATGTGCAGCGAAAAGCTGTGTCTGGATCTGGTCGACAGGCCGGCCAGCAGTGCCGCGGCATTGCCGATCGTGTCTTGCGCCGGTTCGCCGTACATCGGCAAAAGGACCGCGATCTGCAGACCGTGCAGCGGTTCGGCCTGCGGGCGCGCGCGCCAGAACAGGCCCAGCACCGAGGTCGCAACTGATAACACCATCCAATAAAAGGCAAAGATCGTGATCGCGACAAGCGCGCCCTCCGCTGCCGTCAGCCGGCCGTCAAGGGTGAACCAGCCAAGTGACACCCAGCCCAGTGCCAGCGTCACGATCAATGGCACCAGGAGCACGATACCGCGGAGCACCTGAACCGCTGGTTCAGTGCGAATGCCCGGCGCGGCAGGATCACGAAAGGCGGCGTCCAGAGCCTGATCCGGCATCGGCAAAGGCAGTGCGGATCTGACCGGCGAAAGTGGCTCGAACGGCAGAGGAAGATGAACCGTCATGCTGCTGTCCACCGGTTCAGCCAGACTTCGGAGGCACGCTGTCCGCCCCTCAGCAACTCTGCGCGCAATTCGACGACGGGCGCATCGCCCTTCAGGGTGAAATCCAGCCGCATGCCGCCGGTGGCCGGGTTCACCTGCACCAGTTGCGCGGAAATCTGCCCTGCACTGGCGGCGATACGCGTCTGGATGCGTTCGGGGTCATCGCCGAGCGCCGGGTGCGGGGCAAAGTCGATGGAAAAGATGCGCCCCTCCTCGAACACGCGCGCGCCGGTACGGCTGGCCGTGACAGGGGCAACCGCGCCTTCGGCGGGGGCGCTGGCGCACCAGTGCAGAATGTAGTCAAACGAGAATTCCTGACCCGCTTTCAGCGGCTTCTCCGGGCGCCAGAACGCCACGATATTGTCGTTTATTTCTTCGTTGGTCGGGATTTCCACCAGCATCACCGCGCCGGGGCCCCAGTCGCCCACAGGTTCTACCCACAGCGACGGGCGGCGTTCGTAATGGGCCACCAGATCGTTGTAGTCGCCGGGCTGACGAGCCCGCTGCATCAGGCCAAAGCCGCGTGGTGAACTGTCGCCGAACACGCTGACCTCGACCGCCTTCGGGTTGGTCAGGGGCCGCCAAAGAGCCTCTCCCGCGCCGTTCATCATCAGAAGTCCGTCGCTGTCATGCACGGCTTCGCGGAAATCATCGAACTGAGTGCGATTGATGTCGTTGAACAGAAACATTGACGTACCGGGCGCGATGCCGGCGGTGGCAAGGTCCACGCGTGGAAAAAGGCGCGAGGATACCTGCATTTCGGTGATGTCGCCCTTGGTGATCTTGAACGTGTAGGCCCCCGAGACTGACGGGCTGTCCAGCAGTGCGTGGACGATCACTGTCGGTACGCCCGGATCTGCCGCCTCAATCCAGAAATCGCGGAACACGGGAAACTCTTCACCGCCGTCGCCTGCGGTGTTCAGCGCGAGTCCCCGCGCTGACAACCCGTATGCCAGACCACGGCCAATGGCGCGGAAATAACTGGCCCCCTGAAAGACGGTATACTCCTGAAAGCGGTCTTTCGCTTCCAGTTCGCCCAGAAGGCGGAAACCTGCAAAGCCGGTGCCGTCCTGTGGTAGCGCCGGAAACTGATCCGTCGTGTCAAAGGCCCGCAGCTCGAACGTTATCGGGCGCGACTGCCCGTCTTCAACCGCGTTCAGGCCGATCTTGTGGGGAAAATAAAGGCCCGCCACAAAAAATTCTGCCTGAACTGCACCAGGTTTGCGGCGATAAAGAGTGTGGCGCGTGTCAAACCAGATACCTCGGAAATCGTCATACGACAGATCCAGCCAGTCCTTCGATACAGCGGGCGGCGGCGCATAGGGCGCTGCGGCAAGGGCGCGGGCCCGGGCCACTACCGTTTCCGGATCAAAGGGTACGGCCGGGCCAAGGGTCATGCCGGCGCGCTCTGGCGCATCCTCGGCCCAGGCCGGTGCCAGTCCGAAGGCCGAAAGCCCCCCGATGACAGAAAGCATGTTGCGGCGGGAAAGATCGGTCATTTTGACACCTCGGCTTGCAGGGATGCATCGGCGGGCCGCAAAGCTTCGGCAGGCCGGACGCGGGTTGTAGCTGCCTTCCAGGGCTGGCTTTTGAAAAAGGCCGCAAGCCGCGCCACGCTGATGATCGCGGCAAACCCGATGAGGTTCACCATCAGCGCCGCAAACGGCCCGTTGCCCGCAAGGTTCAGTCCAGCGCCAAGCACCCGGGCCAGGACCATGGACGCGGCGAACACCGCCAACGATTGTTGGCCAACGCGTACGATCAGCGCGATGCCATGCCCCGCCAGACCGCCCCGCCGCAGGCGCATGCCTTTCGGACCGACAGCGATCCACGCCAAATACGCGAGGGCAAGAAAGTGAACAAAGCGCAGCACGCCGAAATCGGATTTGTCGAACAGCACTGCCGCGTCGCGCCGCAGGTCACGGATCAGATCAACCTGGCCGATGATCTTGTGCCAGGCGAAAGGCACTGACAGCACAACCACTGCCGCAGCCAGCCAGACCAACCAGCGCCGCACCGGTGGCGCAGGCAGCCACCCGGCCATCAGGGCAAACCCGGCAAAGAACACCAGTTGCCACGCAAAAGGATTGAAGAACCATTCGCGCGCCGATGGTTTGGTGAACCACAGTTCTGCCGGCAGGTTGAGCCCCGCCGTGGCCGCGACCCACAGGCCGCCACTGGCCAGTATGAAAAGCCGCCTGTCCACCTGTGCCAGAGCCATCATCACTGGGATCAGGGCGAGGATCACGAGATACATCGGCAGGATGTCGAAATAATTTGGCACGTAGGTCAGCGTCAGCAGGCCTATCAGGTTCGGCCCGGTGTTGTTCAGGAACGGGTCCAGGTTCAGCGCCTTCACCTCGTCTCGCGGGAATGCGGCGGTGGCGTTCAGCGCGACCATCAGCGCAAGCGTGATCAAGAACACGCCCAGATGCACCCAGTAGACCTGCCAGACCCGGTGGGCGATGCGCAGTGTTCCCATCACCCAGCCTGCCCGGGCAAACACGCCGCCAAAGGCGATGGCAGACGCCATGCCCGAGCAGAACACGAAGACCTCCGTCGCGTCGGAAAATCCGAAACGCGCGGGAATCCACAGTGTCCAGGGATTGTCGGTGATATGGGCGATCAGGATGATGAACATCCCGATGCCCCGAAAGAAATCAAGGCGCAGGTCGCGTTCTTTGGCAGTCCGTTGCATGTCAGACGGCCTGCAAGCGGGCCGCATCGATCAGCGACAGGCGTGCAGCTGTATAGCCATCCACGCTGCCGCCACGACGGGCCGTGCGGTCTTGCAGCAGGCCGTCGGCGGCATCCATGTAACCGCCGCGCAGGGCAGCCTCGATGGTGATCCGGTCGAAAACATCCCTCTGGGCATGGCTGCCACCAATCTGTTGGAGATCGGCGCGGCCTGCGCGCAGATGTATCCAGGCACTCGAATACTCGCCCGCGGCAAAGGCCTGCAAGCCTTGGGCGATGTGCAGGCCGGGTTTGGCGATGACCTGTTTAGCCTCGTCTGCGGCCGGACGTGTGGCCTGCATCCTTGCAATCATCCCCGCCGCCGCCTCGTGGCGATTGCCGCCACACAGGGCAAGCATGTAGTGCAGATCGGCAAAGGCAAGGCAGCCGTCCGTCGTGCGATTTTCCGACAGCGTGGCCAGTTCTTCCCAGCGGTCGCCTACTGGCACGCCCTCCAGCTCCAGCCGTGACAACAGCGATGCGGCATTCGAAATATCGCGGTAGTCATCGGTTTTGTCGGCGCGGATTTCGGCATCGTACAGCGCCAGGGCGATGTCGTACTCGCCGATATCGAGATGCATCAGCGCACGGTGCCACCAGACGTGATAGCGGAAGTTGTGGCAGTGGACCCAGGACGATTCCCGTCCGGTCAGCCAGTCCAACCCGTCGCGGGCACGGCCAGTGGTGTCATACACATGCGCCACGGCGTGCAGGCCCCAGGCATCGTCGGGTGCAATATCGACGCCCGCGCGACCGATGCGTTCGGCCCGGGCGAACTCGCCGGTTTCTTCCAGCGCAAAGGCGTGGCAGCCCAGCAGATATCCCCGCATGGGGTGATCGGCCCAGGCCTCCATGATGCTTTCTACGGATGTGCGCATCGCATCTGGGCGGCCCATCACGAAGTGGATGGCCTGGTTCAGCTTCATTGCCAGCGCGTCACGCGGGTTCAATGCAAGCACCACCTGCATGCGGGCCGCGGCGCGTGAGGGTCTGCCGTTCAGCCAGTCGCCCAGTGCGTGCACGAACGCAATCTCTCGCATCGTTGCAGGCGCGCCTTGCAGCGCCGCCGCATAGGCCTCGCGCGCGATGGCCACCATTTCTGCCCGGCCAAGCAGCAGACACGACATGCCACGTATCGCTTGCCCCAATGCGAAATCCGGAGCCGCCGTCAAGGCCCGGTTCAGATTGGGCCCCGTCGTTGCCGCATGCGAAAGGATGCCGTGGATCACCTTGTTCCAGTCACCGATCAAGTCTGGTGAAAGCGATGTGGGCAATCCGCTCAGGTCGTCTGACATTGGCATGGGCAAACCTTTTCTTGCAGCGTTAGAGCAGCTTCGTGTGCGTTTCGCAGTTTTGCGCCACGTTGTTACGCGCGGCTCAGATCATGTCAGCGCTCTCACGCCGACGTGACAGCAGTATGTATGACCGACCCTAGAACGCTCCGTCGTAGGCGCGGCGGGGTATCAGAACGGCGATCAATGTAAAGGTCTGACGCGCAAGGGCGTTTGTTGCTTCTGCCGCCAATGCGCGGGTGTCCGACACCGTGACACCATGGCCGCCAAACGCGCGGGCGAGGGCTGCGAAGTCGGTCCTGGCCCCGGTTCCACCGAAATCGACGCCAAGGTTTGGCCGCCGGGTGCCACGTTGTTTCATCTCGATCAGAGACAGGCTGTCATCGACCAGCACGCAGATGACCACGGGCAGGTGTTCGGCGGCCAGCGTGGCCAGTTCTCCGGCACCCATTTCCAGCCCGGCATCGCCGACAAAGGCCAGCACTGGCGTATCCGGCCGCCCCATCTTGGCCCCCGCCGCAAGTGGCACCGCGCAGGCCATCGTGCACAGGCCCGAGGATTGCAGCATCAGCCGTGGCGCAGGACAGTCCCACATCTGGCTGACAAGAATGCGGTGCGCGCCACTGTCCGCAGTAACCACCGTGTCGGCCGGCATCACCTGACGCAGGGTGGCAAACACTTGATGCGGGCCCCAGTCTTCGCGCGGCGCGAACAAGGCTTTCAGCACGGCGCGGGCTGTCTGCGGTTCCGCACCTTGCCAACGGGGCGGGGTGTCGTGGGTCAGCTCCTCTAGCGTGCGCGCCATGTCACCGATCAGGATCTGGTCGGCACGGTGCATGCCATGAGCGCGGGGCAGGGGGGCCAGTTCGATGACCGTCTGACCAGTTGTCCACGGATTGCGCCAACCGATGCGCATCTCGATCGGATCATAGCCGATCAGCAGCAGGCAATCGGCCTGCGCCATCAGCGGCATCAGCACCTCGTCCGCCCTTGGTGAAAGACCCGCGCCGCCGAGGCACAGGGTGTCGGCCTCATTCATAAGGCCTTTGCCCTTGTAAGTGGTGATCAGCGGGATGGCATGGGCATGGCAAAAGGCGGCAATCTGCGGGCCCATTCCCTCATTCACGGCATCGACACCGGCCAGAGCAAGCGGGCGGTGGGCGGCGCGAAGTGCCGCCAATGCTGCGGCAATCGCGCCCGCGTCAGGACCGTGCGGCTGCGCGGATTTGGCAGGCGGAGCAGCGCATTCGGTCGTGATGGTTTCTGCGACACTGATCGGCACGTCGATATGGACCGGGCCGGGCTGCCCGGATGTCGCCAGTGAAATAGCCTGTGCCATCACGGCCCCAACGTCACCTGCCGCCAGCCGAAAGGTGCCTTTGACCACCGGGCGCAGCATGGCCTGATGGTCGAACACCTGATGGGTATAGGTCTCGGCATCGCTGGCATCGACGCAGCCGGTCAGAAAGATCAGTGGCACGCGGTCCTGCATCGCATTGGCAACGACGTTCACCGCATTGGCCACCCCCGGCCCCAAAGTCGCGACCAGCACCGGCAGCGCACCGGTCATGTGCCACATTCCTTCGGCTATGAAGCCGCCGCCGTTTTCGTGCTTGACCAGCACAAAGCGCAAGCCCGCCCCGTCCAGCCCCTGCATAAGGGCCAGCACCTCGCCCCCTGGAATGCCGAAAGCATGCGTCGCCCCGGCCTGACGCAAGGCCTCACCGATGAAGTCCGCGCCCGTTCTGTTCATCTGCTCAGGTTTCCTTCAATCACTCCGGCCGAGGCCAAAGCCTGCAACTCGTCCGCCGTCAACCCCAGATGGTGTGCAAGCACCGCCCCGGTATCTTCGCCCAACACTGGCGGTGCCTTTGCATAGGTCACCGGGGTCTGCGACAGTTTGAGCGGATTGCCGATCAGGTTTACGTCGCGGCCAGAGCCATGGGTCATGCGCACTTGCATGCCGCGTGTGGCCACTTGTGGGCTGGCAAACACCTGCGCCAGATCATTGACCGGGCCTGCAGGCACCTGTGCGGCCTCACAATCGGACAGCCAGTCGGAAATGGTCCGCCCGGCAGTCAGCGCCGCCAGCAACGGGATCAGCACCGCGCGATTGCGAACGCGCGCAGAGTTGGTTGCGAAACGCAGGTCCATGGCCAGTCCGGGCGCGCCTGCAAGGTGCGCAAAGCGGGCGAACTGCGCGTCGTTGCCGATGGCAAGAATGAAGGTGCCGTCGCGGGCGGGAAAGGTGCCGTAGGGCACGATGGTCGGGTGATCGTTGCCGCGCCGTGGCGGCACCTGCCCGTCAGTCAGATGTGCGACGCCCTGATTGACCAGCATCGCCACCTGCGCGTCCATCAGCGCAAGGTCAATATGCTGACCGCGGCCTGACGTATGCCGCGCCTGCACGGCTGCCAGAATACCCACGGCCGCATACATGCCGCAAAGCACATCGGCGATGCCAACACCGGCCTTCATCGGAGGGCCGTCCGCGTCGCCGGTCAGGCTCATCAGCCCTGCCTCGCCCTGCACCAGAAAGTCATAGCCTGCCCGGTGTGCGTTCGGCCCGGTCTGACCGAACCCCGAGATCGAGCAATAGATCAATCCCGGGTTGGTCAGGCTCAGCGTCGCGAAATCAAGCCCATAGCGGGCCAGAACGCCAGGTTTGAAGTTCTCGACCAGAATGTCGGATTGCGCCGCCAGCGCCTGTACGATGGACTGCCCGCGCGGATCGGCAATATTGACCGCAACCGAATGCTTGCCGCGATTGGCCGACAGGTAGTAGGCACTTTCCGATGTATCGTGGCCTTGCGCATCGGCCAGAAACGGCGGCCCCCATCCGCGGGTATCATCGCCCGCACCGGGACGTTCGACCTTGATCACTTCGGCCCCCAGATCGGCCAAGAGCTGCGTCGCGGTCGGCCCGGCAAGGATACGCGACAAATCGAGGACGCGCAGTCCGGCAAGGGCCTGCGCGTTAGGTTTCATATCTGAGGTCACCATTCTGCCCGGATCAGTTCGGCACCGGTGCCTTGGAGGTGAAATTGGGAATCTTGGCGCTAGACGCCTGCGCAGGCTCGATCCCCGGCCAGTTACCCGTCGAAAGCGTCAGATTGCCGGGAATGTCCTCTTCCCAGAACCCGACGACATTCTTGGAGATGTTGAGATACAGCTTTCCATCCAAGATTCGCCACAAGGTAGGATTGCCGGGCACCTTGCCCCCCTTGGCCACACCGTAAGCGCAATGCCCGTCATACTGAGGCGCGAAAGCTGCGGGATCGGCCAGAAAGCGCGCCCGGTTTTCCTCGGTCGCAAAGGCAAAGGTCGCTCCGTTGTAGTCAGCGGTAATGGCGGTCATGCCTTCCAGCGGTGACTGTTGCGCCTGTCCGATTTCAGACTGCGGCAGATCGAAGTATGACACCACGTCATAGCCCGAGGCGGCGAACCCGGTCCCGTCGACATACTGCTCGCCGGCAAAAGCGCTGCCGATCATTCCTGCGGAAAAGGCCAGCGCCAGGGTGGTCATCTTGAACATGGTCGGCTCCTGTTTTGTGCGTCCTACAGTTTATTCGCGGCGCGCAAAGTGAACGTTACGATTGTGTCAGCACGGTCGCAGTGTCGTGATCCGTTGGTGCAACCTTGAAGACGCAAGCGGCGCAATTTCAGATTTGCCCGCGCCGGTATTCCACTATGATGGAAGCTGGCCAACGGCGGTCAGGGTTGGGATGTACGCTGGATTGCCAAAGGAGACGCGGGCGGGGCAGTGGATTGACCACCCCGATGATCGCAGTGAGGCTCTGTTGCACAGTTGGTCTGAGAAGATTCATCTCGGTATTCCCGCATGATAGCTGGGATGGATCACCGGGCCGACCACCCCGTCCCGGCGCTGTTGCACACCTCTGGCCACGCAGGATTCGTGCCGTAAAGCCATGCGGTCAGACGGGGGTCATCAGACAACCGACACCCGCCCGCTGTCGCACCATGACCGTTTCCAGCTACACTGCGCTGCACCAGCGCGGGTCACTGCCGATCTGGTTGGACAACAATATGGGTCGCACGCGGCGCAGGACGACCGCCCGGGCGCTGTGCATTTGTCCCGACGAAGGCGCCCCGGTTTTTGCCTGACGATCAGGGTCAAGTGCATACTGCCGCCGAGGCCGATCACACCACGGGAACGCCGCCGGTCCGAGTCAGCATGACAAAAAATGGTCGCATCCCTGCCGGTCGCGTCCATGCAACCCGCCGTCGTCAAACGCTTCCGCGCACCCGGCACCGCCGAGACCAGCCTTATGACCTGCCGTCAATGGCAAAGGGGACGTCAAACCTCAAGCGTGAACTGCGCAACAATGCCCTTTGCCTCGCATCGGCAGGACAGGCTGGATCGCTTGATACGAATGCCAGCTTGTGGGCGCGGTGATCGGCGCAAGCGAAAGGCGCCCAGCGTCCCAGAACAACACGCTGACGATGCCAGCCGATTGGACAGGAAGATATTGAGGCAAGCCTGGCATCCGGCAAGTACGAAGCAACTGCTTTGTGCTGTGCCATCCGGTTCGTCGTCACATATCACAGCCGTTGTTGGCCTGTCCCTCAGATAGCGTCGTGGCGTCTGGAAATGCGTTCAGGTCGATCCCTTTGCGCCCCCATTTGTTGCCTTCAGGCCGGATCACCCACTCGATGGTCCGCAGCGGCCCGATGACTGGCTTAACGTCGGAAGCCTCACGCTATCCCTTGGCCACAAGAGCGGATCTCAGGTCGGTCAGAAGCTGGCGTACAAGAGCCAGAAGCGCAGGTCGCAGCATGATGGCACCTCTTCAGATGGAAATCGTTGAGGCAGGGTTGTCCCAGGCGCATTGCCTTAAGGCGCCCGGGCCGGAATGGGAAAGCGCCCGGCCAAAGCGTGCAAGGAGGTGTCGTCCTGACCCTTGGTGAAGCCAACATGCCGCCGGACCCCTTGCAAAAACACGAGAACTGCGCCGACGATCGGCCGGGTCTTTTGGGCGAACAGCATCCAGATTCGGGATCAATATCGGTTCAGACCCAGAGCGCCGAACAAGGACGCTTCAGGAAAACCCACGCCGCTGCAGATTTCTACAAAATTGCCGCACGAACGGCTGTTCGAGGGATCGCCCTGAGCGAGCGGCATTGGAAGCCATGCGACAAGATCGCCGTGCCGAAAGCTGAAAACTGCTTTACCGCTGATTCAGATCAATGTGAGTGCACCGAAGAATGTGCAGATTGGGCAAAGACCGGGGGTGGGAAGTCTTTCTTGCCATCCTTTCGTACAGGCGGGACGCGCAAGCCGACTTCCGTTCATTTCCAAATTTGGGTTCGTGTCGCCATCATGTTGACCGCCGCTTTGAGACGCAGAACCATAAAACCGGCAAACGCATATGTCTGGCAATGACACGGCCCGGCCCAATCCGGACCCTTCCGTAACGCAGCCTTCTGTCGACATGCGTACGAAGACCACAACAGATCTGGCCCAGCAACATGGCGCTGACCCAAAGGTCGCCCCACTTGCAGAGCCCGTAAGTGACCCCGTTCAGGCCGTGACCCGCCACAGATTTCTGCGGTGGGGCGGGATCGCCGTAGCGGCGGTGATTGTGGTTGCCGCGCTGTACTTCCAGCCCTGGGCCAGCAAGGCGGTGCCGGTGACCGTGGAAACCGTGACCGCCGGTCCGCTGACGCGGCTGCTGGCCGTGAACGGCAAGGTTGCGGCCCTGCACTCGGTTGACGTGAGACCCACCGTAAGCGGGCGCTTGCAAAGCATTATCGCCACCATCGGAGACTCGGTAAAGCGGGGCGATGTGATGGCGCGCATTGACTCTGCGGTGCAGCAGGCGGTCGTCAGGCAGGCGCTTGCCGGGCTGGATGCCGGGTATGTGGCTTTGGCGCAGGCAGAGGCAAATGTGCAGCGTAACCGCGCGCTTGGCGCGAATGTTTCGAGGACCGCCTTGGAAGACGCGGAGCGGAGTGCGCAGACCGCAGCCCAAGAGGTTGGGCGCCTTACCGCTCTGTTCGATCAAGCGCAGATTGCGCTGGAATACCATACCGTCCGTGCTCCGATTTCGGCCACGGTGGTTGCAAGTGAGGCCGATGTGGGTCAGACGGTCGACCCCGCAACGGTGTTGTTCACGCTTGCCGACCTTGGGCAATTGATTGTGGAAACGGAAGTTGATGAGGCCTACGCCGTTCAGATTACCGTTGGCCAGCCGGTGGTTATGCAGATTGTGGGCGAGACCGGAGTCCGGACCGGCAAGGTCAGCTTTGTTGCACCGCAGGTGAATGCGGATACGGGTGCTCTGGCGGTGAAACTGGCGTTTGATCGGGCCATTGTCGCCCCGGTGGGCCTGACGGTCACCGCGAATATTACGGTCGACAGCCAGTCTTTGGCAATTTCTGTACCCCGCGCGGCGGTTGTCACGGTTGGTGGCAGGGATGCAGTGTTCGTGCTGGCAGGCGACGTGGTGCAGCGGCGCGACGTGGTGACTGTCCCATGGCCAGCCGCGCGGCTGATGGTGACCAAAGGGCTTGACCCGGGTGAAGTGGTAATCGTCGATGCAACCGGACTGGTGGATGGGCAAACGGTGAGCGTCGCTGCGGCAGATGCGGGGAACTGATGGTCTACGCCTTCAAGATCGCCATTCGTTACCTGACCGCAAGCAAGGCGCAAACGATCCTTCTGGTGGTAGGCGTGGCCGTCGGAGTCTTCATCTTTATCTTCATGAGCGCACTGATCGGAGGCTTGGCTGAATTCATCATCTCCTCAACCGTGGGCGACATCAGCCATGTCACGATCGAGGCAGTGGCAGACGTGCCCGCAATCTTCCCCTCGAACTCTGACGCATCGCCCGGTTTAGTTCTTGCCATTCAGCAAGAGGCAGGCACCGCCGATGTCCAACTGCGCAGCACCGAAGCGTTCATCCCGCTGATCGAAGCACTGCCGGGCGTGGTGGCCGTGTCGTCACAGGTGAATGGTCCAGGTTTTGTGACGCGCGGTGCGCAAGTGCTGCAGGTCAGCGTGATCGGGTTGGAACCGGGCAAAGAGTCTGCGATCCTGGATCTGGATGGCTACATCATCGCCGGCACTGCACGGCTTGATTCAGGGTCCGTCGTTATCGGCAAGACGCTGGCTGAGGATCTTAAGATTTCACTGGGCCAGACCGTTCGGGTCAAATCTTCGGCCGGGGTGGAGGTTGTACTGACGCTGTCGGGGATATTTGAGATCGGGCAGGGCGGGGCCGACCGCGCCACGGCCTATGTCAGCCGTGCCACTGCGCGCAACCTGTTCGGCATGCCGCAGGGCGTGACGCGGATCGAGATAAAGCTGGCCGACCTGTACGACGCCGATGCCATGGCGTTGCGCGTGCAGGCCCTGACCGGTCTTGAGGCGAAGTCATGGACCGAGCAGGCTGCACAACTGCTGGACGCCCTGAATGCGCAGGCTCAGGTCGGCTACATCCTGAAGACTTTTGCCATGATCACCATCATCATCGGGGTCTCGTCCGCCCTGTTGTTGTCAACTTATCGCAGGCGACCCGAGATCGGGATCATGCGGGCGATGGGGGCGGCGCGCTGGTTTGTGCTGGTGGTCTTTGTCAGCCAGGGCGCACTGATCGGGCTGATGGGCGGCCTCCTTGGGGCAGCATTTGGGTATCTGGCCCTGCTGGGCTTTCCGACGCGCGAAGAATTCGTGCCCGGCGATCTGCCGATAGACATCCGGCAGGGCGCTTACGGGATGGCGATCCTGCTGACAGCACTTGGGGCAATCGCGGCGTCAATTCTTCCGGCGCGGGCGGCGGCACAGGTGGATCCGGTGACGGCGATCGGGCAATGACGGCGGCGCTGGTGGATATCCGCGATCTGGTGAAAACCTACGGGTCCGGCGACACCGAAACCCGGGTGCTCCGCGGGCTGAACCTGCGTTTGGAACATGGCGAACTGGCGGCTTTGCTCGGCCCGTCCGGATCCGGGAAAAGCACTTTGCTGACCATTCTGGGCACGTTGATGCAGCCGACGTCCGGCAGTCACATGATGCTGGGGCAGGACTTGACGGTAGCCGACGACCGTGCCCTGACCGATTTCCGAAACCGGCACATCGGCTTTGTGTTTCAGTTTCACAACCTGCTGCCTGACTTTACCGCCCTTGAAAACGTGATCTTCCCCACCGCCGTGCGCGAAGGGCGCGAGACGGCCGTGGCGCGCGCGCGGGGGCGTGATCTTCTGGGCCGCATGGGACTGGCTGACCGGATCGATTTTCCATCCACCAACCTGTCAGGCGGTCAGAAACAACGTGTCGCGGTGGCCCGCGCCCTGATGAACCGCCCCGAACTGGTGCTGGCGGACGAACCCACCGGCAACCTCGACCGCGCCTCGGCGTCGCAGGTGATGGAGCTGATCGGCCAGATCAACCGCGATGAGGGGACGACGTTCCTGATTTCGACCCACGACGAAAAGATCGCGGCGACCTGTCGGCGGCAGATCGTGGTGGGCGACGGGCTGGTTACAGGGTAGGAGCTCTTTCGGGGGCTCAAGCGCTGCATGTTGTTTTGCAAGTATCACGGGGGCAGTCGGGATATGCACGGTCCTGCCAGATGCAAAGTCAGCACTTTGGCTTCGGCCAAGCAAGGCACTCCCACCCGTCAGTCGAAAGCTGACGGCATGGTGTCGGCGGTGATGGCCACCCACACAGAACGGGGAAGCCCCGACAAGACTGGCACCGGACAAGAGCACACTCCGGTTGCGTCAACCGGTGCCGCCCGCCTCTCGACACGGAGCGCAGAGACAAGATCGGTTCCGCCAAACCGGATCAGCATCGTCACGCCGATCACTCTGTTTGTCATGGTTCCTACCGCCGAGGTGTTATCGACCGCTTACCAGGACACTCTCTGACTGGGCAAAAGGGCGTCGGAAACCAGATGGGTTCGGCGATTTGGCGCAACAATTCGCCCGGCGCGATTTCACCCGTTCGTTGCAAGATATCAGCGGGAAAAGCCCAAGACTCTTCTGGCGAAAAAGCGCTGCGTCCATCTTCGCCCATGAAGAAAGTACCCGCTACCCGCACCGGGACGCCGGGCGCCACCTTGATCTTTGCGTTCCAGCCAACGCTGGTGTGGGTGATACAGAACCTCTGTGTCGCGCGGGGCTCAGGTCCCATCCATCTTCCGCCTGCGGCATGATGCAGGCTCCGCAAGAAGGCTGACCGATGCGCACCCTTTCTGGCTGACCGACGCAAAGATGGCGTGGCCGAAGCCCTTCCTTCCCGTCGGCCGTTGCAAGCCGCGCGTTGCTGATCCCGTTATCCGGCACCGGTTTGCCTGCAAACCGTGAGAGGGGGGGCGGGTCCAGAGCGGCATTATCTTTTTCAATCGCAATGGCTTGCGGTGGTGCGACGCGCCCGGGGACCATGGCCTGAGGAAGACGCTCTGTACCGCTGGACGCGATGGGGCGACAGAGCACCCTCGCCCGGATGATGGACGGGCTGGCCAGCGACACCACTGGTGCGGCGACCTTGCCCGGGCAGCCTGCCCCCGCCGCGTGGCTGCTGGCCAACCGGGGAAGTCGCGCGGCATACCCGTCAAGCACGACAAGCGCTGCAACCTGACCTAGATCGCGTTCGGGCGGCTGAAGGACTGGCGCAGGGTTACCCCCCTCTTGGACGGATGCCCGAAGGGCTTCGTCCCAGCCATAGCCTTCGCAGCGGCTGTCATGTTTTGGCTGGGACCGAGCACGGGTCCTGACCCAACAGGGCTTACACTGTATGGTCGTCGCACTCAAGGTCTATCGTCCGCTTTGGGTCACCGTGGCGGCGGCGACAATCGGTTGAGCGTCGGTTCACTCTGCGCGGAGAGACCGTTGCCCCTGAACCCCGTCTGGTGTGCCTGACGCTCCTGCACCTGTGCGGGATATTGCATACTGAGCACGGCAATTACCTGGTTTTCGCCCGCTGTGCCCTTGGTCGTGAACAACGAGGGCCAGCGTGGACCCCGCTGTCGGGCGGTCTTGCCGATGATCTCGAAGATCGGCTGCAAAGATCGGCTGTGCACCTCAAACCCTGACCGCCGGGCGCACCACGGCCTTGGTTGACAGTGTGAAGCGGGCCGGGGTCTTCTGCGGGATGGCTGAGAAGGCGGTGGCGGTAAGCGCGTGAAAGCGCCAATGGTTCAAGCCTGCTGGCGAGTGCCTGCTGTGTCCGAAAGAGTGTCGGCCGGCGGGTCAACACCTCGCTTTGTGCCGGGATCGCTGCGGCCGACCGCAGACGAGGATGTTTTAACGGACCATTTCAAGGCAGGCTCCCGCCGGTTGGCGTCAAGATCAGGTCGGTGATTGCGTCCATGACTTCGTCGTTGTGCCCGACCCAGGTATGTCCGCCCGTCTCGAACCCAAGGAATTTGGCCCCGGCAATCTGGCCTGCGACATACTGGGCGCTGGCAAAGGTGCCAAAAAGATCATCGCGGGCAGAGATGATCAGGGTTGGTGCCCGCACCAGATCAAGCCGGGCCGGGGTCATTGCCTTGCCTGCGGCTGTGTCTTGACGCAACCCGGCAGCGCGGGCCGAGACCGGCAGGATATTGTCCAGAATCGCGTCGATCCGCGCCTGTTCGGACAGGCTGGCTGTGTCCAGCACCTCAGGTGGTGTGGCCAGAACAGTGCCGATCAATTGTCTGCGCGCAAGGTGCTGACCTGACCAGAACAGAAAGTCCGATCCGACGGCTTTCATCATCAGGTTTTCAACCCAAGGTTCCATGGGCAGGGTCGAATTGGCTTCGGTCGGCGGCTTGTAGGCCAAGGGTACCAGCAGGATCAGCGCGGAAACCCGGTCCGGGTGCCGGATTGCCATTTGCAAAGCTGAAAGCGCCCCGGCAGACCCGCCCATCACGGCGGTTGTCTGAAGGTCAAGCGCGTCCATAAGGCAGATGAACGCATCGGCCTGCGCCTCGGTAGAGGCATCGGTTGGCATCGGCGTCCGCAGATACCCAAAACGCGACATCGCGATCACGCGGATGCCGCGTGCGGTCAGGGGTGCAGCAAAGGCCATGCCCTGATCATGGCCACCCCCACTGCCGTGCACCGCCAACAAGGGCATGCCGGTCCCGGCCTGCTGGTATTCGATCGGACCGCAAGGGGTTTCAACCAATGTACTCTGGTGCGCGGTCCGGGCGCGTGCCATCGCCATGTCGGTTCGGAATTGCCACCAGATTGCCAGTGCTGCGGCACACAGGATCATTCCGCAGACCATCACAACACGGCGCCTGTTGACCCGGTACCGGGTCATAGCAGGACCGCATCAACCGGCCTGCGTGCCGAAAACGGCATCACAGCCCCGCGTCCGAACCGCATCACAAGGTCTGGCCTGCGACCTGTCAGCCCTACCAGTGCGGCAAGTTCGTCCCGCAGGTCCGGCACTTCAACCGGCTGGTTCAGGAAGGCGTGTTTCAGGCCCATCGCAGTGGCTTGCAGGGCAAACCGCTGACAGGCCTGGCCCGCAAGCACCCAGTGTTCGGGGTCATCCTTTGCGCTGACGAACACTGCGATACCGGATGACGAGGCGATTTTGGCCGCGTTATTCCGGTTCTCATCCGCTGCCGTGTTGGTCCAGTCCAGCGCAACTGGCCCCAGCCAATCGGGCAACACCGGGTTGCCGCTGGTGGCGCTGAACAGCCCATCGCCGGATTGCAGGGCACTTCTGGGATTGAACCGCATCCAAAGTTTAAGTTCGCGGATGAATGCCGGGTCGGCAATCTGTGCGGCGGTGCCGGTCGCGATCAGATCGGACAGCCGTGCAAGCTGCGGGCGCTCTGTCATCAAGATAAGGTCCACGCCAGAAATGTGGGCAGCATTTGCCAACAGGGTCACATCGGCAGCACTCAGGGTTGAACCGTCATAGTCCGAGCGTGTCGACTGGCGTTGCGCGATGGCATCGGACAAAGGCGTATCGGATGCGACCCCCTTGGCGTAGTTAAAACGGATCTCGCCTGTGGCGGGATCAAACCGCAGTTGCCCCGGTAGCCCACGCGACGCAGCCGCAAGCGACAAGGTCTCGGCAGCACAACCCAAGCTTACATAGAGGTGATGATTGTCAGGGTCCACGACCGGCGTCGCCCGGAAAAGGTCGGGCACGATGTCGATTCGGGCCGGGCTCACCCGGAATTGCCACGCTTGGGCATTGTGGCTATTGGCGGCCAGCGTGGCAAAACGGATCAGGTCGCGGGGGGCCGGGTCGGCGGGCAGGGCGGCCCGAAGCGGGGCCAGGTCTGCTGCATAAGTCGCCATCGACCCCATGCGGCGCAGTCCTGACCAACCAGCCCCAGCCAGACCGACCCCGGCGGCTCCGGCTGCGATCATCAGATGTCTGCGGTCAACCATGGTGTAATATCCTTGCTGACATGGTGCCTTGTGCGCTTGGGTCAGTGCGGGTTCGCGCCGCGCCCAAAGCAAGCGACGCGCTGCAAATGCCAATTGTGCAAAATTCCGCAACATTCCGCGCGGCCGAAGTGCCAGTTGCCGACATCGGCTGAACGGAACGCCATTCGAACCAGAACGAGCCTTCGACCGCACGCCGCTTCCACGCGAATGGCCGACCAGCAGCTTTGGCAAAAGCCGGAACAGCCATCCGGCAGGATACAAGGACCGGGGTGCTTGACGTGATCGATCTACGGACATGGATCAGCGCCTTGGTGTCCGGACAGCGGGACCTTCGGCGCTGACCCTGATCGTTGCGCATGATCACCCCTGTCTTGTCGGTCAGACCGGGGATGGTTGCGGAGCGGATGTTTCGGTCGTCACGCCGTCGAAACTTTCGTGCGATGCTTCCGCTTCGGATTTCTTGCCCTGTACCAGATGGTCGACGTGGTTGGGTGGGCCATAGAGCGTGTAAAGCCGCATGGGTTTTTTTCCGGTGTTCTTAAGGTTGTGCAGCGCACCTGCGGGCACAACGATGCCGTCTCCGGATTTGACGCTGGTGGTGATGCCGTCGATCACAACCTCGCCCCGGCCTTCTTCAATGCGGAAGAACTGATCATGTGTCGCATGCGTCTCGGATCCGATATCCTGACCGGGCGTGAGTGCCATCAGCACAAGTTGCAGGTGCTGGCCGGTGTACAGGACGTGGCGAAAGTCGCTGTTGTCTTCGGTCAGGTCCTCGATATTGCCGACATAACCTTTCATGGTGATCTCCTTTGGCGGGAAAGGGGGCGGGTGGGGCTGGCTGAGCCCGACCATCACGCAACATCGCTCTGGCACGTATTGATCAAGATCAATCAGTCGAAAGATTTGCGGATGTGGTAAGCCGCATCGGCTGTGATCCGCCAACGCGGGAGGCGCTGCGCCAGATGGGTTTCAGCACTTCCAGAACGATCAGGACAGTCACCCCGGCACCCAACGGTACGACCAGCCATTGCGGGTCCAACACGCCAAAGCGGAACAATTCCCGCGCCGGGGCCCAGAACACCGTCACCGCCAGCAGCACCGCCACCACCGGCACCACAAAGGCCAATGCGCGGTTTGGGCGGGTGATGGCGGTGATGATCGAAGAGGAGACAGAGCGATCCACGAAGATCAGCGCCACCACACACAGCACCAGCGAATGAAACGTCAGGGCGCGCACTTGGTCTGTGTCAAAGCCATATCCGGGCGCCAGAAACAGGATCGTGGTGACGACGCCCAGCACCAGCGCGCCTTGCAGCAGGCTCCAGATGATCGTCGGGGTCGAAAACAGCCGTTCCGACACCGGGCGGGGCGGGCGTTCCATCACACCGTCCTCTTCCGTCTCTGCCTCGAACACCAGGGAGCACACCGGGTCGATCACCATTTCCAGAAACGCGATGTGCACCGGGCCGAACAGTAGTGGCATGCCGAACGCGAGGGGGATCAGGGCAAGGCCCGCGATGGGCACATGCACGGCCAAAATGAATGACATCGCCTTGCGCAGGTTGTCGTAGATGCGCCGTCCAAGCCGGACGGTTGTGACGATTGACCCGAAATCATCATCCAGCAGCACGATAGCAGCCGCTTCGCGGGCGACATCGGTCCCGCGCCCGCCCATGGCCACGCCGATATCGGCGGCTTTCAGCGAGGGCGCGTCATTCACCCCGTCGCCGGTCATAGCGACAATGGCACCACTGGCCTGCAACGCTTTGACAATGCGAAGTTTCTGTTCCGGCTGGATCCGGGCAAAGACGGTTGCGGTCCGCACGGCGCTGGCCAGATCGTCGTCTGACATCGCGGCCAAAGCAGTGCCGTCGATGACCGCGTCGCCGCCGATGCCCGCGTCCTTGGCAATCGTCATCGCCGTGGCGGGATAGTCGCCGGTGATCATGATCACCTTGATCCCTGCGGATTTGCATTGGGCCACGGCAGCCGGAACCGAGGCGCGCAGGGGGTCGGCCAGACCCACCAGACCCAGAAACCGATAGTCGAAATGGTGATGGTCCGGGGGCAGGATTTCGCCCGCAAAGCCCGCTTCGGCCACG
Organism: Paracoccaceae bacterium; assembly: GCA_031415015.1. Classification (GTDB taxonomy): domain Bacteria; phylum Pseudomonadota; class Alphaproteobacteria; order Rhodobacterales; family Rhodobacteraceae; genus JAUYQR01. The sequence continues at coordinate 25,346 of JANOQT010000108.1, forward strand.
CCCAATACCCGCAGGCCGCGGGCGGCCAAGGCGTCCACTGCCAGCATCATCGCCCCGCGTGCCTCGGCCGTCAGGTGGCACAATTCGGCAATCGCCTCGGGGGCCCCTTTGGCCGCGATCATGTGGCCAGCGGCGCCCTCTGGCCCGGTGCCCGTGTTGTCCCAAACCTGTGACATCGCCAGCAGTTCGGGTGACAGCGGGTACGACCGCACAAGCCTGCGCCCGATCCCCGGCAATGTCTCGTCCTTGCGCAGGTCCGCCTTTGCCAGCGCATGAAATGCCTTCTCCATAGGATCGAAGGGGTCCGGGGCCGAGGCCATGACCCCCGCCGCGCCGAGTTCGCGAAAGGCCTCCGGCACGGGGTCCTGTCCGATCTGAAACGACTGCCCATCCGCCAGATGCAGCGCAGCTATGGTCATGCGGTTTTCGGTCAGCGTGCCGGTTTTATCGGTGCACAGCACGGACGCGGCCCCCAGCGATTCTATCGCCGACGCGCGCCGGGTCAGCACCCGGGCGCGCGATATCCGCCAGGCTCCCATCGCCATGAATACGGCAAGCACCATTGGAAACTCTTCGGGCAACATCGCCATGCCGACGGCGATACCCGCCAGCACCCCGTCCAGCCAGTCACCACGCAGCCAGCCGTACAGCCCTACGACCAACAGCGCCACCGCCCCGCCGATCAATGCGAAGGCCATGACAAGGGTCCGCATCTGGCGCTGCAGATGGGGCGTACCGGTTTCCAGCTGGTTCAGCGACGCACCGATCCTGCCGATTTCACTGTGCGCGCCGGTGGCCGTCACTTCGGCCAGAGCCGTACCGCGCACGATCAGCGTGCCGGAAAATACCATAGGCTGATCTTCGCCCCCAGGTCTTGCAGAGGCGTTTTGACCGCCTGCCACCTTTCGCACCGGTACCGCTTCGCCCGTCAGCAGGGATTCGTCCGCCGAAAGATCCGACGCTTGCAACAACCGCGCGTCGGCGGGCACCCGGTCGCCTTCGGCCAGTACAATGACATCACCGCGCACCACATCCGTGCCCGCGATGCGCACCCGTTCGCCACCCCGCACAACCAGCGCGCGCGGGCTTGTCAGATCGCGCAGCGCTTCCAGCACGCGTTCGGTGCGGGCTTCCTGCACCGCCGTTATGGTGATCGACATGCAGGCAAAGGCCAGCAGGATCAGCGCCTCGGCCCGGCTGCCCAGCAGAAGATAAACAATACCCCCAGCCAGCAGCAGCGCCAGCATCGGCTCGCGAAGCACATTCAGGATAATGTGCAAAGGCGACCGGCGCTTGGCATGGGGCAGGGCGTTGGGGCCGTCAGCAGCGAGACGGGCCTGTGCCTCGGTGACCGACAGCCCGACACCCACTGTGTCCGGATTTGCTGCGTCCATGAAAGGTCTCCACTGGCTTGAGCCGCTACGACGTTGGCCGGGCGACGGCAGGTGCGCTCACTGTTGCCCGACTTTTGCAGCTGCAGCATTGATCTGGATCAGCGCTGGCAGGAGGGTTTTGAACTATCGGTTCCGGCAAGTCGCAAGTTCTTCCACCCCGGCCATGACAGGCGTCAGGCCGTGATTGAAAGGGACCATGCCATGCCCGCCAAGCCCGTTCCCGCAACACCGGCACCTGTCGGATTTCGGTTTCCATCTGCCTTTACCATTTTGTTCGCGCTGATCATTCTGGTGGCGGTGCTGACCTGGATCATTCCAGCGGGACTTTATGATCGTGTGCCGTCAGAGGCGTTGGGCAAGGATATCCCCGTGGCGGGAAGTTATGCGCCGACCGACCCCAACCGGCAAGGCGTGCTTGACGTGATCCTGGCGCCAATCGCCGGGTTCTATGACCCTGACAGTTACACTGCCAATGCCATAGACGTGTCGCTGTTCGTGTTGATCATCGGCGGGTTTATCGGTGTCGTGACGGCCACCGGGGCAATCGATGCGGGCATTGCCCGGGCAATGGTCCGGCTGAAGGGGCGCGAGAACTGGATGATTCCGTTCCTGATGGCCTTGTTCGCGTTGGGGGGCACAACGTACGGCATGGCCGAGGAAACGCTGGCGTTCTACGTCCTGTTGATCCCTGTGATGATCGCAGCGGGGTATGACGCGGTGGTGGCGGTGGCCGTGATCATGCTGGGCGCGGGGGTCGGAGTACTGGGGTCAACGATCAACGCCTTTTCGACCGTGATCGCTTCGGATGCGGCTGGGGTGACTTTTGCCGACGGCTTGACCTTGCGGCTGATCATTCTGGGCCTGTGCTGGATTGTGACGGTCGCTTTCGTGATGCGCTATGCGGCGCGGGTAAAGGCGGACCCTTCAAGGTCTTTGGTCTTTGACAAGAAGGCAGCGAACGAGGCGCATTTCCTTCGTGCCGATAACTCCGGACCGGCGACATTCACCGGGCTGCACCAGATCGTGCTGATCCTGTTCGCGCTGACATTTGCCGTGATGATCTGGGGCGTCTCAAGTCAGGGTTGGTGGATGGCGCAGATGTCCGGCCTGTTCCTGATCGCGGCCATCATCGTGGGACTGGTGGCGCGGCTGGGCGAGGCGCGTCTGACCGAGGCTTTCCTGACGGGGGCGCGCGACTTGCTGGGCGTGGCGCTGATCATCGGTCTTGCGCGCGGCATCGTTGTGGTGATGGATGCGGGGCTGATCACCGATACCATTCTTCACAGCGCCGAAACCTCTGTGGCGGGGCTGCCAAAGGTTGCGTTCATTACCGTGATCTACTGGATCGAGGTGGGCATGTCGTTCCTTGTGCCCTCCACCTCGGGCCTCGCGGTTCTGACCATGCCGATCCTTGCCCCGGTTGCCGATTTCGCCGGAGTCGACCGCGCTTTGGTGGTGACCGCCTTTGCCACCGCCAGCGGCATCGTCAATCTGATCACCCCCACTTCAGCCGTTGTCATGGGGGGGCTGGCGATTGGCCGGGTACCGTATGAGCGGTGGCTGCGGTTCCTCTGGCCGCTGCTTCTGGCGCTGACCGTTATCATCATGGCGGCGCTAAGCCTCGCTGTCCTTGTCACATAGGAAACCACATGACGATCCCATATGGCGTTCATTCCGAGGCGGGCACACTGCGCCGCGTCATGGTTCACCGGCCCGGACTGGAGATGGCGCGGCTGACGCCAGACAACCGCGAGGCGCTGCTGTTTGACGATGTGATCTGGGTCAAGCAGGCGCGGGTCGAGCATATGACCTTCACCGACAGCTTACGCGAACGTGGGGTGGAGGTGGTGTTTCTGCGCGAACTGCTGGAGGAAACGCTGCGCGACATGGACGCGCGCAAATGGCTGCTGTCCGCGCGGATCAACGACAATTCGGTGGGTGTCGGCCTGTCGGATGACCTGTTCGCCTGTCTGATGGAAATGGACGCCGAAGCCCTGTCCACGATCCTGATTGGGGGCATGAACCGCGCTGAACTGCCCATTCCACGCGCGGGCGTGCTGATCCCGATGCTGCGCCCGCAGGATTTCGTGCTGCCGCCAATGCCGAACCATATCTTTACCCGCGACACCACCTGCTGGATTTACGGCGGCGTGACACTGAATCCGATGCACTGGGCGGCACGGCGGCTGGAGACGTTAAACCTCGCTGCCGTTTACCGGTTTCACCCCGATTTCAAGGATGCGGGCTTTCCGATCTGGTGGGGTGACCCGCTGGTGGATCACGGCCCCGCCACGATCGAAGGCGGTGACGTCATGCCGATCGGCAATGGTGTCGTGCTGATCGGGATGGGAGAACGGACCACGCCGCAGGCGGTTGGCCAGGTAGCGCGGGGTCTGTTTGCCGGGGGTGGGGCGGACCGCGTCATTGCCTGCCAGTTTCCGCGCAGCCGCTCGGCCATGCATTTGGACACCGTATTCACCTTTTGCGACCGCGATCTGGTGACGGCCTTCACCGAGGTGACGGACGCGATCCAGACCTATTCCTTGCGCCCCGGAAAGGGCGACAAGATGGATGTGGTCGAGGAAACGCAGCCCTTTCTGGATGTGGTGGCCGAGGCGTTGGGCTTGAAAGCCCTTCGCACTGTCCCCACCGGTGGCGACGCTTACGAGGCGCAGCGCGAACAGTGGGACGACGCCAACAACGTCTTATGCATCAGCCCCGGTGTCGTGGTCGGTTACGAACGCAACACCCACTCCAACACTCTGCTGCGCAAGGCAGGAGTGGAGGTTATCACCATTCCCGGGGCCGAACTGGGCCGGGGCAGGGGTGGTGCGCACTGTATGACCTGCCCGTTGATCCGCGATCCGGTATAGGAGGAAAATATGCCGCAAAACCTGCATGGCCGCAGTTTCCTGAAACTGCTCGACTTTACGCCCGATGAAATCCGCTATCTGCTCAGACTTGCCGCCAGCCTGAAGGCTGCGAAACAGGCGGGCACCGAACAACCCCGGCTGGGCGGCAAGAACATCGCGTTGATTTTCGAGAAGGACAGCACGCGCACAAGATCCGGCTTCGAAGTTGCGGCCTTTGATCAGGGCGCGCATGTGACGTATATCGGCCCATCAGGCAGTCATATCGGGCACAAGGAGACCATGAAGGATACGGCCCGCGTGCTGGGCCGGTTCTATGACGCCATCGAATATCGCGGCTTTGCACAGACGGACGCCGAAACGCTGGCCGCGTTTTCGGGTGTGCCTGTCTACAACGGCTTGACCGACGATTTCCATCCGACGCAGGTCCTGGCCGACCTGATGACGATGCATGAGTTTACTCATAAGCATCTGTCCGACATCACCTTTGCCTATCTCGGGGATGCGTCTGGCAATATGGCCGCGTCGCTGATGGTGGGGGCCGCGAAAATTGGCATGGTTGCGCGGTTCTGCGCGCCAAAATCACTATGGCCCGACCCGGCGCTTGTCGCGCAGTGTCAGGCGATGGGCGAGGTGACGGGCGCCCGAATTGTGCTGACAGAGGATGTGATCGCGGCCGTGAAGACCTGCGATTTCGTCTATACCGATGTCTGGGTGTCGATGGGCGAGCCGGATGCGGTCTGGGCCGAGCGCATCAGATTGCTCACGCCCTACCGCGTAACTTCCGAGGTGATGGCCGCGACGGGCAACCCTTATGCCAAGTTCATGCACTGCCTGCCCGCCTTTCACAATCGTAACACCGAGGTGGGGGAGGAAACCTACCAGAAGTTCGGCATCGACTGCATGGAGGTGACCGAGGCGGTGTTCGAATCCGCAGCGTCGGTGGTGTTTGACCAGGCGGAAAACCGGATGCACACGATCAAGGCGGTTCTTGTCGCCACGTTGGGTGCGTAGATGCGCATTGTCGTGGCCCTTGGTGGCAATGCCCTGCTGAAACGGGGCGAGCCGATGACATATGACGCGCAGCGAACGAATGTTCGCATTGCCGCTTTGTCGCTGGCCGACCTGGCGAAGGAACATCAGATCATCGTGGCGCATGGCAATGGCCCGCAGGTTGGCCTGATGGCACTGCAGGCGGCCTCGTATGCGCCGGATGCGCTGTGGCCGCTGGACGTCCTTGGGGCGGAAACCGAAGGGATGATCGGCTATCTGATTGAACAGGAGTTGATGAATGCCCTGCCGCCGGGATCGGAATGCGCCACCTTGCTGACCCGCGTCGAAGTGGACCCTGCCGACCCCGCTTTCGATCAGCCAACCAAGCCCATTGGCCCGGTCTACACGGCCGAAGAAGGCAAACTCATCGGGGCTGAACATCTTTGGTCCATGGTTTCGGACCCCAAAGGCGGCCTGCGCCGGGTTGTGCCCTCGCCTTTGCCACAGCGTGTTCTGGGGCTGGCGGCAATCAGGGTGCTGGTCGATGCAGGCATCTGCGTCATCTGCGCCGGTGGCGGGGGAATTCCGGTGGTCCGCAATGCGGCAGGCGACATGGAAGGGGTCGAAGCGGTGATCGACAAGGACCGGACTGCGGCCCTGCTGGCGCTGGCGTTGGACGCCGATGCGCTGTTGATGCTGACAGACGTGGCCGCGGTGATGCGCGACTGGGGCACCCCGGCCGAGGCGGAGATCAGAACGATCACCCCCGATGCGCTTGACACACTGGTATTTGCCGCGGGGTCGATGGGTCCGAAGATTGCAGCGGCCAGTGCCTTTGTGCGGGCGGGCGGGCGGCTGGCCGGGATCGGCACTTTGCAAGATGCCCGCGCCATTCTTGAGGGTCGGGCGGGGACCCGGATCACCAAAGACGGGTCATCTGACCCAGACCAATCTGGATCAGTGCACGATCACCCGGAACGCGCAACACAAGGGTGACGGCATACCGCCGCTGCGGCAGGCAAGGACACACCCGATGAAAGCGCTGATTTATAACGGGCCCGGCAAAACTGCGCTGGAAGATCGGCCCAAGCCGGACATCATCTCGCCAACCGATGCCATAGTGCGGATCACCAGAACGACGATCTGCGGCACCGACCTGCATATCATCAAGGGCGATGTGCCAAGTTGCGAACCGGGGCGGATTCTTGGGCACGAAGGTGTGGGCATCATTGATGCGGTCGGGGCGGCTGTCACGTCCTTCAAGACGGGCGATCATGTGCTGATCTCGTGCATCAGTTCGTGCGGAAAATGTGACTACTGCCGCCGCCAGATGTATTCGCATTGCACCACCGGCGGCTGGATTCTGGGCCACCGCATCGACGGCACGCAGGCCGAGTTCGTGCGCACGCCGCACGCGGATTTCAGCCTGTATCACATCCCCAAAGGCGCAGACGAAGAAGCGCTGGTGATGCTGAGTGACATTCTGCCCACTGGGTTCGAATGCGGTGTCCTGAATGGCAAGGTTGCCCCGGGGTCGGTGGTGGTGATCGTGGGCGCGGGGCCGATTGGTCTGGCGGCACTGCTGACCGCGCAGTTCTACTCGCCCGGGCAGATCATCATGATTGATCTGGACGACAACCGTCTGAAAATCGCCAAGAAATTTGGGGCGACCTGCACTATCAACAGTGCGGACGGAAAGGCGGTCAAGGCGGTGATGAAACTGACCGACAAGCGCGGTGCGGATTGCGTGATCGAGGCTGTTGGCGTGCCTGCAACCTTTGCGCTTTGTCAGGATCTGATCGCACCGGGCGGCATCATCGCCAATGTAGGCGTCCACGGCACCAAGGTTGATCTGCACCTGGAAACCCTGTGGGATCGCAACATTGCCATCACCACGCGGCTGGTCGATACCGTGACGATTCCGATGCTGTTCAAGACGGTGGCCGCCAAAAAGATAGATCCTGCGCGGCTGATCACGCACCGCTTCAAGTTGGCTGACATCATCGAGGCTTACGCCACCTTCGGCAATGCCGCCAAGACCAAGGCGCTCAAGGTGATCATTTCAGCCTAACAGTGGGCCGTCGTGATCCAGATACGTCTTGTCAAAGTCAGCAAGTGTGACCAGTCCGTCAAAATCGTCAAAGGTAACGTGGCTCTTGTGAAACGTCAAAAGCCCCATCTCGCGCAATTGACGCAACACCCGGTTGACATGCACCGCGCTCAGGCCAAGCGCATCCGCCAGCATGTATTGCGACAGCGGACAGTCGTAGCCCGTCTTGGTGACCAGCCCGACAAGTTTCAG
>JANOQT010000109.1:0-24661 GCA_031415015.1 Paracoccaceae bacterium
AAACAGCCATCCCCCAATCCATCAACGGCTTCTGCAACCCCGCCGAAGGCATTCACCATCGGGAGGGAAAAGCCCTTGGCCTTCGAACGCCAGGTGGCCTGAACAAGCCCTCGGAGCCGCACAAAGACGCGGAAAGGTCAGATTGTGGCCGCGGTGGGTAAAGCGATTGGGCAATGCGGCATCAACGGCTGTTGTCAGGGCGCGCCGTGGATCACCGAAGAGGACAACTTGCGCCAAAGCCTTTCATTCAGAGATCTGTCCGGCGGGCTGGATTGGCGACCCATGTCGGCCCCGGATGTGGCGCAACGTTGCGGCACGCTTGGCACCATCCCCCTGTTGCGCGATGCGGGCGACAGGCCGCTGATGCGGAATCTCGCGCATGTCGATGATCTGACGGAGGCGGCATTGCCGGCGTAGGGCAACCCGATGGCCCCCGAAAGGTGCGGTATCCCGGCTGATCCGCCCGGTCAGCTGTTGCGGCGATAGTTCGCCAGCCGGTCGAACATCACGGCAAACAGGATCGCGCCGCCGATGAAGGTGCCTTGCCAGAAGGCGTTGATGCCCAAGAGGCCCAGAGAGTTGCGGATCACCTCGATCAGCATGGCGCCGATGATGGCGCCAAGGGCGGTGCCGCCACCGCCGGCAAGGTTTGCGCCGCCGATCACCGCCGCCGCGATCACCTGCAGTTCCATCCCGGCACCAAGGTTGGTGGTCACCGCGCCCAGCCAGCCGGTCTGCACGATGCCCGCAATTCCGGCCGACAGGGCAGAAATCATGTAGACGGCGACCTTGATCGGCTTGACCGGAACGCCGGTCAGCGTGGCTGCGTGTTCATTGCCGCCGATGGCAAAGACATGACGGCCAAACCGGGTGAACCGCAGCACGAAGCCGGTCAGCAGGCCCAGCACGATCATGTACATCACCGGGTTGGCGATGCCGAAAAACCACGCCCCGCCACCCAGAGCCAACAGAAGATCGTGATCCGGCCCGAACTCGAACACCACGGTGTTGCCTGACGCGACCATGGCAAGACTGCGCGCGACCGACAGCATTCCCAGCGTGACCACAAACGAGGGAAGGCCCACATAGGCAATCAGGATGCCGTTGAATGCGCCCACCACAAGTGCCGTGGTGAGGGATGCGGCGATGCCGACCTCGATCGAGTATCCGGCGTTCATCACCACGGCCAGAACCATGCTGCACAGGCACAGCACCGACCCAACCGACAGATCAATGCCGCCGGTAATGATTACCAGCGTCATGCCAAGCGCGATGATGGCCACGAAGGTGACGTTGCGGGTGATGTTGTAGAGGTTCTTCGAGGTGGCAAAACTGTCTGTTGCGAAGGACAGGGCGATGCTGGCGACGATGACGGCGATGAACACCCAGAAGGTCTGGCTTCCCAGCAGGCTGGACAGCCAGCTTTCCTGCTTTTGTCCGATGGAGGTGCTGAGCGACGTGGTCATGGGAGGCCTTTCCAGAACGGGGACGGCAAGCGTCAGACGGATTCGATGGCGCCGGTGATCAGCCCCGTCACCTCTTCGGGAGAGCTGTTGGCGATGGGCTTGTCGGCGACCTTGGTACCGCGCCGCATGACGATCACACGGTCGGCAACGGCGAACAGGTCAGGCATCCGGTGGCTGATCAGCACGACGGTGATGCCCTGGTCCCGTAGACGGCCGATCAGTGCCAGCACCTCGGCCACCTGACGGACGGAGATGGCGGCGGTGGGTTCATCCATCAGGACGATCTTGGCATTGCTTAACCGGGTGCGGGCGATGGCCACGGCCTGCCGCTGACCGCCGGACATTTTCTTGACCAGATCGCGGGGCCGCGTCTCGGATTTCAGTTCCATGAAAATCTCGCCCGCGCGCCGGTACATCGCCGCGTAATCTAGGATGCGGAAGGGACCGAAGCCCCGTTGCAGTTCGCGCCCCAGAAAGACATTCGCGGCGGCGGTCAGGTTGTCGCACAGCGCAAGGTCCTGATGCACGATCTCGATCCCGTGCTGGCGCGCCTCGACCGGGCGGTGCATGACGATTTCCTGACCATCCATCAGGATCGACCCGCTGCTGGGCCGGAAATTTCCGGCGATCATCTTGACGAGGGTCGATTTGCCCGCGCCATTGTCGCCCATCAGCCCAACCACTTCGCCCGCTTCGAGCGTAAAGGACACATCCCTGACCGCCTCGATCGCGCCGAAATGCTTGGACACATGTTTGAGTTCCAGAACTGCCACTCGGTTTCCAGCCCCCCCGAACCAAATGCGGCCAGCCGCGCCTTGCGTCGGGACCGGCTGACTGTCGTGCAGCGGGCACGCGTGGCGCCAGCCTCTGCATATCCAGGAATGCTATTGTGGATGGTTCGTCAAAGTCAATGAAATCTTTGAACTAATAGCGCTGTCATTAAATCTGGTTTCTGATATTTTTTGGTCAGAATCAGCTGATCATCGCGCTTGACCTTGGGGTGCTTCAACAAGGACGGGGCAGGCCCGTGCGACTTGAGCACGCCGGGGGCGCGCGGCAGCGGACGGTTTGGAACGGGTCCGTCAGCACTTGATACAAGGCCGATGTCGTCTGCGGCGGATCGGAACTTCGGACGTGGGGCGACGCGCCCAGCGCGCACACCAAAGAGGGGGCACCCAAGATCCCCGGCCACATATTGCATCAACAACGTGCCGCTGACGCTACAACGCGGCTTTTTGGGAGGACTGTGAAAATGAAGAAAACCTTGATGGTTGTCACGGCAGCTGCCGTGCTGGCGTTGGGCGCGGGCGCTGGCCTTGCGCAGGACAAGAAGCAACTCGTGATCGTGGTCAAAGGTCTGGACAACCCGTTCTTTGAGGCGATCAACCAGGGCTGCCAGAAGTGGAATGCCGAGAACGCCGACAGTGAATACGAGTGCTTCTACACCGGCCCCGCGTCCACTTCGGACGAGGCTGGCGAGGCACAGATCGTGCAGGACATGCTGGGCAAGCCGACGACGGTGGCCATGGCCATCTCGCCCTCGAATGCCAAGCTGATCGCGCAGACGCTGAAGACGGCGGCGCCGACGATCCCGATCATGACGCTGGACGCGGATCTGAGCGTTGAAGATGCGGGCCTGCGGAAAACCTATCTGGGAACCGACAACTACCTGATGGGCCAGCGGATCGGGGCCTATGTGAAAGAGGCCAAGCCCGAGGGTGGCACGGTGTGCACCATTCAGGGCAACCCGGGGGCCGACAACATCCTGCGCCGCGCCCAGGGCTTCCGCGATGCGCTGTCGGGGCAGGAGGGACTGGCCGCGCTGGCGGGCGAAGGCGGTTGGACCGAAGTTGCCGGTTGCCCGGTGTTCACCAACGATGACGGGGCCAAGGGTGTGCAGGCGATGACCGACATTCTGGCGGCAAACCCCGAACTTGACGCCTTCGGGATCATGGGCGGCTGGCCGCTGTTCGGCGCGCCACAGCCGTACCGCGACTTGTTCACCCCCTATGCCGAGCGGATCGCGAGCAATGACTTTGTGATCGGGGCCGCAGACACCATCGGGGCCGAGGTCGATCTGGCGCGCGAGGGTCTGGTGACCGCGCTGGTCGGGCAGCGTCCGTTCGAGATGGGCTATCTGGCACCCGGCACGATGATTGCGCTGATCAACGGCGAGGCCGTGGCCGATCCGGTCTTCACCGGGCTGGACGAATGCACCAAGGATACGGTGGATACCTGCATCCAGAAGTGACCTTTCGACATCAATGGGGGCTCCCGGTCAGTCCGGGGGCCCCTTTTTCATAACTTGAGCCAATCCTTGAACGCATCCGCATAACCGGGATGCCAGCGTGACAGGGGCGGGCGGTTTTCCGCGATGTCGCCAGCGGCCCACAGGATGCGCTTGGCGTCCAGCGCGCGGTCCACATCGTTGTCGGGGCACAGGATGTAGAAGTCGTCCCGCTGCAAGGCCGCGAACAGGAAGTCGACAACCTGGTCCGGCGTCCATGCTCCGGCTGGTTTTTCCGGGCGGCCATTGGCGGTCAGGGGCGTGAACACAAAGCCCGGAATGAACAGCCGTGCCTCGACCTTGCAGCCGGGCAGGGTGCGCAGATGGTGCTGCAACGCCTCGGTGAACACCTTCACCCCGGCCTTGGCGATGTTGTAGGCAGGATCGCCGGGTGGCGTGGTGATGCCCTGTTTCGATCCGGTGTTCACGATCAGGCCGGGGATGCCGGAGGCGATCATGCCGGGCGCAAAGACCTGCGCCACAGTGATGATGCCGCCCATGTTGACGCCGAGGATGCGGTTCCAATTTCCCGCCTCGTCAAAGATCGTGCTGCCGGGCTGGATGCCAGCGTTGTTCAAGAGCACGCTGACCGGCCCAAGGGTTTCTTCGACGGTTTGGGCGAGGCGGAGAACGTCGCCGCGATCCGCCACATCGGTTGGCACCGCCAGCACGTCATGGCCCATGGCCCGCAGCGCCGCTTCGGCCGCATCCAGCCGCGCGCCGGCCAGATCGGCGAGACACACCAGCATGCCGAGCGCGGCGAACCTGTGCGCCGCCGCCAGCCCGATGCCAGATGCTGCCCCGGTTACCACCGCAACCGCGTTTCTGGTGATTGTTGGATGCATCGGTTCGCTCCTGTTCACGCCGCGCCGGTCAGGCGGTGGCCCCCTGGAATATCTCGAACCCGGTATCAATGATGCCGGGCGCATCCGGGCGGATCGGGCTTTCCAGAAACACCTCGACCGCCCGCTGGCCGATCTTGAAGCGGTTTGAGCGGATGGTGGACAGCGGCTGCGGCAGTTCCCGCCCGATGTCCAGCCCGTTGAACCCAAACAATGCCAGCTCATCGGGCACACGGATGCCCGCCGCCAGACAGTGAAACAACCCGCCGACAGCCATGTCGTCGTTGGAATAAACCACCACCTCGATCCCCCGGGCACGGGCACAAAGGTCGGCGGTCTGCGCCTTTCCTTTGCCGACCGAGGTCTGGCCGTCCGACATCACCTCGGCCTCGAGCGACAGGCCCGCTTGTGCCAGTGTGGTGCGCAAGCCGTCATAGCGCATCCGCGCGCGCACGTCGGACGTGCCACCGTAGCCCACATACCCGAAACGCCGGTAGCCGCGCGCAATCAGGTGGCGTGCCGCAGCGGCCCCTGCGGCCACATGCGACAGCCCCACCGCCATGTCGATCGGCGGGTGGTCGATCTCCATGAATTCGATGATGCGGATGCCGCTTTGATCCAGCATCTTGCGCGTCGCGTCGGTATGGGTGGACCCTGCGATCAGCACGGCGGCGGGCTGCCAGGCCAGCAGATTGCGGACCACCACCTCTTCCTTATCAAGGTCATAGTCGGTGACGCTGATCACCGATTGCCGGTTGGTGCCTGCAAGACCGGCATTGATGCCCTGCAACACCTCGGGGAACACGATGTTCGACAGCGACGGGATCACCACCCCCACCAGCCGCGAGTCCAGCGAGGCCAGCGAGCCTGCGATCCGGTTGGGGACGTAGCCAAGTGCCCTGACCGCCTCCATCACGCGGGTGCGGGTGGCGTCGGCGATCAGCCCGTGATTGCGCATGATCCGCGACACGGTGCTGTCGCTGACCTGTGCCAGCCGTGCCACGTCGCTGACGGTGACCTTGCTTTTCCTGTCTGACAGGCGCTGGCGTTGCTTGGCCATGGACGGCGGATACTCCCCAAAGGTTCAGACGTAGTTACGCCATGGATGCGCTTCCTTGAACCCCAGAACGTCGCGGATTTTCTGGTTGGACAGCGGGGCCTCATGCGGCCCCATTGGCCGGGTGACGGGGGTGTTTGGCGCGTATTTCGCCAGAAACTCGGGCGTCGGCAGGTCGGCGGTGATGGTGTCATTGACCGCGTTGAACACCTGATAGCCCAGACCGTCTTTCTGCAGGCACAGATGCACAATCTCGCCCAGATCGCGGGCGTCGATATAGCTCCAGGCGTTGCGTTTGCGGAGGGGGGGATTGGCGATGTAGCCGGGGAAGGCGCTGTATTCATGCGGCTCGATCACGTTGCCGATGCGCAGGGCGTAGATATCGGTGCCGTAGCGCATGGCAAAGGCGCGGGCGGTCTTTTCGTTCACCACCTTGGACAGGCCGTAACTGTCCATCGGGTCGCTGTCATAGTCTTCGGTCAGGGGGAAGGCGTGGTAATCCTTGTCGCCTTCGGCGAAACAAACGCCGTAGGTTGTTTCCGAACTGGCGACGATGACCTTGCGCACGCCCAGCTTCATTGCCGCCTCGATCACGTTGTAGGTGCTGGTGACGTTGGCGACGAAGGTCTTGTTGTCCGGCTCGATGCCGACGCGGGGAATGGCGGCGAAGTGCACCACGGCATCGGGGGCGGAGGGCGGCGCGCCGTCCTCGTAATGGTTCAGCCCGAAATGCGAGGTCAGCGCGTTGAAGGTCTGGCCGCTGTCGGTCAGGTCGGTGATCAGGGTGTTGACCCCCGGCTGGTCCAGCGGCTTGAGGTCCACATTCAGGATGTCGTAGCCGCGAGCCTGCAGATACGGCACGGCATGCCGCCCCGCCTTGCCTGTGCCGCCGGTAAAGATGATGCGTTTGGTCATTGTCGTCTCCGTTCAGGAAGGGGAAGGTAGGGGTCAGGTGGGCCCCGGCAACTCGATGCCGGCAAGGCCTGCGATCATGCGGGCAACCGACGCGTCATCATCGCGGCCCATACCTGCGGCGGCCGTCATGACGAACATCTGCAAGGCCATGGACGCGACCGGGGTGGGAAATTTCAGGCCGCGCCCGATGTCGGTCACGATGCCCAGATCCTTGGTGAAGATGTCGACGGCACTGCGCGGCGCGTAGTCGCCGTCAAGGATATGCGGCACCCGGTTTTCGAACATCCACGAGTTTCCGGCCGAGGCGGTGATCACCTCGTAGACGCGGGCGATGTCCAGCCCCATGGCGCGGGCGAAGGTGATCGCCTCGCAGGCCGCCGCGATGTGCACGCCCGCCAGCAGCTGGTTGACGATCTTGAAGGCGGCCCCGATGCCTGCTGCATCCCCCAGCTCGTAAACCTTGGCCGCGATGCAGGTCAGCACCGGGCGCGCCTTGGCAAAGGCATCCGGCGGGCCCGAGGCCATGATCGTCATCTGACCCGCCGCCGCGCGCACAGCGCCGCCGCTGATCGGCGCGTCCAGATATTCCAGTCCCATAGCCTGCGCCCGCGCCGCGAAATCGCGGGCGGCGTCCGGGGCCATGGTGGCGCAGGACAGGATCACCGCGCCGGGGGCAAGGGCCGACGCCACCCCGGTGGGGCCGAACAGCACCGCCTCGGTCTGCGCCGCGTTGACCACGACCGATAGGACCACATCGCAGCCTTTGGCCGCTGCCGCCGGACTGTCGGCCACCGTTCCGCCCAAGGCGGCAAAGGCATCGCGGGCGGCAGCAGTCACGTCGCATCCCGTGACGGCAAACCCGCCCCGCAGCAACGATCCGGCGATGCCGAGGCCCATCGACCCGAGCCCGATCACGCAGACCTTCAGTTTTTCAACCGGTGCCATGAATCCCCCCCCCCCGATAGTCGAAGTCCGGCTTGGACTTGTGCCAGTCACAGTGCAATGATAGCGTTGTCATTGCAAGGCTCTGCGTGCATGGAATGCCGGGAAGATACGTCTTTTCCTTCATGAAATCAGGTAGATATTGGTACTGATGCGGAAATTTCCGCAGACCGGAAGGGAACGGGACGGACGTGCGGATCGGAGCGGTGGCAGATGATATCACCGGGGCGTCGGATTTGTGCCTGATGCTGTCGCGCGCCGGGCTGCACACCTTGCAGGTGATGGGTGTGCCGGCCCGTGATACCCCGCTGCCAAAGGCCGATGCGGTGGTGATCGCGCTGAAATCGCGGACCATTCCTGCGCCGCAGGCGGTGGCGATGTCGGTTGATGCCGCCCGCGCGCTGCTGGACGCGGGGGCGGAGCAGTTGATGTTCAAGTACTGTTCGACGTTCGACAGCACCGACGAGGGAAACATCGGTCCGGTCACAGAAGCGTTGCTGGCGTTGACCGGGGGGCCTGTGACCATCGCCTGCCCGTCCTATCCGGCGAACGGGCGCACGGTCTATCTGGGGCATCTGTTTGTGGGGACGCAGTTGCTGTCCGACAGCCCGATGAAGGACCACCCGCTGACCCCGATGCGCGACGCCAATCTGGTGCGGGTGCTGTCGCGCCAGACAAAGCTTCCGATCGGGCTGGTGGACGCCCATACCATCGCGCGGGGCTGCGAAGCGGTGCGGGCCGCGATTGCGGCGCAGCGGGAAGCGGGGGTCCGCATCCTTGTGGTTGATACGCTGGATGACGCCGATCTGATGACGCTGGGGGTGGCCTGTTCCGACATGGCGCTGGTGACCGGCGGGTCGGGGATTGCGCTGGGGCTGGCGGCGAATTTTGCGGGATCGGGCAGGCAGTCGGACCGGTTCGCGGCACCAGCCGGGCGTGGGGTGGTGCTTGCGGGATCATGTTCGGCGGCCACGCTGGGGCAGATCGACACGGCGCGGGCGGCAGGATTCCCAATGCTGGCGCTGGATGTCGGGGACGTAGCCGAGGGCCGGCAAACGGCGACCGCCATCGCAGAATGGGTGGTGGGGCAAACCGGTCACCTGCCGTGCGTTGTCTATTCCAGCGCCGATCCGGAAAGCCTTGCGCGGACGCAGGCCCGGCTGGGGCGGGACGCCTCTGGCGCGCTGGTGGAACAGGTGCTGGCCGATGTTGCCGCACGGTTGCTGGCGACCGGGTTTACCCGGTTTGTCATCGCAGGCGGCGAGACGTCGGGTGCGGTTGTGGCGGCACTTGGGGTGCGCGTGTTGGAAATTGGAGCGGAGATTGACCCCGGCGTGCCATGGACGCGCAGTGTTGGTGGGCCAGAGGTTGCTTTGGCACTGAAATCCGGCAACTTCGGCACACCGGAGTTTTTCATCAAGGCCTGGCCGCTTCTGGAGCCCGCATCATGACGGATGAGACCCACATGCGCGACCAGATCGCCCGCGTCGGGGCGTCGCTGTTCGACCGGGGTCTGACGCCGGGGGCCAGCGGCAACATCTCGGCCCGGTTGTCGGATGGCGGCTGGCTGATGACGCCGACCAACGTGTCGCTTGGCGCGCTGGACCCGGCCCGGCTGGCGCATTTCGATGCGCAGGGGCGGCACCTGTCGGGTGACCTGCCAACCAAGGAGGCGTTCCTGCATTTTGCGATGTACGGCGAGCGCGCGACGGCGGGTGCTGTGGTGCATCTGCATTCCAGCCACGCCACTGCCGTCAGCATTCTGCGCGACGTGGACCCTGCGGATGTGCTGCCTGCGCTGACCGCCTATTACGTCATGCGCGTGGGGCGGCTGCCGCTGGTGCCGTACTTTGCCCCGGGGGATCCCGATCTTGCCCATGCGGTGCGGGCGCTGGCCGGGCAACATCATGCCGTGCTGCTGGCCAATCATGGCCCGGTCGTGGCGGGCACCACGCTGGAGAACGCGCAATTCGCGGTCGAAGAGCTGGAAGAGGCGGCAAAGCTGTTCCTGATGCTGCAAAACCACGCGCTGCGCACGCTGACCCCGGCGCAGATCGCCGATCTGCACCAACGCTTCAACCTGTCCTGAAAACCCCCGGAGAACGCGATGACACATGAAAAAGTTGGCTTTGTCGGCATCGGCCTGATGGGGCAGGGGATGGCCAAGAACATTGTTGAGAAGGGCTGGCCGCTGATGGTGATCGCCCACCGCAACCGCGCGCCGGTGGATGATCTGGTGGCGCGCGGCGCGGTCGAGGCCGCGTCGATGCAGGCGATGGCCGAAAGCTGCGACGTGATCTTCCTGTGCCTGACCGGATCGCCCGAGGTGGCCGCTGCCGTGGCCGCGCTGAAGCCCGGGTTGAAACGCGGATCGGTGATCGTGGATTGCTCCACCTCTGATCCCACCGTGTCGTTGCGGCTTGCAGCGGACCTGGCCGAAGTCGAGGTGGATTTCGTCGATGCCCCGCTTAGCCGGACGCCGAAAGAGGCTTGGGCCGGGACGCTGGATTGCATGGTGGGGGCGACGGACGCGGCATTCACGCGGGTGCAGCCGATCATCGCCACCTGGGCCGCCAAGATCGTGCATATCGGCGGCATCGGTGACGGCCACAAGATGAAGCTTCTGAACAACTTTCTGTCGCTGGGCTATGCGGCGCTGTATTCCGAGGCGCTGGCCTTGTCGCGCAAGGTCGGCATTCCGGTGGCCGAGTTTGACAAGGTGATCCGGGGTGGGCGGATGGATTGCGGGTTCTACCAGACCTTCATGGGCTATGCGCTGGAAGGCAACCGCGAGGCGCACCGCTTCACCCTGGGCAATGCCTACAAGGACATGCGCTATGTGGAATCGATGGCCAACGCGGCAACCGTGGTTACGCCGATGGCCAGCGCGGTGAAGAATTCCTTTGCGCTGGCGATGGCTGCCGGTGGCGACGGGCCCGAAGACTACGTGCCGCATCTGACGGATTTCATCGCCAGAGCGAACGGGATTGACTAGCTGTCGCAGGCCTCAGGCCCCTGCACTGTTCGGCCCTTGTGCCGCCCGAAGTGTGGCAAGACTGACCGATGCGACCGTTTCCGCAAGCGTGTCGCAGTTGGGAAGTCCTTGCGAAAACGGGTAACGCTGCAAGATCTGCGGCATCGACAGGCAAAAGACGCGGTCGTCGAGCCCGGGTCGCATCGCCAGCCGGAACGGCGCCTGCACCGGGTCCAGGGGGTTGGCCAGTGCAGCCACCAGCGAGGGAAACGGCAGGTCTGCGGGCAAGGCCGCCGTCTGGCCGCGCGCATCAATCATCGCGTCGAACGGGTGGTCCCTGTCACCGATGCGCACGATAACCCCGTGATCCGGACCGGCCAGAAATTCCGCATCCTCGCCCGAGTGAACGATCTCAATCACATCTGCGGCGCGCAAAGCGGCGAGCCGTTCCAGCGACAGATGCGGCACGGCGGCGTAGCAATCGGCAAAGACGGGCAGAAGATGGGTCCGGAAGGTCTGCCACTCCTGTTCTGACAGATGCGGCAAGGCAGCCTCGAACACCTCATGGCCGCGCAACATGGCATAGCGCCAGGCAATCGTCTCTTGCCGCTGGATCGTGGCACGCGACTTGGCCAGGTCTGCCCGCAGTGCCCGGAACGCACCCAGGCGCTGGCGTCGGGCAAAATAGGTGGTTGCAAAGGTTTCAATCGTGGGGGTGCCGATGGCCAGATCGTCCAGATAGGCCGGATCGCTGACGGCAATCTCTTGCATCAAAAGATCGAAGGTCCGTTGCAGGATCTGCCCGCGCCCGTCGGTTGCGAACTGTGCGACCGCTGCTTCGGTCAGGTGAGTAAGCGGCTCATAAGGATAGGGGTAGTAGAAATCCGCTTCGGGAAGGATGCCGGTCTTTGACACCATCGTGATGCGCAGGTCTTCATGGCCGGGATCAGGTGTCCAGATCAGGCCGTCCGGGGTTTCGGCAAAGCCGCCATGGTCATGTGCAAGTGCCGCCGCAACGTCGACGGCCGACAGGGAGGATCCAAGGATGCCGATGGCCCCGGCTGGCAAGGCCGCGATGTTCGATGCGGGCCAGGGCGAGATCAGCGCGGCATCGCCCTCGGACGGGTCCGCGTCCCAGGTGTGGCCGGTGGCGAGGATGACCTGATCGAAGGGCACTGTCACCCGACCGTGGGGCGCGTCAGCGACCACCGTGACGCCGCCGGTCGCTGGCGCGATGTCGACAACGTCGTGACCGGTCCGCACTTCTACCTCATGTCCCGCCGCGATCCCGGCAGCTATCAGAGCTTGCATTTGCGCCATCAGATAGGCGCCCAGCAGGGTGCGGGGATAGAAGGCGCGGGCCGAGATCTGGTCAGGTGCTACGTACCACCGGGCCAGCCTGTCGGCGGGCTGATCGCGCAGCCAGCTTGCAAGCGGTTGATGAATGTCCGGAATTTCCTGACTGAAGATGTTGGCCAGCATGTAGTCGGGGCTTATTTCCTGCCGGTAGGGCATCCCCGTCCCTGCAAGAGAATGCCGCTCAAACAGGACAATCCGCAAGGGTTGGCGAGCACCAATCAGATGCTTGACCAGGAAGATCGCCATGGGCCCCGCACCGATGATGCCGATCTTTGTCCGTGTCAGCACCCGACCACCTCTGCTGCTTTCGCAAACAACGCGGCCGGGTGAAAAAGGTTGCAGCCCAACTGGTGCCCCCCCGACCGGCCCGCTACCCCCGCGAGTGCTGCAGAAAGAAGCGCAGCATTTCGCCCGAGGCATCCGGTCCTGACGGATCGGTGAAGCTACCCTCCGGCTGACCACCGGCCCAGGCATGTCCGGCACCGTCGATTTCCCAGTGTTCGATCATCGGTTTACCATCGGCATTGATGTGGCTGGAGTGGCGATAGGACCTGCCGCCGGGGGACACGCCTTTCCGTCTTGTTGCGCGCAGCCCGTCAAAGGCCTGCAGCGTCCGTTCAACGACCGCAGCGCCGTTGCGCGGATGCACCGTTGCATCGGCGGTTCCGTGGATGACGATGGTTGGTACGGCGTGGGGCAGGGCCACCCCGTCCGCCCCGCTGCGCATCGCCGAGAACGCCTGCGGGATGTCATTGGCGGCACCGACGGGAAGGCCGGAATGCACGCCGACCGCGCTGAACAGATCGGGATAGGCCGCCGCGACAATCGCCGCCGCAGCGCCGCCGGCGGACAGCCCGGCGATGTAGATGCGGGCGGGATCGACCGGATGGTCGCGCATGACATCGCGCACCAGCCCGGCGATCAGCGCGGGTTCGCCGCCGTCGCGGCCCTGATCTTCGGGCTTGAACCAGTTCCAGCACTTGTTGGCATTGGCCCCCGTTGGTTGCGCGGGATAGGCCACCAGAAAGCCATGCCGCTCTGCCAGCGCGTTCATGCCCGTCCCGGCAGCAAAGTCGTCGGGCGACTGCGTGCAGCCGTGCAGCATCACGATCAGGGGCATCCGCGCGGGTGTTCGAGTGGCGGGAATGTATAGCTTGTAGTCGCGCTGCCCGTGCCGGTTCGCGTGGGTCATCGTGATGAACTCCGCGCCCTCGGGCAGCGGGACCGGGCCCTTGGCGAAAGGCGCGTGGGTGGGCATCCCGCCCACTGCGATGCTGCGCAAGGTTTCGCGCAGCGAGGACCGGGGGCGCGATGGCGGCGCAGGGGTCGGGGCCGGGGTCAGGGTGGGCGCAGGGTCATCGGCAGCAGCGCGAACATCGTCCAGCCGGGTGAAGGTGCCGTCGATGAACGTCTCATCGGGGTCAACGGTGGCCTCTGTCTGTGGCTTGTCGCGAAGCAGCGACTGGATCAGGGCCGTCGCCTCGGCCAGCTTGCCGGCTTTGGTCAGTTCGGTGGCTTTGGACATGCCAAGGTGGAAGTGATTGGTCATCTGGTGCTTTCTTGTCAGGGAAGTCGGAGGTCAACTGATCGGTTCCGCGGTGGCCATTGCCGACCCCATCACGATGGTCAGCTGGTGCGTGCCGTCGCGCAGCGGGAGGGTCAGGCCGCCGTCACCGGGGGTCAGCGCGGTGCCGTTCAGATCGGCCGATCTGATGCCGGGCCCGGCGCTATCGGGGTTGCGGATGGTGATGGTGTAGCGGGCCGCACCCAGGGTGATTGTGGCGGTCAGGCCCGGCCAGGCGTTGGGCAGGCAAGGGTTCAGCCGCAGCGTATCGCCCGCGCGGGTCAGGCCCAGAAGGCCCTCGATCCCGGCGCGGTACATCCAGCCGGCGGATCCGGTGTACCAGGTCCACCCGCCGCGCCCGGCGTGGGGTGCGGTCGAATAGACATCCGCCGCGACCACATAGGGTTCGACTTTGTAGCGATCCGCATCCTGAGGGGTCAGCGCATGGTTGATCGGGTTCAGCATGGCAAACAGGCCGTGCGCGGCATCACCGTTGCCCAGCCTGGCCTGCGCAAGGATCGCCCACATTGCGGCGTGGCTGTACTGGCCGCCGTTTTCGCGCAAGCCCGGGGGGTAGCCCTTGATGTAGCCCGGATCCATGGCCGTGCTGTCGAAGGGTGGGGTGAACAGCAGCGCCAGCCCGGGATCGGGGCGCACAAGGTGTACGGTCATCGAGGCCATCGCCTGCCGCGCGCGGGCCGGATCGGCGGCCCCGGACAGCACGGCCCAGGATTGCGCGATGCTGTCGATGCGGCATTCGTCCGAGGTGGCGGAGCCGAGGAGGGTGCCATCGTCATAGGTGCCGCGCCGGTACCATGCGCCGTCCCAGCCGTCAGTCTCGATCGCCCGGAGCACCGACTTGGCATGGTCGCGCCAGCGCGCGGCACGGGCCGGATCGCGGGCATCGGCCAGCGGGGCCATCATGTTGATGGTGGTGATCAGCAGCCAGCCAAGCCAGACGCTGGTGCCGCGACCCGCCTCGCCGACGCGGTTCATCCCGTCGTTCCAGTCGCCGGTGCCGATCAGCGGCATGCCATTGTCGCCGGTCAGCGCAATGGCCTGATCCAGACCCCGGGCGCAATGTTCGAACAGGCTTTCGCTGGTGTCGGACACCTGCGGCTGGAAGAAGTCGTCATGCGCGCCGGGGGGGACCGGCGGGCCGTGCAGGAACGGGACTGGTTCGTCAAGGATCGCCGTATCGCCCGACACCGTGATGTAACGCGCGACGCCGTAGCCAAGCCAGACCCGGTCATCGGAAATGCGGGTCCGCACGCCCTGACCGGAATGGGGCAGCCACCAATGCTGCACGTCGCCTTCCGGGAACTGGCGGGACGCGGCGCGCAGAAGGTGGGCGCGGGTCATCCCGGGGCGGGCAAAGGTAAGCGCCATGCCATCCTGCAGCTGATCGCGGAACCCGTAAGCGCCGCTGGCCTGATAGAACCCGGCGCGCGCCCAGATGCGGCAGGCCAGCGTCTGATACATCAGCCAGCCATTCAGCATGATGTCCATCGCGCGGTCGGGTGATTTGATCTGGACCGATGTCAGCAGGTCAGCCCAGTGCTGTTTTACGGATGTGAGCGTCGCCGCCGTGTCAGCGGCGCGCACCCGGCTGATCAGGGCGCTGGCAGCAGTGTCCGAGTCGGCCTGACCCAGCAGGAAGGTCAATTCCACCGTCTCGCCGGGGCGCAGGGTCAGGCGGCGTTGCAGGGCGGCACAGGGATCAAGGGCCGGTCCGGTCGTGCCCGACAGAGGCGCGGTGCGGATGCCTGCGGGGGATTTGAGCGAGCCGCCGGGGCCGATGAATTCGGCCCGGTCGGCGGTCAGGCTGGTGATGCCCGGCCCGAAATCGGCAAAGGCGACGCGACCGGGAAAGGCGGTGCTGAAGGTGTTCTGCGCCAGGATCGCGCCGGTGTCGGGGTCGGTGTGGGTGATGACATAAGGCGCCGCTGCGCCGCGCGCGGTGCCAAGCACCCATTCGGCATAGGCGGTGACCGAAAGGTTGCGTGCGGTGGCAGAGGTATTTTTCAGGCGCAGCCGGGTGATCTTGACCGGGGCGTCAAGGGGGACGAACTGCACCAGTTCCGCAGCGATGCCGTGGTTTTCATGCGCAAAGGTAGTGTAGCCGAACCCGTGCCGCACGACATAGGTGCCCGGCCCCCGGATCGGCAATGCGGTCGGCGTCCAGATATGGCCGCTGTCCAGATCATGCAGGTAAATCGCTTCGCCCGCAGGATCGGTCACCGGGTCGTTCGACCACGGTGTGATCTGGTTTTCGCGGCTGTTTTCGGACCAGACATGGCCGCTGCCTTCGGCGGACACCTGAAAGCCGAAAGTGGGGTTGGCGATGACGTTGATCCAGGGCGCGGGGGTGGTCTGGCCGCCTTGCAGGATCGTGACATATTCGCGCCCGTCTTCGGCAAAGCCGCCGGTGCCATTGAAGAATTCCAGCGTCGGCAGATCGGGCGCCGGGGGGGCTGTCAGAACTGGGGTGGGCAGCACTGGAGTGGGCAGCAGGGCCTCGGCCACCCGTGGGTGCGCGCGGGCTGCCAGCTGCTGGCTGATATCGCCCCGGCTGGCCACCAGAATGACCCGCGCCACGGACATCAACTGCGCGCGGCTGCCGGGGTTCAACAGATCGGTGCGCATGGCATGTACCGTGCCCTTGACCGGCGCGTGGATGCCCGTGGCGCGTGGACGCGACCGGGCGGCGCGCACGGCGCTGTCGACGGCGATCTGGAGGTCCTGAACATAAGAGGACGAGCGGTCATTCAGGATCACCAGATCAACCGCAAGCTGGCGCATTTCCCAGTATTCATGCGCGCTGAGGACCTGATGCAGGACGTCAATATCCTCGGCATCCTCGATCTGCAAAAGGACAATCGGCAGGTCGCCGGAAATGCCCAGCGCCCAAAGCGCGGATTGCGGTGCGGCTCCGGCGATGATCTGGGCCGGTGTGGCGCGCAGGCGCGGGTCGTTGCGCATCACCATGCCGCCCAGAGCCTGAAAATCGGCGGCATCGGCATGGGTGATGCCAAGGTGGCGCAACTGCACCTGCGCTTGCGTCCATGCCAGCGTGGCCGCACGGGCAAAGGCCGACGGGTCACGGTGGCGATCCACAAGGTCCAGCAGCGCGTCGGGCGAGGCGGCAACCATGGTCCAGAACGTCACGCGGGTGACGCCGCCGGGGGCTACGCTGACCCGGCGGCGGATCGAGAAGATCGGGTCAAGGACGGTGCCTATGGTGCCCGACAGCGGACGGTCGATCATTGCAGCCGACGCCACGTCCTGCCCGCGCCCGATGAACTTGGCCCGGTCCGTCTCGATTTGGATCGGTGCGGTTTCCGCACCTTCGACCACGGCGATATGGGCGGCCCAGACCTCGGGGTCGTGCGGCGAGCGGCGGCGGCGCGTGGCGATGATCACGCCCAGTTCGGGCAGGTAATCCGTCACCACGAACATCTTGGAGAACGCCGGATGCGCCTGATCCGACGATGGCGGGGCCAGAACCAGTTCCGCATGGGAGGTAACGTCGATTTCGCGGGGGCGGCGACCGCTGTTGGTGAAGGTGACGCGGCGGGCCTCGGCGTCATCTTCGGCGGACACGACAACCTCGGTGGTCGTGGTCAGTTTCGGCGCAGTGTGGGTGAAGGCGGCATGGTGTTCGCAGAACACGGCGCGGTGGGTGTCGGGCGCGGCGCGCGTCGGCTGCACGCCGGCCGCCCAGACCTCGCCCGATGTGGTATCGCGCATGAACAGGAACGCGCCGAGGGCGGCCTGTGTCGGTTCCGGCCGCCAGCGGGTGATGGCCATGTCACGCCAGCGGCTGAACCCTTCGCCCGTCGGGGTCAGCATGACGCCGTAATTGCCGTTGGACAAAAGATGGGCGGTCGGGGTCTCAGTCGCGGGGGATTCGAACGTGCGGACGGCGGGGGCGTCGATGTGTTCCACCGCGGCGACCAGCACTTCGGTTGCGCGCGGCGGGGCGCTGGCCACATCGCGGGGGATGCGTTCCTGCAGCAGCAGCTCCACCCCCTGGATCATCGGTTCGGCATGAAAGCGGTCGCGCAGGCGGCCATTCTGCAACGTGTTGGCGATGGCCGTGATCGTCATGCCCTGATGATGCGCCATATAGCTGCGCACCATGGCGTGGGTTTCATCGGCATGCAGGCGGGTGGCGGTGAAATCCACAGCCTCGTAGAACCCGTAGCGACCTTCGGCCCCCAGCTTGGCAAGGCTGGCATAGTTCTGCACGGCGGCGGCGGGGTCGATCATCGCTGCAAGACCGGTGGCATAGGGTGCGATCACCCGGTTTTCGCTGAGGCCGCGTTTCAGGCCAAGGCCCGGCACGCCGAAGTTGGAGTATTGATATGTCATCTCCAGGTCACGGGCATTGTAGGAGGATTCCGATATGCCCCACGGAATGCCAAGACCTGCGGCATAGGCCTGCTGGCGGGCCACAACCAGCCGGGTGGTCTGTTCCAGCACCGATCCAGCCGGCGCGCGCATAACCAGCGACGGCATCAGATATTCGAACATGCTGCCCGACCACGAAATCAGCGCCGATCCCGCGCCGACCGGCGTGGCGGGGCGGCCCAGCCGGAACCAGTGCCGCGTTTCCACATCGCCCTTGGCGATGGCAAACAGGCTGGCCAGCCGCGCCTCGGACGCCAGAAGATCATAGCAGTTGGTGTCGAGCCGGTTGGTGGCGACGGAGAACCCGATGGAGAGCAGCTTCTTGTCCGGGTCCAGCAGAAACTTGAAATCCATTTCAAGCGCGATGGACCGGGACAGGGCTTCGACCTCGGCCAGCAGGATGGGGTCTGCGGGCGCAGACTGATCGCCAAGATGGTCGGCAAGGGTGGTCTGCAGGGCTTTGATCCAGAAAGCGACGTCGATGAATTCCTGACCGGTCAGCGCCACCGCCGCACCGACTGCATCCGAAACCGACGCGAGTGGCGTTGCGGTATCGGCGGTGCTGTTTGCAATGTCCTCCAGCAGGCGGACCAAAGCGGGGTTTTCAGTGCCCCCGTGCATCGCTTGCCGGGCGAGGGCTGCGGTATCGCCCATGGCCTGACGGACGATGCTGTCGTTAAGGTCGGGGCCGGCGGCCCATTCCCGGCAAGCCTGCGCCACGGCAATCAGGTGCCCCGCCAGATTACCACTGTCCACCGACGAGACATAGGCCGGGTCAAGGACGCGCAGGTCACGGGTGTCATGCCAGTTGTAGAGATGCCCCCGATAGCGCGGCATGCGCTGGATGGTTTGCAGGGTGTCCTTCATCCGCAGCAAGGCGGCACGCCGACCGATCCAGCCCATGTCATGTGCTGCGACCGTGGACAAAAGATAGATGCCGATATTGGTGGGCGAAGTTCGGGTGGCGATGGCGGGTTTCGGGATTTCCTGAAAATTGTCGGGCGGCAGAAAGTTTTCCTCTGCCGTGACAAAGGTCTCGAAGTAGCGCCAGGTTTGGCGGGCGATCAGGCGCAGATCTTGCGCCTGCACAGCCGACAGCGCGGCGGTTGGTTGTCGGACCCGTGGCAGGCTGATCAGCCGGGCCACGGCGGGTGCGGCCAGCCAGACCAGCGCAAAGACCAGCGGCAAGGGCCAGACGGCGGGATTGAGCAGCCAGGCTGCTGCGCAGACGCCCAGCCCCAGCGCGACACCCGGCAGCATGCGCAGGTATTGCCGGACCACGGTGGGGCGCGCGCCGCTGCCTGCCTGTGCCGCCGTCATCCATTCCAGCAGGTGCCGGCGCGAGACCAGCAGGCGCCAGCCGGTCCGCGCAACCGCGTCCAGCATGGTGGCGGCAGTGTCGGCCAGAAAGGCGAGGCTGACCGCAATCTGACCAAGGGCGGTCAGGGCATCGGCCCACAGTGCGGCGAAATGGCTGGAGAGTGTCACCCCGGCGCGGGCGGGGAAAAGCCCGAACGGCAGGGACAGCACGCGCGGCAGGGCAAGCATGGCCACGATCAGAACCGTCCACAACACAGCCATCGGCAGCGGCAGCATCCAGCCCGCGAACAGCGCAAGGACCGAAACGGGTGCCAGCAGCGAGCGGCGCAGATTGTCGATCATCTTCCAGCGCCCGACGGGCGGGATGCCGCCAAAATCTGCCCGCCTTTGTCCGAAAATCCACGGCACCAGCTGCCAGTCGCCGCGTGCCCAGCGGTGCTGACGGCGGATATCGACGTCGTAGCGGGCGGGAAAATCCTCGACCACCTCGATGTCCGACGCCAGGGCCGCCCGCGCGAAGGTGCCTTCGAACAGATCGTGGCTGAGCAGGGTGTTTTCGGGAACGCGCCCGGCCATGGCCGCCTCGAACGCATCCACGTCGTAGATGCCCTTGCCGGTGAACGAGCCTTCGTCGAACAGGTCCTGATACACGTCTGACGTCGCCGCCGCATAGGGTTCGATCCCGCCGGGGCTGGAGAACAGCTGCTGGTAGACCGACCCGTCCTGCCCGGTGGGCAGGGTCGGGCTGACCCGGGGTTGCAGGACCGCGTAACCGCCGGTCACGCGGTGGCTGGCGGCGTCAAACCGCGCACGGTTGAGCGGATGCGCCATCTTGCCAACTATCTGCGCGACGGTTCCCCGCAACAACCGGGTGTCGGCGTCCAGCGTGATGACATAGCGGACGTCTTGCGGCAGCGGGCTGCTGACAGTGGAAAAGCTGGTGTCCACGGCACCGCGCAACAGCCGGTTCAGTTCGGCCAGCTTGCCGCGCTTGCGCTCCCACCCCATCCACACGCCCTCGGGCGGGTTCCACAGGCGGCGACGGTGCAGGAAGTAAAAGCGGTCGCCACCGATGGCAGGATAGTGCGCATTCAGGCGCGCGATGGCGGCGGTCGCCGTGGCGATCAACGTGGCGTCCTGCGCATCCGCTTCGGTCGCGGAATCGGTGGTGTCGGACAGCAGCGCATAGTGGACCGCGCCGCCGGTGCTGGACAGATGATGCACCTCAAGCCGTTCGATCTGTGCGGCGATATCTTCGGCGTCGTGCAGCAGGACGGGCACGGCCACCAAGGTCCGCAGATGTGGCGGGATGCCCCGGGCAAGGTCAAGACCGGGCAAGGGTTTGGGCGGCACGGTCCGGGTGACGATGGTGTTGACGATGGCGGTGGACAGATCGAACGCGACCGCAAAGCCGAAGAGTCCCAGCAGGATCAGAGCGACAACGCCCGCGCCCGCCGTGGCCATCAGCGACAGGGCGAGGGCGATGATTGCCAGCGCTGTGGCCGCAATTGCCGCCAGATACCCGACAAGACCAACGCGCCCGGCCTGTCGCAACAGCGCCATTCGGGTGGGCGGGCGGAAGCCGATCTTCGCCTCAAGCGCGCTGCGCCCCGCACCGATCAGCCAATGGCCGGGGTCGCGGGTGTGATCGGCCTCGCCTTCAGCGGCCAGTGTCAGACAGGCCTCCGTCACCGCGCTTTCCGACAGGTCCGATCCGCGCGCAAGGATTTCGATCTCGGTCCGGTAGCGGTTGCGGGTGGCGAAATCCATCGCCGCATAGGTGGCGTCCGTGCGCAGACGCGCATCGACAAGGCTGACCTCTTCGAAGAAATCGGCCCAGTCCATTTCGGACACCAGCCGCATCGAGGTGACGATGTTGCGCATGGTGACGTTGGAGGCGCCAAGCCGCGTCTGTGTGTTCGTCACCACGTCGTCGATATTGGTGCCCTGACGGTGAAGCCGGTCTTCCAGCCAGCCGAACAACGGGGTCTGCAGCGGATCAAAGCCGCGCAGTCGTTTGGCAATCTGCGCGGCAACGGTTTCGGGCAGGCCTGACGTCTCATAGGGGGCGACGGCCTGTTGCATCACCGACAGTTGGGACTGGCCGGGCGTCAGACGGGCCGCAAGCACCGCATCCACGATGGCATCCGCCTGCAGGCGCAGCGCGTGGCCGTCAACGATCTGCAGCGCCAGACGGCGCATGTTCTCGATCAGCACGATGCGCAGGGTGATGGCGACGGCCCAAAGCTCGCCGATCATCAGGGGCTGGACCTGCTGGTAGGCGCGGACATAACTGGCCAGAACCGGGCCGGACATCAAGCTGTCGGTATGGGCGACATAGGCCCATGCAAGGCCGAAAACCCGCGGATAGCCCGCAAAGGGGCCATCGGCCAGTTTCGGCAGCTGACGGTAATATCCGGGCGGCAGATCATCGTGGATCTGACGCAGTTGCTGTTCGACGAGGTGGAAATTGTCCAGCAGCCATTCGGCGGCCGGGGCCATCGTCTGGCCAGCCTGCAAGCCCTGCGCGCAGGTCCGGTAGGCGCGCAGAAGGATGTCTGCGTTTTCCCGCACCCGGCGGCTGAGCTTTCGCACAGCCAGCGGTTTGCCTGCCGCAACCGGCTGAGCGGCGGCAAGCGTCTGCGCATGATGTTCCAGCCGTTCGGTGCCGAAGAGGTCGGCGCGGATCGGCGCTGTGTCTTGCCAGACGTCAGCGATCTGTGCGTGACGTGCCCATGGCCATTTCGGCAGCCTTTGAGCCAGACTTTCCGGCAATGTCACTCGGCAGAAATCTTCGGACTTGCATCAACGACAATGCCGGTCTGCCGATCCGGGATGGTCACGTCAATTCTGGTAGTGCTGCGCGCCAGCGGTGTCTTGGCGTCGTCTCTGTCCGCCACCCAATCGGCACGGACACGGCGGGTCATCGCGGCCCAGTTGTTCTCAATCTGATCCCAGTTCATCGTACAAATCCTTTCGGGTCATGGCAGAGCCCGTATCCGTCACCTGCTCACCAGTGTTGAACGCAAGCGTTGGCCGCCCGGTTCCGTCCGATTTATCGACTGAGCCCATCTTTATGCAGCGACCATCACGGAAAAATCCCTCCCGACGCCGCACGCATTCGGCGAATCCCGGGGTGCAGAGATGCGATGGCTGATGTCGTAACCGCGGCCGGTGTTCTCGGTCGGTCCGGCGCTTTTGTGCTATACACGATGCATAGCACGAGTCGGCCCGGACGGTGTAGCACAAAGCGTTCCGGGCAGCGGCTCTGCGGCAGTTTCCTGCCAGACGGCGGCTTGGCGGGCCACCGCTGCGGCCAGCAATCCCTTGTGGTTGCCGCAATCATGGCGGGTTCCGGAAAACTGGAATGCAATCAGCGGCATGGCAGGGGTCGAAAGTGTAATAGCGTCGGTCAGTTGCAGTTCACCGCCCTTGCCGGGGGGTGTCTGCTCCAGCATCTGAAAGATCATCGGGTCAAGGATGTAGCGCCCGACGGCCGCGAAGGATGACGGTGCCTTGCCCGCCGCAGGCTTTTCAACCATCCCCGCGACTGGGATGCAGCGATCTTTGGGCAGACCGCTTAGCCGGAAAATGCCGTATTGGGACGTCATGTCAGCCCCGACCTGCATCGCGGCGACCATGTGACCGCTGCTGTATTGCAGGGCCATTTCGGCGAGGCAGTTCTGGCCCATGATAATGTCATCGGGCAGGATGACGGCAAACGGTCCGGGCAGGGTGCTGCCCTTGCAGCACAGGATAGCGTGCCCGAGGCCGAGCGGTTGGTCCTGAAAAACATACACGGTCTCGACGCCGGCGTTGCCAGAGCCGCGACGCATGCGCGGGGTCTGATGGTCTGGCAAGCTGCCATTATTGCCGAGATACGCCTGTATCGCGGACTTCGCGGCGCTGATGACGACGACGATCCGTTCCGCACCCATGCCGATGGCCTCGTCCATTGCAAAGTCGATGGCGACCCGGTCGTAGACCGGCAGCAATTCCTTTGCCGTGACCCTGGTCAGGGGCATCAGACGGGTGCCTTTTCCGGCCGCCGGGATAATGACAGTTCTGATCGCCATGATCGATGCCGCCTCCTGTAATCTGGGAAATTCTGTTGACCGGACAACGATCCGGGCGTCGGTTCGGTTCCCGCAGCGGGGTTCTGCCGGGAGGATATAAGGCGGCGGCGGTGCAGCCACAGCCGCAGCTGGGGATCAAGGGGATTGGGCCATCCGTCATCTGACGGCTTGCAGGCGGCAGCTTGCACCGGATGGGGCGCGCTCTCGGCCATTTGATGCCACGGGGGAAAGCCTGTCTTGCGGTGCCGGGCGTGGGGCCTTAGCGTCATCCTATCACTATGTTTTTTCGGGGGAATGAATGCGCTGGATCGTCCGGGTAGGGGTAGGGCTGGCGGTTCTTGTGCTGCTGATCGCCGGGGCCTTGGCGCTTGTTCCCGCCGAACGGGTGGCCGAAGCGGCGGCGGTGAAGTTCGAAAGCCTGACGGGGCGCAAGTTGCAGCTGGAAGGCGGCGTGTCGCCCACCATCTGGCCCAATCTGGGGGTCAGGACCGGGCCGGTCAGCATCGCCAACGCGGCCTGGTCGGACGAAGGCCCGATGCTGAAGGCCGAGGCGCTGACCATCGAGATCAACCTGTCGGCGCTGATGGGCGGCGAGGTGCGCATCCTTGGGATCGAGGCACTGCGGCCCGAGATCATTCTGGAACGCTCAGAGGACGGGCAGGAGAACTGGGTGTTCGGCGGCACGGCCGGGGGCACGGTCAGCACTGACACGCCGGGGGTAGGGCAGGCATATTCGCTGGACAAGGGCCTGATCCGCGAGGGGTCGTTCCTGTTTATCGACCATCAGGCGGGCAGCCGTGTGGCGCTGGACGCCATCGAGGCCGAGGCAGCAATCCCGGAGTTTACCGGGCCCCTGACCATCACCGGCACGGCGGTTTCGGGCGGGCAGCCGGTGGCGTTGGAGGCCACGGCGGGGGTCTATTCGGCCTTTACCGAAGGCCGGGTGGTGCCCTTTGTCGCCGACCTGACGGCGGGCGGATCGACGGTGCGATTTGACGGGCGGCTGGGGACCATGCCGCTGGTGGCAGAGGGTACGCTGACGGCGGACCTTGGCGACGTGGCCTCGGTTGCGGCGCTGGCGGGGATCACGGCCCCGGAATTGCCGCAGGGCTTTGGGGCAGACAGCTTGGCGCTGACAGGGCAGTTGACGCTTGCCGAGGGCGGGACGCTGTTTCTGCGCGGGGCGACGGTCACGGCGGATGGCAACACGCTGACGGGCGATCTGGACCTGACACCGGGCGAGGCGCGGTCCAAGCTGTCGGCGCAACTGACCGCAGGGCCGCTGGTGCTGACCGGTGTGTCGGGCGGCAAGGGTGGCGGTGCCGAAGGCGGGATGAAGGCCGACGGCTGGCCGGAAGCAGAGATGGATGTGTCGGGTCTGGCTGCTGTGGATATGGCGATTGCGCTGGTGGCACCCTCGATTGATCTGGGGATGGCAAAGCTGGG
>JANOQT010000110.1:0-3263 GCA_031415015.1 Paracoccaceae bacterium
GATATGGGCTATCGCCTCATCCACCCCGTCCACCAGCTTGGCCGCGATGATCATGTCAAGGAACTCGTGGCCGAAATCGTCGGGCGTGGCCTTTACCGTGCCCGGCACCTTCAGCAATTCCCCCTCGGTCCGCACTTCGACCCCGGCGCGCAGCAAATCCTCGATCAGCACCGCGCCGTGCTTGGTATAGAACTCCCAGTCGATCAGCAGGCACTCCGCCGACCCACAGACCCCTGTGCGCCGCGTCTTGGAATTCAACACCACCCGGCGCGCCTTTTCCAGATCGGCGTCGCGGTCGGCGTAAACGTGGCAGATGCCCTCCAGATGCGCGAACACCGGCACCCGCGCTTCCCGCTGGACCAAACCCACCAAACCTTTGCCGCCACGCGGCACGATCACGTCGATACACTCTGTCGCGCGCAGCATGGCCGAGACCATTTCCCGGTCCCGCGTCGGGATCAGCTGGATCGCGGCTTCGGGTAAACCCGCCTGCCGCAAGCCTTTCACCATGCAGGCATGGATCGCGGTCGAAGAATGAAAGCTTTCTGACCCGCCACGCAGGATCACCGCGTTTCCGGCCTTCAGGCACAGCGCCCCGGCATCCGCCGTAACATTCGGGCGGCTTTCATAGATCACGCCGACCACACCCAAGGGCGTCGCCACCCGCTGGATATGCAGACCCGAAGGGCGGTCCCATTCGGCCAGCACCCGGCCCACCGGATCGGGCTGTTCAGCCACCGTGCGCAAGCCGTCGACGATCCCGCGAATGCGCCCTTCGTCCAGCCGCAGCCGGTCGATCATCGCCGGGCTGAGGCCCTTTGCCTCGGCATAGGAAATGTCTTCGCAATTGGCATCAAGGATCGTTTCACGCTGCGCCCAGACCGCCTCTGCCGCGCCGATCAAGGCCGCATACTTGCGCTCGGACTTGGCAAAGGCCAGTTCCGCTGCCGCCGCTCGCGCCTTGGCCCCGATCTCGGCCATCACATCGGAAATCGTACCGTCCATGGCCTTTCCCTTTCGCAAATATCCCCGCCGGAGGCTTCCGTCCGTTGCCGTTCAGACCACCATATCGTCGCGATGCACCAATGCCGCCCGCCCGGCATAGCCAAGGATCGCCTCGATCTCACCCGACTTGTGCCCAGCAATCGCCCGCGCCTCTTCCGCAGTATAGCGCACCAGCCCCTTGCCCAGAACCGCGCCCTCCGGCGACAGGATCGACACCGGCTCGCCGCGCCCGAATGTTCCCGTCACCACCGTGACACCGGCGGGCAATAGCGACTTGCCCGCGCGCAGGGCCGTAACCGCCCCGGCATCCAGCCGCAATTCACCTTTCGGCTTCATCGCATTGATCCAGCGCTTGCGCGCAGCCTGCGGATCGCCCTGCGCCACGAACCAGGTGCGCGCCGCCCCTGCCGCCAACGCGCTCAGCGGCCGCATCACCGACCCTTCCATGATCGCCATGGCACAACCCCCGGCCACGGCTGTCTTGGCGGCCATTAGCTTGGTCTTCATCCCACCCTTCGACAGGCTGGAAATCGGGTCCCCCGCCATCGCCTCGATCTCGGGCGTGATCGCCTCGACCAGATCGAACCGTTGCGCGGTCGGGTCTTGCTTCGGGTTGGCCGAATAGAATCCGTCCACATCCGACAGCAGGATCAACTGATCCGCCCCGACCGTCACCGCAATTTGCGCCGCCAGCCGGTCATTGTCGCCGAACCGGATTTCGTCCGTCGCAACCGTATCATTCTCGTTCACGATGGGTACAACGCCAAGCCCCAACAAGGTCTCCATCGTCGCACGGCTGTTCAGATACCGCCGCCGGTCTGTGGTATCCTCCAGCGTCACCAGAATCTGCCCCGTGGTGATCCCGTGAGGCGCCAGCACCTCTTCATAGGCGCGCGCCAGCCGGATCTGCCCGACCGCAGCCGCCGCCTGTGCCTGCTCCAGCGTCAGCACACCATCACCAAGGTTCAGCACCTTGCGGCCAAGCGCGATGGACCCCGACGACACCAGCACCACATCGCAACCCCGCAGGCGTGCCTCGGCCACATCCAGGGCCAACGCGCCCAGCCAGTCAAGCTTCAGCCCGCGCCCCCGGTCCACCAGCAACGCCGAGCCGATCTTCACCACGAGCCGCTTTGCGTCGCGGATATCCGGGGCCTGTAACGGCTTCAGGGCTGCCATGGCCCCTCCTCCACGATCGGAGCCTCTCCAATGATCTGCACCCGCAGCGCCCGCAAAGTGTCTTGCAACCCCTGCCCCGATACGCCCGAGATCACAAAGACCGGCCCGCCGCTGGCCTTTTCCAAAGCCTTTCGCCGGGTGCTGATCGTCTTGGCATCCAGCGCGTCGCATTTGTTCAGCGCCACGATCCGGGACTTGTCGCCAAGGATATCGGAATATGCCTCAAGCTCGGTCACGATGGTGCGGTAATCCTTGGTGATCGTGCTGGAGGTGCCGTCCACCAGGTGCAGCAGAACCTTGCAGCGTTCGACATGGGCGAGGAACTGGGTGCCAAGGCCACGGCCCTCGCTCGCCCCCTCGATCAGCCCTGGAATATCCGCCATCACCATCTCCGCGCCGTCAATTCCGACGACCCCAAGGTTCGGCACCAGCGTGGTGAAAGGATAGTCCGCGATCTTGGGCCGCGCGTTCGACACGGCGGCAAGGAAGGTGACTTGCCGGCGTTCGGCAGGCCGACCAGCCCGGCGTCTGCGATGAGTTTCAGCCGCAGCCAGATCGTTCGCTCGATCCCGTCCTGCCCCGGATTGGCGCGGGCGGGGGCGCGGTTGGTGCTGGACTTGAACCGCAGGTTACCCCACCCGCCGTTGCCGCCATGTGCCAGCTCGACCCGGTCGCCCACATTGACGAGATCGGCGATGACGGTCTCCTGATCCTCGTCGAGAATCTCGGTGCCCAGCGGGACCTTCAGGATGATGTCCTCGCCGGTTTTGCCGGTGCGCTGACTGCCCATGCCGGGCTGCCCGGACTTGGCGAAGAAATGCTGCTGGTAGCGGTAGTCGATCAGGGTGTTCAGCCCCTCCACCGCCACGGCCCAGACCGAGCCGCCATTGCCGCCGTCGCCACCGTCGGGACCGCCGAATTCGACGAACTTCTCGCGCCGGAAAGAGACGCAGCCGCCGCCGCCGCCGCCAGAGCGGATGTAGACTTTGGCGAGGTCGAGGAATTTCATGGTGGCAGGCTTTCGGGCAAGGGTTCGGGGATTGCGATACAGGAAGCGGGGCCGCACCTCAAGCGAGGTG
>JANOQT010000111.1:0-2446 GCA_031415015.1 Paracoccaceae bacterium
ACGGCAACCGCCTGACCGCGATCGACAAAACCACCAGCGACACCGACCTGGACGGCCTGTTCGAAGCGACGGACTTCGCCGCGAGCACCAGTCAGATTCTGAACATCGAAGCGGCCAGCAACCGACTGCTGGGCCTGACGCAAACAGTGACCACGACGAACAAAGGAAAAACCGTCAGTGTGGTCGCCAGCCCAATCAGCTACAGCATCGACGCCAACGGCTCGATGACCAGCGACGGCCTGCGCACCTTCGAATACGACGCCAACAACCGCATGAACAAAGTGCGGGTCTTCAAGGATGGTGAGGCCGCCAGCATCAGCTATTTGCACAGCGCCAACGGACAACGCGTGTTCAAGGGTGAACCCACGGCAGACCAGACGCTACCCAACGAAACAACCCTGGGCACCACCTTCATTGACTGGCTGAAGAAAAACTTCAGTTGGCTGTACGCGACGGCGCAGGCGAACACGAGCATCGGCACAGCTTACGTCTACGGCGGCGACAACGAAATCCCCATGTGGGCCTTGCTGGGCGAATACGACAACGGCAGCGCGAAGAGCGCGGGACGAACCGAATATGTTTGGCTACCCACCGACAGTGGCATGCCCATCCCAATCGGCCTATACCGAGGCGGTCAGTTCTACGCGCTACACACCGACCACCTGGGCACCCCGCGCCTGATGACGAATGAGGCGAACAAACCGGTGTGGCAATGGCCGTACAGCGCATTCGGCAGCAACAAGCCCACGGGCGTGTTGAAAGCCACGGCAAACCCACGAGCGGCGATTACGAACAAGCCTGTGCTGCTGACAGCCACGGGTGCACCTGAGATGAACTTGGGCTTCCCTGGGCAGATGCGGGACGTGGAGACAGGGGCTTTTTACAACACGTTGCGCGACGCGTATGACGCGAAGATCGGTGCTTACTGGCAGATGGACCCTGCGGGGATGGCGGGCGGGTTCAATAGGAGAGGCTACGTTAGTGGCAACCCCCTACGATTCATTGATCCTCTTGGTCTGACGCAGGCAGATATCGATAGCGCATTTGCTGCGGCCAAGAACATGATGCCCAGTTGGAAATACCCCTCGGGAGTCAAGACGTGGAGTCAAAAAGGTAAAGCAGGCAAGAACAGCTTCTTTAGCAGTGACATTTCTGTGGACTCAAAGTACTTGGAGTGCCTTGATGACGGAGAGGCCGGAGCACTTTTGCTCACAATTCTTCACGAGATGGCCCACTTCAATCAGACTTGGTATGAGTTTGGTATCGATAACGTACGAGAGCGAATGACAGGGGGCGCTTCCTCGCGTGCGCAAGACAAGGCTGAAAACGCAGTATGGAATAACAGCGCGCTTGTTGCACAGTACTTGAAGAATCGTCACGTGGGCAAAGACGCTTGCCAATGCAGGAAGTAACCGTGCAGCGCATGCGTGCGATCAGTATTGGCTACTACGTGGCAGTGGTTGCGTTTCACTGGCTGGTGTTCTTCACCGGTGTAGGCAACTACTTCCACGGCGGGACACCGTTTGAATGGTTCGCCCTGGAAGTGCTGGCGATAGCGATAGTCGGTGTGGCTATTTGGCTTACGCCAAGAAATCGAGGAGTGGCGCGAGGCATCGTGGTTCTATGCTGCGTGATGCCAGTCCTGTCCGTCGCTTGGTCACTGATTGCGGCGATGACTCGCTAGAGTTTCTATAAACGAAAAGCCACCTGCCACCCCTTCATAGCTGCTAAGGCTAGGGGTTGCAGGCGGCGATTGATCTTCGCCGTGAGGCCAGGTGCTCAGCGCCCTTGCTGGGCGAGCATGGCCTCAATCACATCCATCACGGCGCGCTGGCGCGGCTTGGGCAGCGCGTTAATGCGCTCCAGGTGTTGCTCCAGCTTGGGTGCGCGGCCGCGCTTGCGCGCTGCTGCTGACGGTGGCTCGCCGATCAGTTCCTCCACGCTCACGCCCAAGGTGCGTGCCAACAGCGGCAGCATGGACACCGGAATGCGCCGCTGCCCGCCTTCGTAGGCGGTGATGGCCGACTGCGAGACGCCCAGAGTCTGGGCCATCTGAACCTGCGTGATATGGCTTTGCTTGCGCAGCAGGGCAACGCGCGCGCCCAGCTGCACAAAAAACTCTCTTTCATCTTGACCGATGGCCACGTGCGGAAACCCCAAAGTTATGACGTGGCGCATACCTTAAGCCCTCGAATCTGGAAATGCGGTTGAGAATAACACGATACGTGTTATTCTTGCGTCCGAAATATTTCTTTGACGACCTGTTTGCCGAATTGACCCCATGCCGGGGTCGGAAAAGGACCCTCCATGGCACGCATCCCCGACACCGAAGTTCAGCGACTAAAAGAAGAAATCTCGGTACAGCGCCTGGTGGAGGCGGCGGGAGTGGAGTTGAGCAAGAAGGGCAAAGACTGGGCGGGCAAATGCCTGTTTCACGAAGACAGCG
>JANOQT010000112.1:0-66311 GCA_031415015.1 Paracoccaceae bacterium
CCCCCCCCCCCCCCCCCCCCCCCCCCCCCCCCCCCCCCCCCCCCCCCCCCCCCCCCCCCCCCCCCCCCCCCCCCCCCCCCCCCCCCACCGCCGGAAAACGCAAGGGCCGCCAATGACCGAAGATCTTGCCAGCCTGACCAGCGCGCGCGGGCGATGCCCCGGTGCGGCTGGGTCTGATCCTCGGCTCTGGCCTCGGTCATCTGGGGCAGGCGGTGACCGGCATTGCCATTCCCTGTGCCGATCTGCCGGGATTTCCGCATGTCGG
This sequence comes from Paracoccaceae bacterium, assembly GCA_031415015.1. GTDB lineage: Bacteria > Pseudomonadota > Alphaproteobacteria > Rhodobacterales > Rhodobacteraceae > JAUYQR01. Next base: position 266 of record JANOQT010000112.1, read on the forward strand.
CGTGTCAGGGCATACCCCGATGCTGACCATCGGCGATCTGGAAGGCGTGCGCGTGGCAGTGTTCGGCGCGCGGGAGCATTATTACGAGAACGGCAATCCGGCGGCGATGCGGGTGCCGTTGGCCGTCCTGAAGGCGTTGGGGGCCACCGACCTGATCTTAACCAACGCGGCGGGGTCGATGCGGTCGGACATTGGTCCCGGCGATCTGATGCTGTTGTCGGATCACATCAACTACAACGGCCTGAACCCGCTGATCGGCGAAAAGACCGATGCGCGCTTTGTGCCGCTGACCGATGCGCATGACCCCGGCCTGCGCGCGGGTCTGACGGCGGCGGCGGCGCGGTTGGGCATTCCGCTGCCAGAGGGCGTCTACTGCTTCTGTATTAAGCCAACCCCATTCAGGCCACTTTCGAAGAAACTCCATCGCCAAGAACATGCTTCTGTCCGTAGTCGGCGCAGGGGCCGCCACACCTTGCCTTTCTGTGCTGAACCCGGCGGTCCAATCTGGAAAACACGTGATGGCCGGAAGGACCGGGCTCACGACAGTAGAACCGGACTCGCCTGGCTCGCGTCCCGGCGAAGGGACCTCTTCGACCGTGCCGGATGGCCGGCCGTCAGCGCAGTTTACGTCGCAGGTTGGACATCTCCCACGCCGAATTCGAATTCAGTTCCGTCGACCCACATCCGGTGCATTAACACGGCATGCTTGCGCGCCAAAGCGACGTTGGCCCGTTTTGCGCCACGCCGCGTTACCAGCCGAAGCGCCCAGGCTTTCAGGGCAGACGGTTTGACACGCAGCGTGATGTTCGCGTTCGCCGCCTCGTAAAGCACCGCTCGGACCGAGGCATCGCCGGCCTTGGTGATATGGCCGGTCATATCCACCTCGCCGGATTGGTATTTTCGCGGTGTCAGGCCGAAATGCGCTCCGATTGCTTTGGAGGATCTGAACCTATGTGGATCATCAACGGCGGCCACAAAAGTCAGCGAGGCGATTGGGCCAACGCCAGTCACCGTCATCAGCCGTTTGCACACTTCGCTTTCCCGGGTCAGACGCAGCACCATGCGATGCAGCTCGGCCAATTCGCGGGCGAGAGCAGCGCGGGCCTCCAGCATGGCACCGATCACCTTCTCAAGCATCGTGTTCCCCGTGATCAGTTCGCGGAGCCGCGCATCAAACCGGGCCCTTCCGATCTGACCGACCCTCAAGCCGAAAGACCGCAGGATGCCACGCATCCCGATGTCGAGATCGACACGTTTCCGCGTGAGAAGCTTGCGCGCAGTAAGTAACGCCCTGATTTCCTGCGAGTCGGCGGATTTGGCGTGAACCCATTTGAAGCAGCCGAGCCGCAGCATCTGCGCGATTCCCCGTGCGTCATTCCGGTCTGTCTTCACCGCCATAGCCGAGATCGCCGCTTGGACATGTAGCGTCTCGAGCAAGACCACTTCGAACCCCTCGGCTTTCAAACCGTCGTGAAGCCAGCCAGAAAGCGCCCCGGCTACCAGACCGATCCGCGCTTCTGAACAGCCTTCATCGCGCAGGGTGCGTCCAAGCGCGTCTGGGTCGCTCAGTGCTTTTAACTCGCGTAAGACCTTGCCGCTCTGATCCACAATTCAGACGGCGCTTTCCTTCATCGAAACGTCGATGCCAACATATTTTTCCATTTCAGTCCCTCCAGTTGCCAGTCCCCAGTATAGGGCGCTACTGGCTTAATACGGCATCTGGAATTCTGGCCCGTCCTTTGAAACCCCTGCAGAGATTCGCATGCTCAGGATGCTCGGCGCTGATGCAGTGGGCATGTCGACCGTGCCGGAAGTGATCCTGGCGCGCTTCCTTGGCCTGCGCGTCGCGGCGGTGTCGTCGATCACCAACCTGGCCGCGGGGATGAGCGACGAGAAGATCGGGCACGAGCATACCAAGGCGATGGCCCCGTTGGGTGCGGCAAAACTGGAACGCATCCTGCGGGAATTCCTGCGCACACTCCGATGAGGCGGCACAGCGTTTGACATCGCGGTCAAAGACGCGCAAGCCTTTGATCATACCGCTGGTTCCTGCCCCACTGGGCCCCCGTACATGCAACTTTACCTGCCCATTGCCGAGGTTTCGGTCGATGCTTTCCTGATCCTCGGGCTTGGCGGCATCGTCGGGTTCCTGTCGGGCATGTTTGGCGTGGGTGGCGGGTTTCTGATCACGCCCCTGTTGTTCTTCATCGGTGTGCCGCCTGCCGTGGCGGTGGCGACCGGGGCCAATCAGGTGGTGGCCTCGTCCGTGTCCGGGGTGCTGGCGCAGATGAAGCGCAAAGCGGTGGATTTCCGTATGGGCACGGTGCTGCTGGCGGGGGGGATCGTCGGATCGGCCATCGGCATCTGGGTGTTCCAGCTGATGACGCAGGCCGGGCAGATCGACCTGTTCGTACAGCTGTCTTACGTGCTGTTCCTGGGTCTGATCGGCGCGATGATGCTGCAAGAAAGCCTGCGCAGCCTGCTACGGTCAAAAAGCGGCGCACCGGTGCGGCGCAGCCATGTGCATTCCTGGGTGCACGGGTTGCCGCTGAAGATGAAATTCCGCACGTCGGGTCTGTATATCTCGGTGCTGCCGCCGATGCTGGTGGGCGCGGTGGTGGGCTTTCTGGCAGCGATCATGGGGGTGGGCGGCGGGTTCATCATGGTGCCCGCGATGATCTACCTGTTGGGGATGCCGACCAAGGTGGTGATCGGCACGTCGCTGTTCCAGATCATCTTCGTCACCGCCTTTACCACGGTGATGCATGCGGTGACCAACCAGTCGGTGGACATGCTGCTGGCGTTGATGCTGATCCTTGGCGGGGTGATCGGGGCGCAGATCGGGGCGCGGGTCGGCGTGCGGCTGAAGGCGGAACAGTTGCGCATCCTGTTGTCGCTCTTGGTGCTGGCGGTGGCGGGGCGCATCGCGGTGGACTTGCTGGTGCGGCCGGCGGAATTGTATTCGGTTACTGCGGGGGCGCTGCCATGATCCGCGCGGTGCTTGCCCTGCTGATCCTGACCGGGACGGCACTGGCGGATGAAACCATTGTCTCGGGCCTCAGCCAGAACCGGGTGTCGATCACCGCCGATTTCGACGGGTCGGAGATTCTGATCTACGGCGCAGTCAAGCGTGAGGCCCCTGCCCCAGATGGCGGACCGATGGAGGTGATCATCACCGTCGAAGGCCCGCCGACCCCGGTGCAGGTGCGGCGCAAGGCACGGGTGGCGGGGATCTGGCTGAACAACGCCGAAGTGCGGGTCGATTCCGCACCCAGCTTTTACGCGGTGGCGACCACCGGGCCGTTGCAGCATATCCTGTCGGACACCGAAAACCTGCGCCACCAGATCACCATCGAACGGGTGATCCGCGCCGTTGGCATCACCGATGAGGCCGAAAAGGCCGGCGAGTTTGTGCTGGCCCTGTTGCGGGTGCGGACCAATGAGGACCGCTACCGGGTGCTGGAAGGCCGGGTCGAATTGACCGAGGACACGCTGTTTCGCACCGATGTGGTGCTGCCCGCCAACCTGACCGAGGGCGAATACAGGGTGCGGCTGTTTCTTCTGCGCGACGGCCGCGTGGTGGCCACGCAAGAACGGCTGATCGGCGTGCGCAAGGAAGGGCTGGAGCGGTTCATCTTCACGATGGCCCACGAACAGCCGCTGTTGTACGGGCTGTTGTCGCTGCTGCTGGCGGCGTTCGCCGGATGGGCCGCCTCAGCGGCGTTCCGGCTGATCCGGCTTTAGCCCGCTTCGGCCAGCAGCGCCTGCACGTCCAGCCGTGCGGTCGTCATGCTCAGCTTGCCGTCTGCGTCGCGGGGCCAGTCCGCCTCGACCCGGTCGCGGTACAACTCAACCCCGTTGCCATCGGGATCGGTCAGGTACAGCGCCTCGGACACGCCATGATCGGACGCGCCGTCCAAGGGATAATCCGCCTCGACCAGCCGTTTCAGCACATCCGCCAGCGCCTTGCGGTTCGGGAACAGGAAAGCGGAGTGGTACAGGCCGGTATGGCCGGGCGGCGGCGGGTTGCCGCCTTTGCTTTCCCAGGTATTCAGGCCGATGTGGTGGTGATAGCCGCCCGCCGACAGGAACGCCGCCTGCGTGCCGTAGCGCTGGGTGACGTCGAAGCCCAGGATGCCGGAATAGAACGCTATCGCCCGGTCAAGGTCGGCAACTTTCAGGTGGACGTGGCCGACGCGGGTTTCGGGGTGGATGGTCATGGTCAGCGCCTTTGCTTTGGTTCAACCATGAACATAAGCGCAGGAAACTGCCCTGCCTATCCCTGCCAGCGCACAGTCAAAGTGCAGGTGCAGCAGAGATCAGCCCTTTTTCTTGGCCAGACCCGCCTCAAGCACCGCGATCCGCGCCTCCAGCGCTGCATTCTCTTCGCGGGCTTTCTGCGCCATGGCGCGGGCAGCGTCGAATTCTTCGCGCGTCACGAAATCGCGGTCGGCCATCCAGCGGTCGATGAAGCCTTTCATCGCCGTTTCTGCCTCGGTCTTGGCACCTTGTGCCACGCCCATCGCGTTGGTCATCAGCTGGCTCATGTCGTCAAAGAACTTGTTGCGGGTCTGCATGGGCGTGATCCTCGTCAAAACTGCTCTCTTATATGGGCGCGCGCGGGCCCGGCACAAGGCGGCGCTTTGCCGCCGGTTGACATCGGTGGGGTGGGCCGCGACAACCGGGCATCCATCCGGAAGGCCTGCCATGATCCCGTTCCCCGACCTGTCCCCCACTATTTTCGAGATCGAGATCTGGGGCTTTACCCTTGCCCTGCGCTGGTATGCGCTGGCCTATATCGTTGGGCTGATTGTCGGTTGGCAGATGGTGACACGGGCCGTGCGCAATCCGGCGCTGTGGTCCGGCGTGGCGCCGATGACGGCGGAACAGGTGGAGCGCCTGCTGACCTGGGTGATATTCGGCGTCATTCTGGGCGGGCGCGCGGGCTATGTGCTGTTCTACGACGACACGCCGCTGCTGTCCGATCCGCTGCACATCCTGCGGGTGTGGGAGGGGGGCATGTCATTCCACGGCGGTTTTGCCGGCGTGATCGTGGCCGGGCTGATCTTTTGCAAGCGCGAGGGCATCCCACTGTTGCCCGCCGCCGATCTGATGGCCGTCGCCGCCCCGCCCGGCCTGCTGCTGGGGCGGCTGGCGAACTTTGTGAATGCGGAATTGTGGGGGCGGCAGACCGATTTGCCGTGGGGCGTGATCTTTCCGGGCACGGCGGCGCAGACCTGCGCCGATGTGACCGCCGTCTGTGCGCGCCACCCAAGCCAGCTGTACGAGGCGGCGCTGGAGGGGCTGTTGCTGGGCGCCGTGCTGCTGTGGCTGGGCTGGCGGCGCGGGGCGTTCAAGACACCGGGCCTGTTGCTGGGGGTGTTTCTGGCGGGCTACGGCTTGGCGCGGTTCGTGGTGGAATTTGTCCGTCAGCCGGACGCGCAATTTGTCAGCGAGGGCAATCCGCTGGGTCTGGCGGTGCAGGCGGGCGGCTGGGGGCTGACCATGGGGCAGGTGTTGTCGGTGCCGATGATTGTTGTCGGGGTTTGGTTCCTGCTGCGTGCAAGGCGGACATGACGGCGCTGGCCGAACTGCTGAAGGCCCGGATTGCGGCCACCGGGCCGATGACGGTGGCCGAATATATGGCCGAATGCCTGCTGCACCCGCTGCATGGCTACTACAGCACGCGTGATCCATTCGGCATGGCGGGGGATTTCACCACGGCACCGGAGATCAGCCAGATGTTCGGCGAGGTGCTGGGCCTGTGTCTGGCGCAGGCCTGGCTGGATCAGGGATCGCCTGAACGCTTTGCCTTGGCCGAGCCTGGCCCCGGGCGCGGCACGCTGATGGCGGACGTCCTGCGCGCGACACGGGCGGTGCCGGGGTTTCATGCGGCGGCGGAGGTGGTTCTGGTCGAAGCGTCGGCAAGCTTGCGGGCGGTGCAGGCGCGGACCGTAGGACATGCGGTGCGCTGGGCCGACACGGTGGACAGCTTGCCGGACCAGCCGCTGTTCCTGGTTGCGAACGAGTTTTTCGATGCCTTGCCGATCCGGCAATTCCAGCGCGGGGCGGATGGATGGCGGGAACGGGTGGTGGGATTGCAGGCGGACAGGCTGGTTTTCGGTTTGTCCGATCCCGTGCCGCCGCTGGTTGTGGGCGAGGCGTTTCAGGCCGACCCGCCGGGTACTGTGGTCGAGGTCTGCCCGCAGGTGGCGCCGATCATGGCCACCATCGGGCAGCGGCTGTCCCGGCATGGCGGGGCTGCGATCATCGTGGATTATGGCGGCTGGCGGTCCAAGGGGGATACGTTGCAGGCGCTGCGTCGCCACGCGCCCGAAGACCCGCTGGCGTATCCCGGTGAAGCGGACCTGACCGCGCATGTGGATTTCGAGGCCCTGGTCCGGCATGCGCAGGTTCGCCACACTGGGTTGACGGATCAGGGCGTCTTGCTGAAGCGTCTTGGGATCGACCAGCGTGCCGCGCGGCTGGCGGCGGCGATGGCGGGCGCTGCGCTGGAAAGCCACCTTACCGCGCATCGCCGCTTGACCGGGCCGTCGGAAATGGGTTCGCTGTTCAAGGCTATCGCCCTTCATGCCCCCAACTCCCCGCCCCCACCCGGATTTGATCCTGCCCATGCTTGAAATCATCACCAGCCCCGCCCTGACCGTCCGCCACGGGTTCTTCACCCGCAAGGGCGGCGCGTCCTCCGGCATCTTTTCCGGGCTCAACTGTGGCAAGGGATCGACCGATCAGGCCGATGTCGTGGCAATCAACCGGGCGCGCGTGGCCGAGGCGATGGGGGTCACGGTGGCGGAACTGGTGACCGTGCATCAGGTGCATTCGGCCCGGGTCGTGACCGTGACGGCCCCCCTGACCGAACGCCAGCAGGCAGACGCCATGGTCACCGCGGTGCCGGGATTGTTGTTGGCGGTGCTGACGGCCGATTGCCAGCCGGTGCTGTTTTCCGACCCGAAGGCCGGCGTGATCGGGGCCGCTCATGCGGGGTGGCGGGGAACGTATGACGGCGTGCTGGAAGCGGTGCTGGACGCGATGGAGGCGCTGGGCGCGCGGCGGGCCGACACCACGGCGGTCATTGGTCCGTCGATCAGCCAGGCAGCCTATGAGGTGGGGCCGGAGTTCTTTGAGCGCCTGACCGACGGCGACCGTGACGCCACCCGCTACTTTGCCGGAGGACCTGGCGACCGGATGCTGTTCGACCTGCCGGGCTATGGCCTGCACCGGTTGCGCTCTGCGGGAGTGGGCCACGCCGAATCAACCGGCCATTGTACCTATCGCGATGCGGGACGCTTTTATTCCTATCGGCGCACAACCCATGCGGGTGAGGCGGATTATGGACGTTTGATCTCCACAATAAGGCTATAATACGGCTGTATAAGGAAAAAGGGTCGGATTGCAGCATCACTTCTCCCAATCCCCGCCGCAATCGCCCGCCACTAATCAACCCAAGGGCGGGCGCGATCATGGCGAGGGGAAATCTAGATGACACCTGAAATCAGAACCAAACGGCGCTGGATTGCATCAATCCTTGAAGCGGTTGCCGAACCGATGCCGACGCGGACGTTCGGTCAGGTCGGGGAAAATGCATCTGGCCGGCGGGCGGTGGGAACTAAGGGTTTCGCACTTCGCCTGAAGGCAGCCACCCGGCCCGCAGCGCGCGCGGCGCGCTGAGACAATTGCGGTTCAGGCGGATTTCGCCAGCCGCGCTTCCAGCACGTCAAAGGGAAGGCCGGGCTGATCCTTGGCACAGCGGATCACCAGACTGGTCTTGACGTTGGCGACATGGTCCGCTTTCAGCAGCTGTTCGGTCAGAAAGCTTTGAAAGCTTGACAGGTCTGAGGCCACGCATTTCAGGATGAAATCGATCTCGCCGTTCAGCATGTGACACTCGCGCACCAGGGGCCAGGCCCGGCAGCGCGCCTCGAACCCCGCAAGATCCGCTTCGGCCTGCGAATTCAGGCGCACCATGGCAAACACCTGCACCTCGAACCCCAGTTCGCGCGCGTCGATATCGGCGTGATAGCCTTTGATATAGCCAGCCTCTTCAAGCGTGCGCACCCGGCGCAGGCAAGGCGGCGCGGAAATGCCCACCCGGCTGGCCAGTTCCACATTGGTCATCCGCCCATCGGCCTGCAGTTCGGCCAATATCTGACGGTCGATGGGATCGAGTTTGTGTCCGGCCATTCCTGCCTCCGCTGAGCGTATTGCTTACGTCGGGGCTGCCTTTTGCGCAATAATATTTCAACGTCGCGCAAGATAATTTGCGGCCCATGTCAGGCTTGCATGGCGGTGTTGCGGGGGCTTTTCGCCCCCTGCAAGGCAGATTATATCACACCCTCAACCAAGGGGGCGACGATGGGCGAGACGCGGCACACACGGGTTCTGATCATCGGCTCGGGCCCTGCGGGCTATACGGCGGCGGTTTATGCGGCGCGGGCGATGCTGAACCCCATTCTGGTGCAGGGCCTGCAGCCCGGCGGGCAGCTGACCATCACCACCGAGGTGGAGAACTGGCCCGGCGACAGCCATGTGCAGGGGCCGGACCTGATGGTGCGGATGGAAGCACACGCCAAGGCGATGGGGGCGGAGGTGATTTCCGACTACATCCAAAGCCTTGATCTGTCGCGCCGGCCCTTTGTGGCGCAGGCCGACAGTGGCACCACCTTCACGGCGGATGCGGTGATTCTGGCGACTGGCGCGCACGCGAAATGGCTGGGCCTGCCGTCGGAGGAAAAGTTCAAGGGCTTTGGCGTATCGGCCTGCGCGACCTGCGACGGGTTCTTCTATCGCGGCAAAGAGATCGTCGTGATCGGCGGCGGCAACACGGCGGTGGAAGAGGCGCTGTTCCTGACCAACTTCGCCTCCAAGGTCACGCTGATCCACCGCCGCGACAGCCTGCGCGCCGAAAAGATCATGCAGGACCGGCTGTTCAAGCACCCGAAGATCTCTGTCATCTGGAACAGCGAAGTGACCGAGGTGCTGGGTGACGAGGCCCCGCTGGGCGTCACGGCGGTGCGCACGCGCAACCTCAAGACCGGGGCAGTTGCGGATATCCCATGCGCAGGCTTCTTCGTGGCGATCGGCCATGCGCCCGCCTCGGAACTGGTCAAGGATCAGCTGCCGCTGCATTCCGGTGGCTATGTCGAAGTTGAAGCCGGCTCAACCCGCACTGCCATTCCCGGGGTCTTTGCCGCAGGCGATCTGACCGACCACATCTACCGTCAGGCCGTGACCAGCGCGGGCATGGGCTGTATGGCGGCGTTGGATGCGGAGAAATTCCTTGCCGCGCAAGATGCGGACCTGAAGGCGGCGGAATAGGCAGCTTGATCCACCGCAAGGCGCGCTGATCCTTTGTGGTCCATTCTTGTCGGATCACAGCGGAAGCGGTTGAAAAATGCGGATTGCATTGGCGGTCGGTCTGGTCTTCGTCGTTCTCTTTATCGTGCCGGTGGTGGTTTACGGTGCGCTGTCACGCGTCACCGGGCTGCAACCGCCGGGGGATGATCCGATGGCCTTTCTGGCGGGGGTCGCAGTGTCAAAGCTGGGCACCGCATTGGCCTTTGTGGGCATCTGGGCGCTGGGGCGCGAGGCGTTGGGAAGCAACTGGATGCTTTACGTCGGGCTCTGGTGGCTGATGTTCGTCCTTGGCGAAGTCGGTCAGGCGATAGGCGCGGACTACAGCTGGTCCGAGGCCGTAGCGGGGATTGTGTCGGAAACGATCTATCTGCCGATCTCTGGCCTGATCGTGACGTGGCTTCTGCCCGCCTGACGGCTTTCAGCGCGTTTGATCCGGGCCGAAACAGTTCAGCAGACAAACATTCCTGAAACCCGCCGAAACAGCGGCATTTCGGCCCTTTTTTCCCGAAACCGCAGCGTGTTGGCTTGAATTCTGCCCCACTCCCGCGCTACTGCCGCGCCGAACGGCGGATGGCCTGCCGACCCTTTGCAAAGGTGCGTATTATGTCGATGCCCAATCTGATTCCGATCCCCGAGCTGTATGTGTCCTACGATTCGGCGCAGAAGCTGAAGATCGAGGCAGGCAATCTGCCGTCGTGGGATCTGACCGCGCGGCAGGTTTGCGATCTGGAACTGCTGATGAACGGCGGGTTCAATCCGCTGAAAGGCTTCATGAGCGAGGCAGATTACGACGGCGTCGTCACCAACATGCGGCTGGCGGATGGCACGCTGTGGCCGATCCCGATCACGCTGGACGTTTCAGAGAAGTTTGCCGAGACGGTGGAGCCGGGGCAGGACATTGCCCTGCGCGATGCCGAAGGGGTGATTCTGGCGATCCTGTCGATCAGTGACAAATGGGTGCCCAACAAGGCGCTGGAGGCAGAGCGCGTCTTTGGTGCCGATGATCTGGCGCATCCGGCGGTGAACTATCTGCATCATCAGGCCGGGAAAGTGTATCTGGGGGGGCCGATCACCGGCATCCAGCAGCCGGTGCATTACGATTTCAAGGCCCGCCGCGACACGCCGAATGAGCTGCGGGCGTTTTTCCGCAAGATGGGCTGGCGGCGCATCGTGGCGTTCCAGACCCGCAACCCGCTGCACCGCGCGCATCAGGAACTGACCTTCCGCGCCGCGCGTGAAGCGCAGGCGAACCTGATCATCCACCCGGTCGTCGGCATGACCAAGCCAGGCGATATCGACCACTTCACCCGCGTGCGCTGCTATGAGGCGGTGCTGGGCCAATACCCCGCCGCGACGACGACGATGAGCCTGCTGAACCTTGCGATGCGCATGGCTGGCCCGCGTGAAGCGGTCTGGCACGGCATCATCCGGCGCAACCACGGCTGCACCCACATGATCGTCGGGCGTGACCATGCGGGGCCGGGCAAGAATAGCGCGGGCAAGGATTTCTACGACCCCTATGCCGCGCAGGAGCTGTTCAAGGAACACGCGGCGGAAATCGGCATCGAGATGGTCGATTTCAAGCAGATGGTCTATGTGCAGGAAAAGGCGCAGTATTATCCGATTGATGAGGTGCCCGAGGGTTCCACCGTACTGGACATTTCCGGCACCGAACTGCGCCGCCGCTTGCGTGAGGGGCTGGAGATTCCGGAGTGGTTCTCGTTCCCCAACGTGGTGGAAGAGTTGCGCCGCACCTCACCCGCTCGCAGCAAGCAGGGCTTCACGGTGTTTTTCACCGGGCTTTCCGGCAGCGGCAAATCGACCATCGCCAACGCGCTGATGGTCAAGCTGATGGAGATGGGCGGGCGTCCGGTGACGCTGCTGGACGGCGATGTGGTGCGCAAGCATCTGTCGTCGGAACTGGGGTTCAGCAAAGAACACCGCGATCTGAACATCAAGCGGATCGGCTATGTCGCGTCAGAGATCACCAAGAACGGCGGCATCGCGATCTGCGCGCCGATTGCGCCTTATACCGCCACCCGGCGGGCAGTCCGCGAGATGATCGAGGCGTTCGGCGCGTTCATCGAGGTGCATGTGGCGACCAGCATTGATGAATGCGAACGCCGCGACCGCAAGGGCCTGTACAAGCTGGCACGCGAAGGCAAGATCAAGGAATTCACCGGCATTTCAGACCCGTACGAGGCCCCGACCCATGCCGAACTGGTGGTCGACACCGAAAATGTCGACGTGGATCACTGCGCGCATCAGGTGCTGTTGAAGCTGGAACAGATGGGCCTGATCCGGGGATAGGCTACGCATCAAGCCCGATCAAAGGCCCCGCAGCGCCGGGGCCTTTTTGCGTTGGTCAGTGCACGCTTACCGGGGCGAAGTCATGTTCGCGTGCCAGATGGAACGCCGTTTTGCGGTCGGCGACCAGCGCCAGCTGCCGGCCATCCGCACCGTGCACGGAATAGATAACCTCAAGCGCGCCCATCTGTTCGCGCACCTCGTCCGGCAGGTCCGCGACGGCAATCGGGCGGACATAGACGATGCGGTCCGTGCCCTGCGGCAATCCGGTAAAGGGGGTGTTCATGACTTGCTTCCTTCCTTGGCGCCGATCCTGATCGTCTGAACCACGGTTTCCGGCACCGAACGGTGCAGGTCGATGTGCAAAAGGCCATGTTCCATGCCTGCCCCCGCAACCTCGACCCCGTCGGCCAGCACGAAAGACCGCTGAAAGGCCCGGGCTGCGATCCCACGATGCAGAAACACCCGGTCGCACACGTCATCAGCCTGACGGCCACGGACGACCAGTTGCCGATCCTCGACGGTGATCGACAAATCATCCTCGCGGAAACCCGCCACCGCAAGCGTGATGCGGTAGGCATTGTCGGCCACGGCTTCGATGTTGAACGGAGGGTAGCCTTCGGCCCCCGATTTTGCGGTGCGTTCGACCAGCCGTTCCAGCTGTTCGAACCCCAGAAGATAGGGATGGGCCCCAAAGCTCAGTTTCGTCATTCGGACTTGTCCTTGATGTAAGCGACAGTTCGGCGCGCGGCCCCGATAGCGGGCACCGCACAGGCATAATATGGGGCCGGTGCCGCAGCGCCGCAAGGCCCGTACCGGGGTGGAAAAGGCGGAAATGCGGCGCAGAAACCTTCCCGTTGCGCTGATCTTTCCTATATTGTTTCAGAAACAGCAGCGAGCGACTCGGTCAGCCATGAATGCCACTTCTGAACTGAACTTTGAGGAAATGCTCCGCATCCGGCTGGAGGTGCTGCGGCGTGAGCATCGTGATCTGGATGAAGCGGTCCACGCGCTGGCACTGACCGGCAGGCCGGATCAGCTGACCATGCGGCGGCTGAAGAAGCAGAAGCTGGCGCTGAAGGACCAGATCGTCAGGATCGAGGATCAACTGATCCCCGATATCATTGCCTGATCCGCTTGCCGCATACGACTTGCCCCGAACGCCCGCTTGGCTATAAGCGGGGCCTGAAATCTGCCGGAGGGGCACCATGACAGTGGTCGGGATCATCATGGGAAGCCAGTCCGACTGGCCCACGATGAAGGACGCGGCCGCGATCCTGGACGAGTTGGGTGTGGCCTATGAGGCCAAGATTGTCTCGGCGCACCGCACGCCGGACCGGTTGTGGGATTATGGCAAGACCGCTGGCGACCGGGGGCTGAAGGTGATCATCGCCGGGGCCGGCGGTGCTGCGCATCTGCCGGGGATGATGGCGTCGAAAACCCGGCTGCCGGTGATCGGTGTGCCGGTCTTGACAAAGGCCTTGGCCGGAGTGGACAGCCTGTATTCGATCCTGCAGATGCCGAAGGGCTATCCCGTGGCGACGATGGCGATTGGCGGGGCGGCCAATGCCGGGCTGATGGCGGCGGCAATTCTGGCGCTGTCTGACCCCGCACTGGCAGAGCGGCTGGACGCCTGGCGCGCCGCCCTGTCTGCGTCGATCCCGGAAGAGCCGTCGGATGCTTGAACCGGGCGCAGTGATCGGCATTCTGGGTGGCGGGCAGTTGGGGCGGATGCTGTCGGTGGCGGCATCCCGGCTGGGGTTCCGGACGCATATCTTTGAGCCGGGCGCGGCCCCGCCTGCGGGCGACGTGGCGCACCGGGTGACGACGGCGCCCTATGAGGATCTGGCGGCGCTGCGCGGCTTTGCCGCCGCCGTCGATGTCATTACCTATGAGTTCGAGAATGTGCCTACCGCCGCGCTGGACGCTTTGGAGGCGGTGCGGCCGATCCGACCGAACCGCCGGGCGCTGGCCGTCAGCCAGGAGCGGATGGCCGAGAAGGATTTTCTGACCGGGCTGGGTCTGACCTGCGCGCCCTATGCGGCGGTGGCGTCGCTGGCGGATCTGGAGGCGGCACTGCTGCGGATCGGCACGCCCGCAATCCTGAAGACAACGCGGCTGGGCTATGACGGCAAAGGGCAGGCGCGGATCATGACGCCTGAGGATGCCGCCGCTGCCTGGGCTGCGATGCAGGGCGCGCCGTCGGTGCTGGAGGGCTTCATCGCCTTCAGCCATGAAGTGTCGGTGATCGCGGCGCGCGGGCTTGACGGGTCTGTGGCCTGTTATGATCTGGGCGAGAATGTGCATGTGGGCGGGATTTTGCGCACCACGACGATCCCCGCGCGGCTGAGCGCCAGCCAGAGCACCGATGCGGTGCTGATTGCAGCGCGGATCGTGAACGCGCTGGACTATGTGGGCGTGCTGGGGGTGGAACTGTTCGTCACGCCCGGCGGTCTGATCGTGAACGAGATTGCGCCCCGGGTGCATAACTCGGGCCACTGGACGCAGCAGGGCTGTGCGGTGGACCAGTTCGAGCAACATATCCGCGCCGTGGCAGGCTGGCCCTTGGGCGACGGGTCGCGCTACGCCGATGTGGTGATGGAAAACCTGATCGGCGGGGATGTGGCGCGGGTGCCTGCATTGGCGCGGGAACGGGGGGTGGCGATTCACCTCTACGGCAAGGGCGAGGCGAGGCCGGGCCGCAAGATGGGGCATGTGAACCGGGTTGTGACCTGAGAAGGGCGGCCGGGCTGGCGGGCCATCGAGGCCCGCGCCCGGCGTTGCCACGGACGCGAACCGACGGGCGGTTCAGGCGGCATGGTGCGGACGCTTCGCCGGGAGTATCTTGGAAATGAGCAAATCAGTCCGGACACGGCGCTGCCAATCGCAGAGGCATCGTGATCCCGGCAGAGTCTGAACGGGCCTGCACAATCAGGCCGCATCGAAAGCCAACCGCATGCCGCCCGCCACCGTCTACGCCCGCATCTCGAAAGCCATCGCGCACCAGACCGGCCGCCCCGGGACCTTTGTGCTGGCGGTTCTGGTGATTCTGATCTGGGTTGTCACCGGGCCGGTCTTCGGCTTTTCCGACACTTGGCAGCTGGTGATCAACACCGGCACCACGATCATCACCTTTCTGATGGTGTTCCTGATCCAGAACACCCAGAACCGCGACACCACCGCGATCCAGCTGAAGCTGGACGAGCTGATCCGGGCAACCAAGGGCGCGCACAATGCGCTGCTGGATCTGGAAGAGCTGGACGAACAGGCGCTGGAGACGTTCCGCGCCCGGTTCGAGGCGCTGGCACGCGAAGCGCGGCAAGGGCGTCTGGAAGGGCGTCCGGACACCGGAACCCCGGACAACTGACCAGAGATCAGGGGCTTGCCAAAGTGCCCTTCACCGCCGCTGCAAAGCTGAGAGCGGGGTCGAACCGGCCTTCGGTCAGAAACAGCAGGGTCTGGCGGATCACCAGCGGGTTCAGCATCATGAACGTATGGGTCACCGGCAGCGCGATGTGATCGGTCATCCCGGCCAGACGGGTGCTTTCAACCGTCACTTTGCCATCGTTCGGCCCCGGCAGCATCGCATTCCAGATCGGGTTCAGCGACCGCGTCCCCGCGATGATCCCCAGCGGATAATCCGCCGGTGGCAACGATTTCGGCCAGGACCCCGCGCCGGTGCCGAGACTGGCCCCCGCCGCCCCGTTGACCCATTGGAAGACCGAAAGATCGCCCAGCCTGTCCACCAGTTCCGACCCGTGATTGGGCGGGGCCAGCATCACCACGCGCCCCATCTGCGCCGGCCGGTGCCGGGCCAGCCAGGCGCGGACCAGAATCCCGCCCATCGAATGCGTCACGAAATGCACCCGGCCGGGGCCAGCCTCGGCAACCGCGCGGCCAACCTCGTTGACCAGCGCCTCGGGTGCGGCCGTGGTCGAGGGGTAGGACCAGTTCACCACCCGGAACCCGGCCGCTTTCACCGCCAGCGCCAGGGGTGCAAGCGAGGCATCGCTGCGCGCCAGCCCATGCAGCAGCACCACGCAGTCGGCACCGCCGGGTCCTTCGGCCATCGAAGGGCCGGCGGTCCAGATCCGGGTCAGGGCGCGCAGTACGGTCATGCCGCCACTGTCGGGCAGCGGCGCCGCACCCGCAAGGCAGGTTTTCGGCCCACTGGACAAATCCAACGCGGCGTCACAGGCTGGACCTCATCATGGTGACACGCCTTCCCCGTCTGGCCGTCCGGGCGCTGATCCTGCATCAGGACCGGCTGTTGCTGGTCAATGCCTATCCCGGCGGGTCGTCGGATCTGTGGTGCGCCCCGGGTGGCGGGGTCGAGGCGGGGCAATCCCTGCCAGACAACCTGATCCGCGAGGTGTACGAGGAAACCGGCCTGACCGTGGCCGTCGATGGCCCGGCGTTGGTGAACGAATACCACGATCCCGCCACGGGCTTTCATCAGGTGGAGGTGTTCTTTCGCTGCACCCTGACCGCAGGCGTACTGACCTCCGGCTGGACCGATCCTGAAGGCGTGGTGACCGATCGGCAGTTCTTTGGCCGCAGCGATCTTTATCTTGGCCGCATCCGCTTCAAGCCTGACAGCCTGACCGATGCCGTCTGGGGGACAGCGCTTCTGTATGATCCGCTGGAGGTGATCGTCCGGTGAGCCGCGCTTTTGTCAAGGAAAGCACCGGTGAGCTGGACCCGTTGCCGGGTCTGCCGGTCAGCCCGCATCCGAACTATGTCACGCCGCGCGGTCTTGCCACCTTAAAGGCCCGGCTTCTGGCGCAGCAAGCCGATCTTCAGGCGCTGCCGGCCAGACCGGACCGGCTGGACAAACAGCCCGAAGCCGCCGCAACACGCGACATCCGCTATCTGGAGGCGCGGCTGCGGTCGGCCATCGTGATCGACCCCGCGGCGCAGGGCCTGCAATCCGTGGCCTTCGGGCTGATCGTTACGGTCGCCGATGCAACGGGGCAGACGGCGCACTGCCAGATCACCGGCGAGGATGAAGCAGATGCGCGGCTTGGCCGGATCGCGCCGCAATCGCCCCTCGCCCGCGCGCGGGTCGGGGCAGAAGCGGGCGACGACGTGGTCTGGCACAGACCTTCAGGCAACACCATGCTGACAGTGCTGAAGATAGACCGGCCATGATCCGTGCGCTTTCCCGTGCGGACCGCCAAGCGATCTGGGCGCTGTTTCAGGCGTCGGCTGATTACATCCTGATGGAGCGTGACGAGGGACCGCTGCCGTGCCTGATCAACGAGTTCTTTGACGAAGCGCCCCCCGGTCTTGACGCCAGCGACAGCTACCGCGCGGGCCTGTTCGACGGTGACACTCTGCTGGCCTTGGCCGAGATGTCCATCGGGTTTCCGGCGGCGGCCGACTGCTATCTGGGACTGTTGATGGTCCGCGCCACGGCTCGCGGCGTTGGGGCCGGCGCGCGCCTGTTGCGGCATCTGGAAGCGGTGGCGCGGGATCGGGGGGCGGGGCAGATGTTCCTCGCCGTGTTGGATGTAAACCCGCGTGGCCGCGCCTTTTGGGAACGTGAGGGCTTTGTCGCAACAGACCGCGTTGGCACTGTGACGCTTGGTCAAAAGACCCAATCCGTCAAACGGTTCGTCAAACCCTTGTGACCGGCGCGTCGCTCCGCCCCCGCACCGGTCTACTGCCGGTCGCGCCAGATTGCCGCCAGCCGCCGCGCCCGCACCAGATGCATCGCCTGATGCGTCTGACCTTGCGCCCGATCCCGTGCTGCCAGACCCATCATCCGAAGTGCGGCCGGAGTGTCTGACGCCCGCTTCAACGCGGCCAACAGCGCCGCCGCATCCCCCGGCGCAAAGCGCCAGCCGGTCACGCCCTCTTCCACCAGCCCCCGATGCCCCTCGGTGTCCGACGCCAGCACAGGAACCGCCTGTGCGGACGCATCGAACAGGACGCGCGGCTGCTCATCGGTGACCGAGGGGACCAGTACCGCGTGATAACCGCGCAACAGCGACAGGAACGGCGCACCATATGGCACCGGGTCCAGCAGACGCAGTTGCACATGCTGCAGCCGCGTGGCCGCCTCGGCCACCGCGGGCCGCAGAGGGCCGTAACCGATTACATCAACCGCCAACGCCTGCCCCAACGCCTCGGCCTGCGCCAGCGCGTCCAGCAGCACCGCGACGCCCTTCCCTTCGGTCAGGCGTGCTGCCAGCAGGACGCGCACCGGGGCAGCCTTTGCGTCCCATGCCGCTATGGCTGCATCAGGCGCAAGCACGTCGTCCGCGTCGATCCAGCTGGCCGGGGTCACCATCGACCGCGCCTCTGATCCCGGGGCGAGGCTGGCGCGGTACCCCTCATGCGTGAACACCGACAATGCCGCGCGGCGGACCGACCAGCGGGCAAAAGCCTCGGTCAGGCTGGCCCGCAGACGGGCCGTGCGGCTGTGCGGGCCCTTACCCGCCAGACGCCAGAACGCGCTTTCGATCACAATCACCAAAGGCCGCCGCCACAGAACCGCCAAGGGGTTGACGAACAGCCCCGGCGGCAAAGGCCATCCCGCCACCCCCGCATGCACCAGGTCTGCATCCCGCACTGCCCGCGCCGCCGCGACCAGTGTGGCGGGCGCGCGCACCAACCCCTGCCGGGCACTGGCACCCCAAGGCAAAGCCACAAACCGCAGTCCTGCCACGCCGGGATCAACCCGCACCATGCCCTTCGGATCGCCAAGTGGCAGGCGTGGGGCCAGCACCGTCAGGGCATCCAGATAGTCCAGATGCCGCACCAGATCGCGGTGCCACAGATCATCAAGCCAGACCGAGCCGTCCTGCGCCTGAAACCACGGCACCGGCATGACCAGCAGATACCGGCAGCCGGAAAGATCCGCCGCGGCCTCCGCCAGTGTCTGATCGTTTGCGTCCTGCGACACGATTCCCGCCTACCTGTCTTCGCCCCACCCTGACTAGCCTGCCTGCCGCGTCCTGCAAATGAAAAGCAGGGACCAACCCTGCGCCGTCCTGCGGTACCTCAGGTCGCGATGCACAGGCACGGCGGCCACGGCAAAGCCCCCCTCATCCTGCTCTTTTGCCGAAATATTCATCTTGCCCGAGCCGGTCCGGGCTCTGCCCGGTCGGCGAGACAAAGGCTTGCGGCGGAACGCCGCTCCGCAAGGTCACCACGGTCGGGGTTCAGTTGAACACCGGGGCCAGATACTGACCCGTCCACCAGCCGTGGTCACTGGTAAAGCGGATGACAACCTGACCGACCCCGGCCAGCACTGCCAATGGTCCGGCAAGCATCGCCGCGGTCCTGAGCCCGGAACCTTCGCTGCGGCTTTCGGCGATCAGCAGAACCGTCAGGATCGCGGTCATCGCCGCATCCAGCGCCAGCGTGAAGATCGCATAGCCCGAGGGCGGATATTCACCCGCCGGGACCGTCACCGCGGTAACGAACCCCCAGATCAACACCACCGACATCATCAGGATCACGATCATGTTCTGCTTCGAAGTCCCTGCCGCGGCCATGATCACCCTCCCTACGA
This sequence comes from Paracoccaceae bacterium, assembly GCA_031415015.1. Lineage (GTDB taxonomy): Bacteria > Pseudomonadota > Alphaproteobacteria > Rhodobacterales > Rhodobacteraceae > JAUYQR01. Next base: position 19,470 of record JANOQT010000112.1, read on the forward strand.
TGAGCGCAGGCTAGCCGCTGCGCGCCACCATCGCAAAGAAAAAGGGCGCAACCGAAGCTGCGCCCTTTGCCAACCTGCCTTGGGGGGCAGATTACATCATACCGTCCATGCCGCCCATGCCGCCCATGCCGCCGCCCATGCCGCCGCCGGACTTCGGCTCCGGACGATCAGCGATCATCGCTTCGGTGGTGATCAGCAGCGACGCAACCGAGGCTGCATCTTCCAGCGCGGTGCGCACGACCTTGGCCGGGTCGATCACGCCGAACGCGAACATGTCACCATATTCTTCGGTCTGCGCGTTGAAGCCAAAGGTCTTGTCATCCGACTCGCGCACTTTGCCTGCGACGACCGATCCGTCAACGCCCGCGTTCTGGGCGATCTGACGCAGCGGAGCCTCAAGCGCCTTGCGGACGATGTTGATGCCGTTGGTCTGGTCAGCGTTCGCGCCAACCATGCCTTCCAGCACTTTGCCCGCCTGGATCAGCGCCACGCCGCCGCCAACCACGATGCCTTCTTGCACGGCAGCGCGGGTTGCGTTCAGCGCGTCATCGACGCGGTCCTTGCGCTCTTTCACTTCAACCTCGGTCATGCCGCCGACCTTGATCACCGCAACACCGCCAGCCAGTTTGGCCACGCGCTCTTGCAGCTTTTCACGGTCGTAGTCCGATGTGGTGTCTTCGATCTGCTGACGGATCTGCGCCACGCGTGCGTCGATTTCGGCCTTGTTGCCAGCGCCGTCGATGATCGTGGTGGTGTCCTTGGTGATCGAGATCTTCTTGGCTTTGCCAAGCATGTCGATGGTCACCGATTCCAGCTTCATGCCCAGATCATCGCTGATCACCTGACCACCGGTCAGAATGGCGATGTCCTGCAGCATCGCCTTGCGACGATCGCCAAAACCCGGAGCCTTGACAGCGGCAATCTTCAGGCCGCCGCGCAGCTTGTTGACGACCAGCGTGGCCAGAGCCTCGCCTTCGACGTCTTCCGAGATGATCAGCAGCGGGCGCTGCGACTGGATCACGGCTTCCAGCAAGGGAACCATCGGCTGCAGCGACGACAGTTTCTTTTCGTGCAGCAAGATCAGCACGTCTTCCAGATCGGCAACCATCTTGTCGGCGTTGGTCACAAAGTAGGGCGACAGATAGCCACGGTCGAACTGCATGCCTTCAACGACGGTGGTTTCCGTCTCAAGGCCCTTGTTCTCTTCGACGGTGATGACACCCTCGTTGCCGACTTTCTGCATCGCTTCGGCGATTTGCCGACCGATTTCCGTCTCGCCGTTGGCCGAGATGGTACCGACTTGCGCGACTTCAGCGGTGTCCTTGACAGGACGCGATGCTGCCTTGATCGCGGCCACAACCTTGACCACGGCCATGTCGATGCCGCGCTTCAGGTCCATCGGGTTCATGCCGGCGGCAACAGCCTTCAGACCTTCCTTGATGATGGCTTGGGCCAGCACGGTCGCGGTGGTCGTGCCGTCACCGGCCTCGTCGTTGGTGCGGGAAGCGACTTCCTTCACCATCTGCGCGCCCATGTTTTCGAACTTGTCGGCAAGTTCGATTTCCTTGGCGACGGTGACGCCGTCCTTGGTGATGCGGGGCGAGCCGAACGATTTGTCGATCACCACGTTGCGGCCCTTCGGGCCCAGCGTGACTTTGACAGCGTCAGCAAGGATGTTCACGCCGCGCAGCATGCGGTCGCGGGCATCGGTGTCGAACTTTACGTCTTTAGCAGCCATTTTGTAGCTCCTTCGAATGGGTTGGTGGTCAGCGTAGGATGGGCAATCTGCCCATCACTCCTCAGGCGATGATGCCGAGAATGTCGCTTTCCTTCATGATCAGCAGGTCTTCGCCGTCCAGTTTCACTTCGGTGCCCGACCATTTGCCGAACAGGATCTTGTCGCCAGCCTTGACGGACGGGGCGATCAGTTCGCCCGAATCCTTGCGGGCACCTTCGCCCACGGAAATGATCTCGCCCTCGGCGGGCTTTTCCTTGGCGGTATCCGGGATGATCAGGCCGCCCTTGGTTTTGTCTTCGCCTTCGATGCGACGAACCAGAACGCGGTCATGCAGCGGTTTAAAAGCCATCTGGGTGTACTCCCTTGAGTTTCCAGGTTTGAAATTGATTAGCACTCATCGGACACGAGTGCCAACGCGCTGTGAATTAGGCACTCGACGGGTCGGAGTCAACACCGCGGGCCGCCTATCTGCGCCTTTTCGTCTTGCCTTTCGCGGTCCCGATGCCACGATGCGGCCAACCAAACCGTACCGAGGCCCCATGAAGCACTTCGTGACCCTTCTTGCCGCCCTGTCGTTTCTGACCACGCCGCTGTTTGCCCAGTGCGCCGGGCAGAACCTGTTCGACAGCATGCCGCCAGACGACCTTGCGGCCCTTCAGGCGGCGGCAGCGGCGGTGCCCTACCCGCAGGGTAACTTCTGGCGCGCGACGCGGGGCGACGAGGTGATCACGCTGGTCGGCACCTATCACTTCGACGATCCGCGCCACGATCCGACACTGTTGGCGGTGACACCGGTCATCCAGTCGGCCACCACCGTCATGGTCGAGGCGGGGCCGGAGGAAGAAAAGCAACTGCTGGACCTGATGGCCCGCGATCCGTCCAAGATGATGATCGTCGAAGGCCCGTCCCTGATCCAGCGGATGCCCGCCGATCTGTGGAGCCGCCTTTCCGTGGCTTTGGCCCAGCGCGGGATACCGGGGTTCATGGCCGCCAAGCTGCAACCCTGGTATGTCAACGTGCTGCTGGCCATGCCACCGTGCGCTATGGCGCAAATGGTGGATCCCAAGGGGCTGGACGGGTTGGTGATCGACACGGCCGAAGCGGCAGGTGTGCCGGTACAGGCGCTGGAGCCGTTCGACACGGTATTCAAGGTGTTCGATCTGATGACCGAAGCGGATCAGCTGGCGATGATCGAGGCGACGCTGGCGATGGAGGACCGGTCCGAGGATTTCTCCGCCACCCTTGCGGACAGCTATTTCGCGGGAGAAAGCCGGCTGATGTGGGAATTCATGCGCGACATCTCATACCAGACTCCGGGCGTCAGCCGCGATCAGGTGGACGTGGAGTTTGCGCGCATGGAGGAAGCCCTGATGGCCAGCCGCAACCGCGCCTGGATCCCGGTGCTTGAGGCGACGGTGGCCAAGGGTCCGGTCTTTGCCGCGTTCGGCGCCTTGCACCTGCCAGGGCGCGAAGGGGTTCTGGCGCTGCTGGAAGCAAAGGGATTCACGATCGAACCCCTGCCCTTGTGACATGCTGCCCGGAAAGATCATCCGACTGACGGTGCTGGATTTCGGCCTGTTCGAGGTGCGCGGTGGCGAGCGGGTGATCGGCATCCCCGGCTTCCTTTTGGAAACCGACCGTGGCGCAAGGGTGCTGTTCGACACCGGCTTTCCGCCCGCCTATGCCAGCGACCCCGATATCGCCGCGCGGGATGGCCTGCCCCGGTTCGGGCGGCTGGTGGATTACAGCCCGCGCCAGACTGCGCTGGGGCAGCTGGCGCTGTTGGGGCTGACGCCCAGCGACGTTGATCTGGTCATCCTCAGCCACGGCCATATCGACCATGTAGGCTCGCTGCCCCTGTTCGCGCATTTGCCCGTCGTGATGACCGCGCGCGAACGCGCCGACCCGGCCCCCAGCTATTTCGGCACCGCGCGCCCGATAGACTGGCCCGACGCGACCTACCGGCTGATCGACGGCGACACTGCGGTCTGTGACGGGCTGATGCTGATCCCTACCCCCGGCCACACGCCGGGGCATCTGTCAGCACTGGTGAGCCTGCCCGTAACCGGCCGGGTGATCCTTGCCGCCGATGCGATCAACCGGGCCAGCGAACCTGCCGAAGGGTTTGCCGATGCCGATGACCCGGTGGCCGCCAGCGCCTCGGCCAAGCGGCTGCTGGCGCTGGCGGCGGCAGGGGCACTCATGATCTATGGCCACGAGCCGACGCAATGGCCGCGCCTGCCAAAGGCCCCCCGGGCAATGACCTGACCGACAAAATCACGCATCCGTGACCTTTTTCTTCTGCCCCCCGTTGACTTCAAGCCGGCACCTCCCATTTAAAGGCTTGCGGACCGGGCCCCTCTGGCGCTGGCCTCTTTGGCATGCGTGATGTCGGACCGCATCGAGAAATGTGCTCGATGTCGTGCCCGGACCGACCGTCTTCCAAGGCATGACCTCTCGACGCCGCCATTTGAGAGGACTTGGGGAATGGAATTCCTGTTTGTGTTGTTTTTGAGCAAGCCGATCTGGATGTGGCTCGCATTCCTGGGGGTCGTGGTTACGCTGATGGTCTTCGACCTTGGCGTTCTTCATAAGGAAGATCACGAGCTTGGTGTCGCCGAAAGCCTGAAATTGTCGGCCTTCTACATCTTTATTGCCATTCTGTTCGGCGGCTATATCTGGTGGGCATGGTCAAACGGCACGCTGGTGACCACCGACGGCACCAACCCGGTTGCGGCCTATTTCCAAGGCTACATCATCGAGAAGGTCCTTTCGATTGACAACGTCTTCGTCATCTCGCTGATCTTCGGGTACTTCGCGATCCCGCGGAAGTACCAGTATCGGGCGCTGGTCTGGGGCATCATCGGCGTGATCATCCTGCGCGGCATCATGATCGCCATCGGGGCAGAGCTGATCTCGAACTATGCTTGGGTAACGCTGGTCTTTGCTGCCTTTCTGGCCCTGACCGGCATCAAGATGCTGGTCGTGCCAGAGGGCGACATGGACATCTCGAAAAACCCGGTGGTGAAGCTGACTGCGAAGTACATGAATGTGACCAAGGACTTGCACGGGCAGAAGTTCTTCGTCCGCCAGCCGCACCCGGTGACAAAAAAGATGGTGCTGTTCGCGACACCTCTTTTCGTGGCTCTGATCGTGATCAACTTTGCCGACCTGATCTTCGCGGTCGACTCGGTGCCGGCGATTTTCCTGATCACAACTGACACCTTCATCGTCTACACCGCGAACATCATGGCCATCCTTGGCCTGCGGGCGCTGTACTTCGCGCTGGCAGCACTGGTGCACCGCTTCCACTATCTGAAGTACGCGCTGGCTGTGGTGCTGATCTTCATCGGATTGAAGGGCTTTTACAGCTACTTCTTCGGCAAGTTCGACCCGTACCTGTCACTGGCAATCACCATCGGCATCATCGCTTCCGGCATCTTCTACTCGCTCTGGAAGACTCGGGGTGACGGGACCAAGACGGTGCACTGACCGCCGCCACCCCGGCGTGACATTTGCCGCGCGGTGACCTATACCGCGCGGCAAATCAATCGTTGAAGGTTCCAGCATATGACCACCCTCGTCTTCGGCCACAAATCCCCGGACACCGACTCCACGCTGTCGGCCATCGTCTGGGCCTGGTATCTGACCCACCGGCGCGGCGGCGATGCCGAACCGCGTCTGCTGGGCGAACCGAACACCGAAGCCGCCTTTGTGCTGAAACACTGGGGGTTCGACAAGCCCACGATCATCACGGATGTCGCGGCCGGGCAAAATGTGGTGATCGTCGATACCAACAACCCGGCGGAACTGCCGCTGTCGATCAACGACGCCAATATCATGGCGATCATCGACCATCATATGCTGGTGGGCGGCCTGAAGACCAGGACCCCGATCAACGTGGTGATGCGCCCGCTGGCCTGCACCGCCACGGTGATGCACGACATCATGGGCGATGACGTGGCCGGCCTGCCGCGCGACATCAAGGGCGCGATGCTGTCGTGCATCGTGTCGGACACGCTGGAATTCCGCTCGCCTACCACCACCGATCATGATCGTTCGGTGGGCGAAAAGCTGGCGGCTGATCTGGGCGTTTCCATCCCGGAACTGGCCGCGCAGATGTTCGAGGCGAAGTCGGATGTGTCGGCGTTCTCAGACGCGGCCCTGCTGCGGATGGATTCCAAGGAATACACCGTTGCGGGCAAGGACCTGCGCATTTCCGTTCTGGAGACTACCGCGCCGAAAGTGGTTCTGGATCGCAAGTCCAGCCTGATGGCCTCGATGGTGGATGTGGCAAAAGAAGACGGTGCCGATCAGGTGCTGCTGTTCGTGATCGACATCCTGCGCGAAGAGGCGACGCTGCTGGTGCCGAACGATCTGGTCAAGCAGATGGCAGAGGCGTCGTTCGGCTGCACCGTCACCGGCGATACGGTCGTGCTGCCCGGCATCATGAGCCGCAAGAAACAGATCATCCCGTCGCTTAAACTGTAAGACGGCGGCGCGCGGGGTGACCCGCGCGCCAATCCTTTACAGCACTTCGCTGACTTTTACCGTCCGCCCCTCGGCCACCGATTTCAACGCGGCTTCCGCCAATGCCAGTGACATGAGCCCGTCATGGCCGGTGGTCGGCGTCTCGGTTCCCGCCTGAACGGCGGCGATGAAGCCCGCGATCTCATTGGCATAGGCGGCGATGTAGCGCGTCATGAAGAAGTTCAGCAGCGGGGCGTCGTGGAACCCGGACTTGTCGGCGAAGGTGATCCGGTTTTCGCCGTGGTTCTGCGCGGCCACCATGCCGGTGGACCCCAGCACCTCGATCCGCTGGTCATAGCCGTAAGCGGCGCGGCGGCTGTTGGTGATGATTGCCTGCCGCCCCGACGCGGTGCGCAGGATCACGTTGACGCTGTCGTAATCGCCCAGCTCGCCGATCTTGGCATCGGTCAGCACCGAGGCGGCGGCCTGCACGGTTTCCACCTCTTCGCCCAGCAGCCAGCGCGCCATGTCGAAATCATGGATCGTCATGTCGCGGAAGATGCCGCCCGACCGGGTGATGTAGTCATGCAGCGGCGCGCCGGGATCACGGCTGGTGATGGTCACCATCTCGACCTTGCCCACTTGCCCGGCATCAATCGCGGCCTTCACGGCCATGAAATCCGGGTCAAAGCGGCGGTTGAAGCCGACCATCAGCACGCCCTTTTCGGCCTTCACCACCTTCAGGCAGGCCGCCACCCGGGCCAGCGACAGATCGACCGGCTTTTCGCAGAAGATCGCCTTTCCCGCGCGCGCAAAGCGTTCGATCAGATCGGCATGGGTGTCGGTGGGGGTGCAGATCACCACGGCGTCCACATCCTTTGACGCCTCGATGGCGTCAATCGTGCGGATGTCGCAGCCATAGGCGGCCTTTACGGCTTCGGCTGCCGCAGCGACCGGATCGGCGATGGCCACAAGCCGCGCGCCCGGCGTTCCGGCAACGGCGCGGGCATGGACCTGGCCGATGCGACCGGCCCCGAGGATGGCAAAGTTCAGCGTCATGGTGGTTTCCTTATTCCGGGTACGCGCCCGCGATGTTCTGGTCAAAGTCGATAATCGAGCCGGTCATTACACCGGAGCCGTCCCCCAGCAAATAGCTGGCAAGCCCCGCCACATGCGCCGGTTTCACCAGCATGCCGAAAGGCTGCCGCGCCTCGGCCTGTGCCAGCCAGCCGTCGGTGGCCCCGTGGTGCCGGCGCTGGACCTCATCTTCGCCGGGCGTGTCCATCCAGCCGCAGTTGATGCCGTTCACCCGGATGCGGTCATGGCGCAAGGCGTTGGCGGCGTTTTTCGTGATGTTGGCCAGTGCTGCCTTGGACGCCGAATAGGGGGCGAGGAAACTTTGCCCGCAATGCACCACCATCGACAGGATGGTAACGATGCTGGCCGGATGCCCGGACGCGCGAACCAGTTGGGCCGCCCGCTGGATGGCAAAAAAGGGCCCGCGCGTGTTGACGGCGATCATCCGGTCAAAGGCGTCCGGCGTGGTGTCAAGGATCGAGCCCCGATCCGTCGAGGCCCCGGCGATGCACAGCGCGTCAATCCGGCCCATGGCCTTGGCCGCCGCGTCGATGCAGGCCAGAACCGACGCCACATCCCCCAGATCCACCGGCAGAAAAGTAGCGCCCAGCCGTGCCGCCTCGGCCTCACCCTTGGGCACGTCGCGCGCGGCCAGCACCAGCCGGGTGCAGCCCTGATCCACCAGCGCCTCGGCGATGGCCAGACCAAGGCCCTGGGTGCCGCCAAGGATCAGCGCGTGGGTGCCGGTGTGCAAGGTCATGCCGCGCCCTGATATTCGGCCCCGGTCTTGGCCCCGGTGATGTAGGACACGACATCCTCGCCGCTGGTATCCTGTTTCCGCAGGTTGGCGACGATGCGCCCACGTCGGAACACGACGATCCGGTCCACCAGATCGAACACCTGCCGCATGTTGTGGCTGATCAGGATCAGCGGCTCGCCCGCCTCTTTCAGGGTGCGGATGATATTTTCCACCTGCGCGGTTTCCTGCACGCCCAGCGCGGCTGTCGGTTCGTCCATGATCACGAGTTTCGACTTGAACGCCGCCGTGCGCGCAATCGCCACGCATTGCCGTTGCCCGCCGCTCATGTTGCGGATGGTGTTCATCAGGTTCGGAATTTTCACCCCGGTCTTGAGGAGTGCCGCCAGCGCGGCATCCTTCATCGCCTTCTTGTCGAGGATCGAAAACGGCCCAAGGTTGAAGCGGATCTTCTCTCGCCCCAGAAACAGGTTTGACGGCACGTCCAGATCATCGGCCAGCGCCAGCGTCTGGAACACCGTTTCGATCCCGGCCTCGCGCGCTTCGATCGGGCTTTGGAAGATGTGCTCGATCCCATCAAAGATGATCTGGCCTTCGGTCGGCTTTTCAACACCGGTAATCTGGCGCACGAAGGTGGATTTGCCTGCCCCGTTGTCGCCCATGATCGCCACATGCTCGCCGCGTTGCAGGGCGAAATCCGCGTTCGTCAGCGCGTGGACGCCGCCATAGTGCTTGGTGAGCCCCCTGGTTTCGAGGATGGGCGTTTCGAGGATGGGCGTTTCCAGAATGATCTCGGCCATTATCCGCGCCCCCGCTTGGTCTGACGCCACTGGTCCAGCACCACGGCTCCGACGATAATCACGCCTTTAACCATCTCCTGATAGTACGCATCCAGCTTCAGGAACGTGAAGCCACTGATGATGACCCCAAAGATCAGCGCGCCCAGACAGGTGCCGATGATCGACCCGCGCCCGCCTTGCAGGCTTACCCCGCCGATCACCGCCATGGCGATGGCGTCGAGTTCATACATAACCCCCATGCCGGCCTGCGCGGTCAGGTTTTTCGACGACAGCACGATGGCCGCCAGCGCCGCCAGTGCACCCGCGATGGTATAGACCAGCACCTTGTGGCCGGTGACATTGATGCCCGACATCCGCGCCGCCTGTTCGTTCGACCCGATGGCGTAGCAATGTTTGCCGTATTTCGTCTGCGTCATGATCAGGTGGAACAGGACCGCCAGCACCACGAAGATCACCACCGGCCACATCCCCTTGCCGATGGCCGCATAGCTTTCGGTCGGGAACGAGATCGGGTTGCCCTTCGACCACCACTTCGCGCAGCCCCGCGCCGCGACCATCATGCCAAGCGTGGCGATGAAAGGGGGGATCCGGGTGTAGGCGATCAGCGCGCCATTGACCAATCCCGCGAACAGCCCGCAGGCCAGCCCGATCAGCACCGGCACGATGACCGGCAGGTCCATCCACGCGTCACCAAAGATCGCCTTGGGGTTCGGGTTGCCGTTGACGACGGCCACTTGTGCAAAGCTCATCGTCACCATCGCGGTGATGCCGACGATGGACCCGGATGACAGGTCAATGCCGCCGGTGATGATCACCTGCGTCACACCCAGCGCGATGATGCCGACGATGGCGACCTGCAGGATGATGATCTGCAACCGCTGTTCGTTGAACAGCGTGTCCACATTGTCGCGCGTGTTGAACAGGAAGCTGTCGCCAACGACCAGCTGGCCCAGAACTTCGAAGGCCAGGATGATCAGCACCAGCGCGGCCAGCACGTTCAGTTCCGGCGGCCGGGTGCGCTTTTTCGGATCGTAGGCCAGCCCGCCGATTCCGTGAGAGGTGTTCGCCATGTCTCGCCCCTTCGTTTGCGCCCCACCTGAGCAGAAAGGGGCGGCACGGATGCGCCGCCCCTTCCAATATGACCCGAAGGATCAGTTCTTTGCCAGATAATCGGCGATGTTCGCCGGGGTCACCAGTTCGAACGGCACGTAGACCTTCTGTTCGACGGCTTCGCCCGCCGCCAGCTTGACCGCCGCGTCCAGCGCACCGCCGCCCTGAGCCGCCGCGTTCTGGAAGACGGTGATGTCAAGTTCGCCCGCCTGCATCGAAGCCAGCGCGTCCTGTGTCGCGTCGACACCGCTGACGATCACCGAAGCCATGTCGATCCCAGCGGCCTTGATCGCCTGGATCGCGCCAAGTGCCATCTCGTCATTGTTGGCAAGCACCCCGTCAAAGGCGGTGCCGGTCGAGAGCCAGTTCGTCATCAGGCTTTGCGCCTGATCACGGCTCCAGTTGGCGGTCTGCTGGTCGATGACGTTGACCTTGACGGCGCACTCGCCGGCTTCCATCGCGTCATAGTAGTTCTGCGTGCGCTGGACAGCCGCCTGGTTCGACAGCTCGCCCTGCATGACATAGACGCTGACCTCGGCCTTGCCGGCGGCCTTCCACTGGTTGCACTGCTCGATGAAGCCCTGACGCGAAGATTCGCTTTCGTCCGACGCGACGAAGGCCTGGTTGTCTGGCAGGGTGTCGACGTTGATCGGCTGGCGGTTCACATAAACCAGCGGCACACCGGCCGCAGCAGCGGCGTCCGACATGGCCTGCGTGGCACTGGTATCGACCGGGTTGACGATGATCGCCGTCACGCCGGATGCGATGAAGTTGTTGATCTGGTCAAGCTGCTTGGCCACATCGTTCTGCGCGTCCTCGATCTGCACCGACAGACCGGCCGCATCGGCCTGTTCCTGAATGCCGTTGCGCAGAACGGTCAGGAAGTTGTCGTCAAACAGTGCCATCGACACGCCGATACCGTCGGCCATGGCGGTCGATGACATCAGCGCCGCAAATCCGGTGGCAATAAGGAACTTTTTCATGGTCTCTCTCCCTTTTTTGGATGTCCGGCGCATCCGTGATTTTGCCGGAGGGGCCACACTCCCGAAGGCCCCGGTTTCATGCGCTTGGATCAGGCGGCCTGTCTGGCCAGACTGTCGCGGATGAAGTCGATGGAGGCAGCGAGGTCCACCTTTGGATTGAGGCTGGCGTGAACCTGCGGCGAAAACGCCTCAAAGCTGACCGGGCCGGACCAGCCAAGGCCGTGCAGTGCGGCAAGCTGTTCGATATTGCCCAGCCGGTCGGCGCGGTCGACCAGCACCCGGTGCGCGTCGGTCATCTGTGCAACGGCCACCGTCTGATCGGTGACGCCCGAGATGTGGACGATGCCGGTGTGTTCAGGGAAATATGCGCCGCCATGGGCAAGGGTGTGGTGGAAGGTGTCGTGCACCAGCTTGAAGCGGCCAGTGCCGCCGATGGCTTCGATCGCCTCGACCGCTTCGGCCTTGTGGCGCAGGGCGCAGACCTCGAATCCCAAGGGTTCGACCATCCCGGTCAGGCCATGGTCTTCCAGCATCGGCTTCAGCGCTTTCAGCGCCACCCGCAGGGCGGCCTGACGCTCGCCGTTGCCCATGCCAAGGTTGTCATTGCGCGGGATCAGGCTGACCGCCTCGGCCCCGGCCGCCCGCGCGATCTGCATCAGGGCCAGCGCCTCGGCGGCCTTGTCTTCGGACCAGTCATTGAAGCGTTTCACTTCGGCCACGGCCAGCAGGCGCAACCCTTTGGCCCGCGCCAGATCACCCGCCGCTTCGGGCGTCATCCCGTCGAACAGCGCCTGCGGCAGGTCGTTGCGCACCTCGATGCCCACAAGGCCAAGGTCGGCGGCAAGATCAACCATTTGCCCATAGGAAAGCTTTGCCACAGTCATGTGGTTCAACGCGAACGAAGTCATCGCCTGGCCTCCCAACCCTGCAATTCAGGTGGGCGGACCCTGCGGCTGTTGTGGCAACCACGTCAATCTTTCGCGCCACGTTTCCATCAGGAATGACGAAATAGCGATACGCCTTCTGACGAATAATCGTCAGCCTAAACTGTCAGACCGACTCGGGCAGATACAGGTCGGGCTGAAAGAAATGTTGCCCGGCCACCGCAGGAACGCCGTTCAGCACCGCCTCGGAGGCCAGCCGGACCAGATCGGCGCACATCCGTTCCAAGGGCGTCGAGATGACCATGGTGACGTGGCGCGAAATGAGGGCTGCGCGGCTTTCCGGCGTGATCTCGTTCACCACCAGCGCCACATCGCCCGGCAGCCGCACCTCGCGCAGTGCCGCAATCGCGCCTTCCATCCCGCCGCCTGCACAATAGATGCCGCGCAGATCGGGGTGGCGGCCCAGCAGATCCAGCGTCGCCTCATAGGTCAGCTGCCGGGTTTCCAGATTGACCAGCGTGTCCAACACATGAAAATGCGGCGCATACTCGCGGAAATAGCTGCGAAACCCGGTCTCGCGCAGCTCATGCCCGTGCCAGCGATAGCCGCCGACAAACACCGCGATCTTGCCGGGCTGGTGCGTTGCGGTGGCGATGATATGCGCCGCGATCCGGCCCACCTTGATGTTATTCAGCCCCAGATAGTTCTGCCGCACGCCCTGCGCAAAGTCATTCAGCAGCGCAAAACAAGGGATTTTCGCCGCGTTCAGCCGCAGCACCGCGTCTGTCACATCCGGATGGGTCACTGCCGTTGCCGCCACCACATCAACCCGGCCGGCAAGCCCGTCCATCAGCGCCGCGAAATCCGCCGGTGTCTGGGATGAGGCAAACTCAAGGACCAACGACGCGCGGATACCTGAGGCCGAGGCAACGGCCCGCTCCAGTTCGGCCTTGAACTGCTGAAAGAACGCCTGCCGCTCCTTGTGGAGCACCACACCCAGGCGGATGCGCGGCAGTTCGACCTGCATCCGCTGCCCGATCAGCGCGGCGGCGTGATACCCCACCGTGCGCGCCGCATCATAGACCCGGCGGGCGGTGTCTTCGCGCACCTTTTCGCGCGCGTTCAGTACCCGGTCCACGGTCGCGGTGGACAGCCCCGCCTCGCGGGCGACATCGTGAATGGTCGGTCGGTTGGCCATCTGCATCCTGACGAAAAGCAATCATTTCTTTGCCGAGAATGATGTAGTCTGACGAAAGTTGCAATCACTGCTATTGGTAAATGCCGGCAACCCGGACTATCGACGGGTACGGCGACCGGTCCCGCACGCCAAGGGCGGGCATCGCACCAAAGGGAGGATGCCATGGGTAAACGCGATTACAGCCTGCTTGGCCCCGACGCCAGACGCGCGGTGGAAACCGGGCTGGCGGCGGCGGAGTGGTACCACACCGACGTGCCACGCAAGGACATGAAGGCGCTGATGCAACGGACGGATGGCCCCGCGATCCGCGACACCCTCATCCTGTATGGCTGCATGATCGTCTTCGCAGGCATTGGCATTGCCCTTTGGCCCAGCCTGTGGTCCGCGCCGGTCTGGCTGGCTTACGGCGTGCTGTACGGCAGTGCGTCGGATTCGCGTTGGCATGAGTGCGGCCACGGCACAGCCTTCAAGACGCCGTGGATGAACAACGTGGTCTATCAGATTGCGTCGTTCATGATCATGCGCAATTCGGCCACTTGGCGATGGAGCCATGCGCGCCATCATACCGACACCGTCATCGTCGGCCGCGACCCGGAAATTGCAGTGATGCGCCCGCCGGAACTGGCCAAGGTGATCCTGAACTTTTTCGGCGTGATCGACGTGATCCGGTTCTTTCCGACCCTGATCCAGAATGCCCTGTCCGGCCCGACCGCCGCGGAGCGGACCTTCGTGCCGCAAAGCAAATGGGCTCGGGTACAACGCGTCGCCATCGTCCACACCGCAATTTATGCGGTCACTCTGGCGCTGGCGGTCTGGATGGGATCGATCCTGCCGTTCATGGTGATCGGGCTGCCGCGGATGTATGGGGCCTGGCACCACGTCATGACCGGGCTGTTGCAGCATGGCGGGCTGGCTGACAACGTCACCGACCACCGGTTGAACAGCCGGACCGTGCTGATGAACCCGGTCAGCCGGTTCATCTACTGGAACATGAATTACCATGTTGAGCATCACATGTTCCCGATGGTGCCCTATCACCGCCTGCCCGGCCTGCACGCGCGGATCGCGCATGATTTGCCCGCGCCGACCCCGTCCATCGCTGCCGGGTTTGCCGAGATGTGGCCCGCGTTCCGGCGGCAACTGCGCAACGAAGACCATTTCCTGCAACGCGATCTGCCAGCCACCGCGCGGCCCTACCGCGAAGAATTCCACGCCGCCGCCCTTGGCGCAGCCGAATGAGGATATGATGACCCAATGGATCGACGCCTGCGCCACGGATGACATCGACGCTGAGGATCTGATCCGTTTCGATCACGGCAGCCAGACCTTCGCCATCTACCATTCCCCGGAAGGCGATTTCTTTGCCACTGCCGGGCGCTGCACCCATGAAGAGGTGCATCTGTGCGACGGGCTGGTGATGGGTCACCTGATCGAATGCCCCAAGCACAACGGCCAGTTTGATTACCGGACCGGCGAGGCGATGCGCGCGCCGGTCTGCGTCAACCTGAAGACCTATCCGGTCAAGGTCGAAGGCGGCCGCGTCTTTATCGAGGTGGCGTGATGGGGTTTGCGCCGTCGACCCGGCACACGGTCGCCTCGCTGCGCGCCGCGCGGGGCTCGCAGTCCTACGCGATGCTGCGGGTAGAGACGCTGGACGAGGCGGCAGCGGCCGAAGCGGCGGGGGTGAAGCTGCTGTCGGTGCCCGCAGCGCTGGTGCTTGACCAGCGGTTCCGCGAGGTGGCACCGCGCGCCTTTGCCTTTCCCGGTGACAATTTCTACGAAATCGGCGGTCCGGATGATTTTCTGCGCTGGGCGCTGCCCTTGGTCAAACACGGCGCGGACGGGGTGTATTGTTCCGGGTCCTTGGCCTCGGTCCGGTTGCTGGCCGACCACGCGGTGCCGGTGTGCGGCCATGTCGGGCTGATCCCGTCGAAACGCACCTGGACCGGTGGCTTCCGCGCCGTGGGCAAGACGCTGGATCAGGCGAAATGGGTCTGGGATGCCTGCGTTGCACTGGAAGACGCCGGGGCTTTCGCGGCTGAAATCGAAGTGGTTCCGGCGGCGATCACGGCGGCGATTGCGGCCAAGACCTCGCTGTTCCTGATCTCGATGGGGGCGGGGGGTGCTGGTCATGCGCAATACCTGTTCAGCGACGATGTGCTGGGCCAGAATCGGGGCCACGTGCCGCGCCACGCCAAGGCCTATGCCAACTTCGCCGCTGAATACGACCGGCTACAGGCGCTGCGCATCCAGGCGATGACGGCCTTTGCGGCGGATGTGCATGGCGGGGCCTATCCGTCAGACCCCTATCTGGTGCAAGCCGAGGCCGCGGTGGCCGAGGAGTTTACCGATTGGCTGGCCGGACAGTAGCTGCGCGGCATTTGCGGAAAGCGGCCCCTTGTGCCATTGCAGGCAGATCAGCCCTTGCAATCAGGTGCCCGCATGACCCGGATCCTTACGTCCCTCTCTGACATCGCCGCCAGCTATGACGCGGTGTTCTGCGATCTGTGGGGCTGCCTGCACAACGGCAAGGTGGCGTTTCCAGCGGCGGTGGCGGCGCTTCAGGCGTATCGCAAGGCGGGCGGCGTGGTGCTGCTCTTGACCAACGCGCCGCGCCCGAACGCCAGCGTCATCGCGCAACTGGACGCGATGGCCGTGCCGCGCGATGCCTGGGATGCGGTGGTCAGTTCCGGCGATGCGGCGCAAATGGGGATGCTGTCAGGCGCGGTGGGTCGCCGCGTCCATCACATCGGCGCGGTCAAGGACGAGGTGTTCTTCACCGATTTCGCCGCCGATCTGGCCGCCTATGCCGCCACACAGGACCAGATCACCCGCGTGCCTTTTGCCGAAGCGGATGGCATCGTCTGCACCGGCCTTGTCGATGACATGACCGAGACGCCGGACGACTACCGCGCGCAGCTTTTGTTGGGCAAGACCAAAGGCCTGACCATGCTGTGCGCCAATCCCGACATCATCGTCGATATGGGTGACAAGCGGCTGTACTGCGCCGGAGCGCTGGCCGAGGCCTATGCGGCAATGGGCGGCGAGGTGCTGTACTTCGGCAAGCCGCATCCGCCAATTTACGACCTCGCGCGCCGCCAGCTGGCCACCCTGACCGGCCGCGATGATCCGCAGATCCTGTGCATCGGCGACGGGGTCAACACCGACGTGCAAGGCGGGATAGCCGAAGGGCTGAACACGCTGTTCGTGACCGGCGGTATCGCTGCCGACCAGTTCGGCGCGGATGCCGACCACCCCGATCAGGTGCTGCTGGATGCGTGGCTGACGGAAAAGCAGTTGTCCGCGACGTTTGCCATCGCGCGCCTTCGGTGAATTCGCTTTGTAACATTATTGCGCAATTTGGCGTATTATCGTCCACTTATTGCGCAAAGGATTTGCGCTGCGTTGCGGCATGAGGTAACATTGGTGGAATGTCAGAGGATTCGCCCAACATGCTCGACAACATGCCGCGCGGCACGATCTGTATCGAGGACATCGAAATCGGCATGTCCCGGCATCTGACGAAGACCATAACCGACCGCGATATCGAGCTTTTTGCCGAAATCTCTACCGACTATAACCCGGTGCATCTGGACGATGCTTATGCCCGCGACACGATCTTTGAAGGCCGCATCGCGCATGGGATGCTGACCGCAGGGCTGATCTCGGCGGTCATCGGCGAACAGCTTCCCGGACATGGCACCGTGTATCTTGGGCAATCGCTACGCTTTCTGGCCCCCGTCCGCCCCGGCGATACGGTCACGGCCGAAGTGACCGTCACGGCGATTGATCATGCCAAACGGCGGGTCACCCTTGAAACCCACTGCGCAGTCGGTAAAACCGTGGTCTTGAAGGGTGAGGCGCTGGTTCTGGCGCCAAGCCGCAAGTTCGACTGACGGGGCATGGCCCCGAACCCCGGGGCAGGATGCAGGAATACCTAACGTGGCAGGGGCTTGATCCGCAGGCCAAAGGCGCTTCGGTCGCCTTGGGCAACTTTGACGGGGTGCATCTGGGCCACCGCTCGGTGATCGACCTTGCGCGCGGGCCAGCAACGTTGGGCGCAGCGCCGCTTGGCATCGTGACCTTCGAGCCGCATCCCCGCGAATACTTTGCCCCCGAGAGCCCCTCGTTCCGCCTGATGAATGCCGAAGCGCGGGCCAACCAGCTGGCCAAACTGGGGGTGGAGCAGCTTTACCAGTTGCCGTTCGACGCGACGCTGGCCGGGTTCACGCCCGAGGATTTCGCCCGCGAGGTGCTGGCCGAAGGTCTGGGCGTGTCGCATGTAGTTGTCGGCGCCGATTTCTGCTTTGGCAAAGGCCGCAAGGGCAAAGCTGCCGATCTGGCTGCCTTTGGCGACAGGCTAGGCTTTCGCACCACCATCGCGCCCCTGATCAAGCACGATGACCGCGAGATTTCCTCGACCGCGATCCGTGCCGCGCTGACCGAGGGCCGCCCCCGCGACGGCGCCGATATGCTGGGCCATTGGCACCGGATCGAAGGCGAAGTGCTGCACGGCGAAAAACGCGGGCGCGAACTGGGTTACCCCACCGCCAACATGTCGCTGGCCGGCCTGCACCTGCCGCGCTTCGGGGTCTACGCGGTACTGGTCGATATCCTGACCGGGCCGCAGGCGGGCAGTTACAGCGGCGTTGCCAGCCTTGGCGTGCGCCCGATGTTCGGGGTCAACACGCCGAACCTTGAGACCTTTCTGTTCGACTTCAAAGGCGATCTTTACGGCCAGCACCTATCGGTAGCTTTGGTCGAATACCTGCGACCGGAGCTGAAGTTCGACGGCCTGCCCGCGCTGATCACCCAGATGGCCGCCGATTGCGACCGGACGCGCGACATTCTCGCGGCGCTTTGACCCCCTTCCCTTTTCCAAGCCATGCAGGCACTTTCGCCCGATGACGAACCTTCGCCCCCGTTTCTGGGAAACTGTTCCCCTGACGAAAATGACCCCCGATGAATGGGAGGCGCTGTGTGATGGCTGCGGCAAGTGCTGCCTGAACAAGCTGGAGTTTGAAGACACCGGCGAGGTGGCCTTTACCCGGGTCGCCTGCCGCCTGCTGGATGGCGAGGCGTGTCGTTGCACAAAGTACGAAACCCGGCGCCAGTACGTGCCGGAATGTGTGGTCCTGACGCCGAAGACACTGGCACGGATCGCCTACTGGTTGCCGCAGACCTGTGCCTACAAGCGGCTGCATATCGGCAAAAGCCTGCCGGACTGGCATCCCCTGCTGACCGGCGATCCTGAAAGCACCCACTCCTCCGGCAATTCCGTGCGGGGCTGGACGGTGCCGGAATTTTCGGTGCCCGAGGAAGACTGGGAAGACTACATCATCGAGGAAACCCCCTGATGTTCTTCGCCTCTGACAACACCTCTGGCGCGGCACCCGACGTCATGGCCGCGCTGGTGCGGGCGAATGCGGGGTACGACACGTCCTACGGGGTCGACGCGGCGATGGTCCGCGTCACGGCGCTGGTGCGCGAGGTTCTGGAGGCGCCGGAGGCGGCCGTCTATCTGGTGGCCACCGGCACGGCGGCGAATGCGCTGGCCATTGCCACGCATTGTCCGCCATGGGGCGCGGTGTTCTGCCACCAGCACGCGCATATCGCCGAGGACGAATGCGGCGCGCCAGAGTTCTATTCGGGCGCGAAACTGGCGCTGGTGCCCGGCGCGCATGGCAAGATGACGCCGGAAGGTTTGGCC
The DNA here is from genome assembly GCA_031415015.1 of Paracoccaceae bacterium. Lineage (GTDB taxonomy): Bacteria > Pseudomonadota > Alphaproteobacteria > Rhodobacterales > Rhodobacteraceae > JAUYQR01. The sequence goes on from JANOQT010000112.1 coordinate 38,197, forward strand.
GATGCCTTGAGTCGGACCGGCGAAGGCGGCGTTCACGGCGTGCAGCGCGGCATGCTGTCGATCACCAATGTGACCGAGGCTGGCACGGTCTACACGCCCGCCGAAGTGTCCGAACTGACGGCGCTGGCCAAGACATATAGTCTGCCCTGCCACATGGACGGCGCGCGGTTTGCGAATGCGCTGGTGGCCACCGGGGACACACCTGCCGAAATGACCTGGCGCGCGGGTATCGACGTGCTGTCTTTTGGCGGCACGAAGAACGGCTGTCTGGGGGTAGAGGCGGTGGTGCTGTTTGACCCTGCCAAGGCCTGGGAATTCGAGTTGCGGCGCAAGCGCGGCGGGCATCTTTTTTCCAAGCACCGGATGCTTTCGGCACAGTTCGAGGCGTATCTGACCGATGGCCTTTGGTTGCGGCTGGCAGGTCAGGCGAACGCCATGGGGCGGCGGCTGGCAGACGGGTTGGCGGACATTGCGGGCGTCACACAGAAGCACTCCGTCGATGCCAACATGATGTTTCCCGAATGGGAAACGGGTGGCCACGCGCGGCTGACTGCAGCCGACGCACGGTACTATGCCTGGGGCCTGCGCGACGGGCGCGAAGGCGCGCGGCTGGTCACCTCGTGGAATACGACAGAGGCGCATATCGACGGGTTTCTTGCCGCTCTTCAGCCCTGACGGGCTTCATCGCTGAACCAAGCGAAGAAGCCCGTCAGGGCTGAAGAGCGTCAGGAAGCATCCAGATGAATCTGCACGGCGCGGGCCACCACATCCGGGTGCGTGATCGGCACCATATGCCCGGCCCCCGGCACGATCATCCGGGTCACGTGCGGCAACCTTGCACACAGGGCGCGCTGCACTGCATCGATGATCGCCGGGCTGTCACCGCCTTCGATCATCAGAACCGGACTGTTCAGACCCTCCAGCCCGCCGGGCCGCAACAGCCCGGCTGCATCATCCAGCAACACCGGGTTCTGCGCGCCGATCTGGGGAATGCGGGCAAGGATGTAGCGGCGCTGGCGCTCTGGCAGATCGGCAATAGCCTCGCCCGTGCCCCAGGCCGCGTGAAACAGCGTCGCCGCCTCTTCGCGTCTGTCCTCGGCCAGAAGGCGCGCGACCGTCTCATGCTCGGCCCGGAAGGGGGCAAAGGCCGGATCGGCCTTGGCGGCGGCAAAGATCACGGGCTCGACCAGCACCAGACTGCGGACCAGATCGGGCCGCGCCAATGCAATACGCAGCGCGATCGTCGCCCCGAAGGAATGACCGAACAGGTCGATCGGCCCCTGTTCCGCCAGACGCTCGGCCCAGAGCATCGACTGGCGTGTGGTCAGACCGTGAAGATCCTCAAGCCCATCCCAGTCCGCCGCTCTGCCATGCCCCGGCTGGTCCAGAGCCGTCACCGTCACGCCCGACAGGCGACCCACCAGCCCCGACCACGCGCCCGAATGCGCCAGAGAACAGTGCAGCGCCAAAACCGGGCGTAGCCCACCACGATCCCAGACCCGCCAGGACGCCGGGCTTTGCACGATGATATCTTCAGGCATTTACAGCTTTCCAGCCAGATGCAGATCAAGGTCGTCAAGACGGTCCTGCCCCCAGAACCGCTCTTCGCCCACGAGGTAGAACGGCACGCCGAATACACCGCGCGACACCGCCTCTTCAAGGTTGTTTGCGTAGGTCTCGGCCGCCGCAAGCATGAAGCGGTCGGCGACCGAAGGGTCAAAGCCGTAGGCCGCAAGCAGTTCCTTCACCACCTCATCTTCGGCAATGTTGCGCCCCTCGGCCCAGACGGCGCGCGGGAAGGCCTGCACCAGCCCGGCCAGATCGCCACCCCCTGCCTTGGCCGCTGCGATGATCGCGTAACTGGCCGGCGCGGGGTTCACCGGAAAGAACGGCGGCGGCATCAGGATCGGCACGCCCCGCTTCTTCGCGCCCCGGCGCAGCTCCTGCAACCGGTACGCCTTGCGGCTGTCATGCCGTTCGGCCAGCACCTGTCCCCCGGTCCGTGGGAACAGCGCCGGGGCGTCAATCGGAAGGTAGCGCACCGTTGCCCCGTGCTTTTCGGCGACCGCCTCCAGCCGTGCCCCGGCAAGATAGACAAACGGCGAAATCGCCGCAAAAAAGTAATCTATCTGCGCCATTTGCGTGTCCTTGCCCGGGGATTGGTTTGCAAGACCCTAACCCGGTGATAAGCGGTGTCAACGCAGCGAATCCGCCCACCGGAGCCCCCGAATGCCCGCCATCACCGAACCGAAACTGATCGCCGGAAACGCCAATCAGAGCCTTGCAAAGTCCATCGCCCGGCGGATGTCGATGCACCGGGGGATGAGCGTCAATCTGGTGGAAGCGCGGGTCGAACGCTTTAACGACCAAGAGATTTTCGTCGAGGTGTTCGAGAATGTGAGGGGCGAGGACATGTATGTCATCCAGTCCACCTCGAACCCGGCGAACGACAACCTGATGGAACTGCTGATCATGGTCGATGCGCTGCGCCGGTCTTCGGCACAGCGCATTACTGCCGTAATCCCCTATTTCGGCTACGCCCGGCAAGACCGCCGCGCCAAGGCCCGCACGCCGATTTCGGCCAAGCTGGTGGCAAACCTGATCACCCAGGCGGGCGTGGACCGGGTGCTGACGCTGGACCTGCACGCCGCCCAGATTCAGGGGTTTTTCGACATTCCGGTGGACAACCTTTATGCCGCCCCGGTGTTCGCGCTGGATATCGAGCATAACTTCAAGGGCGACGATAACCTGATGGTCGTCTCGCCTGACGTGGGCGGTGTGGCGCGCGCGCGCGAACTTGCGACCCGGATCAACGCGCCGTTGGCCATCGTCGACAAGCGGCGCGAAAAGGCGGGCGAAGTGTCGGAAATGACGGTGATCGGCAATGTCTCGGGCAAGAAGTGCATTATTGTCGATGACATCTGCGATACCGCCGGAACGCTCTGCAAGGCCGCCGAAGTGCTGATGGAACAGGGCGCTACAGAAGTTCACAGCTACATCACCCACGGTGTGCTGTCCGGCCCGGCGGTTGAGCGGGTGGAAAAATCGGTGATGAAATCTCTGGTGATCACCGACAGCATCGAGCCCGGCGAACGGGTGCGCAAAGCCCACAACATCCGCATCGTCCCCACCGCGCCGATCTTTGCGCAGGCCATCCTGAACATCTGGGGCGGCATGTCAGTGTCGTCTTTGTTCGAGACCGACACGCTGGTGCCGATCTATGAAGGGCTTTATCAGCGCAGCTGACGTTAAACCGCGCGAATTACGCCCAATTTCCAGCACAGTTCCAAGCGATGCCTTGCATTGTTGAGGCCTCGGATACGGCAATTGGCAAACGAAGGGTCGAGCCTTGGAACTGGCAAGCGGAATTCAGCGGAAGTGGCGGGATGCCTTCGCGCTTGTTCCGATCGAACGGCAGTTTGTCTTCATCATCCTTCTGACCGGGCTGGCAGGGGTCATTATGGCCCTGGCGATGCAACGGACGGTCAACTGGCCACCCTTCATCATGGGTTTCCTTGCATCATTGGGTTTGCTGGCAATCGGCGTCTATGTGCGGCGGGTGAAAGGAAAGCCGCGCCTCGCCCTTGCGCTGGTCGGGGTCGGGGTCTTTGCCAGCTTTTCGGCCGCCTCGTCCGTTTTCATCTTCGCGCTTCTGCCGCTGCCCAATCCCTTGATCGACGACTGGCTGACCCGCACCGGCGATTTGGTCGGCTATGACTGGAACGCCTTTGTCGTTGCGATGACCGGGTATCCGACGGTCACCCGCATCCTTGGTGTGATTTACCACAGTTCCCTGCCGCAGATGTTGCTGACGATCATGCTGCTTGCCGCCTATGACCGGCCACTGGTCCTGTACCGGTTCCTGCTGGTGGGGATCGTGACACTGGCAATCGCCGTCGGGATCTGGTGGTTCATTCCCAGCGTCGGATATGTCGGTGTCCTGCCGCTTTCGCCTGACGTGCTGGCCGCGAATGGCCTGATCTATGGGAACGACTACGGTGCCTATCTGACCCGGTTGCTTGAGCTGGGCCCGCGTCTGATCACGCCCGAGGTCATCACCGGCGTGGTGGGCTTTCCCTCCTATCATCTGGTCATGGCCTGCATGGTCGTCTGGTACTGTCGTCGGACGATCCTCTTCGTCCCGATCCTTCTGGTCAATCTTGCGATGATCCCGGCAACGCTGGTCCACGGCGGGCATCATCTGATCGACCTTCTTGGCGGCCTCGTGGTTTTTGCTGCAGGTGTCTGGATTTCCAACCGGGCGATCAGGCCGCCTGAAGATATCGCTGTCTAGGTCACATCCCAGTCGTCGTCGTCTTTCGCCGGGCCGATGGCGGTCCAGTCAGCGCGGACGCGCGCGACGCGGGTGTCGCCCCAGGTGCGGAACACGATGTGAAAGCCTGTCGTGGTGATGTTCTCGGCCGTTATGTCGGCGCGTGAGTTCACCTTGTGGTCCATGTCCCACATCGAGATGCTGACCATCACCGCCGGGGCCTCGGCAAACGGTTCCTCGAAGCTTTGCGCCTGCCGGACTTCGCGCGGGCCCTGACCAGCCCACATCACCCCATCATCGGCAAAATCCGAAAACAGAACCTTCGTGCCTTGCACGATACCAATCTTGCCGGAAAATCGTTTCATGCCACACCCAATACCCACCAAAACACAAATCGCCCCCTCATTGCGCCGATTCTTTGATCCGCAAGGGGCAGCAAACAGAAAAAGCCCCGGACTCTCCGGGGCTTTCACGTAAACGTTACAATTGTCAAAGGCCTGCTGACGCCCGCATCGCGTTCAGATCGGCAACCGCCTTGTCGGCTGCATCCTTGTCGGAATTGACCGCCGCCGCCTCGCAGGCATCCGCCACCAGCGCATCCAGCGCCGCCGGCGTCAGCTCGTCCAGCGGAACTGCCTGTTCGGCAAGCACCGAAACCCCGGTGGCGCTGATCTCGGCAAAGCCGCCGGTCACGACATAGGCCTTGGTCCCCTCGGCGCTGATCGCGCGCAGGATGCCGGGGCGCAGCGTGGTGATGGTGGGGGCATGCCCCTCCATCGCCGTCAGATCGCCCATCGCACCGGGGATCTGCACCTCGGACGCCTGAACCGAGGCTAGCCGACGCTCAGGGCTGACCAGGTCGAATTGCACGGTGCCTGCCATGTCGCCCCCTTAAGCCGCTGCCGCAGCGAGTTTCGCGGCTTTGACTTTCACGTCTTCAATGTCGCCGACCATGTAGAAGGCGGCTTCCGGCAGGTGATCATATTCACCCGCAACCACGGCCTTGAAGGACGCGATGGTCTTTTCCAGCGGCACCTGCACACCCGGCGACCCGGTGAACACCTGCGCCACGTCGAAGGGCTGCGACAGGAAGCGCTGGATTTTCCGGGCGCGGGCCACGGTCAGCTTGTCCTCTTCGCTCAGTTCGTCCATCCCAAGGATGGCGATGATGTCCTGCAAGGATTTGTAACGCTGCAGCATCCCCTGCACCGAACGGGCGACGTCGTAGTGCTCTTGCCCCACGACCAGCGGGTCAAGGATACGGCTGGTGCTGTCCAGCGGGTCAACCGCCGGGTAGATGCCAAGTTCCGAGATGGCACGCGACAGAACCGTCGTGGCGTCAAGGTGAGCGAAGGACGTTGCCGGCGCCGGGTCAGTAAGGTCATCGGCCGGAACGTAGATCGCCTGCACCGACGTGATGGAGCCCGCCTTGGTCGAGGTGATGCGTTCCTGCAAGGCACCCATGTCGGTGGCCAGCGTCGGCTGATAGCCCACAGCCGAAGGAATACGGCCCAGCAGCGCCGACACTTCGGAACCGGCCTGAGTAAAGCGGAAGATGTTGTCGACAAAGAACAGCACGTCCGTGCCCGACTGGTCGCGGAACTGTTCGGCAATCGTCAGACCCGACAGCGCCACCCGCAGACGTGCGCCCGGCGGTTCGTTCATCTGGCCATAAACCAGCGCCACTTTGGACTTGGTCAGGTCGTCGATGTTGATCACGCCGGATTCGATGAATTCGTGGTAAAGGTCGTTGCCCTCACGCGTCCGCTCGCCGACACCGGCGAACACCGAATAGCCGGAGTGCACTTTGGCCACGTTGTTGATCAGTTCCTGGATCAGAACCGTCTTGCCGACGCCAGCACCGCCGAAGAGGCCGATCTTGCCGCCGCGCGAATAGGGGGCCAGCAGGTCGATCACCTTGATGCCAGTCACCAGGATCAGCGCATCCGTTGCCTGATCGGCAAAGGACGGGGCGGGCTGGTGGATGGCACGACGCTCAGTGTGCACAACCGGGCCCTTTTCGTCGATCGGCTCGCCGATGACGTTGATGATGCGGCCGAGCGTGCCGTCGCCGACAGGAACCGAGATCGGCGCGCCGGTGTCACTAACCGCAGCGCCGCGGATCAGGCCTTCGGTCGCGTCCATGGCAATGGTCCGCACCGTGCTTTCGCCAAGGTGCTGTGCCACTTCAAGGACCAGCTTCTTGCCGTTGTTGGTGGTTTCCAGCGCGTTCAGGATCGCAGGAAGATCGCCATCGAACTGCACGTCAACGACGGCGCCGATGATCTGGGTCACCTTACCTTTGGAAGCAGATTTTGCCATTGTCATAAGCCTCGTTTACTTGTGTTTCCGTCAGTCCGGGCATCCGGACCCATGAATTTGTCTTTTAGTGGAACCGGTTACCCGGCGTCATACCACCCGCCGCCAAACGCCACCCGCCCGGTCACGCAATGAAAGATGCGCCCGGGGAAATAACGCCGGTATTTCTGTCTGAACTGCTGGCGGATCCGCTCGAACGTCTCGTCCGCACGGGCGCGACCCTTGTGCAGCAGATGAAAGTCAATCGCATAGGACCGCCCGCCCAGCATTTCGGCCTGCAGGCACAAGTCTGCACCGTAATAGTGGAACCCCGACAGGTCGTAGGAATTCAGCACCGGCTTCAGCCGCCGCATGACGATGAAGCATTCATCCAGCGATTCCACCCGGCACGGCACCGTGCCCAGCCGCCGGTCCGCCCCGAACACGTCGCTGATGTGCAATGCCTGCGCGGTGACCGAATGGTTCAACGGCCGCCATGGGCTGCCCGCCACACCGGCGACCAGCCATTGCGGATCGGCCGCCTCAAGCGCCTCGATCCGTGCGACCAGCTCGGCATAGCCGCAATCCGTCAGCTCCACATCTTCGTGGCAGAAGATCACATACCGGCCCCGGCATTGAGGCCACATGTGCTTGTGCCAGGAATAGCCGTCGAACTGGTTGCCGCCCCGGTTGTCCGCCGCCAAAAACTCGGCATTCTCGGCGGTGAAGCCCAGGCGGCCAAAGGTTTCCAGCAGCCGGTCATAAACCGCCTGATCCCGCACCAACGAGCAGACCGAGAACATGAGATCGCTCTCATCCCGGTTCTGCACATATCTGGGCACGGGTGTCATACCTTACAGAGCCTCTGCGCCCGAAATGATCTCGATCAGTTCCTTGGTGATCGAAGCCTGACGCGACCGGTTGTACTGGATCGTCAGTTTGTTGATCATGTCGCCCGCGTTGCGCGTCGCGTTGTCCATGGCAGACATCCGCGCGCCCTGTTCGGACGCCCCGTTTTCCAGCAGAGCCGTGAAGATCTGCGTCGCCACACCGCGCGGCAGCAGGTCGGCCAGAATGGCCTCTTCGCTGGGCTCATAGTCGTAAAGCGCGTTGGCAGAACCGCCTTCGAACTTGGCCGGAATCACCTGCAATGCCGTCGGCACCTGGCTGATAACCGACTGGAAGCGGTTGTAGAAGATGGTGACCACGTCGCACTCGCCCGCCTCGAACGCCGCCAGCACTTCGCGCGCGATGCCTTGGGCGTTGGAATATCCGACGCGTTTGACATCGCCCATATCGACATGACCGACAAACAGCGCGGCATAGTCGCGCTTCAGCTGTTCACGGCCCTTCTTGCCGACGGTCAGGATCTTGACCGTCTTGCCTGCACCGATCAGCTCATTCGCCCTGGCGCGCGCAAGGCGAACGATGGTCGAGTTGAAGCCGCCGCACAGGCCACGCTCCGACGTCATGACGACCAGCAGATGCACCTGATCGCGGCCGTTTCCGGCCAGCAACTTCGGCGCGCTTTCGGTCTGGCCGACGCCTGCCGCCAGCGACGCCATCACGACGTTCATCCGTTCGGCATAGGGGCGTGCTGCCTCCGCCGCTTCCTGCGCACGGCGCAGTTTCGCGGCGGCAACCATCTGCATCGCCTTGGTGATCTTGCGCGTGTTCTTGACGCTGGCGATCCGGGTCTTGAGGGCCTTCAAACTGGGCATCTGGGTGCTCCCTCGCCCGGCTTACACGAAGTCTTTGGCGAAGGCGTCAAGCTCGGCGCGGATGGCTTTCTCCAGATCGCCCGCGACTTTGCGGTCTTTCAGGGTGATATCCGCCAGAAGTGCCTTGCCGGTGGTGCGAAGGTGCTTCAGCAGCCCCTGTTCAAACCGGCCCACGTCCTTTACCGGAACCTTGTCAAGGTACCCGCTGGTGCCTGCATAGATCACGCAGACGATCTCGGCTTTGGTCAGGGGCGCATACTGCGCCTGCTTCATCAGTTCCGTCAGACGCGCGCCACGGTTCAGCAATTGCTGGGTCGAGGCGTCAAGGTCGGACCCAAACTGCGCAAAGGCCGCCATTTCGCGGTACTGCGCCAGTTCCAGCTTCACCTTGCCGGCCACCGACTTCATGGCGGACGTTTGCGCCGACGAACCAACGCGGCTTACCGACAGACCGGTGTTCACGGCCGGACGGACGCCCTGATAGAACAGTTCCGTCTCAAGGAAGATCTGCCCGTCGGTGATCGAGATCACGTTCGTCGGGATATAGGCCGACACGTCACCGGCTTGCGTTTCGATGATCGGCAGAGCGGTCAGCGAGCCCGAGCCGAAATCTTCGCTCATCTTCGCCGAGCGTTCCAGCAGGCGGGAGTGCAGGTAGAACACGTCGCCCGGATAGGCTTCGCGGCCCGGCGGGCGGCGCAGCAGCAGCGACATCTGGCGGTACGCCACGGCCTGCTTGGACAGGTCATCATAGATGATCAGCGCATGACGGCCGTTGTCGCGGAAGAACTCCGCCATCGCGGTGGCCGAATAGGGCGCCAGGAACTGCATCGGTGCCGGGTCGGAGGCCGTGGCCGCGACAACAATCGTGTAGGCAATCGCGCCGGTTTCTTCCAGCTTCTTGACCAGCTGCGCCACGGTCGAGCGTTTCTGCCCGATGGCCACATAGATGCAAAACAGCTTCTTGCCTTCGTCGTCGCCAGCGGCCTCGTTATAGGCCTTCTGGTTCAGGATCGTGTCCAGCGCCACCGCCGTCTTGCCAGTCTGGCGGTCACCGATGATCAGTTCGCGCTGGCCACGGCCAACCGGGATCATCGCGTCGATGGCCTTCAGGCCGGTCGCCATCGGTTCATGCACCGATTTGCGCGGGATGATGCCCGGGGCCTTCACGTCAGCCACGCGACGCTCTGTCGTATTGATCGCACCCTTGCCGTCGATCGGATTGCCCAGCGCGTCCACGACGCGGCCCAGAAGCGCGTCACCAGCGGGCACGTCCACGATGGACTTGGTGCGCTTGACGGTGTCGCCTTCCTTGATGTCCTGGTCCGAGCCGAAGATCACGATGCCGACGTTGTCAACTTCGAGGTTCAGCGCCATCCCGCGGATACCGCCAGGAAATTCGACCATCTCGCCGGCCTGCACGTTGTCCAGGCCGTGCACACGGGCAATGCCGTCACCGACCGACAACACGCGGCCGACTTCGGCCACTTCGGCGTCCTTGCCAAAGTTCTTGATCTGCTCTTTGAGGATCGCGGAGATCTCGGCAGCTTGAATTCCCATCACCCAACCTCTTTCATTGCATTCTGGAGTGCAGCGAGCTTCGCCTTGACCGATGTGTCGATCATGGTCGAGCCCAGCTTGACGACTAAACCGCCGATAAGTGTTTCATCGACGGTGGTTTTCAGTTTCACGGTCTTGCCGACGCTGGCTTTCAGCGTTGCGGCAAGGGTCTTGGCCTGTGCCGCCGACAGCGCGGTGGCAGAGGTGACCTCGGCCGTCATCTCGCCCTTTTCGGCAGCGATACGGTCGGCCAGATTGTTCAACAGTTGCGGCAGCACGAACAGGCGGCGCTTTTCGGACATCAGCGCCAGTGTGTTTGCAAGCAGCGCCGACAGACCAAGCTTCGCACCGATTGCCGCGATAACCTTGCCCTGATCCTCGCGGCTGACCACCGGCGAGGCGATGGCGGCGCGCAGATCGGGGCTGATGGCCAACGCGTCTGTCAGCGCGGCCATATCGGTTTCCAGCGCCTTCAGGGCGCCCCCTTCTTTCGCCAGCTCGAACAGAGCCGTGGCGTAGCGTGTGGCAATACCCAGAGAGATCGAAGCTGGTTCGGACACGTCAACCCTTCCGCTGTTTCTGGCCGGCGTTCCCCCAAGGAACGGGCCGCTGTGCAGCACCCCCCCGGAAAGGTATTCCGGGACGTATGCCTAGTCGTCGCGGCGTCACTTAGCAGAGGCTTTCCAACCCCGCAACCGGCTTGCTCGCCGTTTCGTGAGTGTTGTTGGCGCGACACGCCGCACCGACAGTCAGTGACGCGGGCTCTGCCAGTAGGGTGGGCAATTCTGCCCATCTTGCCCCTGTCCGGCCTGACCCCGCCGTCACTTCCGGTTCAGCGCGGGTTCGGGGCTGCCTTTGGCGACACCTTCCAGCACTTTCAACGGACGCCGCACCGCCGCGCCCAGACCGCCCCGGGTCGGCGCATAGACCTGCTTTGAGGCTTCGACCATCAACACCCCGCCCGCCAGCCACGGCATCCTGCGCCCGACCGATTCCCAGAAATCCGCCGTCCGCAGCCAGAACCGGGCCGTTGAGGGCGGCGCAAACAGCACCGACTGGCTGCGTTCGGGGGTGAAGGCGTGGCGTTTCAGCTGCGCCTCAAGCTGCGCCACCGAATAGGGCCGCCCAAATCCGAAGGGTGTGACATCGCGCCGCGACCACAGGCCCGTCCGGTTCGGCACGATGAACAGCGCCCGCCCGCCGGGGCCCAGCACCCGTGACGCCTCGTCCAGCACCGCCGACGGATTCTCCGAAGTCTCAAGCCCGTGCATCAGCACCAGCCGGTCGACCAGCCCGGTCGGCAGCGGCCAAGCGGTTTCCTCGCACAGCACCGACACATTCTCCAGCCCCGCAGGCCAGGGCATCACCCCTTGCGGCCCCGGCATAAGCCCGATCACCCGCCGCGCCTCCGGCAGATAGGGGCGCAACAGCGGCACCGCGAAGCCGAACCCTGCCACTGTATGCCCCTGCGCGGGCGGCCAATGCTTGACCACCTGATCCCGGATCACCCGCTGCGCCACCCGGCCCAGTGCCGTGCGGTAATAGAAGTTTCGCAGGTCCAGAACATCAAGATGCATTGCGGTCCGTCTCTCCCCGGTCAATCGTTAGCTATCATACCCCGGATAAGGCCGAAGACCATGGCGCTTGAACTTGTGACGATTCCCTGCCGCACCGATAACTACGCCTACCTCATCCATGATGCGGAATCCTGCCAGACGGCAGTGATCGACGTTCCAGACGCAGCACCGATTCTGGGCGCCCTCAAGGCGCGGGGCTGGACCCTGACCAACATCCTGATCACCCACCATCATGATGACCATATCGCCGGGGTCGATGAACTTAGCACTGCCACCGGCGCGATGGTCCTTGGTGCCGCCGCTGATGCCCACCGCCTGCCCCCGCTCGACCTGGCCCTGACCGAGACCAGCACCTTTTCGATTGGCGACGAATTCGTCCGCGTGATCGACGTGCCCGGCCACACCGTCGGCCACATCGCCTATTGCTTCCCCCAAAGCGGCATTGCCTTCACCGCAGACAGCCTGATGGCCGGGGGCTGCGGTCGTCTTTTCGAAGGCACACCGGCGCAAATGTGGGAAAGTCTGTCGAAACTGGCCGCCCTGCCGCAGGAAACCCTGATCTGTTCGGGCCACGAATACACCGCCGCGAACCTTCGTTTCGCTGCCACTCTTGAACCGGACAATCCCGCCCTTATCTTGCGTATCGAAGAGGTCACGCAAGCGCGCCGCGAAGGCCGCTTTACCGTTCCCTCCCGGCTGTCCGACGAGCTGGCGACAAATCCCTTCCTGCGTGCAGCGTTGCCGCATATGAAAGCCGCCGTGGGCCTGCCGAATTCCGACGCTGCCACGGTTTTCGCTGAAATTCGTGCCAGAAAAGACAAGTTTTAGGGGCCTGATATCACAAATGATGTGATGACAGACACGAAAGCCCGGAAAGCTGCAAATACCGCTTGAAGTGCGGAAAATAAAACCGAACTTTAAGATTATGAGGCCACGGTTGGATCGGGCCCGAAGGCCCTCCGACCCGCAGGACAGGAGCACAGCAAGTGCCTTCGTTTTCGACAACACTCGAGCAAGCTATCCACGGCGCCTTGGCCCTTGCCAACGCCCGCCGCCACGAACTCGCAACGCTGGAGCATCTGCTTCTGGCGTTGATCGACGAGCCCGACGCCTCCCGCGTGATGAAGGCGTGCTCGGTCAACCTGGTTGACCTGCGCAAGACCCTGACCGACTTCATCGACGACGATCTCTCTACCCTTGTCACCGATGTCGAAGGCTCCGAAGCGGTTCCCACCGCCGCCTTCCAGCGCGTCATCCAGCGCGCGGCGATCCATGTGCAATCTTCTGGCCGCACCGAAGTGACCGGTGCGAACGTGCTGGTCGCCATCTTCGCCGAACGCGAATCCAACGCCGCCTACTTCCTGCAAGAACAGGACATGACGCGCTATGACGCGGTGAACTTCATCGCCCACGGCGTCGCCAAAGATCCGTCCTACGGCGAACCCCGGCCCGTGCAAGGCTCGGACGAACCGCATGAGACGCCCAAGGCCGAGGCGGGCGAGGCGAAGGAATCCGCGCTGTCGAAATACTGTGTCGATCTGAACGTGAAAGCCCGCAAGGGCGAAGTTGACCCCCTGATCGGCCGCGAGGCCGAGGTGGAGCGGGCAATTCAGGTGCTCTGCCGCCGCCGCAAGAACAACCCGCTGCTGGTCGGCGACCCCGGCGTTGGCAAGACCGCGATTGCGGAAGGCCTGGCCCGCAAGATCGTCAACGGCGAAACCCCGGAAGTTCTGGCCAAGGCTACGATCTTCAGCCTCGACATGGGCGCACTTCTGGCCGGCACCCGCTATCGTGGTGACTTTGAGGAACGCCTGAAAGCGGTCGTCAAGGAAATGGAAGATCACCCCGATGCGATCCTGTTCATCGACGAAATCCATACTGTGATTGGTGCCGGGGCCACCTCTGGCGGTGCCATGGATGCCTCCAACCTGCTCAAACCCGCCCTTCAGGGCGGCAAGCTGCGCTGCATGGGATCGACCACCTACAAGGAGTTCCGTCAGCACTTTGAAAAGGACCGCGCCCTGTCGCGCCGGTTCCAGAAGATCGACGTCAACGAACCCTCGGTTCCCGACACGATCAAGATCCTGATGGGCCTGAAGCCGCACTTCGAAGAACATCACGACCTGAAATACACCAATGACGCGATCAAGTCGGCGGTTGAACTGGCCGCGCGCTACATCCATGACCGCAAACTGCCGGACTCGGCAATCGACGTGATTGATGAGGCCGGGGCCGCGCAGCACCTGCTGTCGGGGATCAAGCGCCGCAAAAGCCTCGGCGTGAAAGAGATCGAGGCTGTCGTTGCCAAAATCGCCCGCATCCCGCCAAAGACCGTATCTAAAGATGATGCCGAAACCCTGCGCGACCTTGAGAAAACGCTGAAACGCGTGGTCTTCGGGCAGGACAAGGCGGTCGAGGCGCTGTGCTCGGCCATCAAGCTGGCCCGTGCGGGTCTGCGGGAACCCGAAAAGCCAATCGGCAATTACCTGTTCGCCGGGCCGACGGGTGTGGGCAAGACCGAGGTGGCCAAGCAGTTGGCCTCCAGCCTTGGCGTCGAACTGATCCGTTTCGACATGTCGGAGTACATGGAGAAGCACGCCGTTTCCCGCCTGATCGGCGCGCCTCCGGGTTATGTCGGCTTTGATCAGGGCGGCATGCTGACCGACGGCGTCGACCAGCACCCGCATTGCGTGCTGCTGCTGGACGAGATGGAAAAGGCGCATCCGGATGTCTACAACATCCTGCTGCAGGTGATGGACCACGGCAAACTGACCGACCACAACGGCCGGACGGTGGATTTCCGCAACGTGATCCTGATCATGACCTCGAACGCGGGCGCACGCGAACAGTCGCAATCGGCCATCGGATTCGGCCGCGAACGCCGCACCGGCGAGGATACGGCCGCCATCGAACGCACGTTCACGCCGGAATTCCGCAACCGTCTGGACGCGGTGATCTCCTTCGCCTCTCTCGGCAAAGAAGTCATCCTGCAGGTGGTCGAAAAGTTCGTTCTGCAACTTGAGGCGCAGCTTCTGGACCGCAACGTCCACATCGAGCTGACCCCCGAAGCCGCCCTTTGGCTGGGTGACAAGGGCTATGATGAAAAGATGGGGGCGCGTCCGTTGGGTCGGGTGATCCAGGAACACATCAAGAAACCGCTGGCCGAAGAGTTGTTGTTCGGCAAGCTGATGAAAGGCGGCGTGGTCAAGGTCAAGGTCAAGGACGACGCTATCGTTCTGGATATCGAAGAACCGCAGAAACCGCGCCTGACCGGGCAAAAGCCGCCACTGTTGACGGCGGAATAGGCCCAAAAGCAAAAACCCCCGCTTCGGCGGGGGTTTTCATTGGTTGGTGAAGGTGGGGTGCGTGATTTCACGCACCCCACCTAAATCACGGCTGCCCCTAAATCACGGCTGCCCCTAAACCACAGCCGCGCGGTACAGATGCCAGGTCGCATGCCCAAGCAACGGCAACGCCAGCACCAGACCCAAAAGCGCCGGTAGCGCGCCAAGCACCAGCGCCCCGGCCACAATCGCCCCCCAGGTTCCGATCACCACCGGATTTTCGCGGCTGACCCGCACCGAGGTCATCACCGCGACCGGCAAGCTCACGTCCCGGTCCAACAGCAGCGGGAACGACACCACCCCGACCGCCAGCACGATCACCGCCAGCACAAAGCCTGCCCCGGTACCGATCAACGCCAGCGCCCAGCCTCCAGGCGTGGTCAGAACGGTGTTCAGAAACCCGGAATAGGTCGAAGGCACCTCACTGACCGTAAGGCGAAAGATCATGTCGGCCAGCATGATCCAGACCAGAAAGATAACCACGTTGAAGACGCTGAGCATCAGAATGCGCCCGAACCTCGGCGATTTCATCACGTCCAGCAGCGCCAGCCAATTGGTCGGTTGCCCAGCCTCGCGTCTGCGGCTCATCTCGTACAAGCCCAGCGCCGCCACCGGCCCGATCAGCGCAAAGCCGGTCAGAACCGGAAACAGCAGGTGGACAAAATTGCCTTGCGCCGCCAGCGCCAGCAACAGGCCGCCCATCACCGGATACAGCAGGCAGACAAACATCACGTCCGACCGGAATGCCGCCATATCGTCCCACCCTTTGCGCAGGGACCGACGCAGATCGTCCTGCGTCAGGCTGCGGACTTCGGGGATGACATTGGGCTCTGCCCCGGAAGGTGCCACTGCGGTCGTTGCATAACTGCCCGCCGATCCCAGCGCGCCCATTGCCCAGGACAAGGGGTTTCCGATCGTTTTCGGCATCATTGATCCTCCCGTTCAGGGGACGCCGGGGCCTTGTCGCCCGGGTTCGTCCCAGTGGCATCAAGTACTAGCGCGGATCGTTTGACCTTACCGTACCACAGGTTGCATCCCCCGCCAATTCACGCCCGCAAGAGGCCGCACGTAATCTTGCACGCACCCGCCGTTTCGGGTACGTCCCCAAGTCTTGATCCAAACATTAGTGTTCAGGAGCTTTGTCATGAGAGATATCGACCTCCTTGTTGACCCTGCCGACAAGGCCAACGCCGCTTTCATGAGCGGCGATCCCGGGCTGTCCTTCGCGGTGAACCGGCATGCCGCAGATTTCTCGATCATGACGCCGTTTTGGGGTCACACCACCGGGGGTTTCCACCCAAGCCCGGATCAGATCACGGCAATGGGCCGGATGTTTTCCTCGGCAACAACGGGGTTCGAAGTCCTTGCCACCTACGGTTCCGAGGACCTGGCGGTGCTGGTCGCCATCGAGCGTCAGCACGCCGTCGTGGGCACCCTCCCGCCGCAAGACTGGTCCTTGAGGGTGACCCTGGTGTACCGCCGCACCGGATCGGACTGGGAACTGGTCCACCGCCACGCCGACCCGCTGGTCAAGGCGATCAATCTGGACCGGCTGGCTGACCTCGCGCACTAACTTGCTTGTGGCGGTGCGCCGGTCCGCCCGCTAGGATCGGGGGATGACCCGGTCGCGCCGGGCTTCGACGTGAAAGGGCGCCCATGATCCAACTGACCTACGCCTCGCGGCCCTTCGGATTTGACGCGGCCATGCTGGCGGGCATCTTGCTGGACGCCCGTCGCTGCAACACGCGCGACGGCATTACCGGAATGCTGATCTGCCGCGCCGATCTGTACCTGCAACTGCTGGAGGGGCCGGAAGAGATGGTCGATGCTGCCTATCGCCGGATCAAGGCCGATGACCGGCACATGGACCTGCAACTGCTGACCCGCCGCACGGTGGCCAAGCGGCTGTTCCCGCTTTGGGCGATGCGCGACGATCCGGCCCGCAGCTGGCTTTGGTCCAAGGCCGAGATTGATGACGGTGCGCTGACACGCGCGTCCGAGGACGACATCATCGCCGTCTTCCGGGGCATCGCAGTCGAACCCTGAACGTTACCGCTCGGTCAGCTTCAACTCGATCCGCCGGTTCAGCGCCCGCGCCGCTTCGCTGTCGCCCTCGGCCACCGGCCGATATTCGCCAAACCCGGTTGCCGCCATCCGGTCGGGGGGGAAACCCAGCTCGTCCTGCATGTAACGCACCACCGACAGCGCCCGTGCCTGGCTGAGTTCCCAGTTATCGGCAAACCCCCGGCTGCCACCGACCGGTACATTGTCGGTGTGGCCGTCAACCCGGATGATCCAATCAATGTCCGACGGGATGTTGGCACGCACCTCGTCAAGAATGCGGACCACGCCAGCAATCTGCGCCCGGCCTTCCGGGGCCAGATTGGCCGAGCCTTGGGTGAACAGGACCTCGCTGGAAAACACGAAACGGTCGCCGACCACGCGCACGCCTTCTCGGCCCGTCAGAAGTGTGGACAACTGGCCAAAGAACTCTGACCGGAACCGCGACAGATCCTTGTTTTCTGCCGCCAGCCGTTCGGCCTCGGCGGCCTCAAGCTCCGCCCGTCGCCGCTGTTCTGACGCAACCTGCGCCAGCGCTGCGTTCAGATCCGACCCGAGTGAGTCCAGCTGCACCTTGGCGGCAGCGTCCTTTTCAGCAGCCTCGTTCAGGACGGCCTGCAAACTGCCCAGCTGCCCGCGCAAGGCGGTGATCTGCTGGTTCAGCAGCTCCACCTCGCGGGCGGCGGCCAGAACCTTTTCCTGCTCCGCCAGAATTTCCTGCTCGGCTGCCATCAGCGCCGCGCTCTTCTCCGCTTCGCCTTTCGTGGCCGCTGCCCGCGCCCCGGCCAAAAGCGTCAGCGTCTCTTCGGCGCGTTTGCGTTCAGCCTCCAGCGCCAGCGTCATCGCGGTCAATTCGGTGTCCGACCCCTCCAGCTTTTCGCGCAAGGCCGCCAGCGCCGCCGCATCCACCAATCGCGCAGCCTCGGCCTCCGACACGGCGGTCTCGGCTGCCTTCAGCGCCGCCACATTGCCCTGATCCTTGACGCGCAGGTCTGCCACCAATGCTTCAAGCGCCTCGCGCCGGGCTGCCGCCAGCCGGGCTGCCTCGGCCCCCGCATCAATCTCGTTGCGCGCCTTCGCCAGTGCCAGGGTCAGCGCCTCGCTGTCGGTGATCAGCTTTGACTGCGCCGCTTCCAGATCGGCTACGGATGCGGTCAGCGTTGCTGCCTCACCCCGTGAGGCGTCGCGTTCGGCCAGCAAGGTCGCCACCTGCGCCTCAAAGCTGGTGATCCGCCCCTCGGCCGCGGTCAGCTCCGCCAGCCGTGCGTCCAGTTGCCCGGTCAGCGTCATGATCAGCGCGGTCTGCCGCTCGCCCTCGGCAGCGGCGGCCACCAGACCCGCCTCAAGCCGGCCAATCTCGCCCTCCAGATCGGTCGCGCGCGCACGTTCCAGCCCAAGCGCCTGCGCCAGTCCGGCAACCTCGGCGGTCAGTGCATCCAGTTCGCTGCCCTGCGTGGTGATCTGATCGCGCAGCACCGATTGCATGATGGTAAAGATGGTCAGCACGAACATCAGCACCATCAAAAGCGTCGTGACCGCGTCCACGAATCCGGGCCAGATCATTGACGAATCCCTGCGGCGCGAGACGGCCATGCCTTACCCCCGCCCCTGCACGCCAGTCCGGCCCAACTGCCGGATCGCCATGGTCAATGCCGTGATATCGCCCTTCAGATCGGCCAGAGTTTCCTGCCGCCCCGCCGACATCTCCTCAAGAATACGCAGCAACTGCACGTCGATCGACCGCAACCGCATCCGGCTTTCCGCATCCGAATGCGCGCCACCTTCCGCGCCGGTCAGCGCTTCGATCAACCGCTCCTGCCCCTCGGCGATCCGCTGCAGCGCGCCGGTCTGGCCCCCGCTGCGCTCCGTGTCGCCCTGCATCTGCGTGGTCAGCCGTCCAATGGCCGCCGCCAGATCGCCGATCCGCGCATCCGACACCGACCGGTTCGCATCCGATTGCGCGTATAGCAACTGCAACTGTTCCATCTGCCCGGCCATATGGTCGATCACCAGCGCCAGCGCGCCCTGATCCGCGCCCTCGCCTTCGCCCCCAAATCCCAGCCGGGTGATCGACGACAGCCATTCCTCCAGCTCGCGCGAAAAGCGGTTCTGCCCGTGCCCCGCGAACAGTTCCAGCAACCCCAGCACCAGTGACCCCGCCAGCCCCAGCAGCGAGGATGAAAACGCCGTGCCCATCCCGCCAAGCTGGCTCTCTAAGCCCCCCATCAGCTTGCCGAACACGTCCAGCCCGCTTTCACCCTCTGCCGGGGCCAGCGACCGGATCGTTTCTACCACCGCCGGAACCGTCGTTGCCAACCCCCAGAACGTGCCCAGAAGACCAAGGAAAACCAACAGGTTGATTAGATAGCGCGTGATATCCCGCGCCTCGTCGATCCGCTGCACCACCGACTCCTGGATCGACCGCGATGACGAGGCCGAGATCGACATCCGCGCTGCACGCGACCGCAACAGTGCGGCCAGCGGGGCCAGCAAACGCGGCGGAATGTCATCCTCGGTGCCGGGTGTGCCGCGGACGAAATTCTCGATCCAGTAAACCGATTGCGCAAGGATCCAGACCTGCCAGAAACAGGTCAGCACTCCGATGAAGAAAACCAGCGAGATCAGGCCGTTCAGCAGCGGGTTGGTCGCCAGAATCTCGGTGATCTGCGCAAGGATCAGCCACGCCCCGCTGCCGACCAGCGCGCAGACCAGCAGCATCGTGGTAATCGCGCGAATCGGTTGACTGAAGGTCGTCGTCACGTCCGCGTCTTGTCTGTCCATCGACGCCATGCCTACCCGTTCCCCTGCCCTGATCGCAGACTAGCAGGATGCCCGCGCCTGCCAAGCAAAAGCCGCGTGATACGGATCCTGGGATGGGCAATCTCTGCCCATCTTACCTAAACCAAGGCCCGCACCTGCGCCGCCAGCCATTCCAGATCGGGGTCGGCGATCCCCAGTTCGGCCAGATGCGCGGCGGTGGACCAAAGGTAATCCCGGTTCGCCCCACGGCCACCGACCGCCGTTGCGATGATTGCCGCCTGTTCCTCCAGCGCCAATCCACCACAATACTGCGCGTGGTCCGGGTCGATCACATAGGCCAGCGCCTCGATCCCGCCCGCCGCCGTGTCCAGCGACATGGTAACCTCCAGATAGGCCGAAGAGACCAGCTCCCGCTCGCGCAAACCCGCCAGCGTCGCGGCCTCTGCGCCGCGCGCCACTGCAAAAGCCACCCCGTCGCAGACCGCCCCGTCAGCACGGTCCAGCGCCAGCACCAGACCCGGCGCGTCCACCGTCCCGCGATGATGGATCGACCGCATGCAAAAACTGCGGTGCCAGCCGTGCGCCCGCGCGATCCGGCGCTCTGTCACCGGAAAGCCGGGGTCCCAGATCAGCGACCCATAGCCAAACACCCACAGTTCCGTGTCCATCACTGGCCCTCTGCCCTTGCGCCCTATAAACAACGGGGCACCGGCAATGAAAAGGGTGGCAGGCATGCGCAAGCTTCTGGTTCTTCTGATCCTCGCTTCGGCGCTCTGGTCGGGTTACTGGTTCGTCGGGTCCACCGCCCTGCGCAACGGGGCCGAACAGTGGTTTGCGGATCAGGCCGCCCAAGGGATCACCGCGGAAAAGACCGGCCTCACCGTGGTGGGGTTTCCGAACCGTTTCGATATGACAGTCGAAGGCATCCGCTTTGCCGATCCGCAGACCGGCATGGGCTGGGACGCCCCCTTTGCCCAGGTCTTCGCTTTGACTTACAAGCCCTGGCACATCATTGCCGCCCTGCCCCCAACTCAGACCCTGCGCCTGCCCGATCAGGACATCGCCCTCACCTCGGACGGTCTGCGTGCCAGCCTGCGCGCCGCGCCTGATCTGTCGGTCCCGCTTGCCATGGCCATCATCGAAACCGGCGCGTGGCAGGCGACCTCCACACAAGGCTGGGTGCTGGGCGCCGCCACACTGGTGGGGTCAGTAGGGTCCGATCCGGACACCGCTGCCGCCTACGATATTGCCTTCGACGTGACCGACCTTGCGCCTGATCCGGCATTGTTGGCCCGATTGCCCGCGGGCTCGACCTTGCCATCCGTGGTCAAGCTAATCCGCGCCCGCCTTAACGCGCGCCTGACAGCCCCCCTTGACCGCAACGCCGGGCAAACCCGTCCGCACCTGATCGGGCTGGACGTGTCGGATGTGCAGATCGGCTGGGGCGACCTTGCAGTCACGGCCAAAGGCATGATCGAACCGGACGACGCCGGCTTCGCGTCAGGGCGCATCGCGATCGAGGTCACCAACTGGCAGCAGCTGATCCCGCTTCTTATTGCCATGGGAGCTGTCAAACCCGAGGTGGCCCCCACGGTCCAGAACATGCTGGGCGCGATGGCAGCCGAAGGCGGCGATCCCATGGTGCTGAAGCTGCCGCTTACCTTCGCCTCGGGCCGGATGTCGCTGGGGCCATTGCCGCTGGGTGCGGCCCCCCTGCTGATGCCGCCAACCAACTGACGCGGGGAAGATGGGCAGATTGCCCATCCTACGCTACCGGCAATAAGCCCCGCCCTTGCGGGCCGAGGTGTCGAAATGCAGGTGATCCTCGTGATACCCATCCGACCCCGGCCCCAAGGTCGTCTTGAAGATCCCGCAGGCCGCTTTGTGAACCCGCCGCATCGTCTTGTTGAAGCCGCTTGCCACCGACAGCACCTTGCCGTTCGACAAGACGAAGGCCGAAATATCAATCGCCTTGCCCTTGCCGTGTTCGCTGACCTTGGCGCCCTTGATGTTGTTACGGCTGCGGCAGATGTAATGCGCCGCCACCTGCAGTTCGACCACAGAGCCGTCATAGGCTGGTTGCAGAACCTCGCTGACCCAGGTGTTGAGGGCCGTCGCCGTTGCGCAGTCAACCGTCGCCGACTGGCTGAGCCGCACCCCTGAAACCGATGTGACCCGCACCGCCTCGGGCACGCCACAGCCATCAATCTTGGATTTGATCGGCGCAATTGCCTCGCCCTTGATCGCAGGCATGCCGCAGGCCGACCCCGCCATCGTGGCCATTTCGCGCTTTTTCTTCCGCAATTCCCGTCTGGAAGGCGGGGGCGCGGCCGCCAGTTCAGGCTCTTCGACGACCGTGCCAAGATCCAGCCCCGGTTCTGCCGACGTCGCCCCCCGCGCCGCAGCCACCTTTGCCGCCAGCGTCTCCGGTCGGGGCATCGGGCGCAGTGTGCTGACCAGCGCCTCGCGCGGGGCTTCGGTGACCGGCATCGCTTCGGCCTCAATGGCGACTTCCACCCCGGCAGTCACCGGCCTCGGCATCGGTCGCGGCGACCGTTCGACCGTATCTGCCGCGACCGCTGTGGCCATCCAGATCATCAGCGCCGCCAGACCCGCCCGCACCGGATCAGGCCCCCTTCACATCGGCCACCCGGCCAAAGTCCGGGGCCGCCGTATCCTGCCCGGCCTCGATGATGCCGCGACGGATCGCCCGCGTGCGGGTGAAATAGGCGTGCAACAGATCGCCGTCGCCCATCCGGATCGCCCGCTGCAGCGCGAACAACTCCTCGGTGAAGCGGCCCAGAATATCCAGTGTCGCGTCCTTGTTGGTCAGGAAGACATCGCGCCACATCACCGGATCGCTGGCCGCAATCCGGGTGAAATCGCGGAACCCCGTGGCGGAATACTTGATCACCTCAGAGTTCGACACCCGGCGCAGATCATCGGCCACGCCAACCATCGTATAGGCAATCAGGTGCGGCGTGTGGCTGACCACGGCCAGCACCAGATCATGGTGCGGCGCATCCATCGTGTCGACATTGGCCCCGATGGCCTTCAGAAACCCCGTCAACCGGTCCAGCGCCGCCACGTCCGTCCCCTCCAGCGGCGTCAGCAGCCACCAGCGGTTCTGGAACAGCGTCGCAAAGCCCGACCGTGGCCCGGAATATTCGGTCCCCGCCATCGGGTGGCCGGGGATAAAATGCACACCCGCGGGCATATGGGGGGCCACTGCGGCAATCACCGCCTGCTTGACCGATCCCACATCGGTCACCGTGGCCCCGGCTTTCAGATGCGGCCCGATCTCGGCGGCAATCGCCTCCATCGCACCGACCGGCACGCACAAGACCACCAGATCGGCCCCCGCCACTGCCTCCGCCGCCGTCCCGGTCACCCGGTCGCAGAACAACTCGGCCGCCACCGCCCGCGTCTCGGGTGATTTCGCATAGCCCACGATCTCGCCCGCCAGACCACCGGCACGCATCGCATGCGCCATCGACGACGCGATCAGCCCCAAGCCGATCAGGGCGACGCGAGGGTAGATCATTTCACCCCCTTGAACTGCGCCACCGCATGCGCCACCCGGCGGCACGAAGACTCGTCGCCAATGGTGATGCGCAGGCAGTGCGGCAGCTTGTAACCCGCCACCCGCCGCACGATCAGCCCCTGTCCCTGCAAGAAAGCGTCACAGGCCTCGGCCTCTTCCTGGCTGGCAAACCGCGCCAGCACGAAATTCGCCATCGAGGTGTCAGACGGCACCCCCAGCTCGGCCAGCGCGTTTGCCAGCCACGACCGCATCCGGCTGTTTTCACTGCGGCACTTGGCCAGAAACTCCTGATCGCGCACCGCCGCCTCGGCCACCTCCAGCTGCGTAGTCGACAGGTTGAACGGCCCCCGGATGCGGTTCAGGACGTCGACGATATGCTTGGGGCCGTAGCCCCAGCCGATCCGCAGACCGCCCAAGCCGTAGATTTTCGAGAACGTCCGCGTCATCACCACGTTGTCGCGCTGATCCACCAGTGCGGCCCCGCCATCATAGCCTTCGACGTATTCGGCATAGGCGCCGTCCAGCACCAGAATGGCTTGGGCCGGCAGCCCCGCCGCCAGCCTCGCCACTTCTGCCGCCGAAACCATGGTCCCGGTCGGGTTGTTCGGATTGGCCAGAAACACCAGCTTGGTGCGCCGGTTGCAGGCGGCAAGGATCGCATCCACATCCGCCGTCCGCTCGCGTTCGGCCACCTCTACCGGGGTCGCCCCCACCGCCATCGAGGATATCCGGTACATCAGAAAGCCATGCTCGGTGAACACCACCTCATCCTTGGGGCCGGCATAGGCCTGGCACAGGAAGGTGATGATCTCGTCCGATCCGGCACCACAAATGATCCGCCCCGCGTCCAACCCATGTACCTCGGCAATCGCGGTGCGCAGCGCTAGGTGATCGGTGTTCGGATAGCGGTGCAACGTGTGGACTGTGCGCTGAAAGGCTTCTTTCGATCTGTCCGACGCGCCGAACGGATTTTCGTTCGATGACAGTTTGACCGCATTAGCCACACCCGCCAAATGCGCCTTGCCACCCTCGTACAAGGCAATGTCAAGGATGCCGGGCTGCGGGCGAATGGCTTCGTTCATGAAATGCTCCTCTTGCCATCGCCTTCTAACGTTGAGGCAGGCTTCTGGCCAGTGCGCTTATTGACCGCATCACTTGGTGGATTTTGCCTGCAGATAATCCATCAACGCCATCAGCACACCCGACACCACAAAGGTCAGGTGGATCACCACCAGCCAATACATCTCGGTCGGTCCAAAGGCCGTCGCGGCGTCCAGATCGCTGATCTCCATGAACCGCTTCAGCAGATGGATCCCCGAGATCGCCACGATCGACGCGATCAGCTTCATCTTCAGCCCGCTGAAATCAACCTTGCCCATCCATTCCGGCCGGTCCTGCCCGACGTCGAAGTCGAACTTCGACACAAAGTTTTCATAGCCCGAGAACAGCACGATCAGCAAAAGGTTGGCCGCCAGCGTCAGGTCGATCAGGGTCAGCACGACAAGGATCATTTTTTCCGCTGTCAGTTCCATGATCTGCGGGATGTAATAGACCATCTCTTTGACGAAGATCACCGTCAGCATTCCCAGCGCCACGACCAGCCCGACATACATCGGTGCCATCAACCAGCGGCTGGCGAACAGCCCTTGCTCGAACCGGTTCTCAAGACTTGGCTTTTCAGTCATCCGCAGACACCTCGTGCTGAACATGGACGGGCGCGCCCCGAAACCCCACATAGCGCAGGAAACGCGCCCGGGCAGCCCCGAAAATGCAAAGGCCGCACCCGAAGGCGCGGCCTGTGTTTGTCTGACGCAAGGTGCGTGCGCGCACGCTCCAGCCGTTAGTTCTTGGCGTAGTATTCCACGACCAGGTTCGGTTCCATCTGAACCGGATAGGGCACATCGCCCAGTGCCGGCGTGCGGACGAACTTGACGATCATCTTGTTGTGGTCGACTTCCAGGTAATCCGGCACGTCACGCTTGGTCAGCGCGATGGCTTCCAGGATCAGGCCCATCTGCTTGGACTTCTGGCGCACCTCGATCATATCGCCTTCCGACACCCGGTAGGACGCGATGTTCACCCGCTTGCCGTTGACCATCACATGGCCGTGGTTCACGAACTGACGCGCGGCGAAAATCGTCGGCACCAGCTTGGCGCGGTAAACCACCGCATCCAGACGACGCTCCAGCAGACCCACCAGCATCTCGCCGGTGTCACCCTTGACGCGCTCGGCTTCGCCATAGATCTTGCGGAATTGCTTTTCGGTCAGGTCGCCGTAGTAGCCCTTCAGCTTCTGCTTGGCGCGCAGCTGCGTGCCGAAGTCGGACAGCTTGTTCTTGCGGCGCTGGCCGTGCTGGCCCGGACCGTATTCGCGCTTGTTGACGGGCGATTTCGGACGGCCCCAGATGTTTTCACCCATCCGGCGGTCAATTTTGTGCTTGGCAGACGTGCGTTTTGTCACGGCTGATCTCCTTCTAAGTTACGAAGGGCGTTGTCCTTTCCGGGTCTCCCCGGCGACAGGCATCTTCTTGCGAAGCCCACCAACACCAATGAAAAGCCCCGAGGCAGGCCCCGGGACTTGCGCGGCTTATACAGGCGGAAAGGCCAGAGTCAACAGCCCCGGACCGCACGCTCCTGCGCCACCATCTGATGCCGCAGGATTGCCGCCTCTGCGCCGGTCATGGTGGCCATAGCTTTCCGGATCGGTCGCAACCCCGGGCAGGTCCACCGACAGCGGACCCACCATTGACCATATGCTCGGCGGCAATCAGCGCTTCGGGCGTGTTGAACGCGTCCACCACAGCCGCCCCGCGCACCAGCATCCGGTGCGGCGGCGACACGATCAGGTCACCGTCCGGCAGGTCACCGTCCGGCTGACCGATCCCGAAGGCCCCGCCGCGAATGCGCACCGGCCGCAGACCCGGCGTCGCGAACAGCCGTGCGCCGGAAATCCGCCGCCGTCCGGTCCAGATCACCGGCGCCAAGCCGTCGCAGCCTAGCGCCTGAGCGCCTCCAGCGCCTCGGCCCCCAGGATCAGCGGCCCGTCAGGCCCGTCCAGCCGCACCACCGGCCCGGTCGACTGGCCACCGATCATCGTCTGTGCCCATGAAATCACGAAGGTTGCCCGCGCACCCGTCCCCGTTGCCTGCCCCGATCACGTTTCTTCTTGTTTTACATTAACAGGTTGGCAGGTGAGGCCAGGTCTGCCTATGCCTTCCGTGCAACAGCCCCACAACTTGCGGCTGCGCCCCTTTGACCCTCATGCCCCGGGCATCGCTGCCCCGTGCCCAGGTTTGATCGTCGTCCGGACCCGTGGTCTTGTCGCCCGCTGGAGTCTGTTCCTCCCCGTCTTCGGCCCCGGTACGGTGTCTCGGTCAAGGCACCTAGGTACCCGGCGGCTTGGCGTCGTCAGGCGGATCTTCTTCTCGTTTCCGTTTTCTGGTTTCCGCGCCAACCATGCTTCTGAGCCTATGATCAAGAGTATGTTCCGCGAAAAAGGCGTGGCTCTCGCTCCAAAGAAACTCATAATTTTCTTCGTACGCCGTACTCGACCCTTCGATAAATTCCTGCTCGAATAACAACAGACTGGCAAGCTGGCTTTCGGCGGACCCTACCGGATACTCCGCAGCCTGAGTTCGAAGTACGTATTGATATGAGTGCGTTACTTCATGGAAGAGGGCGTGAATCATCGATAACGGATCATTAGCAAAGCTTTCACGAGAATCGGCGTTCAACCTTACTGTTCCAGCGTCACCATTGCTGTAATGAAGAGCTTCCCCATATTGTCCTGGTGGCATTGAAGTAAACTGAATCTCAGGCACCTGAATTCCATAAACCTGCGCGATTATCGCCGCGATATCTTGGGCAAACGCAAGAAGATCAGCCTCCGGCATGGATTGACCCAGTTCGTCGCCATATGCCGCGAGAATGTCGGCCAACACCTCGTCAATTTGAGAACTCACAAACCGACTTACTGCCTCATTTCCCAGAGTTGTTTGCGTCCTCGGGTCACCGTTTTGGGTCGGTCGGGTCGACAAAAGGCCAAGGACTCCAGCATCTGGTGATAGCGCATAGGTTCCGAAAATTTCACCGAGTTGAATCCGTTGCTCCGCATTAATCAGATCGTAGTCGCTTGGCAAGAGATTGCTGACAAGGGATAGAAGATCTGCCGCTGTCTGGACAGATTGGGGCTGTCTATCCCAATTGTCCAATCTGGTCCAGATTTCTGAGACGACGTTGGGCCCGATCACATTATTTGAAGACGCCTGCGTTGCAGGCACTACGGGACTGTTTATCATCTCCTCCCATGCAGCCGCGGCTGCCTGGCTTGCCGCGGTATCTTCTCCGTCAAGACTATCAAAATCCATATCGGTTGTTATTTCGACGGAATCCCTGAATGATTCAGCGGATTCGCCCTGCGCGCCAACTTGCAAGCGACCTTGTTGTTCGGCGGGTGCAAGGACCTCGACCTCAAAATCGCGGCTCGTGCGCACAGCCACGAATCTGTCCCCGAATGGATCGTGTCGGACAATATACCCTTGGACGATGGTGCCGTCCGCTCTCACCGGAACCAGAAATTCATTACCCAGATACCGCCCGACAACAAGAGTAGTAGGGCCTTCCTCTGCGATGTTGATATGATCTGGATTTACGACATCCGCAACAAAGACGGCCGTGTCGCCTTGATCAACGGAAGAGCCAAAGATCGGCACTTGGCCATTGATGTAAAGAGCCGCCGGCGTATCAACCATTACGCCGTCAGGGACCCTGGCATCTGAAATGAGGTCAGCGTCGTCTTCATCCTCGTCTTCTGACGAAGATGTTTCATCCGTGTCACCCGCCCCACCTCCTCCCGGCACTCCTGCCGCTGCGACGGCGTCGCCGGTGGGGCCGTTCATCAGCAGCAGGATCCCCAGCATGCGGTTATAATCTTCGCCCTCTTTGGTCTGGGCGAAGATGTTGACGGCGGCGGGGGCG
>JANOQT010000113.1:0-4974 GCA_031415015.1 Paracoccaceae bacterium
CGCTTTTGCGGTCCTCGGCGCGCTGGCGATCCACGCGGTCACGCTCGGCCAGAAGCTCACGGTCAAGCCGCGCCAACATCGCGTCATTGGTGAAAGCTTTCCGCGTCACTGAGGCCAGCAAGGCGATGGTGCCGCCAATCAACGCAGTGATGGCGGCGGTGATGGCATGATCGCGCAAGGTGGTGCCAATTTCCTGAAGTATTGGGGGTCTGTTTTCCATTGGGGTCTCCGTTCATCCGTGGGCATTAATGATGAGTGCAAACTGGTGACTTGCACTGGCTGTCTCTGATTGGTTTGTTTTATCGGCTGCCCTGACGCGCCCATTTCGTGCTATGCCGAGCCACCGGGCGGATACCGTTTTCCCAATCCAGCGTGACGCCCGAGGCTGTTTGCAGCACAAAGCCGATCGGAGTGCGGGTGATGGTCGCGTGCGGGGCAAGCTTGCGCCTGATCCTGAAGGCAAAGACCGTGAGAACGTGTGACTGCGGCATCTCACCAGACGCCCGGTCGGAATAAAGCGCGTGCATGATGGCTTCGGCGGGAACCGCCCGCCCAACACGCTGGTGCAGGAAATAGGTCATCTGAGCTTCCTTCTGGGTCAGTCGACACCCTGCAATAGGTTCGAGCCCGTGCTCTTGTCCCTGCCAGAGCATCTGATCGAGCAGGTGGGTCAGATATTCGACCGCTTCCAGAGGGCGCATGGTGGCGACGGCATCGCGGTAATCGGCCGGGGGATTTGCTTCGGCTGACAGCCCCTTTGCAAACCGCAAATCCAACCTCTTGCGGACTGCCGAGACCTGGCCCGGCGTCAGACTGAGCTCACGGGCTGTCTGGTTCACCGATAGCCCTGCCTGACAGCAGGCTGCGATGGCCGCTTCTCGTTCGGTCATGGTATCCTCGTTTGTGATTGGGGGATTGCGATTTGCGTTGTGGCAATTCAGACCTGCGCGCTGATCTCGGCGGCGGCACCCCGGCCGAGAATTCCAATCTGGAACACCCGGAGCGTAAGGAGTTCCGTGGCTCCCGCCAGGTCGTCGACGATCATGGCCGCGCTGTAGGTGAAGCCGGGCGCTGCAAGCCCGCTTGTTGTTCGCAGCAAGGTGCCGCCTGTATCAAAGATCTCCAGATCGTAGCCCTCGGATGTTTCGCCGAGCGGCACCTCGGGCAGCACCCAGCTGTCGCCCGCCAGATCCCGCGTGCGCCGGATCCAGCTGATGACCAGCGCGCCGTCATCCTGGCGCTCTGCGCGCAACTGCGCCGGGCTGAACGGGCGCAGACCGATCCCCTGCGGTGCGAATGTCAGGGCCGTGAAGCTGTTATCGCCGATTGGCCGTGTGGCGGGGCCGATACGCCAGTTCCACGCAAGCCCCATATCCTCAAGTGCTACGGGCAGGGGTACAAGGCTGCTATCGAGTACGACCACCCGAGCGCCTTCCGGCGCTGGGTCACCCATGGCACTCTCGGTGCCGCGCTGACCGCGCAACAGGAGGGTCAGGCGGTACTGCGCCGGGGCAATCAGGTCAACCTGGCCAGCCTGGACAACCTCCCAGACACCAGCGCTGCTTTCCACGGCAAAGCTGTTTGCCCCGCCGAGCAGGGCACTCTCAGTGACGCTGGCGAGCGTGCCGGAAAAGACATCAAGTATGAGCGCATTGCCGCGGTCGAAGTACCCGATTGGCCCTTTAGACAAGTCAGCGCCCAGCCTGCCGATCTGGGCGCGGGTTCCAATGTGGGTGAACAGCTCGAAGCCCTCCATTGTGCTGCTGCGGTAGACGGCGAGTTCGCCGGGCCAGGGGCTGGCATGGGCCGCAATGAACGGGCGATGGGCTGGCTGATCCTCGCGCAACTGCGGCAGGTCCAGCATAATGACATCAGGCGCGCCAAACACCGGGGGTTTAGAGAGCAAGGCGGGGCGCGGATCGCCCGGTGGCAGGTCATAAACCGCGCGATCCTGCCGCACGGCGTCGATGCCTCGGACGTCAGAGTCGGCAATCGACACCAGCCGCAGTTCGGTCAGGCGACCATCATGGTCGAGGAGGATCACATCGCAGGGATCCAGCGCCAGACGGGACGGCGGCAGTTTGAACACCGCACTTTCCCGGCCAACCCATGCCTCCATCAGCGCACGGCGGCAGCGGCGCTCGGCCTCCTCGGGCGGCACCGCCATCGGGAAGGCTTCTGAGGCGATGCGCGAGGTGTCCACGGTGATCCGACGCGCTTCGACTTGCGCCGCGTCATAATCCTCATCGGCGCGGGCGACTTGCCACTTCAAGGCCTGCGCAAGCTCGGTTTCCTGCGCTCGGGTCAGTTCCATCACGTCGCCACGCGCGGATGCGGGTGCGACCATCGCGTCAGGCGTGACCGTGGCGGTGGCAACACGACCACGCATCAGAAAACGGATGCGCCCTTCGCTTTCGACAGCATCAAAACCGAAGTGCCGCGCCAGAGTTGAAATCGAGGCGCGCGGAGCTTCTAGAGCCGAAATGACATAGCCTTCGACCGCGCCCCAGAGGCCGGAGACGTCGATCCTGTCTTCCGGCATACCAGCGCGCTGGCACAAATGGCGCACAAGGGCGGCCAAGGATACCGCGCCCAGCCGACCGGTCAGCCAGTGGCCCAGCCGCCAGTTCGGCCCGTCCGTCCAGACACCGATCAGTTCCGGAAAGAACGGATAGGGGCGGGCATCCCATGTCCAGGCGGCGCATTCGGGCACATGCACCATGCGCGTGCTTGTCAGAGTCGAGATCGGATTATTTGCTGGATCGGACCAGAACAGACAGGTGGCCTCGAGATAGGCGCGCTGGATTGCATCATCGCGCCAGCCGCGCGAAAAGTAGGGCGTGAAGCTTTCTGACGACTTTGGGTCAAAGAAGACGTTGGGCTGGTTGGTGCCACGATCAATGGCCGGGCAGCCAAGTTCGGTGAACCAGATCGGTTTCGACTGTGGCACCCACGCGGTGGCCGTTCCGCTTTCCACACCACCCGGCCGGTTGAAATGCGGCTCGGACCACCAAGCGCGCAGATCCTTGAAGCGGAACATCCAAGGCTTTCCCGCGCCACCATCGGTTACTGCCGTGCGGATTTGCGCTGCGCGGTCTGCCGGGCTGGCATAGAACCAGTCAAACCCTTCACCGCCCGCGATGTTCGATTGCAGATAGGCACGGTCATAAATGGCAGGTGCCAGCGCTGCGTCCGCATGGTCAAACCCGTCGCGCCAGTCGGACAGCGGCATGTAGTTATCGATGCCGATGAAGTCGATGTTGCTGTCGGCCCAGAGCGGATCGAGGTGGAAAAACACATCGCCGCTGCCATCGCTGGGATGGTGGCCAAAATACTCCGCCCAGTCGCCCGCATAGCCGATCTTGGTGCCAGCGCCGAGAATCGAGCGCACCGCCGTTGCCAGATCGCGAAGCGCCTGCACGGCCGGATAGGTCGCAGGATCGCTGCGGATCGTCGTCAAGCCGGGCATTTCCGAACCGATCAGGAAGGCATCGACCCCCCCGGCCGCTTTGCACAGTTGCGCATAGTGCAGGATCATCCGGCGCAGACCCCATTCCCCGACCGCGCCGGTCCAGGTGACGGTTTGGCCCGCAACGCTGAAATTGCCGGGTGTCGCCGTGCCGAATAACGCCGACACCTGCGAGGCCGCCGTACCAGTTTTGTCCACCGATCCAGCATAGGCCGCTGCCGGGGAACAGGTGATCCGGCCGCGCCAAGGGAAAGTCGGCTGGCCGGTGGTGGTCGCATTGTCCGAATAGGGGTTCGGCTTGGTATTGCCGGGCGGCACGTCCAGCAGCAGGAACGGATAGAAGGTGACGCGCAATCCGCGCGCCTTCATCTCCTGGATCGCCTGCACCACCGCGAAATCCGCAGGCGTGCCGCCATAGACCGGGCGGTCCTCGGCATCCCGGCTAACCAGAAGGGCGTTGGCGCGAGAGACGCCATTCACCACCCATGCGGACGGCGTTGTGTTCTTGGCTGCGACCTCGACGCCGGGGCGGACCTTGCAATTGCCCGCCCGCAGATCATCGCCGAACCACGCCACCACCAGCGACACGCTTTCCACCGCAGGCGCCATGGATTGCAGCCGGTCCAGCGCCACGACAATGTCGGGGGTTTCCGGGATAGCGTTCAGGTTTTCGGCAACCGTCGCGCCTCCAGAACCAGTGGATTTCTTGACCGGGACGGTGGCGTAGGCGAACTCACCCGAAGCCGGGATCAGAGTGACGGCGCGCACCAACCCTTCGGCGGTGTCGGGATCCGCGAGCGGCCGGAATGCCTCGAAGGAAATCTGCGGCAGGCGGTTGCCGAAGGGAGTGAGGTCCAGTTCCTCCAACACCACATAGGCGGTGCCGCGATAGGCGGGCGTGTTAAGCGCGCCCATCTTGGCCGAAATGAACGGATCGGCGGTCTGCGCTTCATCGCCGGGATACCAGCGCCAGGTGACGCCGGTCATGTCCATCGCCTTGCCGTCGGCCCAGACCCGGCCAATTCCGGTGATCGGGCCTTCACAGAGGGCGACCGCGAAGGACGCGAAGTACAGATATTCAGTCGTCGTGACCTTGCCGCCGCCGCCGCCCTTGCCGCCGCCCTGACTGGTGGTCCTCGTTTCTTCACGGAAATCGGTGGCCCAGATGATATTGCCACCGATCCGCATCCGGCCATAAAGCCGTGGGATCACGGCCCCTTCGGTCGAGGATGTGATGCGTAAGGAGTCGAGTCTTGCGCCCTCGATACGCTGGGCGGGTGCCAGCGATGACACGATCCAGTTGTCAACGACCGAGCCGATGGTCGATCCGATGAAGCCGCCGATGGCAGCACCGGAAAAGTCGAGGATGGCGCCGCCGAAAGCGCCGCCAATCGCGGAGCCGACGGCACCGAGAACAAGAGTTGCCATGATGAAATTCTCAGATGCTGCTGGAGCGCGGGAACAGGAAGGCGAAGGCGATGCGCCGCCGCCAGATCGGGGTCAGG
>JANOQT010000114.1:0-6099 GCA_031415015.1 Paracoccaceae bacterium
AAGCTGCGGTTGCGGCACATCTTTTTCGATGTAAGGACGGTTTTGTCTGGCCTACTGCCCGTTGCGCCCTATGTGGCGCGACAACTCAGGAGGGCGCGGCATGACGGTGGTTTTGATGCTTGGATCGGCGCCGATGGTGTCAGAGGCGGCGGAATGGTCGCGTGCGCCGTTTGACCGGGTGGTGGCGATCAACAACGCCTGGCAGGTGCGACCGGACTGGGACATGGCGATTTATCCGTGGGATTTCCCGGAGGACCGTCAGCCCGTGGCCGGCCCCGGTCAGCGGCTGGTGACGGAAGATGACTTTGTTCCGGCACAGAATGCGTATGGCGGATTTGTCTTCGCTGGCGCAACAATGGCCTATACGGCGGGGTATTGGGCGCTTGATGCGCTACAGCCGTCGGTGATTGCCATGTTCGGCTGTGACATGCATTACGCGGGGGTCCAGACGCATTTCTACGGCTCGGGTACGCCGGACCCGTTGCGCCGTGACATCACGCTGCGGTCGCTGGAGGCGAAATCGGCGCGGCTGATGGTGCTGGCGGCGATGCAGGGATGTGCGATGGTTAACCTGTCGGCGGGGCCGTCGCGGCTGATTTTCCCGCGGGTAGCACGGGGGGCGGCGGCGCGGGCGCGGCCCCTGTCCTGGTGCCCGGATCTTGCGGCCACAGCGTTGGCGGCAGAGGCTGCGCTGGGGTACACTGTGCCCTCGGGTCGGTACTGGGAGGAGCTGGAGCGGTTCGATCCCCTGGCATTGGACAGGGTGGATGCGCTGTGGCTGGCGGCGGCGCGGGTGGCGATGCGGCAGACGGCTTGAACCCGGGGGCCGGTGCGGCCTAGATGGCGCGAAGCGGAGGGGTGCCCCATGAAGATCGCCACGTTCAACATCAACGGGATCAAGGCGCGGATCGAGGCGCTGCCGGCCTGGCTGACGGCGGCCAGCCCGGATGTGGTCTGCCTGCAAGAGATCAAGTCGGTGGACGAGGCCTTTCCCCGCGAGGTGTTCGAGGCGATGGGATATGCGGTCGAGACGCATGGCCAGAAGGGGTTCAACGGGGTGGCGATCCTGTCGAAGCTGCCGCTGACGGACGTGCGGCGGGGCTTGCCGGGGGACGTGGCCGACGAGCAGGCGCGCTGGATCGAGGCGGTGGTGACGGGGCCGCGACCGCTTAGGGTCTGCGGGCTGTACCTGCCGAACGGCAACCCTGCACCGGGACCGAAGTATGATTACAAGCTGGGCTGGATGGCACGGATGGAGACCCGGGTGGGCGCGTTGCTGGCGACGGAAGAGGCGTTTGTCTGTCTTGGGGATTACAATGTGATCCCGCAGGCCGAGGATGCCGCGAAACCGGAGGCGTGGGTGACGGACGCGCTGTACCTGCCGCAGACCCGTGCGGCGTTCCGGCGGATCGTGAACCTTGGCCTGACCGAGGCGTTCCGGGCGCGGGTGCAGGGGGCGGGACACTTTTCGTTCTGGGATTATCAGGCGGGCGCCTGGGAGCGCAACAACGGCACCCGCATCGACCATCTGCTGCTCAGCCCGCAAGCGGCGGACCGGCTGGAGGCCGTCCACATCGACAAGGCGGTCAGGGGCGGTGACAAGCCGTCGGACCATGTGCCAGTCTGGGCGGAGATTGCGGCCTGAAGGCAAATTCGGGCAAATGGCGTCCGCGCCGTTACTGCCTGATCGTCACGTCGTGATCGTACAGCCAGTCGAAACGCCCCAGCATGGCATTGGGGGCAACGGCCCCGATCAGCCTTAGCCCGGTGTGCGCGAGGCCCCGCAGCGGACCACCAAGGTGATAGGCGCGGGCGTTGGCGGTGGCGGCGGCGACGATGCGGGTGCAGCGCGGCTGGCGCAGCGCCTGATAGGCGGCAAGTCCGGCGGCGGGTGTGTCGTGGCTGGCCAGCGCTTCGGCAAGGACCCAGGCATCCTCAAGCGCCATTGACGCGCCTTGCGCCAGAAATGGCAGCGTCGGATGCGCGGCATCGCCAAGAATGGCGGCGGCGCCGTCCGGCATGACCCGGGACCAGTGCTGCGCGACAGGGTGCCGGAACAGACCCCAGAGCCAAGGATCCTCCACCTGTGCCAGCCAGCCCTGCACCCGGGGGCCGAACCCGGCGAAGGCCACGCGCAGGTCCATCGGATCATCGCGCAAGGACCAGCTTTCCTCGGCCCATTTCTTGCGCTCTTCTACCGCGACGATGTTGCGCAGGGTGCCGCCGCGCAAGGGGTAGCTGACCAGATGACGGCCCGGCCCCATGTGAACCTCGGCCACCGGGGCGGCACCGGGGTCGCAAGGGATCAGGGCGCGCCAGGCAACCTGATGGGTGAAGAACGGCTGTTCCGGGCCATTGAGCGCCAGACGGAGGCGGGAATGCAGGCCGTCCGCCCCGATCAGGATCGGGGTCGCAACCCGGTCTTCCCCAAGGTTCACCATCGGGCGCGGGCCCGACAGATCGACGGTATCGACAGTCTGCAACAGCCGCAGGGTGACGCCCGCCTCGGCCGCGCCGGTGCGAAGGATGTCGATCAGATCGGCACGGTGCAGGAAATGGTACCCCTGTGCAGGGCGCAGACGCCCCACTTCCAGCCGGGCGACGAGGCTGGCGGACGGCCCGTCGATGAGGTCGACCGCCGTCGCCCGCGTGGACCGTGCCTCCAGCGCGTCCCACAGACCCAAGGCCCGCAGGACGCAGGCCCCGTTGGGTGAAATCTGCAGGCCAGCGCCCACTTCGCGGATGGCATCGGCCTGTTCCAGCACGGTGACAGATGCCCCGCGCAGCGCCAGGGCGCGGGCCACGGCCAGACCGGCGACCCCTGCCCCGATGACGGTGACGGATTGGCCGATCAGGCTCATGCTTCCTCCGAAAATGACAGCGCCGGGCGTATCGGCCCGGCGGTCAGTCTGTGCGCTTGATGCGTCGGCTGCAAGATCAGTCGTCGCGGTGCACTTTTTCACGGCGTTCGTGCTTTTCCTGCGCTTCCAGCGTCATGGTCGCAATTGGGCGGGCATCGAGACGCTTGAGGCTGATCGGCTCGCCGGTCATTTCGCAATAGCCGAATTCGTTGGCGTCGATCCGGCGCAGAGCGGCGTCGATCTTGCCAACCAGCTTGCGCTGACGGTCGCGGGTGCGCAGTTCCAGCGCGCGGTCGGTTTCCTCGGACGCGCGGTCGGCAATGTCTGGCACATTGCGACCGCTGTCTTGCAGGCTGCCGATGGTGTCTGCCGACTGCCCGAGAAGTTCCTGTTTCCAGACCAGCAGCTTGCGACGGAAGTATTCCAGCTGGCGGTCATTCATGAAGGGCTCGTCCTCGGCGGGACGATAGTCATCAGGCAGGAAAATCTCGGCCTTCATCGACATATTCTCCTTGTCGCCGGATCGCTCCGACAGGTTGGCGTCTGTCATGATGCGCTCCCGTTGGCGGGCATTTAGCGTATGATACGGGTATTGTCACTAGCGGTTGCGAGATTTTGTGCAGGCCGGTAGGATTTGGACAAGGACAGGAAACAGAGTGTTGAAAGTGCTATGAAATTTGCATCGACTGGCGACTATGTGGCGACGGACGATCTGGTGGTGGCGGTGAATGCGGCGGTGACGCTGCAGCGCCCGCTGCTGGTCAAGGGCGAGCCGGGGACCGGCAAGACCGAACTGGCCCGGCAGGTGGCCGGGGCGTTGGCGATGCCTTTGATTGAATGGCACGTCAAGTCCACAACCAAGGCGCAACAGGGGCTGTACGAATATGATGCGGTCAGCCGGTTGCGCGACAGTCAACTGGGTGACGCGCGGGTCAACGACGTGCGCAACTACATCCGCAAGGGCAAGCTGTGGCAGGCGTTCGAGGCTGACGCGCGGGTGGTGGTGCTGATCGACGAGATCGACAAGGCGGACATCGAGTTCCCGAACGACCTGTTGCAGGAACTGGACCGGATGGAGTTCCACGTCTACGAGACCGGCGAGACGGTCCGGGCGAAGGCCCGGCCGGTGGTGATCATCACCTCGAACAATGAAAAGGAACTGCCGGATGCGTTCTTGCGGCGGTGTTTCTTTCACTACATCCGGTTTCCAGACGAGGCGACGCTGCGCGCCATTGTCGAAGTGCATTTTCCGGGGATCAAACAGGCGCTGCTTGCCGCCGCGCTGACCCGGTTCTTTGAGCTGCGCGAGACGCCGGGGCTGAAGAAGAAACCCTCGACCAGCGAGGTGCTGGATTGGCTGCGGTTGCTGTTGGCCGAGGATCTGGGGCCCGAGGATCTGGGGCCCGAGGATCTGCAGCGCGACGCGAGGTCCAGCCTGCCCCGGTTGCACGGTGCGCTTTTAAAAAACGAACAGGACGTGCAGTTGTTTGAAAAGCTGGCATTTCTGGCGCGCAGCGACCGGCAGAGGTGACGGTTTCTCGGCCGACCGGGGCTGGCGAATCGGTGGTGACGGGCGGGTCAGCCGCAGGTTTGCAGGTCGGTGCGATCACCGCGCCGCGCCAGACTGAAACGAATTGAAATATTGCGTGATGTTCCAGGGCAAATCTGGCCTTGATGGTCACATCAACCGCGATGGGTAGTGATCGGAAAATTCTAGGATTTCTGGCGAATTGACTCTCGGTCGTGCAGTACCGGACAGTGATGTCTGCGCTGTCTGCCCGGGCGCTCTGTTCTGTCGGAAGCAATCATGCGCCCAAGCGTTCTCCCTGTTGTCGCCCTTGCGCTTGTCGGGCTTGCCGCCTGCGGTCCTGCCCCGTCGGCGCAGGTCACCAAAGGCCTTCCGATGGGTCAGGAGGCGGTGGTTTTCGCCTCGGCTCCGGCCTATCCTGTGGTCGGAGGGCTGCGCAGCAACGCCGAAATCACGCGCGACTTCATGGATCTGAGCTTCGCGATGGAAAACGGCCGGGCGCTGGCCGTTTTCAGCCGGTTCGAAGGGACGGTCAGCATCGGGCTTGCCGGTGACGTGCCGCCGTCCGCACCGCGCGACCTTGCCGCGCTGATCGGACGGCTGCAGCGCGAGGCGGGGCTGGCGGTCACGGCGGCGCGTGGCGGAGAGGTGGCCGCGATCACGGTGGAGTTTGCGCCCAAGGCCGCGCTGCGACGCTATGCGCCGTCGGCCGCCTGCTTTGTGGTGCCGAATGTATCGTCCTTGCGCGACTACAGCAGGGTGCGCGGCTCTGCGGCCGTGGATTGGGCCGAGGTGCAGGTGCGGACCCGGGCCGTGATCTTTGTGCCAAGCGACACCAGCCCGCAGGAGATCCGCGATTGCCTGCACGAAGAGGTAGCACAGGCGCTGGGGCCGTTGAATGACCTGTACCGGCTGCCGGATTCGGTGTTCAACGACGATAACTTCAACACCGTGCTGACCCGGTTCGACATGCTGATCCTGCGTGCTTTCTACGCGCCACAGCTTGGGTCGGGGATGAGCCGGGATCAGGTGGCCGGCGTGGTGCCGGGGATCATCGCGGGGCTGAACCCGGGGGGCGGCGGAATGGGCCGTTCGCAGGCGGGACCGACGCCCAGGGCCTGGACCGCTGCGATCGAGACTGCCCTGGGACGGCAGGGCAGTTCCGCAGCGCGCCGGGTGGCGGCTGAGCGTGCGCTGGCCATCGCGACCTCCGAAGGATGGGCCGACAACCGGATGGCGTTCAGCCATTTCGCCGTGGCGCGGCTGTCGGCGGGCAATGATACACCGCGCGCGCTGGCCCAGTTTTCGGCGGCGGCGGCAATCTATGCCCGTCAGCCGGGGGGCGAGGTGCATGTCGCCCATATCGAGATGCAACTGGCCGCCATCGCCTTGGCCGCTGGTCGTGCGTCTGAGGCGGTGCGGCTGGCCGATCATGCCATTCCCGTCGTGCAACGTCATGAAAACGCGGCCCTTCTGGCAACACTCATGCTGATCAAGGCGGAGGCGCTGGAGCAGCTTGGCGACGCGGGGGCTGCGGCGGCGCTGCGGCTCGACAGTCAGCCGATGGCACGGTATGGCTTCGGCTCGGACAGCGTGGTCAAGGCCCGGATGCGCGACATTGCAACCGTGGCGGACCGGGGCACCAAGGGCTAGCGACGGGGCGGATGCCCCCGAAAAGGGGGCGGCGTGATCGTTATCGGCGGGTTCATA
>JANOQT010000115.1:0-4298 GCA_031415015.1 Paracoccaceae bacterium
CTGTCCGAGTTCGAGTTCATGGTGCGCGGGCGCGGCTATCTGGGCGGCATCGCCGATCTGGAAATGGTGCCAATCCGCGCCGATGGCGGTGTGCCGCTGTTGTTGCGCGATGTGGCGCGGGTCGAGATCGTACCCGACGAGCGGCGGGGCATCGCGGAACTGGACGGCGAGGGCGAGGTTGCCTCGGGAATCGTGCTGCAACGGGTGGGCGCAAACGCGCTCGACGTGATCGACAACGCCAAAGCCGAGATCGCAACCATCGCCGCAAGCCTGCCCGAGGGGGTGGAAATCGTGACGGTCTATGACCGCTCCGGCTTGATCCTGTCGGCCATCGAGACCCTGCGGACAACGCTGCTGGAGGAAAGCATCGTCGTTGCCGTGGTGACCTTCCTGTTCCTTCTGCATGTCCGCTCGTCGCTGGTCGCGATCATCATGCTGCCAGTTGGCTTGCTGATGGCCTTCGCCGCGATGCGCGCGCTTGGCGTCGGGGCCAACATCATGAGTCTGGGCGGCATCGCCATTGCCATTGGTGCCATGATCGACGCGGCCATCGTGATGATCGAAAACGCGCACAAACATCTAGAACGCGCCGAGCCGGGAGCGGACCGGGTCGAGGTGCTGATCAAGGCAGCGTCCGAGGTTGGCCCCGCACTTTTCTTCAGTCTTCTGATCATCACCGTATCGTTTCTGCCGATCTTCGCGCTGGAAGGGCAGGAGGGGCGGCTGTTCGGCCCGCTCGCCTTTACTAAGACCTTTGCCATGGCCGCAGCGGCCCTGCTGTCGGTCACACTTGTGCCCGCCCTGATGGTGATCTTTGTGCGGGGGCATATCGTGCCCGAACACAAGAACCCGGTGAACCGTATCCTGATTGCGCTTTACCGACCCGTCATCGCCTGGGTCCTGAAGGCACGGGAGTTCACGATCCTGCTGGCCGTGGTGGCGCTCGTCGCCTCCGTCTGGCCCGCGCGCCAACTGGGGTCCGAGTTCATGCCCGCACTGGACGAAGGCACGCTGATGTACATGCCCACCACGCTGCCGGGCCTTTCCGTCACCAAGGCTGCAGAGTTGATGCAGATGCAGGATCGCATCATCCGGTCTTTCCCGGAGGTGGAGACAGTCTTCGGCAAGGCGGGCCGCGCGCTGACCGCCACTGATCCTGCGCCGACGGAAATGTTCGAGACGATCATTCAGCTTCGCCCGCGCGAGGAATGGCGACCGGGCGTGACGATGGACTCTCTGCGCGCCGAGATGGACGCGGCCCTGCAGTTTCCCGGCGTGTCGAACGCCTGGACGCAGCCGATCCGCGCGCGCATCGACATGCTGGCGACGGGAATTCGGACCCCGGTCGGGGTGAAAGTCTTTGGCACGAGCCTTCCCGAGATGGAGCGCATCGCGCGCGAGGTCGAAGCGGTCCTGCGCGCCGTGCCCGGCACCACCAGCGCCTATGCCGAACGGGTGATCGGCGGCTATTACCTGGACATCGTGCCCGACCGCGAAAGGCTGGCGCGCTATGGCCTGTCAATCGCGGATGTGCAGGAAGTCATTGCGATGGCACTCGGGGCCGAGGCGATCACCCAGACGGTGGAAGGGCGCGAGCGCTACAACGTTGCGCTGCGCTATCCGGCGGCCCTGCGGCAAGACCCTGACGCCATCGCCCGCGAGGTTCAGGTTGCCTTGCCCGGCGGCGGTACCGTGCCCTTGGGAGAAGTGGCAAAGGTGGAACGCACGCGCGGCGCCACCTCGATCCGCACCGAGAACGGGCAGCTTGCCGTTTACATCTTCGTCGACATCGCGGGGCGCGATCTGGGCGGTTATGTTGCTGACGCGCAGGCGGCTGTGGCGGGTGAAGTGGTCCTGCCGCCTGGCTATTCTCTGGGGTGGAGCGGGCAGTTCGAATATCTCGAACGCGCCAAGGCACGGCTTGCCATCGTGGTGCCAGCCACGCTTGCCGTGATTTTTCTGCTGCTATTCCTGAACTTCCGCAGGCTGACCGAAACCCTGATCGTGATGCTGTCGCTGCCCTTCGCGTTGGTCGGAGGGGTATGGCTGATGTGGGCAATGGGCTTCAACCTGTCCGTCGCCGTCGCTGTCGGCTTCATTGCCTTGGCAGGCGTTGCTGCCGAAACCGGGGTGATCATGCTAATCTACCTCGACCACGCCTTGGCCGAACGCCGGTCCGAGGTTGCCCACGAAGGCCGCACCTTCACTTGCGCCGACCTGAACGCCGCGATCATGGTGGGCGCGGTAGAGCGGGTGCGCCCGAAGATGATGACCGTGGTCGCCATCATGGCCGGCCTGATGCCGATCCTCTGGGCGAGCGGCACCGGATCCGAGGTGATGAGCCGCATTGCCGTGCCAATGATCGGCGGCATGGTGTCGTCGACCGTTCTAACGCTTGTCGTAATTCCAGCTGTCTATGCGTTGATCAAGGGGCAACAGCTGAAACTAGCATCAAGTAATGATAGCAAGCTTGAGGGGAAGCTGATGCACGACGTCGGATGAAGCCTTCCCGGCGATGTCACAGCCAATGCGAGATTGCGATCCCTCTCATTTAGGGGTTTCGGGAATGATCAGCCGTTGCCGGCTTGGGCAGCAGCTTGAATTACTGCCAGCCAAGCGGCGGACGTGGCACAGTATATCGGTCGAATGCTGTTTAGCTCAGGCATTCGCTTTTTTCGCGGGCCCGCAGGATTCAAGGTCGCATTTCGCCCCTTCGGAAAGGTTCGGAACCTTCGCCTGCACGCGTCTGTTTCGTTGCCGCAGCCAGACGGCACCGCCGGCCAGTGCGGCAAGGGCGATGCCGCCGCACAGGATGACATCGAGGCTCAGGCCCGCCAGCCAGCCGCCACCGGCACCACCAGTGCCGACCAGACCGGCGGCGATCAAGACTGGCCAGATGATTGGCACAACCAGTGGCGCACAACAGGCAGCGCAGGCGGCAACCGTTCCGGTGATGGCAAGTTTTCGCGAGACCATTGGGTCCTCCACTTTGATGTCTTGTCTTGGCGTAACACTTAAAGCTACTTTAAGAGCAAGATGAATTTTTGTGGTGAGCATGATGTCCCTCTCGATCGGTCAGGCGGCAGACAAGTCTGGCTGCACTCCACCCACAATTCGATACTACGAAAGCATCGGCCTCTTGCCACCGACGCCGCGCAGCGACGCGGGCCGCAGGGCCTACGGCTCGAAGGAGGTGGCGCGGCTTGCCTTCATTCGGCGAGCGCGCGATTTCGGATTGGGCATACCGCAGGTCCGCGATCTGCTGGCTGCAGCCGAGGCTCCAGCAACGGCCTGCGTCACGGCGCGCCCGGTCGTCGAGGAACACATTCGCGCGCTGCGCGCCAAACGTGCGGAGCTGAAAGCGCTGGAGGCCGCACTCGCTGCGATCCTTGTCCGTTGCGATGAAGGCTGCCGGAGCGGGAACCTTGGAGCCTGCGGTATTTTCGATGATTTCCATCTGCCGGGAGCAGTTTCAACATGACGACCATCTTCATTTACGCCGGGGCGGCTGCGGCCGAGATCCTAGGCTGTTTCGCGGTCTGGGCCTGGATGCGACAGGGAGCGAGCGCGCTATGGCTGGCCCCCGGCCTGGTCAGCTTGGCCATCTTCGCCTGGCTCCTGACCCTTGCTCCCTCAGATTTTGCAGGGCGGTCTTATGCGGCTTATGGAGGCGTCTATATCGCGGCGTCGCTCATTTGGCTTTGGGCCGTTGAGAAGCAGCGCCCGGACGCCTGGGACTTGAGCGGGGCCGTGCTCTGCTTGGTCGGTGCGGCGCTCATCCTGTTTGCACCGAGATCTGCCTGATGCTCGCGCTTCGCAATGGCTGGGGGCCGAAAACGGCAAGAAAGGATGACGGCCAACGCGATGGGCATATAGGGATCACCATGTCGGGTGAATCCTCCAGCGAAGCGGCGACGATCTAGCGATTGCAAACCGTTTCACCTCTGAATTTCTCCTGCGAACACTGCCCGACCGTGCACCGCGAGCGTCGCGGCGAACCTGGTGCAGCCGAAACTTCTGATCACATCGAGCACGCGGATTTCGTAAGCGGCTTGGCCGATTGCTCGGCAGAGATCGGCTGCATGGAAATGGCGGTTCGTGGTCGGAGCAGCCTTGATCACTGCTAGAAGTTCTCGCTCCTTCGTATCAAGAGCTTTCTCGAGCGGTTGAGTCGAAATCTGGCAAAGCGTCGCACAGGGCGAATTGCGCCATTTCCGCATGAACCCGAGGAGGAAGCCAGCGGGCACGGATGCATTGCCTCGCGCTCTGTTGAAGGCAAGGAAACGTTCCCAGATCGC
>JANOQT010000116.1:0-13555 GCA_031415015.1 Paracoccaceae bacterium
CCCGCAGATGCCAGCCCGAAAGACCTTATGGCAAAGATCGCCGCTTTGTTGGTGGCAACGCCAGACCCTGCGAAATATATGCCGGTGACGGCAGTGCAGGAAATGCTGGCAGATCGTCATTTGGAACGCAGCACCAATTCAGAAAAACGCGTCCTGGCTAAAGTGAACGAGGCATCGAGCAAGGGCTACATTCTTGGCGGTTCCATGCGTGAATGGGCACTGGCCTTGTGCCGATCGGATGAAGTGGCGTTCGACACGTTTTTAGAAACATCGGGGCCACGGTTTGCTTATTTGCAAAAAGCGGTGCTTCCCGCCGGACCACCGCCAAAGTCTTATCTTGCCGCACATGCAGCAAGTCACACCGGGACCGGCAGTGATCTGGAAGCCGCCGTTTGCGCCCAGCTTGGCTTGAAACCCGGCTCACTCGCCGATTGAAACCGACGGCTGCGTTGAGGGACGCAGCCGTCGGCACACCGCGCTTTGTCTTGTCCACAAGGCGCGGCCCTTGGCCCTTGATCGCTTTGCTCTCCGTGGGGCCGTCAGGGGCCAAACCAAACCCCAAAACTTAATCCTGCCAAGGGTAAACCCGCATGAACGAACTCGCCCGCCCGATGCCACGCCCTACTGCCCAAGTCGCAGATTATGTCGATGTTTTGGGCGCGGATTTGGCAGTGCATTTCTTGCTGCGATTCGGCGGCGCAGAAATGTATATTCCCGCCGATCCAAAGGGAAAATCTGCGCTGCAAGACCTGCTTGGCTATGACAAGCTGAAAGAACTTGCCGCCCGCCCGCGCCTGCAACGCCGGGTGCCACTGGCCAAGCAATGGCTTGCAGCCATGCTGGACTGGCAAGGCCATTTCAAAGCCGAAATCGCGCGCACTTTGCGCGTGTCAGATGTAGCCGTGCGGCGTTGGTTACGGCCCAAAACGGCGACCCAAGGATAGAGATGATGGAAGGGAGCGGCGGCCAAACCACAAGTGCAGGGCCAAGATATGTTGGGTGGCGGGGCCTTCCATCCGGTTGCCC
The DNA here is from genome assembly GCA_031415015.1 of Paracoccaceae bacterium. GTDB lineage: Bacteria > Pseudomonadota > Alphaproteobacteria > Rhodobacterales > Rhodobacteraceae > JAUYQR01. The sequence continues at coordinate 1,027 of JANOQT010000116.1, forward strand.
GGCAACCCCACATTGCGCGAAGGTCTTGCGACCGTGCTACGGCAGGAAGAATATCACCGTGTCACACCCAAGGCCGGTATAGCCCATGCCGCAAGATAATAACACCCAAGCCCAGCTTGCACGCGCAACAGACGCCCAGCAGCATCTGGCGGCGGCAGGCGCGGCCCTTGAAGGCCTGATTACCCTGCTTTCAACAGGCGTTCAAACGGCTGTTAAACACGACGTTATCGCCGCCCATCGCCGCGCCCATCGCACGGGCCGCCCCGCCAAAATCGAAGCCGATACCGAATTGCGCGCCTTCATAATCGCCCGGATTGACACCCACACCTTTGATGATCTAACCTCACAAATCGCCGCCGCCTTCCCGCCTAACCGCCGCGTCAGCCGCTCAAGTCTGCACCGATGGTGGCAAAAATGGGCGGGCAAATCAGGTGGGCCAATCGGCTAAAATCAGCTGTAACCACCTGATCCCAGCAATCGGCGGCCACTGTCAAACCTTCTGAAACCATACAGTCATAGCTTGTGAACACACACAATACTTTGGCCAAAGTGAATGGGTGTTGGGTCTTCTGAGCGGGATCAGGCGTGCCGCGCGGTTGTCCGGAGGGGATGAGCGGCCGATGGCGCGGGCGGGCAACTGCCGGGATGTGCGCGGGGCCTTGGCCACTGGGGGCGGGGTCCGCTAAGGTTGGCGGCAAAACAGCGGCAGGGGCAGCAGGATCATGGTGACAGGTTTGGTGACACGGCGTTCGGTGACGCTGGGGCTTACGGCGGTTCTGGCGGGCTGTGTCGGTAGCGGAGGCGGTGGGCCGGCAGCGGGCGGGTTTCGCGCGCCGGACCCGGCACCGCGTCCGGTGCCGAATGCGGGCTATGATGCCTGGGTTGACGGCTTCAGGGGCCGCGCCGCCGGGCGGGGGATTTCCGTCAGCACGCTGGACGCGGCGTTCCGGGGGGCGGGGTTCCTGCCGCAGGTGATCGAGAAGGACCGCAACCAGACCGAGTTCAAGCGCAGTCTTGAGGATTATCTGGCGATTGCCGCCTCGGCGGAGCGGGTGTCCCTGGGGCAGGCGAAGCTGCGGGAATATGGCCGCGTTCTGGCCTCGACCGAGGGGCGCTACGGCGTTGAAGCGCATGTCGTTGCAGCGGTCTGGGGGCTGGAAAGCTTTTTCGGCACAAGGCGGGGCAATGTGCCGGTGATCGCGGCGCTGTCGACGCTGGCCTATGAGGGGCGGCGGGGGGAGTTCTTTGAGGGGCAGTTGGTGGCGGCGCTGCGGATCTTGCAAAACGGTGACATCGGGGTTGGCGGGATGACCGGAAGCTGGGCTGGGGCGATGGGACATACCCAGTTTATCCCGACCTCGTATCTGGAATTTGCGGTGGATTTCACCGGTGACGGGCGGCGGGATATCTGGTCTGAGGACCCGACGGATGCACTGGCCTCGACCGCGGCGTATCTGAGCCGGTCGGGCTGGACGCGGGGCTTGCCGTGGGGGGGTGAGGTCAGCCTGCCAGCGGGGTTCAACACCGGGCTTTTGGGGCGCGGCAAGGGGAAGTCTGCGGCGGAGTGGTCAGCGCTGGGCGTGACGGCGGCCGGTGGCGGGGCGGTGCCTGCCGACGGGTCGATCATCTCGGGCGGGGGGCCTGCGTTTCTGCTGACGCAGAATTTCAACGTGATCCTGCGCTATAACAACGCCGAGAATTACGCGATTGGCGTCGGGCATCTGTCGGACCGGTTGCTAGGGCGCGGGGCGATCCGGGCGAGCTTTGGTCCGGATGCGACGGGGATGACGATCGCGGACCGGCAGGAATTGCAGCGACGGCTGACGGCGGCGGGGTTCGACACCGAAGGGTCGGACGGGGTGATCGGGGCCAAGACCAAAGCCGCGATCAGCGGCTATCAGGCGAGCACCGGGCTGCCGGTGACGGGCGAGCCGTCGCTGGAGTTGTTGCGCCGGTTGCGGTGAGGCGATGATGGGCAGATTGCCCATCCTACGGGCTGCGCGGGGATGCGGTGCGATGGGCAGATTGCCCATCCTGCGATGATCTTGATCCTGCAGTTGGCTTTGGAAACGCCGGAGCCTCCGGCGGGGATATTTATGAACAGAAAAAATCCGGGAGTAAGGGGATGCTGTCGCAGGGTCTTGAAGGGGGCGGGGGCGGGGCCTACTGTCTTGCGCGACAGATATGGGGCGGATGATGGCGGGCAAGCGCAGCATTTTCGAAGAGGTTGGGGTTGGGCAGACGGTGCCGGCGGCCCCGGTTGGCGGTGGCATCGACGCGCGGCCCAAGGGCGCGCGGCTGGCGATAAAGGCTTGGATTATCGGTCTTTTCCTGCTGGTCGTGGTGATGATCGTGGTCGGCGGGTTGACGCGGTTGACCGACAGCGGCCTGTCTATCACCGAATGGAACCTGATCACCGGGGTGATGCCACCGCTGAATGCGGCCGACTGGGCCGCAGAGTTTGCCAAGTACCAAGCGATCCCCGAGTTCCGGTTGCAGAATTCGGCGATGACGCTGGAGGCCTTCAAGGCCATCTACTGGTGGGAATGGGCGCACCGTTTTCTGGGGCGGTTCATTGGTCTGGTCTGGGCGCTGGGTTTTGCGTGGTTCTGGCTGTGCGGGCAGATCCCCGCAGGGTGGACCGGGCGGTTGCTGCTTCTGGGCGGGTTGGGCGGGCTGCAGGGCGGCATCGGGTGGTGGATGGTGTCCTCAGGGTTGGTGGGCGCGCGGGTGGATGTGGTGTCGTGGAAGCTGGCCACGCATCTGGGGCTGGCCTTTGTGATCCTGGGGGTGATCGCGTGGTATGTGTTCCTGCTGGGGCGGTCGGAGGCGGAGCTGATGACGGCGCGGCGCGGGCGCGAGGGCAAGCTGTTCGGGCTGTCGACGGGTCTGATGCATTTTGCGTTTTTGCAGATTGTGCTGGGGGCATTGGTCGCGGGGATTGATGCGGGGCGGGCGTTCCCGACCTGGCCGCTGATGAACGGGCAGCTCTTTCCGGCGGATGCGTTTTATGTGCCTGGAGGCAGTGCCTGGCAGGCGTTCTATGAGAACCCCGGGCTGGTGCAATTCATTCACCGCATGTCGGGGTATCTGTTGTTCGCGTTCGGCGTGGTGGTGTGGCTGCGCGGGCGCAAGTCTGCGTACCGGGTGACGCAGGGGGCGTTCAACGCAGTGATGGTGATGATGCTGGCGCAAGTGGCGCTGGGCATCGCGGCGGTGCTGACGGCGGCGCATGTGCATGTGGCGATCACCCATCAGGTCGGCGCAGTGCTGCTGTGGGTGCTGATCATCCGCGCGCGGCATCTGGCGCAATACCCGGTGGCGGGATCAATCCGGAAGGGAACGGCATGAGCGCGTTTGACGATCTGATGACGTATCAGCGCCAGACCGAGGCATTGGGGCAGGTGGCGGGGCGTCTGGGCTGGGATCAGGAGACGGTGATGCCTCCGGGTGCGGCGGGCCAGCGGGCCGAGGAGATGGCGGCGCTGGAGGGCGTGCTGCATGCGCGGCGGACGGACCGCCGGGTGGGCGACTGGCTGGCTGTTGCCGTGGCCCACGATGCGGTGGGGGCGGCGCAGTTGCGGCAGATTGCGCGGACGCATGCCCGGATGGTCAAGGTACCCGCGCGGCTGGCGGAGGAGTTGGCGGGCCTGACCTCACGCGCGCAAGGGGTTTGGGCGGGGTGCCGGGCTGCGGAGGATGTGGCGGGATTTCTGCCGACGCTGGCGCGGGTTGTCGCGCTAAAGCGCGAGGAGGCGGCGGCGCTTGCGGAGGGCGGGGATCTGTATGACGCGCTGGTCGATGATTATGAGCCGGGGATGACCGGGGCGGATATCGCCGCGATGTTTGCGGCGATGCGGCCTCGGTTGGTGGCGTTGCGAGGGGCGGTGCTGGGGGCGGCGGCTCCGAAGGCGCTGGAGGGGGTGTTCGCGGGTGAGGCACAACTGGCGCTGACGCGGGAACTGGCGACGGTGTTCGGCTACGATTGGGACCGGGGGCGGCTGGACAAGGCGGTGCATCCGTTCAGCTCGGGGTCGGGGCATGATGTGCGGATCACGACGCGGGTGTCTGAGAGCGATCCGTTCAACTGTTTCTACTCGACGATCCACGAGGTGGGGCATGCGGCGTATGAGCAGGGGATTGATCTGGCCTATGCGCTGACGCCGATCGGGCAGGGGGCGTCGATGGGGGTGCATGAAAGCCAGAGCCGGAGCTACGAGAACCAGCTGGGCCGCAGCCGGGCGTTTACGGGCTGGCTCTATGGGCGGATGCAGGCGCATTTCGGGGACATCGGGATTGCGGATGCGGAAGGGTTCTACCGGGCGGTGAATCGCGTGCATTCGGGGTATATCCGGACCGAGGCGGATGAGGTGCATTACAACCTGCATGTGATGATGCGGTTTGATCTGGAGCGCGCGCTTATCCGGGGGGAGTTGCAGGTCTCGGACCTTGAGGCCGCGTGGAACGACCGGTTCCGCGCGGATTTCGGCGTGGCGGTGGATAAGCCGTCGAACGGGATGTTGCAGGACGTGCACTGGTCTTGCGGGTTGTTCGGGTATTTCCCGACTTACACGCTGGGCAATGTTTATGCGGGCTGTTTGCATCAGGCGATGCGCAGGGCGCTGCCGGGGCTGGACGGCGATATGGCCATGGGCGATGTCAGTGCCGCGACGGGCTGGTTGCGCGAAAACCTGCAACGGCACGGGTCGCTGATGACCCCGCGTGAGACGGTGGCGCAGGCGTGCGGGTTCGCGCCGTCAGAGGGACCATTTCTGGATTACCTTGAGGCCAAGTTCGGGGATCTTTACGGGTTGTGAGCGAAAGTGACAGCCCAGCGGTCTGGTTGCTGGCACTGGGCCAGACGCTGATCTACGCGGGGTGTTACTATTCCTTTCCGTCGTTGCTGCCCGATCTGGAGGCCGCGACGGGGTGGACCAAGGGCGAATTGGCGCTTGGGCCGACGCTGGCCTTTCTGATCATGGCCGCGCTGACACCGTTCACCGGGCGGCTGGTGGACCGGGGGTTGGGCGGCGAGATGCTGGTCTGGATGCCGGGGCTGGCGGCGCTGGGCGTGGCGGGGCTGAGCGTGGTGGACAGTCTGGCCGGGTGGCTGATTGCGTGGGCGCTGATCGGTGTGTCGCAGGCAGGGTGCCTGTATGAGACGTGCTTTGCGTTTCTGACCCGGCGGCTGGGGCTGGAGGCGCGAGGGGCGATCACCAAGGTGACGCTGGTGGCGGGGTTTGCGGGAACGCTGGCGTTTCCGTTGGGGCACTGGCTGGGCCAGGCGATGGGCAGGCAGGGCGCGATGCTGGCTTTTGCGGCGCTGATTCTGTTGGTCATACCGCTGAATGCGGTGGCGGTGCGGCGGCTGCGCAGGCGAGAGCGGGCGGAGTTCGCGGTGCCGCCAACACCACCCGGAACCTTGCAGGCGGCGCTGCGCAAACCCGCATTCTGGATCATCGCGGCGGCATTCACTGCGATCTACCTGAACCACGGCATCCTGATCACCTATGTGCTGGTCCTGTTCGCCGACCGGGGAGCGGGGGCAGGGATGGCGGCGATTGCAGCGGCGGCTATCGGGCCGTCACAGGTGATTGGGCGGCTGATCCTGCTTATGGCGGGCGCGCGGGTGACGACAGCGCAGGCGACGCTGACCGCAGCGGGCGCGGTTGCGGTGGCAAGCGCTGTGCTGTGGGCGGCAGGGGTGGCGCCGGTGATGATCTTTGCCTTTGCGCTGGCGCAGGGGGCGGGGGCGGGATTGATGTCGATCCTGCGGCCGGTGCTGATTGCCGAGGTTTTGGGCCGCGCCGGGTTTGGGGTGATTTCCGGCGCGGTGGCAGTGGCACCGATCCTTGCCTCAGCCGCAGCCCCTGCGTTGGGGGCGGGGTTGTTGGCTTATGGCGGGCCGCAGATGGTGTATGCGGCCTGCCTTGGGCTTGCGGGTCTTGGACTGGCGCTGGTGACGGTGCTGCTGGCGCGCAGGCCCGATCAGTTCAGCGGCTGATACGAGAACATCTTGTCCGAGCCGTTGCCGCCCAGATCGAAGCGGACGCCAAGGTTCATCAGATCGCCATGGTATTCGCCACCGCCAGCGCCGAAGTCATTGGTATGGCGGCCAATTCCGGCATAGACCTCGGTCCCCTGAGAAACCTTGTAGCCTGCACCAAGGCTGAACACCTGATAGTAGCCCCCATCACCGTAATCGCTGTAATGCAGTCCGAGCTTGGCCGAAAAGGCACTGCCAATCGCGTAGCTGCCTTTGATTTCGGCCAGACCGTAGGGATTGCCGTTGTCAAAGCTGTCGCCCACGCGGCCCTCGACCCGGAGCGGTCCGTTCAGGTACAGCGCCTCGGCGGCGTAAAGGTAGATCCCGTCGGAGTTGTCATCGGCGGCAATCATCGCGCCAAGGCGGACGGAGTTGCCGACATCGGTGGTCATATGCAGGGTCAGCGCGTTGTACTGGTTGAAGTCGATGTCGGATGAGCTGTCGATTTCCTTGCCCAGCACCAGCCCGGCCTGAACGCCAAAACCGCCAAAGCGCCAGCTTGCATCCAGCGTGCCTTCGATGCTGTCGACCTCGAACCCGGCACCGTCGTCGTACTTTTGGTACTGCAGATCGACAACAGCCCCCTCGTAGCCTTGGGCTGCGGCCATAACCGGAAAGAACGCCAGAGCGGCGGTCAGAAGTCTGCGCATGATATGCCTCAATCTCGTTTGTTATTTTGTCATAGATTACCGGCAGATCGGCACCCTGTCACGCGCTAGTTCTGCGAGGCCCAGTCGGGCGGCCGTTTTTCGAGGAAAGCGGTGATGCCTTCGTCGGTGTCCGGCCAGAGCATGTTGTGCTGCATCACCGCGCCGGTCAGGGCGTAGGCGTCGGCCAAAGGCAGCCCGGCCTGATCGTAGAAGGCGCGTTTGCCGATGCGGACGGCGGCGGTGAGTTTGCCGGCGATGGTTTGGGCAAGGGCGCGGGTGTCAGCGGTCAGCGCCTCGGGGCTGGCCACGCGGTTCACAAGGCCCACCTCGCGGGCGCGGGTTGCGGTGATGAAGTCGCCGGTGGTCAGCATTTCGAACGCGGTAGCGGCGGGGATCTTGCGGGTGAGGGCGACCATAGGGGTGGAACAGAACAGGCCGATGTTGACGCCGTTGACCCCGAAGCGGGCGGTGTCGGCGGCGGTAACCAGATCGCACGTAGCGGCAAGCTGGCAGCCAGCCGCGGTCGCGATGCCGTGGACCTGTGCGATCACCGGCTGGGGCAGCGCGGGGATCATCTGCATCACGGCCGCACAGCGGGCGAAAAGGTCGGTGAAATAGGCGGCACCCTTGTCGGGGGCGGCGCGGGCGGCCTGCATTTCCCTAAGGTCGTGCCCGGCGCAGAACGCCCGGCCTGCGCCTTGCAGGATGATGACGCGGATGGTCGGATCGACGGCGAGGCGGGTGAACTCGGCGGTGAGGGCTGTCAGCATCGCGTCGGACAGTGCGTTCAGGCTGGCGGGGGCGTTCAGGGTAAGAGTGGCGATGTGATCGGCATCCTCACGCAGCAGGATCGGGTCGGCCATGGCGGTCCTTTCGGTTTTGCGGCAGCGTAAGGGGAAGGTGATGCGGAGGGAAGCAATGAGCGTGGTTATGACGGCGGCAGAGTTGCAGGCGTTTCTGGCGCGGGATTTCGGCCAGGTGGCGGCGGATTTCGTGGTGGAGCGGGCCGGGGAGGCGGGGGTGACGCTGCGACTGGCGGTGGCGGAGCGGCATTTGCGGCCCGGGGGCACGGTGTCGGGTCCGGCGATGTTCGGGCTGGTGGATGTGGCGATGTATCTGGCGATCCTGTGCCGGATCGGGCCGAAGGCGCTGACGGTGACGACGAACTGTTCCATCGACTTCATGCGCAAACCTGCGGCGGGGCGCGATCTGCGGGCTGAGGCGCGGGTACTGAAGCTGGGCCGCGTGCTGGCGGTGGGGGACGTGATGGTGTTCAGCGAGGGGCTGGCCGAGCCGGTGGCGCGGGCGGGGCTGACCTATTCGATCCCGACGGAGCGTTGACGGAGTGGTGAGAGCGGTTCAGGATTTTGTGCATGGCATAGGAGGGCGGATGATGCGGTGGATGGTGGCGTTGATGCTGATGGCAGGCGTGGCGCGGGCCGAGATGACCGAGGTGCAGGTGGCGATCCCGTCGCAGGGCAAGTCGATGGTGGGTACGCTGGCGCTGCCGGCGGGAGAGCCAGCGCCGGTGGTGCTGTTGTTCCACGGCTTTACCGGCACGCGGGACGAGTTGCCGATCCCCGGCACCGAGGACGGTGTCTTTTCGCGTACCGCGCGGCTGTTGGCCGACGCGGGCTATGCCAGCCTGCGGGTGGATTTCATCGGCTCGGGCGAGAGCGAGGGCGACTTTGCCGACACCACCTTTGAGGGGCAGGTCGCGGACGGGTTGGCCGCGCTGGCCTTTGTGCAGGGCGACGGGCGGGTCAAGGGTGACGAGGTGCGCATCATCGGCTGGAGCCAGGGCGGGCTGGTGGCAACTGCGGTGGCCGGGCGCAGCGATATGCCCAAGGCGGTGGCGCTGTGGGCGGCGGTGGCCGATCCGATGACCACCTTCACCGGTCTTCTGGGGCCACAGATCGTGGCAGCAGGCCAAGCGACCGGCGACCGGCCCTTGAAGATCACGCTGCCCTGGGGGGCCGAAATCGGGCTGAAGCAGGGTTACTTCGACGGGCTTACAGCGTTCAAGCCACTAGACGAGATCGCCTCATACGAGGGTCCGCTGTTCGTGGCACAGGGCACGCTGGACACCACGGTATTGCCGGTGGCACAGGAAATGCTGCTGGCCGCGCATGACGGGGAAGAAGAAGCCTTTACGCGTGAGATGGATCACGTGTTCAACGTGTTCACCTCACCTGCCGCGCTGGATGAGATGGTGGCGGCCACGATCGTCTTTTTCGACGCAAAATAGGATTCCCGGACGATGGGCAGATTGCCCATCCTACGACCGGGTGGGCTTAGGTGCGGGCGTCAGCCCTTTGGCTTGAGGAAGCGGCCTTCCATCGAGGCGCCGCTTTCGATGACGATGGTTGCCGTCGTCACATCCGCCTTGACCAGCGCGCTGGAGCGCAGGGTAAAGCTTTCCGACGTGACCTTGCCGTCCAGTCGCCCCTTCACTTCGACCGTGTCGGCCTTGACCGAACCGGTGACGCGGCCTTCCTGTCCGATGATCAATCCCTTGGCGGTGATGTTGCCATCAATTTCGCCCAAGACCTCGACCGAACCGGCAGAGGTGATCTCTCCGGTGATCCTGAGATCGGCACCCAGCACGGACCGCGCGGTGTTGGACCCGGCACCGGCGGGGCGCGGTGTGGCGGCGGGTGTGGTCCCGGGGGTCGGCGCAGAAGTGCCTGTTGCGTCGGTGGTCTTGGAAAACATCGTGTGCATCCTCGGTTTTGTTGCCCCTGATAAGGCGGGAACGGAAGGGGGCGGTCAAGGGCCGCTGTGGCCGGATGGCGGGTTTCCCGCCGATGCCATGTTGCTGCCATGTCGCTTGCGGACCTGACAAGCCGGGGACAGGGTGGTCAGATGCGGGTGGGAAGCAATGGAAAGGGTAGGGCGGGATGGCTGGGGATGCGGATAAAGACGGGTTTTTTACTCCGGTTTCGGGGTTCGAACTGCCGCGATTCGCCGGAATTCCGACCTTCATGCGGCTTCCGTATGTGCCATTTGAGCATCCACGCTTTGCAGATGTGCAGATCGGGCTGATCGGCGCGCCTTGGGACGGAGGCACGACGAACCGTTCCGGCCCGCGCCATGGCCCGCGTCAACTGCGCGATCTGTCGACCATGATCCGGGCGCAGAACGGGGCCACCTGGGTGGCACCATTTGCGCTGGCGCGCTGTGCCGATCTAGGGGATGTGGCGCCAAACCCCGGTGACCTGATGGACAGTCTGGCGCGGATGGAGGCGTTTTATGACCGCGTTGTGGCGGCGGGCATCCGGCCCCTGACCGGCGGCGGCGATCATTTGTGCACCCTGCCGATCCTGCGGGCGGTCGCCAAGGCGCGGCCGGTGGGAATGATCCAGTTCGACAGCCATACCGACCTGAACGACGTCTACTTCGGTACCAGCCGCTACAACCACGGCACCCCGTTCCGCCGCGCGGTGGAGGAGGGGCTTCTGGATCCCAGGCGGTACGTGATCATCGGCATCCGCGGCACGGCTTACGGGCGCGAGGATTGGGATTTTGCGGCCAGTGTCGGCATCAGGATCATCCCGATTGCGGAGTTTCACGCGCGGGGCGCGGAGGATGTGATGCGTGAGGCGCGCGAGATCGTCGGCGCGGGGGATACTTATGTGACCTATGACATCGACTTCGTGGATCCGACGTTTGCGCCGGGGACGGGGACGCCCGAGGTTGGGGGACCGACGAGCTGGCAAGCCTTGCAGGTGGCGCGGGGACTGCGCGGCGTGAATGTGGTGGGCGCGGACCTTGTGGAGGTGTCGCCGCCCTTCGATGCATCGGGGGGCACGGCATGGCTGGGGATCAGCCTGATGTTCGAGATGCTGTGCGTGATGGCCGAGGGGGTGGGGAGCTAGCCCTCCACGCCCGCCAGGATAGGTGAGAAGGGGAGAAGCGATGGGCGTCGATCTGGTTCTGACCAATGCAAAGGTTCTGACGATGGACCCGTTGCAGCCGCGCGCCATGGCCGTGGCGGTGGCCGGTGGCCGGATCGTGGCGGTAGGCGGGCCGGAGGTGGCCGGGCTGGCGGGGAAAGGGACGCGGGTTGTGGACTGCGGTGGGCGGACGTTGCTGCCCGGGTTCGTGGAAAGCCATCTGCATCTGGTGCTGGGCGGGGCGGAACTGGCGCAGTTGCAGATCGGCGGGTTGCAAGGGTTCGACGCGCTGAAGGTGGCGTTCGAAGGCTACGCGGCCCGCCATCCCGAAGCGCCACTCTTGATGGCGCAGGGGGCGGGCTATGACATTCTTGGCGTGCCAGTGACGCGGTTTGATCTGGACCGGGTGATCGCCGACCGCCCGATCGCGATGATGGCGCCGGATCACCACACGGTGTGGGCCAACACCGCCGCGTTGACGGCAGCCGGGCTGTTGCACGGCGCACCGATGCCGCATGGGCATGAGGTCGTGATGGGCGCGGATGGCACCGCGACCGGCGAGTTGCGCGAGTTCGAGGCGTTCGGGCCGGTGTTGGCCTTGGGGGGCGAGGCGCATCTGCAACTGGGTATTGCAACGGGGGGCGAGCCGGAGCCCTGGCCTGGGGCCGAGCAGAGGGCGCGCGACAAGGACAAGATCGCGGCGGGGCTGGCACATTGCGCGGCGCATGGGATCACGCAGATGGTGAATATGGATGGCAACCGGTATTCGTGCGTGCTGTTGGCCGAGATGAAAGCCGAAGGCCGGCTGACGGCGCGCGTCAAGGTGCCGTTCCATTTCAAGCCGCAGATGGAGATGGCGGATCTGGACCGGGCTTCAGCCATGGCGATGGAGTTCACCGGAGAGTGGGTGACCAGCGGCTTCGTCAAGATGTTCATGGACGGGGTGGTCGACAGCCGGACGGCCTATATGCTGAACGACTATCCCGGGGTGCCGGGCCATCGGTCGGAACCGCTGTTCGAACCGGAGCGGTTCAAGGACATCTGCACAGAGATCGACCGGCGGGGATTGCAGATTGCAGTGCATGCGATTGGCGACGGCGCAGTCCGGGTGACAATTGACGGCTATGCGGCAGCGCGCCTGCGCAACGGAGGGCGGGACAGTCGCCACCGGATCGAGCATATCGAGCTGATCGACTGGGCGGACGTACCCCGGCTGGGCGCTTTGGGGATCACCGCAAGCGTGCAGCCGCCACACGCGCCCGCAGCGATGGATTTTCCCCTGTCAGGGATGGAGGCGGTGATCCCGCGCCACCGCTGGCCCGACGCCTACCTGTGCCGTACCTTGGCCGATCACGGCGCGCCGCTTGCCTTTGCCAGCGACTGGCCGGTAACGGATGTGTCGGTGCTGCGGAGCCTTCAGGCGGCCCTGACGCGGGTGCCTTACGAGGGCGCACGGGACGAACAGGTCGAGCTGATGGAGGCGCTGCACGCGTATACGGCTGGCGGCGCATGGGCTGCGCACTTGGAAGGGTTGACGGGCATGCTGCGGCGGGGGCTTGCTGCGGATATTGTGCTGATCGACGGCGATATCGAAGCGATCCCGGCGCACGGAATCGGAGCGACGGGAATCGCCCTGACGCTCTGCGGTGGCCAGATCACCCACGCTACCGGCGAATTCGCTGACCGTTCGCGGGGTAACGAGCCAATAAAAGCGGCATTTTCCTGAAGGTTTCCGGGTCTGCCGCAGAAATCGTCATCTGGCTGTCATTTTCTGCTTGCGGCCTTTGAACGCCGGACGTAAATACCGGCTCACCGGAGCGGAAGAGAAGCGGGAACGCGGAACGGACGGTTCGGAAGTGGCGACGAAGATCGCTGCAAGATAATCTGGAGGCAAGACGGCAGGTACGCCAGAAGTTCTGGCGCGCTGTGGTTTTTGT
>JANOQT010000117.1:0-4315 GCA_031415015.1 Paracoccaceae bacterium
CCGCTCGCACGCTGGCTGTCCTGGCTGCTGACCTTCCTGCTCGTCGTCGTGGCCTGGGTCTTTTTTCGGGCAGAGAGCTTGCCCGCCGCGATGTCGATCCTGCAGTCGATGACCGGCGTCAACGGCGCTGTCGTGCCCGACCAGATCCTGAAGCTGATTCCGCCGCTCAGCCACGTCGCGACTGGCGCCGGCAAGGTGCCCTACCTGGCGGACGGCACGGTGATGGGCTTCGTCGAGATGCTGCTGATGATCGCGGTCGGCCTCTTGATTGTCGTGTTCGCCCCCACCCTGCCGGAGTTGCGCGTGCGATGGCGCTACCTGTTGGTGGTGCCGTGCGCGGCCTTGGCGCTGCAGCGGGTGGTGTACGGGCGGGCGTCGGAGTTTCTTTACTACCAGTTCTGAGCGACCATTTGGTCCCGCCCCAAGCTTAGGTGCGTGTCGGTTCCGACAACTCCTGCCATTTCGCATATTGCTAGGGGACCACCATTTCTAAACGACCGATGAATGTTCTCTACGTACTCCCGGTTGGCGAGCGCGGCGGTGCCGAGAGAATTGTTGAATCGTGGGTGGCTGGACACACCAGACGCGTTACACCATTTGTTGTAATGCCGGAGGGGCCATTGTTGAGTTCTTTCAATGGCATGGGGGTGCGCGCGTTCGCCCCCGACAATTTTAGAATGTCAAATATTTGGGAGTCGGTAAAGTTTCTGAAGCAGCTAATCTGCAAGGAGAAAATAAACCTCATCCACTCCTCTATGCCGAAGGGTCACCTATTCGGTGGGCTTGCTGCACATATTAGCAGGACTAAGGAAATATGGTTCAATCACGGACCTGTTTCGAAAGATTACTATCAGGGTATAATTCCATTAATACCGACAGATCGATTGCTGGTCAACAGTGAATATATGTATGGAATGCAGGCCGCGACACTCTACAACGCAAGGAGTTTAAGGATCCAACGCCTGGGTATTGACACGAAATTAATATACCCGATGGTGAGTCAACGCCGGATTCTTCGTGAGAAGCACAATATTTCAGACGACATCTTTGTCGTCGGCGTGTTTGGCAGACTCATACGCCTGAAGGGTCAGGATCTATTTTTGAAAGCGTTTGCCAAATTGAAAAAGATGAATCCATCAAAGCGAATCGTATGCATCTTTGTCGGCGGAACACTATTTGGCCTTGAGAGTGACTACAGCACTCAGCTTAATTCATTAATAAAATCGTTGGATCTTTCGAACGATGTTATCCTGATAGACCATACAGACGATGTGTACGGTTATTATGACTTTGTCGATGTTATTGTAAATCCTTCAATCGAACCTGAAACATTCGGTCTTGTTGTCGCTGAAGGGATGGCAAAGGAAAAGGTAGTTGTCGCCAGCAACGCGGGTGGTCCGCGAGAATTGATCCAGCATGGCGTGTCTGGGTTTTTGTTCGAACCTGGTAATGATGACGAACTCGCAAGCCTATTGCTTAAAATCACGAGATTGGACTTTCAGAGCAGGTCGTTAATCGGGCGCACGGCACGCTGCTTCATTGAAAACAACTACGAGCTATCAAAATCGATAGAATCGCTGGAGAATTCCTATGAAGAAGTATTGTCCGAATGAATGCACCCAAGACGTTGCCAATCGTCGGCAAACACTAAATATTTTTAGCAATATTCGATGGATGTATTCAATGCAGTTCGCTTCTGTTATTCCTGCCGCGAGCCCAGTCGACGCGTCTGCCATGAGATAGCGGACTTCTCCACAGGCAATGGTCGCGTATGGGGCTTGGAGATGCGCATTTGATCGTTCAAGTTGTCCCGGCGGTGGCTGGAGGCGTGCAGGACTACGCACACTGCCTGCTCCGGTCCTGGTCGAGCTACGGGCAGCCAAGCCACGTGCTCGCCTTGTCGCAGCAAGCCGCGAAGCAGTTGTCATTGGCTGAGCGGGTGGGCGAGTTGCGACCCCCGCCGGCTGGCGCCATCGCCCTGCTCATTCACTTCTCCGCCTACGGTTATGGCACGCGCGGCCTCTGCGGCTGGCTACTGGACGAGATTGGTGAAGTCAGGGTCAAGTTCGGCGACCAAGTGCGTGTCGTTACGATGTTCCACGAGCTGTTTGCGACGGGGCCAGCGTGGACGTCGGCTTTCTGGCTTCGTCATGCGCAAGCACGTATTGCGAGCCGGCTGGCTAGTCAGTCCGATCAAGTGGTTACCAACACGTCACTGCACGCAAAGTGGCTGTCGAAACAAGTCCAGTCGCCGCCCTGCGTAGACACTTGGCCCGTGTTTTCGAACGTCGGCGAGCCTGACATCGCAACTCCGATTGACTCGCGATTGGCGCGGCTGGTCATCTTTGGCAGCGAGTCAGGACGACAACGCGCGCTACATCTGCTGCGGAGCAATCTCAACATCTTGCGAGACCTGGAGATCGAAGAAGTGGTGGAGGTCGGACCAGGCAGCCAATCCGCGCCCCTTGCCCGCGTCATTCCAACCCAGTTCTTGGGTCGTATAGAAGCGACGGCCTTGAGCAGAATTCTTGGCCAGTCTAGGTACGGTCTCCTCGTCTACTCCGCCGACACGATGGGAAAGTCTGGCGTCTTTGCTGCGTATGCCTCCCACGGGTGCGTCGCTTTGAATGCACACCCTGAAACCGCTGTTTCCGATGGGCTGACCCCGGGAACCCATTACCTGACGCTTGCTGCGATCGCGGGCCACGTCATCTGCGCAAGCGAGCTTCAAGCGGTTTCCGACCATGCAAAGAGATGGTACGAACCGCACAGCCTTCGAGCTCAAGCGGCCAACTTTGCAAGGGTTTGTGGTGGCTCGATGAGCTAGCTTGGTCGGCAAGACTAGTCCGAAGGTGCCATGCCGCTGCACGGGCGCGTCGCACGCCCGCCGTCAGTTGGCCTCTAGACTCAGTGACAAATGAAAACATTGCATCCTCAGTCTGCCGCGGCAACGCTAGAGGATCGCAGCCACGCCCTCTGGCCTGCGCGCGCGCCCGCACAGCCCTTCGCCAGCCGTGACGAGCGGCCCGAGATCGAGGGCCTGCGGGGAATCGCGATCTTGTCGTTGCTGGCGATCCATGTGGTGCCCAGCCTGTCGAGGGGCGGCGCCATCGGCATTGACATCTTCTTCGTCGTCTCCGGTTACTTGCTGGCACGCGCGTTGATGCGGCAGGACGCCACCGCACCCGACTGGCGTGGATTCATCAGCCGGCGTCTGCAACGTGGCGTGCCCGCGCTGGTGGCCGTTCTCATCGGCTGCCTGGCCTTCGCCACGCTGTTCACCCTGCCCAAGGACCTTCAAGCCCTGGGCCGTTCGATGGCCTGGGGTGGCAGCTTGCTGGCGAACTTCGACGCCTGGCGTCGCAGCGTGCCTGTCGACGCCGCGCAGGTGCTGGATCCGTTGTTGCACCTATGGCAAGTAGCCGCCATCGCTCAGGGCGGCTTGCTGCTGGCCCTGATGACCTGGGTGTTGCGACCGCATCCGCGCATCCTGTTGGCCTTGCTCTGCCTGACGGGGCTGGCCTCGCTGGCGTTCAACCTCGTTGCCGTTGCCGACGCTGCGGGCGCGGCCTTTTACTTGTTGGCCGGGCGCTGGTGGGAGATGGCCGCCGGCGCGGGGCTGATGATTGTGTTGAACGCTGCGACCCGCGCCGCCTCCGCCAAGCCAAGCGGCGCGTTGGTGTGGGCTGCGATCGGGCCGCAGCTGGGTTGGCTGGCCATTGCGTGTTTCACGGTGGCTGTGCTGCGCGCGGCCGACAGCCCGCACTTCCCGGGTACCTGGGCACTCTGGCCGGTCGCGGGCACGCTCTGCCTCCTGGCGGCCGGGCCGCAAGCGTGGGTAAGCCGCCATGTGCTGGCGCAGCCGGTGCTGCGCTTCTATGGCCGCGTCAGCTACCCGCTTTACCTCTGGCACTGGCCGGTGCTTTGCTTTCCCTTGCTGCTCGGGGTGCCGCTGTCCGTCGATGTTCGCATCTTGATCCTGATTGCCAGCGTGGTGCTCGCGGGCTTGACGCACGAACTGATCGAGAAGCCTGTCGCCATGCTTCAACCCGCACGGCGCTTGTCAGCCTCGTTGCTGGCTGCGCTTGGCGCGTGCGTTGTGCTCGGCGCCGTTGTCGTCGCTACCGACGGCTTGCGCTTCACCTTCCCGGCTGAACTACAGGCGTTTGCGGCGCCGCTGACGGCCGAACCGCCCCGGGGTCACACAACGCCGTAACGCCAGCACTTGCCAGCGTGTCTGCCAGCAAGCCGGCCAGGATGCGATTGCCCTCGACCGTCGGGTGGACACCGTCCTTGTACAGCGCGCCCGTCCAGC
>JANOQT010000118.1:0-37412 GCA_031415015.1 Paracoccaceae bacterium
TACCGGTGGTGGCGGACAGGGTCACGCTCTGGATCGACTTGATGGCCAGCGGTCCGGGCGTGGGGATTTCGATCATTCGGCCAGCGGCGACCGAGGCAGGCAGCGCCACGACGATGTTGCCGGTCGAGTTGTCGGAATAGGCGACGCAGGCGGGGCGGCCATGACACGGGCCTTGCGGACGATGTCCCGCGTGGTGCGGGGCTTGCCGTCCGCCAACAGCTGCAGCACCCTTTGCAGCCGGGGGCTGGCCAGCGTGGCCGCGTGAATATGGCCGACTGCGCTCATTTCGCGCGGCCTGAACGGGGGGCCACATTGTGCGGATCCCAGCCGCCAGGCTTGTTCCGGCAGCACGGGCCCATCCTGTTGTGGATGCCCTCGCTCAGGAACACCGCGCCGCAACTGATGCAGGGGCGTTCGATCCGCTTGGTGGCAGCGTCCGCGCGCGCCTGCTGACCATGGCGGCAGGTCCACGCGATCACCACATTTGTGGTGATGGGCAGCCCGAAAGATGATCGGGCATAAGGGCGCTGAGACTTAAGGTTCGAATTGGCCCGGCACGCGTTGGGCATTCACCTCACTGGGTATGAGCGGCACGAAATCCATTTGCCGGTAGCTCCAGATCAGCAGGGTGCCGTCGGGCAATGCGACATGAGCATGGTGCCTGTAGGTCGGATCCTCTTCGAACGGGTCAACGCGCGCCAATTTCTCAAGGGCCGACGCGGTGAAAGTGCGAACCCCGAACAGGCACGCCTCCGGCCCAAGCTGTGCCATCGCGCTGCGCATCGCCAGATGGACGGCAACTTCGCCCGAACCCAGAAAGATCAGGATCGGAACGCAGCCGATCAAGGCGGAATAGCCGATGGGCTGCGTCACGGCTTTCTGTCTGAACAGCCAGACCCAGACCGCAATCGCTATTCCTGCAGGGCCAAGCAGCAAAGGAACGTGCGCCACGGCCCCGCCGATCACGGCGTAGCCGATGCCAAACGACAGAAGCACAGCGACAAAGCCAGCCCCCGAAAAGACCAGCAAAGCACAGAGGAAAACGTGAGAGGCCAGAACTGTCACCAGCAGCCGCACCATTTACCAACCTTTCCCGCGCATGAGATTTTTGATCCCCCCATTGGCTGGGTCCGATGGACGGTGCAAGCATGGCCAGACAAACCTCCGAACGGGGCAGATGTCCGGCGCGGGCCGACAAACCCGACCGGCAGTTGCCATCGTCAGGACGGCAAGCCCAGAGGACGACCGGACAGACCCCGTAGGATGGGCAATCTGCCCATCTTGCCTGAAGGATCACAGCCCCCGCCAGACCCCGCCCAGAGGCCCGCGAAGGATCTGCGTGCTCTACCGTAACCTTGTTGCGGTGACTTTATCCTGCCTGATCCGGGAAGTGCAGAGCATTCCGTCTTTGCTGTTTCCCCCGCTCTCAACCCCCGTTGCCTCGCCCCCGATCCTCCCCTACCGTCGCGCCAGCTTTGCAATGGAGGATAGAATGACCGACCGACCCATGGGCTTTGACACCCTCGCCATCCACGCGGGCACCGCCCCCGACCCGGCCACCGGCGCGCGGCAGGTGCCGATCTATCAGACCACCGCCTACGTCTTCCGTGACGCCGATCACGCGGCGAAGCTCTTCAACCTTCAGGAAGTGGGCTACATCTATTCCCGCCTGACCAACCCCACCGTCTCAGCGCTCGCCAACCGGGTTTGTGCGCTTGAGGGTGGCGCCGGGGCCGTCGCCTGCTCGTCCGGCCACGCAGCGCAACTGATGGCGCTGTTCCCGATCATGCAGCCGGGCTGCAATGTCGTGGCCTCTACCCGGCTGTACGGCGGGACTATCCAGCAATTTTCCAACACGATCCGCAAGTTCGGATGGTCGGCCAAATTCGTCGATTTCGACGACCCCAAGGCGATTGCGGACGCCATCGATGATAACACGCGCGCGCTGTTTTGCGAAACCATCTGCAACCCCGGTGGTGCTATCTCTGACCTTGACGCCATCGCCCGTGTGGCCAACCACGCCGGCATTCCGCTGATCGTCGACAACACCACGGCCAGCCCCTACCTTTGCCGCCCCATCGAACACGGGGCGACGCTGGTGGTCCATTCCGCCACCAAATACCTGACCGGCAACGGCACCGTCACCGGCGGCATCGTGGTGGACAGTGGCAAGTTCGACTGGTCGGCCTCCGACAAGTTCCCCTCGCTCAGCCAGCCCGAACCCGCCTACCACGGCCTGACCTTCCACGCCGCCCTCGGGCCAATGGCGTTCACCTTCCACTCCATCGCCGTCGGCCTGCGTGACCTTGGCATGACGATGAACCCGCAAGGCGCGCATTACACCCTGATGGGGATCGAGACCCTGTCGCTGCGCATGCAGCGGCACGTTGAAAACGCCCAAGCCGTCGCCGAATGGCTGGAAAGCGATCCGCGCATTGAGGAGGTGACCTACCCCGGCCTCAAATCCTCGCCCTACCACAACCTCGCCAAGATGATCGTGCCGAAGGGGGCCGGGGGCCTGTTCACCTTCCGCATCAAGGGCGGCTATGAGGCCTGCATGAAGCTGATCGACAACGTCAAGCTGTTCAGCCACGTCGCCAACCTTGGCGACACGCGCAGCCTGATCATCCACTCGGCCTCGACCACCCACCGCCAGCTGTCGCCCGAAGCGCAGATCAAGGCCGGTGCCGCGCCCGACATGGTCCGGGTGTCGATCGGGATCGAGAATGTCGAGGATATCATCGCCGACCTGCATCAGGCGCTGGAAATGGCCACCGCCTGACCTGAAACAGCTGCGTCAGCCGCCGGTTTGGCCCAGTGGCGGCGCAGCGATCAATCCCTTTGGCAGCGGGGCAAGCCAGCCAAACCTGGCCCGCACCGCGCCAGAGCCATTGTCGAACCAAGTGGTGTCAAGGCTCATCACCCGGCAGGCCTTGGCCCCCTTGACCGCATCACAAGCAGTCACCGCTGCAGTGACCGCCGAGGCGAGCAGTTCTTCCGGAATGCGGGCGCCCTCCGCACCCTCCTCAAAGTCCAGACTGACAGTATCGGTCATCAGCACATGCGCCCCCAGATCCGGCAGCGCCTCGTCCGAAGGCTTTAGCCGGTAGACCATTTCGACGCCAAAGCGCGCCTCGCCTGCGACCGGATCAACGCTTCCGTCGACAACCCGCGCCTTGTTCACCGCGCAGTCTGCCGCAATGCTTTTCAGCAGCACATCGCAGACCTTGTCGGCAACCCTTGGCGCGCGAATATCGGCCAGAACCTGCAGATAGGCCGCTTCGGGCAGCTTCTCGCCTTCCAGCAACAACTCGCTCAGCAGGGCACTGAGGGTTAAAACGGCGGTGCGGCCTTCGACAAACCGGTCTTGCACCAGATAGGCCTTGACGTCCCGTTGCGGGACAAGCCCGCCAGCAGGGGAAATGAGCCATGTTTGCACCGGCACTTCAGTCACCTCGGTTGCCGGGCCATCCCATGCTTCCGCGTCCTGCGCAGGACGGTTCTGCCAGTACTGGACCCCGGCCGCGCCGAACCCCAGAAGCATCAGCGCCGCCCCCAGCCCGATCAACACGCGCAACAGCATCAGAACTTTACCCCCTGCATCAAGGTCTGCAGATCACCGAATGCAAAGGTTGTTGCGATCGTCTTTACCCGTGACGCGAAATCAGTCCCGGCCGCGACTTGCCCGCTGATTTCAAAGAACTGGTCCTGCGTGGTGCGGATTTTCGCACCGGTCATCGGGGCGAATACGGCCTTGGGCTCTGTCGCACCCGGAACCGGGCCGATGACTGAAAGGGTACCGCCATCGAAACCGACGCGGCTTTGCACTGCCTCGACCCCGAAGCAGTCGCGAAACCAGGTGTCGTAGGCATCGACTGCCGCGTTGATCCGTGCCAGCTTTTCCTCGGCCTCTTCCAGTGACATCGCGCCATTCGCCATCGACTGAAAGAACAGGTGCCCGTCGTTCAGCGGATAGGCCGGGTTGATCCCGCAGGCCGCAAGCCCGTCACCAAGGATCACCTCGACCGGCACCACCGGATCAAGATTTGCCACCCCGGCCTGTGCACCGCCCAGAAGCACGACCCGTTCGATCCGGGCACCCGGTGCCAGATGAATGTTCCAGATGCGGTTGCCATAACGCGTCTCAAGCACAAGATAGACCGGCGCGCGGGTTTCGGTCACGGCCACGTCATAGGCCTCATACGCAGGTCCGTCGCCGATGAACGGGCTTTCTACGCCGGTTTCCCGGTAGACATTGACGAACACCTGCACTTCCGCTGCCAGATCCGCGTCACTGTAGGTGCGCATCGCCAGCGGGACGTCACTCGCCCCCGAGGCGACATGCCCGATGACGCTGCCCGCAAGGGGTGGGGTCAGCTGGCAGCCAAGGATCGGACGGATCGTGGTGATCTCTGACGGAATGTCCTTTGAGATCTTGGTGGTATAGCCGCTGATCACCTCGTCGATGAACACCGGCTCGTTGCCGGCACGCGCCGCGATCGGGCCGCGCGCGGTCAATCCGTCGCTGTCGTCAGCCAGATAGTCGGCCGCAAATTCACCCGACCCCGACGGGGGGCCGCCGATCTGTCCGGGCTCCATCACCTGGTCCAGAGCGGCCATCATCTGCGGTGGCAAGACGCCCTCGAACAGCCGGGGGCCGCCTGCGACCAGACCAAAGATCGCCAGCATGACAATTGCCACCACGATCATACTGATCGGACCACGCACCATGAACCCCTGCTCCCGCCACTTTGTTGTTGACGAATCCTCTACAGATCAACTTGGGCAAAATCGGGCCGAAACGGCGGAACTGTCGAGAATTCCGCCGCTTAGTCCGGGATTACTCCGCGATCTCGTAGAAGATCGTCACGTTGGCAGACAGGCCCAGCTCGCCACTCTGCACCGGCACGGGCGCTGCCGAGGCTTCGGCGCGGAACATTGGCATCGGCTCGGTGACCGCCCCTGCTTCGCTGATCGACACGATGCGTCCCAGCTTGACCCCCGCCGCTTCCGCCAGAAGCTCTGCCTTGGCACGGGCGTCCGCCACCGCTTCCTTGCGGGCCTCGTTCAGAACCGGCGCCGGGTCAGCCAGTCCAAAGGTCAATCCGTTCAACGTGTTGGCCCCGTCCGCAACCGCCGCGTCCAGCACAGTGCCAAGGCTGTCCAGCGCCCGCACCCGCACCGTCAGCATGTTCGACGCGATATAGGACGTGGGTGCCGCACCGGTGCTGCTGTCATACCGGGAATAATCCGGCCCCAGCGACAGGTTAGAGGTCTGCATGTCGCGCCCCTCGATCCCCGCCGCCGTCAACCGCGCAAGCACGGCATCCATCGCGGCCGAATTGGCCGACAGCGCCTCGGCCGCAGTTGCGCCCTGTGTCGTGACCCCGATGGACAAGGTGGCGATATCGGGGGAAGCTTCGACCACTCCTTCGCCAGTCACGGTGATCATCGGGGGCATGGCATCCTCGGCAAGGACCGGGGCAGCAACCGGCAGGGCAAGGGCTGCGGACAAGAACAGGACAGAAAGCACACGCATGGGGTTCTCCTTCACTTCGCGCGACAGTTCCAAGTTGAGACGCGTCCCGCAACCGCTTCCTTGGCCGTTTTCCTTCCCTTCGGCGAAAAGCTGCTGTAGTAAGTCCGCAACTGGCCGGAGCACGTTCCCGCCCTTCAATATCCTGTGCTAGACCCAGCTTCATGAAACCGACATTTGCCCTTGATCTGACACGCGAAAGCATAGGCCTTTTGCACCGCACGCCGAAAGGCTGGCTCCCGCTTGGCGAGGTGGCCTTCGACGCCCCCGATCTTTCCGAAGCGCTGGACTATCTGCGCAAGACGGCACTTGGCCTGTCGCCCATGGGCGTGGCCACGAAAGTGGTGCTGCCCAACAGCCAGATCCTTTATGCCGAGGTTCACGCCCCCGGCCCCAGCCGCGATGACAAGCGCAAGCAGATCCTGGCGGCGCTGGAAGGCCGCACCCCATACCCCGTCGAAGATCTGGTCATCGACTGGTCCGGCAAAGGGGCGACGGTCAAGGTTGCCGTGGTCGCCCGCGAAACCCTGGCCGAAGCCGAGGCGTTCGCCACCGAGCACCGTCTGAACCCGGTATCCTTTGTGGCCATTCCCGAAGACGGTCACTTTGTGGGTGAGCCGTGGTTCGGCCCGTCCGAAGCGGCCTCCACGATTCTGGCCAAGGGCGAAACGGTTGACCGTGACCGTGACGCCATCGTGGTGTTGCAGCGTGAATTGCCCGTCCCAGAGAAATCTGTCGCCGAGGAATCTGTCGGGATGGCGGCGCTGGAGCTTTCCGAACAGCTTGCGGCCGACGTCGAACCGGAACTGGTCCCCGAAGCGATTGCCGAACTGGCCGCTGAACCGGATGCTCTTCCGGCAGATTCGGCCTCTGATGACGCCGACGACCCGCTGCCGGGTCTTGAAGAGGCGTTAAACGCCGACATCGTGCCCGGTTTGCCGGAAACACCGGCCCCCGAACAATTCGCTTCTGAAGATGACGAGCCGGGCGAAGATGTGCGGCCCGACCAACCGCCGGCAGACCTAGAACCAAAACCCGCCTACAGTGATCCGGTGATTGCCGCGCCCGTCGCGGTGCCCCCCTCCGATCCCGCCCCGCTTGCTGTGCCTGAGGTCGAAGAGGCTCCGTTCGCGCATGTCACCGACACCACCGCCTTTCCCGAGGCGGAAGATGATCTGCCGCCGGTCAAACCGGACACAGCGGCGGATCTTGATGACGACCTTCCGCCCGCCCTGCCAGCGGCGGCGATGGTGGCCTTTGCCAGCCGCCGCTCTGTCGGCACTGGCGGGCCTGACGCAATGCCCCGGTCTGTCGAACCGGCAGTCCGCGCTTTTGGCAAGCCTGTAGAAGACCTGCCCGCAATCCCGCGCCCCTCGCTCGCTGCCGCCAAGGCGCTTCCTGCGGGGCCATCGCGGTCCGGTCCTGCTAAGGGTTTCGGTGGAATAGTCACCGCACCCACCCTCCCCGGAACCCGCAAGGTCAAGGGCAAGGGTCTGCCGTCGTCCGACGTGCCGAGGCCGCCGGGGCTTGCTGCCGCCGGTGCAAAGACGCTGGTGAAACCCGGGGGAACCTTCGGCGCCCGCACCCCGCAACGTGGCCGTCCCCGTTACCTTGGCATGATCCTGACGGCCCTCCTGCTGGTCTTCCTGGCGCTGGTGGCCGCGTGGTCCTCGTTCTATCTGGCACAGGGTGACCAGCCTGCCGAGGATCCGGCCGTTGCTGTGGCCGATGAAGGTGCAATCCCCGGCGTCGACGACGAGATGCTGGCCGATATGCAGGACCCCGAAGGCATGACCGGCCCCCTGCCCGAAGCTGAAGGCGCGGGCCTGCCGCAAGCCGATGCACTGGCGACCGAACCTGCAGCGCCCGACGTGAACCTTGCCACCGAAGACCCGGCTGATCTGCCCGCCCCCGACGCTGTCCCCGAAACCATTCCCCAACCGATCCCCGAACCCGCGCCGCAGACCGAAGTGACGACTGATCTGGTGGCCGCCCAACCCCTTGCCGAGGATCAGGACGAGATATTTCTGGCTGCGATGGATGCGCCGCCTCCGGCCCTTGATGCACTGGCGCTGCCGGTTCCCGATGCGGTGGCCGATGCGGCCCCGGAAGCACCGGCCCCTCCCCCCCCGTTCGGGACCGTCTACCAATTTGATACGAATGGACTTTTGAAGCCGACACCGGACGGCATCCTAAGTCCGGACGGGGTGTTTCTGGTCGCGGGCAAACCCCCGCAGCTGCCACCTTCCCGCAGTGATGTTGCCACGGCCGCCGCTCAGGCGGCCGCTGCCGTTTCCGAACCGCCCGCCCCCACGGCTGGGACCGCCCCCGCCGGAAACCCTTCGCTGGCCGCAGTGCTGCCGCCGGTTGCGGGCGCCGACGCCACCGATCCGGCACTGCTGCCCCCCCCCGTCGCTGAAACCGCACCCGTCCCGTCCGACCCCGCGATGGCCGGGTTTCGCCCGCGTCCCCGCCCCGATGCTGTGACCCCGGGCCCCGACGATGACGCAGCCCTTGCCACCGGTGACGCCACCGACTTCGCCGGGCTGCGCCCGCTGCCGCGCCCTGCCTCGGTACTTGCTGCCGCATCATCCTCCCGGCCCGCTGAAACGCTGACAGACGAAACGCTGACCTCCGATCTGGGCGCGCAAGGCGCTTCGCTGACAGCGCAGCGTGACGCGGCTCTTGCCGCCGCCAGCGCCGAACAGGCGGCAAACCCCTCGATCATCGCAATTTCCCGCCGTCCCGCCGCCCGCCCGCGTGACCTGTCGCGCGCGGTCGAGGCCGCCGTCGCGGCAGCCGTCCGCGAACCCGCCCCGGAAGACATCGCCGCCGCCGCACCCGCTCCGGACCTGAAACCGGAAGAGCAGGACGAACTGGACGAACCCGATACCGCCACAGCCGCGCCGAAGATCCCGACCAGGGCGAGCGTTGCAAAGCAGGCCACCTTCGTGAATGCCATCAACCTGTCGAAAACCAACCTGATCGGCGTCTACGGCAGCCAGTCCAAACGCTATGCGCTGATCCGGCAGTCGAATGGCCGCTACAAGAAGGTCAGGGTCGGTGACAAGATCGAAGGCGGCACCGTGCAGGCAATCACCGAAAACGAAGTGCGCTACCAGAAGGGTGGCAAACTGATCGCCCTGAAGATGCCGAAGGCCTGACCTGCCCGTCGCAGATCCGCCTGTCCCGCGACCATTTACTGCACCGATCTTGCCGCAAGGGTGATTGTTACCCGCTGTTTCACATTCGTGACCGGCGCCAGCGCTGGTTGTGATTGCTGCGCGCGTGCATCTCGCTATCCTGCCGACGAAGCGCCCCTCGCCGCGTTTTGGTTCTGACCGTCCAACCGGACGGCCTTTGCAGGCAAGCCGGCGCACCCACCCGATTACCATCCCCAGCCCGCAGCCGCATCCATGACCGGAGACCTGATGGAAAACACCCTGCTGCTGGCCAGCCTTTACCTTGGAGCCGCCGTGCTGATCGTTCCTCTGGCCGTGCGTGTCGGCCTTGGGTCGGTGCTGGGCTACCTTGGCGCGGGCATTCTTCTGGGGCCGATGCTGGGCCTTGCCGGGGCGGAAACCAACGAATTGCAGCACATTGCCGAATTCGGCGTGGTGATGATGTTGTTCCTGATCGGGCTGGAACTTGCGCCAAAGACAGTCTGGGACATGCGGGCCAAGCTTTTGGGCCTTGGCGGCAGTCAGGTGCTGCTGACCGTTGCCGCGATCAGCGCCGCGATGATCTCCCTTGGCTATGCGTGGCAGGTGGCGGTGGTGCTGGGCATGATCCTGTCGCTGTCGTCGACCGCGATCGTTCTGCAGACCTTGTCCGAAAAGAACCTGATGCGGACGCCGGGCGGGCGGGCCAGCTTTGCCACGCTGCTGTTTCAGGACGTGGCCATGGTCCTGATGCTGGCGCTGATCCCGCTTTTGACCCTGTCAGCGGCACCCGAAACCGGAACCGGAACCGACCTGCCCGCCGAGGGTGCGGCAGAACCGCTGATGACCCTGGTGCAATCGCTGCCCGGTTGGGCCGCGACCCTGCTGACATTGGCCGTCGTCGCCGGGATCATGCTGGCCGGGCATTACCTCAGCCGTCCGGTGTTCCGCTTTGTCCACGCCTCGCGCTTGCCAGAGATGTCGACGTTCATCTCGCTGCTGATCGTGATCGGCATCGCGTTCCTGATGATGCTGGTGGGATTGTCGCCCGCGCTTGGCACCTTTGTGGCCGGGGTGGTTCTTGCCAACTCCGAATTCCGCCACCAGATCGAGGCGGACATCGCCCCGCTGAAAGGGCTGTTGCTGGGCCTGTTCTTCATGACCGTGGGCATCAGCATCAACTTTCGCCTGCTGCTGGCCGAACCGGTGACGGTACTGGCCCTGACCCTTGGCCTGATCGCGTTGAAGGCGACCATCCTTCTGGCGGTGTCGCTGGCCTTTCGGCTAAAGGGTCGGGACCGCTGGCTTCTGGTGCTCGGCCTTGCGCAAGGCAGCGAGTTCGGCTTTGTGCTGACCGCCTTTGCCCGCAGCGAAGGCGCCATTCCGCTGGCCGCCGGGCAGATGGTGCTGTTGGTCATCAGCCTGTCGATGTTGCTGACGCCGCTGTTGTTTCTGGCCCATGACAGGTTGGCACGGCGGCAGGCGGAACCGGGCCGCAGTCCCGATGAGATCACCGAAAAGGGCCGCGTGATCATCGCCGGGATCGGCCGCTTCGGGCAGACGGTCAACCGGCTGGTGCGGACCTCGGGCATCTCGACCGTGGTGCTGGATGCCGATATCGGGGTGATCGAGACGATGCGCCGCTTTGGCGTGAAAGGGTTCTTCGGCGATCCGTCTCGCCCGGAACTGCTGGCCGCAGCCGGGCTGGCCGATGCCGAGGTGCTGGTGGTGGCGGTGGACAATCCCGCCATCGTCACCAAGATCGTCCGCCACGCCCGCGCCCAGCGCCCCGATCTGCACATCGTTGCCCGCGCCCGCGACCGGGTGCATGTCTACGAGCTGTTTCAGGCGGGGGCCAATGACATCGTTCGCGAAACCTTTGACAGTTCAGTCCGGGCAGGTCGCTATGTGCTTGAAAACACAGGCTTCACCGAATACGAGGCCGCCAAACTCAGCCAGACCTTCTTCCGCGTCGAACGCGGCGCGCTGCGGGATCTGGCCGAACTTTGGGTGCCCGGCCAGCCGGTCCACCTGAACGAGGCTTACGTCGCCCGCGCCAAGGATCTGGACCGCGACCTGCAGACCGCCCTGCTGGATGATCTGGAAGAGGCCCGCCCCAAGGCCACCGCCGCCGAATAACCTCAGCCCGCCGCCACACCCGCTTCGGCAAAGGTCGCCATGCCGGAATGGCAGGCCACCGCGCCCTGCACGATACCGATGGCCAGCGCGGCACCCGACCCCTCGCCCAACCGCAGGCCCAGCGACAACAGCGGCTCCAGCCCCAGATGCGCCAGCAGGCGGCCATGCGCGCCCTCGGCACTGACATGGCCCGCAATGCAATGGTCCAGTGCGCCCGGAACCGCCCGCGCCAGCACCGCCGCCGCCGCACAACTGATGAACCCGTCCAGAATGACCGGCACCCGTTCGACCCGCGCCCGGGCAATCGCCCCGGTCATCGCTGCAATTTCGCGCCCGCCAAGGCAGCGCAGCACCTGCAACGGGTCGTCCAGCACGCCTGCATGCCGCAACAGCCCCTCGGCCACGACCGCCACTTTGCGCGCCAGCCCCGCATCACCGACACCGGTGCCACGCCCGGCCCAGCCAGTCCCGCCAAACAGCGCCGCCGCCAGCGCCGCCGCCACCGTGGTGTTGCCGATCCCCATCTCGCCCGCGACGAACAGGTCGGCCAACGGGTCCACCGCATCCCAGCCGGTCCGCAAGGCCACCACGACCTCCGCCTCGGTCATCGCCGGACCTGCGGTGAAGTCCACCGTGGGCTGCGCAAGGTCCAGCGCATGCACGTCCAACTTTGCCCCGCACGCCCGGGCCAGCTGATTGATCGCCGCCCCGCCATGGGCAAAGTTCGCCACCATCTGCGCCGTCACTTCCGCCGGAAACGCTGACACGCCCCGCGCCGCAACCCCGTGGTTTCCGGCGAAAATCGCGATCTGTGGCCGGGCCGCCGTGGGCTTGTCCGTGCCCTGCCATCCGGCCATCCACACAGCCACGGCCTCCAGCCGCCCCAAGGCACCCGGCGGTTTGGTCAACTGGCCGTTGCGCGCACGGGCCGCCGCGATCGCCGCAGCGTCCGGGGCAGGAAACGCGTCCAGAACCGCGCGGAACTCAGCCAAGGTCTGAAACGCCATTATCCTGTCCCCAATTGAACCTTACCGCCGATGGGGCTACCCCAGAGCCATCACGAACGCCAGCCGGGAACAGCCGCATTGACCTCCCTTCGCGACATCACGACGCGCCTGATCCCGGACCTGCTGTCCGCCACAGCCCTGCTCAGCCGTCTGCCGCTGCCCGATCACACGCCGCGCGGTGCGGCCTCGGCCTGGGCCTGGCCGGTGATCGGCGCCGCCCTGGGCGCGCTGGCCGCCACTGCCGCCAGCCTGTCACTGATGCTTGGCCTGACCCCCGGCGTGACAGCCGCTGCCACCCTCGCCAGCCTCGCGCTGTTGACCGGGGCGCTGCATGAGGACGGTCTGTCCGATACCGCCGACGGGTTGTTTGGCGGCTGGACCCGCGAACGACGGCTGGAGATCATGAAGGACAGCCGCATCGGCAGTTACGGCATGCTGGCGCTGCTGCTGGTCACCCTCGCCCGCTGGTCGGCGCTGACCACGATCCTTGCCGCAGGCGCGCACTGGCCCGCCCTGATCGCCGCCGGTGCCCTCAGCCGCGCGCCGATGGCGCTGATCATGGCGCTGCTGCCCAATGCGCGCGGCGCGGGCCTGTCGCATGCCACCGGCGCGCCGCCGCTTGCCACCGCCCTGACCGGCGCGGGCATCGCCACCGCATTGGCGCTGATCCTCACCGGCACCGCTGCCTTGACCATGCTGGCGCTGACAGCGGCCTTGACGACCGCCCTCGCCCTGTCCGCCCGCAAACGCATCGGTGGCCAGACCGGCGACATCCTTGGCGCGTCCCAGCAACTGGCCGACGCCGCCTGCCTGGCCGCGCTGGCCGCAAGTCCGCTTTAGGTGTCGGTCGCGATATCGTCCCAGTCCGCCGCCAAATAGCCTATCAGCCAGTCCAGCGTATAGTGCCGCGCCGTCCAGTTCCGCCCGCCGCATCGCCCAGTGCTGGCGGTAGATCAGATCCGCCGCATCCAGCAATTCCGCCTGCGGACGCAGCCGCGCCCTGGCCATCACCCCTTCGGTCGCCAGATCACTCAATGCCGCCAACCGGGGCACATCGGCGATGTCGGACGCTGGCCCCGGATCATCGATCAGGCTCAGCGCCCACAACAGAACCCAGACCCCTTCATGGCGCCAGGTGAACTGGATGCGGTCGAAATCGCTGGCCTCTGGGGTGGCCGGAAACAGCGCCTCGGCGGGCGACAGGAACACCGGCATACCCCCGGGCCTCCGGCACCGCAATCGACCGCGCCTTGCGCGCCTCGCTCTCCGTCTGGCCAAAGGCCGCCGTGGCAACCAGAAACGCGATCAGTCCTCAAACACTGCGGATCACTCCTCCGCCCATTCCCGCAAACAGCTTTGCCGCACAGGCCCCTTGCGTCAATCGGCAAGGGCTGGCTCTGGCCTTTGCCGCCTTGCCGCGCTAGACCCTGCACAACCCGTGCCGGAGCCTGTGCCATGTCTGATCAGACCGATTTCTCGGATGCCATCTCCTCGACCGAGGAGATCATCGAAGACGCCCGCAATGGCCGCATGTTCATTCTGGTGGATCATGAGGACCGCGAGAATGAGGGCGATCTGGTGATCCCCGCGCAGATGTGCACGCCCTCCGCCGTCAATTTCATGGCCACCCACGGGCGCGGGCTGATCTGTCTTGCCCTTCCCGCCGCCCGGATCGAGGCGCTAGGGCTGCCACTGATGAGCCCGAAGAACTCCTCCCGCCACGAGACCGCCTTCACCTTGTCGATCGAGGCGCGCGAAGGGGTGACCACCGGCATCAGCGCCGCCGACCGCGCCCGTACCGTGTCGGTCGCCATCGACCTGACCAAGGGCGCCGCCGACATCGCCACCCCCGGCCACGTCTTTCCCCTGCGCGCCCGCGATGGCGGCGTGCTGGTGCGCGCCGGCCATACCGAGGCTGCGGTGGACGTCAGCCGCCTTGCCGGCCTGAACCCCTCCGGCGTGATCTGCGAGATCATGAATGACGACGGCAGCATGGCCCGTCTGCCCGACCTGATCGCCTTTGCCCAGCGTCACGGGCTGAAGATCGGCACCATCTCCGACCTGATCGCCTACCGGCGACGCCACGACAACCTTATCTCGGAAAAGGCGGTCAGCAGCGTCAACTCCGCCCATGGTGGCGACTGGCTGATGCGGGTCTTCGCCGACGAAACCCATGGCGACGAACACATCGTGCTGTCGAAGGGCGATCTGTCCGCCCCCGGGCCCGTCCTCGTCCGCGTCCATTCGCTGAACCCGTTGGAAGACGTCCTCGGCATCGGCACCGGCGGCGAATTGCCCGCTGCGATGCGCCTGATTGCCACCGAAGGGCGCGGCGTCGTCGTCCTGTTGCGCGACACCACGATGAAGCTGGTCACCCCGGGCGAACACTCGCCCCAGACCCTGCGGCAGTACGGGCTTGGCGCGCAAATCCTGTCGACGCTGGGTCTGTCCGACATCACGCTGGTGACCAATTCCAAAGCGCCCAAGATCGTCGGGCTGGAGGCTTACGGCCTGACCATCACCGGCACCCACCCGATCCCGGAGTAAGCCATGGCCACCGCCGAATCCCATTACACCCTGCCATTGCCCAGCTTTGACAAACCGGTGACACTGCTGATTGTCGTCGCGCCCTACTACCGCGACATTGCCGACAATCTGATTGCGGGCGCCAAGGCAACCGCCGCCGCCTGCAACGCGACGGTTGAGGTGATCGAGGTCCCCGGCGCGCTGGAGGTGCCCTCTGCCATCGCCATGGCCGAACGGCTGGCCGATTATGACGGCTATGTCGCCCTTGGCTGCGTGATCCGGGGCGAGACGACGCATTATGACACCGTCTGCAACGACAGCAGCCGCGCGCTCAGCCTGCTTGGGCTGCAAGGTGCCTGCATCGGCAACGGCATCCTGACCGTTGAGAACCGGGCGCAAGCCGAGGTACGCGCCGATCCCGCCGGTCAGAACAAGGGCGGCGGTGCTGCAGCTGCGGCCTTGCACCTTGTGGCCCTTTCGCGCACATGGGCCGGGTCCACCAAGGGAATTGGCTTTCGCGCATGAAAACTGACAAACGCCAGAAGAAATCAGCCGCCCGATTGTATGCCGTACAGGCGCTGTTCCAGATGGAAGTCTCTGGCCAGACAGTCGAATCGGTCACCCGCGAATTTGAAACCCACCGGTTCGGGGCCACCTATGAGGAAGGCGAATTTGCCGAAGGCGACGTGGATCACTTCCGCGCCGTAGTGTCCGAGGCGGTGAACTGGCAGGCGAAGATCGACCAGATGACCGACCGTGCGCTGGTGGCCGCATGGCCCATCGACCGGATCGACCCCGTCTTGCGGGCACTTTTCCGCGCTGCCGGGGCGGAACTGATCGCCGTGCCCACCCCGCCCCGGGTGGCGATCACCGAATATGTCGATGTGGCGAAGGCCTTCTTCCCCGATGGCAAGGAACCGAAGTTCGTCAACGCTGTCCTTGACCACATGGCACACGAAGCCAAGCCCGAAGGCTTCTGACGCGCCCCATGGTCCTTCGCCCCGGAAAGGAGCTGCCCATGCCTCGCTCTCTGCCCCTTGCGCTTGCCGTCGCCCTGTCACCCGCGATGGCTTTTGCCCAGACCTATACCGGGATCTATTGGCAGTTGCTGGCCATCGACGGCAAACTCACTGAAACCCGCGCCACCCTGCGGATCGACGCGGATAATGTCCTTGCCGGCGCTGCGCCCTGCAACCGCTGGTCAGCGGGGAACGCCGAGCCCTTGCCTGCGCTGGCACTTGGCGGCATCCGGTCCACGCGGATGGCCTGTGACAAACTGGCGGATGAGCAGGCGTTCTTCGACAGCCTTTCGCTGATGACCACCGTACAACCGGACGGGGACCAGACCCTGATCCTCACCGGTGCGGACGGACACAGCATGGAATTCGTGCGGGAAGCCACGGACAGCACACAAGTGTGCAAAACCTGCAACCCGTAGCCCTGGCCACGTCACGCGCTTGCCCAACGTAGGATGGGCAATTTGCCCATCACCCCAGACGCTACCGGTTCGCCTCAAACAATGCTGCCGCCCGGTCGAAGAACCGCTTCCGCACCGATGCCGTCTCCATCATGATCTCATGCTCGGCCCCGGGGTACAGGTCCAGTTGCCCGGCCCCCCAACCTGCCATGCGCAGATGCACCGGCGCCGGATCCACCACCTTTTCCGCCGTGCCCAGTGCCGTGATCGTCGGAACCACCGGCGCAGACAGCACCGACAGTTCGCCACATTCCCGCAACGCCGCGCGCAGCCAGGCCAGCGACGGCCCGCCCAGCGACAGCTCCGGATGCGCCACCACCTGCCTGCGCATGTAATCCCACATCTCGCGGTCGGAGGTCAGCACATTGCCCTCGAACGGCACCTCGGTCAGATAAGTTACCGCCCCAGTGCCCGGTGCATAGCGGTGCGCCTGACCGAATATCCCCGACACCGCCGTGATTACCTGTGCCACCGGGCGCAGCCATGCTGCCATGGATATGCCCCACATCGGCGCCGAGAACGCCGCCGCGCGGAAAGGCACCCCCCGCTGCATCGCGCGCAAGCCGATGCATCCGCCCATCGAATGCGCCATCATGAAGCGCGGCTCCGGCAGACCGGCCCGGTCCGCCTCGACCAGCATCGCGTCCAGATCGGCCTGATACTCGTCAAAGTCCCCCACATGCCCGCTCATCGGGTCGGGCAAGGCCCGGTCGGCCAGCCCCTGACCCCGCCAGTCGATGGTGATCACCGAAAAGCCGCGCGCCACCAGGTCGCCTGCAGCACGCCCGTACTTTTCGACACATTCCGTCCGGCCCGGCATCAAAACCACCGTGCCCTTGTCGCCCACCTTCCACCAGGTCACCCGAATCCGTGCGCCCGGCGGCGTCAGCCAGACCGAGTGCGCCCCCGCAGGCGCATCCGCAACATCAGCAAAGAACGGTGCGTCGCTCACCCCAGAACCGTGCCTATTTTCATCGCCAGCCCCATGTTGCCATCCACCGACAGCTTGCCCTGCATGAAGGCCATCGTCGGGTTCATCTCTCCGTCCAGAATTGCCCGAAACACATCAGCGTCCGCGGTCAGCGTCACATCTGCCGCCTCGTCGGCTGCGCGCACGCCGTCCGGGTCCAGCATGATCGCCCCTTCACCGGGGATCACGAACTTGGCCACCCCGTCGAATCCGCCGGACAATTTGGCACTCAGGACCTTTACGGCCGCATCAATCATCTCGCTCATACAAGTCTCTCCTTCGTGACCCAGCGGGCACTGGCAATCCGGCGCGGATCGGCTACCATGGAGTTATGCGGGGCCTTGGCATCTTTCTCAATCCTATCGTTGCGGCACTTGTGCTGCTTTTCCTGACTTGCAGCCTTGCGCTCGCCCAGGACGCAGCAAAGCTTGACGACCTTTTTTCCCGCCTGCAGAAGGCCGGAACCGAAGAGGCGGGCCGCATCGAAAGCGAAATCTGGATTGAATGGTCGAAATCCGGTTCTCCGGCGATGGACCTCCTGTTGCAGCGGGGCCGCGATGCAATGGCCACCGGCGACAACAGCACCGCGATCGAACATTTCACCGCGATAATCGACCACTCGCCCGACTTTGCCGAGGCGTGGAACGCCCGCGCCACTGCGTATTTCAACGCCGGTGAATATGGCCCGGCGGTTGCCGACATCGCGCATGTCCTGACGCTTAACCCCCGGCATTTCGGCGCTCTGTCCGGTCTGGGCATGATTCTTGAGGAAACCGGCAAAACCGAACGCGCGCTGGAGGTTTACAAAAGTGCGCTGGCGCTGCACCCGAATCTTGAAGGCGTCAGCGACGCCGTCGAACGGCTTGAAACCGAAGCCGAGGGGCAGGAGCTTTAATTCTCATGGACGCCACCCGGCGGGTGACGGCGGTCCTTGGGCCGACGAACACCGGCAAGACCCATTATGCCATCGACCGGATGCTGGCGCACCGCACCGGCGTGATCGGCCTGCCGCTGCGCCTGCTTGCGCGCGAGGTGTACGACCGAATCGTCGCCAAGATCGGCCCCTCCGTCGTGGCGCTGGTGACGGGCGAGGAACGCATCGTCCCCGACCGGACCCAGTACTGGGTCTGCACGGTGGAGGCGATGCCGCTGGAAATCGGGGCCGATTTCGTCGCCGTCGATGAAATCCAGCTGTGCGCCGACCCCGACCGTGGCCATGTCTTCACCGACCGCCTGCTGCGCGCGCGCGGCCTGCTGGAGACCCTGTTCATCGGTTCCGACACGATGCGCAGCGCCATCGCGGCGCTGGTGCCGCATGTCACCTTCGTCAAGCGGGACCGGTTTTCCACCCTCACCTACTCCGGCTCCAAGAAAATCAGCCGGATGCCGCCGCGCTCGGCCATCGTCGGGTTCTCAGTGGAAAACGTTTACGCCATCGCCGAACTGATCCGCCGTCAGAAAGGCGGCTGCGCGGTGGTGATGGGCGCGCTGTCCCCCCGCACCCGCAACGCGCAGGTCGCGCTCTACCAGAACGGCGACGTCGATTACCTCGTCGCCACCGATGCCATCGGCATGGGCCTCAACCTCGACATCAAGCACGCCGCCTTTTCCGCCACGTCGAAATTCGACGGCCGCCGGATGCGCGCCCTGCTGCCGCAGGAACTGGCCCAGATCGCCGGGCGCGCCGGGCGGCACACCGAAGACGGCACCTTTGGTGTCACCGGCGAAGCGCGCCCCTTTGACGACGACGTGATCGAGGCCATTGAGACTCATCACTTCGCCCCGGTCCGCAAGCTCCACTGGCGCAATGCCGCGCTGGAATTCGGCACCGCTGACCGGCTGATCCGCAGCCTCGAATCGCCTCCGTCGGACGACTGGCTGACCCGCGCCCGCGATGCCGACGACCTGCTTGCGCTAAAAACCCTCGCTGACCTCCCCGAGGTGCGCGACAAGCTGACCGACGCCAAACGCGTGCAGCTGCTGTGGGACGTCTGCCGCATCCCCGATTTCCGCAATGCCAGCGGCGCGGAACACACCACCCTGCTGACCCGCATCTTCGAGTTTCTCGTCGGTCGTGGCATCGGTGGCGGGCGAATTCCCTCCGACTGGCTGGCCACCGCCATTGCCCGCATCGACAAAACCGATGGCGATATCGACACTTTATCCCGCCGTCTTGCCTATATCCGCACCTGGACCTATGTCGCGCAGCGGAAAAACTGGGTTGACGACGAAAGCCATTGGCGAGGCGAGACGCGCGCTGTAGAAGACCGCCTGTCGGATGCTCTTCATACGGCATTGACGCAACGATTTGTTGACCGGCGGACGAGTGTCCTCCTCCGCCGGTTGAAGCAGAAGGAGGTCCTCGTGGCCGAAGTGAACGACAAGGGCGAAGTCACCGTCGAAGGCGAATTCGTCGGCAAGCTGGAAGGTTTCCGCTTCCGTCAGGACGCCAGCGCCACGCCGGATGCCGCGCGCACACTGGCGCAGGCCGCAATCCAGGCGCTGAAGCCCGAATTCCACCTCCGCGCCGACCGCTTCTACAACGCGCCCGACACCGAGCTGGATTTCACCGAACAGGGCGGCCTCATGTGGGGCAGCAATGCCATCGGCAAGCTGATCAAGGGCGCCGAGCCCGCAAAACCGCTGGTCGAGGCCTTCGTTGACGACGAGGCCGGGCCAGAGGTGGCCGAAAAGGTCCGCCGCCGCCTGCAGCATTTCATCGACCGCAAGGTTGCCGCCCAGTTCGAACCCCTGCTCGCCATGGGCCGTGACGAGGCCCTGACCGGCCTTGCGCGCGGTTTCGCCTTCCGCCTGTCCGAAGCGATGGGCGTCCTGCCGCGCGACGCGGTGGCCAACGAGGTCAAGGAACTGGATCAGGACGCCCGTGGCGCCCTGCGCAAGCACGGCGTCCGCTTCGGCCAGTTCACCGTCTTTCTGCCGCTGCTGCTGAAACCCGCGCCGACACGTCTGCGCCTTGTGCTCTGGTCGCTTTACAACGGGTTGCAGGAATTCCCCGAAAGCCCGCCGCCGGGTTTGGTCACCATCCCGAATATCCCCGATGTGCCGAAACAGCATTACACCCTCGCAGGCTACCACCCCGCAGGCACCCGCGCGATCCGCATCGACATGCTGGAACGCCTGGCCGATATCCTGCGCACCAAAGATAGCCGCGTGGGGTTTGAGGCCACGCCCGACATGCTGTCGATCACCGGCATGACGCTGGACCAGTTCTCTGACCTGATGGCAGGCCTTGGTTACAAAGGCGAAAAGGGCGAACGGGCCAAGGTCAAGGTGGCCGAGGCTCCGAAAGCCCCCGAGATCTCCGAAGAAGCCGCAGCCGCCATCGCCGCCGGTCAGCCGATCCCGGAAGAGGTGTCGATCCTCGCCCCGCCGCCACCTGAACCCGATCCGGAAGCCGAACCAGCCGCTCCGGAAATGGAGGCGTTCTACACCTTCACCTGGGCCCCGAAACCCCGCTTCCAGCGCCCCGAACGTAACGCCGAACGCAGCCCCCGCCCCGAGCGTAAACCGCAAGCCGAAGGTGAGGCAAAACCACAAGGTGACCGCCCGCAAGGTGACCGCCCACAAGGTGAACGCCGCGACCGCAAACCGCAGGGCAAGCCGGGCGAGGGCAAGCCCTACAAGGGCAAGGGCGACCGTGGCGACCGTCAGGGCGGTAAACTTCAGCCAGAGAAAAAGCCGATCTACGAGGCCCGCCCACCGCGCCCCGAAAAACCGATCGACCCCGACAATCCTTTCGCCGTGCTGATGGCGCTCAAGTCCAAGGTTTAAGCCTTGGCCGGACCTTCCGGCAAACCTGACCCCGCAGCCGGGCCGAAACTTCGGCTCGACAAATGGCTCTGGCAGGCGCGGCTCTTCAAGACCCGCGCCCTTGCCGCCTCGCTGATCGACGATGGCCACGTCCGCATCAACGGCATGCCGACCAGCCGCCCCAGCCGCGAAATCACCCCCGGCGATGTGCTGACCTTCCCGCATGGCCGCCAGATCCGTGTCGTCCGGGTCACCGCACTTGGCCACCGCCGCGGACCGTCGGGCGAAGCACAAGCGCTTTACCTAGACCTTGCGGCACCAAGCCCGCTTGAATGATCCCCCCCGCTGATTTAGTCAGCATCAACGGCAAGTGACGAGGCTCTTCCATGACCTACGTGGTGATCGACAACTGCATCGCCTGCAAATACACCGACTGCGTCGAGGTGTGTCCGGTGGACTGCTTCTACGAGGGCGAGAACATGCTGGTCATCCACCCGGATGAATGCATCGACTGCGGCGTCTGCGAACCCGAATGCCCCGCCGACGCGATCCGTCCGGACACCGAGCCGGACATGGACGCCTGGGTCACCTTCAACCGCAAATACTCGCTGCAATGGCCGGTGATCGTGACCAAAAAGGATCCGATGCCCGATGCCGAAGCCCGCGATGGCGAAACCGGCAAGCGCGACAAGTACTTCTCCGAGAACCCGGGCAAGGGCGGCTGATTCGCGGGCGAAGAATGCCCGATTCGGCCCGTTGTTAGAATTTCGTTAGATTTCAGGGCATATCGCCACATTTTCCAGCACCCGCCGATGTTGGAATCAGACGATTTTTGTGTTATGGTTTGTTCACAAACAAGCATGGAAGCCTGATCTGCGGCTTAGCGCACACCGCCTGAGCCCAATTCTTTTGTGACAAATTCACCAGCACTGCTGGGGTCAGGGGCCCCGGTCGTGCGTTCTTGTCCCGAAAGCAGGTTTCCCATTTGGGGATCGTGCCGCATGACCAAGTCGAAAAAGCCTGACTTCCGCCCGAACGAGTTCGTCGTCTATCCCGCGCACGGGGTTGGCAA
This sequence comes from Paracoccaceae bacterium, assembly GCA_031415015.1. GTDB lineage: Bacteria > Pseudomonadota > Alphaproteobacteria > Rhodobacterales > Rhodobacteraceae > JAUYQR01. Next base: position 21,660 of record JANOQT010000118.1, read on the forward strand.
GATCATCTCGATCGAGGAACAGCAGATTGCCGGAATTCAGCTGGAACTGTTCGTCATCTCGTTCGAGAAGGACAAGATGACGCTGCGGGTACCCACCCACAAGGCGACCGAAATCGGCATGCGCGCCCTTTCCGCCCCCGACGTGATCACAAAGGCGCTGGATACGCTCAAGGGCAAGGCCAAGGTCAAGCGCGCCATGTGGTCGCGCCGTGCGCAGGAATATGAACAGAAGATCAACTCCGGCGACCTTCTGTCCATCGCCGAAGTGGTCCGCGACCTGCACCGCACCGACGACCAGCGCGAGCAATCCTACTCCGAACGTCAGCTGTACGAAGCCGCCCTCGAACGCCTGACCCGCGAAGTCGCGGCAGTTTCGGGCGTGGATGAGGCCGGTGCGGCCAAAACCGTAGGCTCTGTCCTTGTCGGCCGCGTAGCCGCCTGATAACCGGATCAGAATAAATGAAACGGCGGTCCCAAGGGGCCGCCGTTTCGTTTTGTTATTGAGTGTTGGACGACAAGCATCGTCCTAAGAAAGTCTTCCCAGAATGAAATCAGAAAGTGCCAAACGGCTCTCAACTTCCACATTGCCTGTCCGATCTGATCTTGCACGCCAACCAATAGAGCCATTGTCGTCGTCCATCACCAGGTCGGGCTGGTAGTTCACGTCCGTTGGTACAGATTTCGATGGCTTTTCTGGTTCGAGTTTGGCCAACGGTATTCTGAAAGTGCTCAGTCTGTCTCTGGCGGAGCGGAGATTGCATCTAAGGCACGCATGTTGCCCGCAGTACGCACTCTTGTCAGGATACCCATCGCAAGGTTTGAACGCACAGTTCAACCGAACAGTTTCGTAGATGGCGAAGACCCACATTTTCGACAGGCTAACTTGCAATTGGAAGGCACCGCCGTCAATCATCTTCCCATGCTGCTTGATTGCGTCCAGTTGCTCGCTTTCGATATCCCGCAAAACCATGTCAACCGTGCCATCAAGGTGCTCTTTGGCGTGTCCGCTTGGGTCTCCACGATGATGTGCCAAGGTTGCGCCAATCCGAGCCCATTGTTCGTAGATGTCTGACTGATTGCTCCGCACCCGGACGACGATATCCTGAAGCGCCATGACAGTGCCGAAGTTTATACTCATGATATTCCTTTGAAATCACTCTTTGCTTAGTAGTCGTTCATCCCGCCCCTACCGACAGCATTTGATTCAAACTTTCTTGCTCTTTTAGGAAATATCCCACGGGGGTCCGGGGGTGTGAAACCCCCGGCGTTGGCCCCGGACACAACCCTCAGCCCCACTCCCGCAACCGCGCCACGTAGCGCGCCATGGTGTCGATCTCCAGGTTGACCCTGTCGTCGACCGCAACCTCCCCCCAGGTTGTCGCCCCCTGCGTGTGCGGAATGAAATTCACCCCGAAGTCGCATCCCGCCACCTCGTTCACCGTCAGCGAAGTCCCGTTCAGCGCCACGGACCCCTTCGGCGCGATGAACTTCGCCAGCGCTTCCGGCGCGCGGAACGTCACCCGCACCGACCCGCCTTCGGGCACCACCGCAACCACCTCGGCCAAACCGTCGACATGGCCCGACACGATGTGCCCGCCCAACTCGTCGCCCACCTTCAGCGCCCGCTCCAGATTGATCCGCTTGCCCGGACCCCAGCCCGCCAGATTGGTCTTCGACACCGTCTCGGCCGAGATTTGCACCTCGAACCACCCCTGTGGCACGCGGCCCAGCGCCACCACCGTCAGGCAGACCCCGTCACAGGCAATCGACGCGCCGATGTCGATGCCCGCCACGTCATAGCCGGTGCCGATCCGCGCCCGCAGATCGCCCTCCTGCCGGATCTCCAGCACTCGTCCGATATCTGTCACGATCCCCGTGAACATCGCGCATCCCCTTCCGCATTGCCTGAGGATGGTTACCATGGCCCGCACGGCGAAGGGAATTCACCTTTCAACAGCATTTTTGCCCTAGTCCTGTGGAAATCTGCCCCATACATGACTGGCCGCTTCCCAAAGGTTGCCCGTGACCGCCATCAGCCGACGATTTCTGTTCCTGCAAGGCCCGCACGGCCCGTGGTTTCACCGCCTGGGTGGGATGCTGACCGCCGCCGGCGCGCAGGTCTGGCGTGTCGGTTTCAACCTTGGGGACCGGATGTTCTGGCCGGGGGCCGGTTACATCCCCTTTCTCGGCACCGCTGACGACTGGCCCGCCACCCTCACCGCCCTGATTGACACCCACGCGATCACCGATCTGGTCCTGTACGGCGATACCCGGCCCGTTCATGCCGCAGCAATCCGCATTGCCCGTGCGCAAGGCCTGACCATCCACGTCTTTGAAGAAGGCTACCTGCGCCCCTACTGGGTCACCTACGAACGCGGCGGCGCGAACGGCCACTCCCGGCTGATGGACCTGACGGTCGCAGACATGCAAGCGGCGCTTGCGCGTGTCGATATCGACTTGCCGGACGCGCCTGCCATCTGGGGCGACATGCGCCAGCACATGTTCTGGGGCGCGCTGTACCACGGCTTCGTGCTGGGCGGTTATCAAAGCTATGCCTATTTCCGCTCGCACCGCGCCTTGACCGTGGGGCAGGAGTTTGCGCTTTATCTGCGCCGCTTCCTGCTGATGCCCCTGCACCGCATTGAACGGCGACTTGCCACCAGCCGCATCCGGCGGGGCGGCTTTCCGTATCACCTCGCCATTCTGCAACTGGAACATGACGCCAGCTTTCGCGATCATTCCCCCTTCACCTCGATGACCGAGTTTCTGGATCTGGTCATTTCTGCCTTCGCGCGCGGTGCTCCGCCGCATCATCATCTGGTGTTCAAGGCCCATCCGCTTGAAGACGGGCGTGTGCCCCTCGCCTCAGATATCCGTCGGCTGGCGCGCGACCATGGGCTTCGGGACCGTGTCCACTTCGTGCGCGGCGGCAAGCTGGCGCAGCTGTTGAATGACGCGCGCTCTGCCGTCACGGTGAATTCCACCGCCGGGCAACAGGCGCTCTGGCGCGGGCTGCCGCTGCGTAATTTCGGGGCAGCGGTCTATGCCAAACCCGAATTTGTGTCTTCCTTGCCACTAGATCAATTCTTTGCCGGGGCCGAACGGCCCGATACCCGCGCCTACCGCGACTATCGCCACTTCCTGCTGGAAACCAGCCAGATTGCCGGCGGCTTCTACTCCTCGCGGGGGCGGCGGGCGCTGCTACGACAGGTGGTAGACCTGATGCTGTCGGACGAAGATCCTTATCAGGCGCTGACCTCCGGCAAAGCGGCACCACGGCAACAGTTGCGCGTCGTGACATAAGCCTGACACGCGATGCTGGCGTTCGGGGCTCTGAAACGATAGGATTTTCCTTAAATGCGGAGACACGCAGTCGAGGGCAATCGTGCAGGGCAAGTCAACAAAAACCGTCAAGGCCATTGCCTTGCTTGGAATCGCGGCACTGGTCGTGGGCTGTGGCCTGCCCCGGTCCGGCCCGAACAAACGCGAGATTTTCGCCGGTTCGGTCCAGAAAAAGGGCGATGCCTTCATCGTCACCGTCGATGACAACGTGTCGCGGGCGACCGCATTGCAAGCCACCTTTGGCTTCAGTTCTGGCTTCCAGAACGCCGGGCTGGTTGGCTCCGACACGATTTCTTCCGGCGATACGCTGGGCGTGACCGTGTTTGAAAACGTCAAGGACGACCCGCTGCTGGGCAATACCGGCCAGCGCATCACGCCGCTGTCCGAAATTCAGGTCGACGGTCAGGGCTATATCTATATCCCCTATGCGGGCCGCATCCGCGCCGCCGGGCAGACGCCCGAGGGTCTGCGTCAGGCCATCACCCGCAAGCTTGAAGACCAGACCCCCGATCCGCAGGTCACTGTCCAGCGCCTCGCCGGTGACGGCGCGTCGGTTTCGATCGCGGGGCAGGCCGCCGGTCCAGGCGTCTATCCGATCGAAGCACCGACCCGCACGCTGGCCACCATGCTGGCGAAATCCGGTGGCGTCGCCATCGACCCGGATGTCGCCATCGTCCGCATCACCCGCGGCGGCCACACCGGCAAGATCTGGCTGAAGGACCTCTATGAGAACCCCTCGCTGGATATCGCCCTGCGCCCCGGCGACAAGATCGTGATCGAAGAGGACAGCCGCACCTTCATCGCCCTCGGTGCCACCGGGTCACAAAGCCTCGTGCCGTTCGAATCCGAAACCCTTTCGGCGCTGGAGGCGATTGCAACCGTGGGCGGCCTGTCCACCAACGCAGCCGACCCGACGGGCGTCTTCGTTCTGCGCGATGAAACCGAATCCATCGCCAACGTTGTCCTGGGTCGTAGCGACCTGATCGGCGATCAGCGCATGGTCTATGTGCTGGATCTGACCGAACCCACCGGCCTGTTCGAGGCCCGCGATTTCCTGATCCGCGACGGCGACACGCTCTATGTCACCGAAGCGCCCTTCGTGCAGTGGCAAAAGACGCTGGGGGCGATCACCGGCACCACAGGTGCTGCTGCAAACCTGGCAAGCACCGCCAATTCAGGGAACTGACCGCGCCTTGGCGGGCGCGGATCACTCCGGGGTGCCGCAGCGCCTCGTTCACCAGACTCTCGGCTTTCTGCGCAACGCCCGCCTGCGGCGCATCCTTGCCCTCGCAGGGCACGAGCTGCGTTTCGGCCTGCCTGGCCCAAAGGATGCCACCGTCGTCTGGGGCCACAGCCCGACCGCCTGGCGCGGCGAGGCGGTTGCCCGCCGCCGCAACACCCCGCTGATCCGGCTGGAGGATGCCTTCCTGCGCTCGGTCCATCCCGGCCGGATGGGTGAGCCGCCCGCAGGCCTGCTTCTCGACCCTTACGGCGTGCATTTCGACAGCGCTGCCCCCTCCCTCATCGAACAGATACTGCTCACCAGCAATTTTCAAAAATCGAACATTACTGAACGTGCCGCTGCCGGAATTGCCCGCATCAAGGCCCTTCATCTATCAAAATACAACAATCATGACCTGTCGCTGCCCCTTCCCACCCCCGGATACGTCCTTGTCGTCGACCAGACGCGGGGCGATGCCGCCATCCGCCATTCCGGGGCCTCTGCCGACACCTTCCGCACCATGCTGGCCACCGCCACCGCCGAAAACCCCGGCGCGCGCATCGTCATCAAGGCGCATCCCGAAACCATTGCCGGTCTTCGCGCCGGGCACTTCGGCCCCGCCGATGCGACCCAGCACATCACCCTGCTGACCACCCCGGTTTCCCCCTGGGCGCTGTTGGACGGGGCCATCGCCGTCTACACCGTGTCCTCGCAGCTGGGCTTCGAGGCGATCCTTTCCGGTCACCGCCCCCGCGTCTTTGGTCAGCCCTTCTACGCCGGTTGGGGCCTCAGCGACGACGAACGACCTATCCCCCGCCGCACCAGAACCCTGACGCGCGACCAGTTGTTCGCCGGGGCGATGATCCTCGCGCCCTTGTGGTACGATCCCTGCCGCGACCGGCTGTGCAGCTTTGAAGACGCCGTCGATCAGCTGGAGGCGCAGGTCCGCGCGTACCGCGAAGACCGCTTTGGCCACGTCGCCGCCGGCATGCGCCTGTGGAAACGCAAGCGCCTGCAACAGGTGTTCGGCGCCCACCAAGCCGTCATCTTCCGCGACGATCCCATTGCCGCCAACGCGCTGGCCACCGCCAGGAACCGCACCCTGCTGATCTGGGCCGGAAAGGAACCCGAAGGTTTCGCCCCCACGACCCCCACCCTGCGCGTCGAGGACGGGTTCCTGCGCTCGCGCGGGCTCGGCGCGTCCCTGACGCCGCCGCTCAGCCTTGTCACCGATGATCTTGGCATCTATTACGATCCGACCCGCCCCTCGCGCCTCGAACAGCTGATCCTCACCGCAGCCCCGCCCGGCTACCGGGCCGACCGCCTTGCGGGCCAGCTGCGCGCCCTTGGCCTCAGCAAATACAACCTGCCCGGCAGCGCCTTGCCCGATCTGCCACAAGGCCACCGCATCCTCTTACCCGGACAGGTCGAAGACGACGCGTCGATCCTCAAGGGTGGCGGCACCGTCCGCACCAACCTTGCCCTCCTGCAAGCCGCCCGCGCGGCGCATCCCGGTGCGGTGATACTCTACAAACCCCACCCCGATGTCGAAGCGGGCCTGCGCCCCGGCGCGATCCCGCCCGAAAGTCTGCAAGGCCTCGCCGACGTCATCCTGCCCCACACCGACCCCGCCGCAATCCTGAACGAAATCAACGAGGTCTGGACGATGACCTCGCTTCTGGGGTTTGAGGCGCTGATCCGGGGCATCCCCGTTACCTGCCTTGGCGCGCCCTTCTACGCCGGGTGGGGTCTGACCACCGACAAAGGCCCGGTCCCCGCCCGCCGCCAGCGTGCCCCGGACGGCACCCCCTTGCCGCGCCCGGACCTGACCCAACTGATCCACGCCGCCCTGATCGCCTATCCGCGCTACTGGGATCCGGTCAGCCGCCAGCCCTGCCCGCCCGAGGTGATCGTGGACCGCCTCGCCGCAGGCACCTTGCCGATGGGTCCGGCGAACCGGTTGCTGTCACGCCTTCAGGGCCGCTTCGCCAGTCTGCACCGGCTTTGGCGCTAGCACCCAGAACCGCCACATCAGACTTGCCGCCGCACAGGCCAGCCCGACGACCAGCCCCAGCCATAGCCCGACCCCGCCAAATCCAAGCGGAAACGCCAGGACATAGCTGCACGGGATGCCGATCAGCCAATAGCTGACCGCCGCCAGAACCATCGGCACGCGGGTATCGCGGATGCCGCGCAGCAGCCCCAGCGCCATCACCTGCATCGCATCGGCCAATTGGAACAGCGCCGCCAGCACCAGCAGCACCGCGCCGTACGCGACAATCTGGGCGCTTTCCGGCTTGGTCATGTCCAGAAACAGCGCGACAATCGCCTGCGGGCCAGCCAGAAACACCGCAATGACCAGCACCGCCACGGCAAAGGAAAGCGCCAGCGCCACCTTTGCCCCCAGCCGCAACGCCCGCACATCGCCACTGCCGTCAAACCTTGCGGTGCGGATCGTCGCTGCACTCGACAGCCCCACATGCAGCATGAAACCCAGCGACGCCGCCTGCATCGCAATGCCGTGCGCCGCCAGTTCCACCGTGCCGACCCACCCCATCATCAAGGCGGAGGCCTGAAACAACCCGCCCTCCGCCAGCCCGGTCAGCCCGATAGGCCAGCCAAGCCGGAACACGTTGCGAAAGGCATGCCAGTCCGGCCGCCAGAACCGCTGGAACAGGTGGAACCGCTTCAGATCGGGCAGCAGCGCCGCATAAACCACCAGCACCGCCAACGAGAACACCTGCACGGCCACCGTCGCAATCGCCGCCCCGCGCACGCCCAGTTCGGGAAACCCCCAGTTGCCGAAGATCAGCGCCCAGCCTACCGCGATGTTCAAAAGCACCGCCGCCACCGTGACAAACAGCACCGCCTGCGTCCGGCCAAGCGCCGCCAGATAGCTTGACAGCACCGTCACCGCCAAGGCTGGCACCATCCCCAGCCCGGCAATCCGCATGAAATCCTGCGCCAGACGCGCTACCTCGGGCTTTTGGCCCAGCGCCAGCAGGATCGGCTCCGACCACCAGAACACCGGATAGACCAGCACCCCGAACAGGATCGACAGCCACAGCCCCATCCGGGTGTCGCGGCGGACCTGCACCTCGTCGCCCGATCCCAGCGCCGCCGCAACCATCGGCATCACCGCCTTGGCAAAGCCCGATCCCAGCACGAAAACGATGAAAAACGATGACGCCCCCAGCACGACGGACGCCAGTGCCGTCACCCCGTACCAGCCCAGCATGACGGTATCCGTCACATGCAGCGCCATCTGCGCCAGATGCGATCCGATCAACGGCAGGCCCAGCACAAGCGTCGCCCGTGCATGCCCGGAGGCGGTCAATGTCTGTGTCATGGCTGCGCCATAGCGCCGCCGACTGCCAAGGACAACCCGCCTTCCCCGCCGCAACGCAGCGTCAGAACGACTGCCGCAACAACCCCAGCGCCACCAGCATGATCGCCACACCCACCGCCAGTTCCAGCACCGGCAGCGCCCGCGCCATCCGCCCGCCAGACAGCGTGGCCAGCGCGCCCTCGCGCGCCCAGACGGCCATCCCCGCCACCACCACCGTCACCGCCGCCGTGCCAAGGCCCATCGCAAAGGCGCCCGCCACTCCGGCCATGCCAACGCCGATCTGCCAGGTCAGGATCAACAGGAACAGCGCCCCCGAACAGGGCCGCATTGCAATCCCCGCGATCAGCGCCGCAGTATCGCGCCAGCCGGTCAGACGGTTGACCTCCTCAACAGTCGGCCCATGCGCGTGGCCGCATCCCGGGCCGTGGACATGGCCATCGTCATGGCCATGGTTATGTGCGTGCGCCTGCGCCATCAGCCCCCGCACCCCGCGCCAGACCAGCCACAGCCCCAGCCCGGCGATCAGAACATGGCTGACCGGGGCCATCACATCCTCCGCCGTGCCGACCACCGCCTGCCGCGTCCAGCCCAGCACCGCCACCGCCGCATAGACCAGCCCCACCGCCACCGCCGCCTGCGCGAGGCTCGCCGCCAGCGCGATCCCCGCCAGCGGCACCACCGGCACCCGCCGCGCCACGCCGTAGCCGCCGATCAGCATCTTGCCATGCCCCGGCCCCGCCGCATGCAGCACACCGTAGGTGAAGCACCCCGCCAACAGCGCCAGCAATGCCCCCGGCTGACCGCCTTTCAGCGCCCGCACCGCTGCCGCCAGCCGGTCTTGCGCCGCGTGCTGCATGCCCTGCACCCAGGCCTGCATGACTTCCAGCCCGCCGGTCAGCCACAGCAAACCGGCGATCCCTGCCAGCACCAGCCCCAAAATCATCATGGCGCGGCGCATGTGACCCTTACCTCTTCGGAATAGGCCTTCCCCACCGCCGGGAAATCCGCCTCAAGGCTCTCATCCGCCGAATATTCCGACAATGCCGCCTTCAACGCCGCGTCCGCCGCGCTGATATCAGGCTCGTAAGCCTCTGCCGTGCAGCCTGCCCCGCCCGTCACCACCGGACCAAAGGCAATCGCATAGGCGGTGTAAAACCCCGGATCATAGACCTGCACAATCAGCGGCTCCGTCCCCACCGGCACCGGCGCCGCAAACGTCCGCGTGTGGACCGAGGTGATGCGGCCCCCGGCATAACCGGCGCTCCACTCCGTGGGGCCCGACAACGCCAGCTCGCGGTCGGCCATCAGCGCATAGGTATCGCCCGCAAAGCCCGGATCCCAACCCATGTCGAACCCGGCCAGCTTTGCCTCTTCCTCCGCCGTCAGCTTGCCGTCCCAATCGGGGTCCAGCCCCATGTCGCCGACGACATAAAGCGAATAGAGATCATCATAGGTCCAGCTGATCCGCACCGCCGTGGCGCGGTTTTCAGCGTCCAGAATGACCTCGACCCTGGTGTCGATGAACACATGCGGATGCGCGAGGGCCGGTCCCGCCAACCCCGCCACAAAACCGCCAATCAGACCCCAAAGCTTCATACGCCCGAGGCTAGCCTGCCCACCGCGAAAGGCCAAGTCTGATCGGCCATGTCCGGCAAACCCCCGCCGTCAACCGGCGTGCCGCCGCGCGGGGTGGGTCGCCACGTCATAGATGTCGTCGGCCGCCCCCAGAACCTGCGCGGCGCGCCCGACGATCAGCGGATCCGGCTGCCCGACCACCTCGACATCCTTTTCCGGATAGTCGACCGTCGACAGGAACTGCTTCATGCAGTTCAGCCGCGCCCGTTTCTTGTCGTTGGATTTCACGATCACCCAGGGCGCATCTGCCGTATCGGTGTAAAAGAACATCGCCTCCTTCGCCTCGGTATAATCGTCCCACTTGTCCAGGCTGGCCTTGTCGATCGGCGACAGTTTCCAGCGCTTCAACGGATCGGTTTCACGCGCGAGGAACCGGGCGCGCTGCTCCTCGCGGGTCACCGAGAACCAGTATTTGTGCAGCCGGATGCCCGACCGCACCAGCATCCGTTCCAGCTCCGGCGCCTGACGCATGAATTCAAGGTATTCCGACGGGCTGCAAAAGCCCATCACCCGCTCTACTCCGGCGCGGTTGTACCAGCTGCGGTCAAAGAACACGATCTCGCCCCTGGTCGGTAGATGCTGGATGTAACGCTGAAAGAACCACTCGCCATTTTCCTTTTCCGACGGTTTGGACAGGGCAACAGTGCGGGCATAGCGCGGGTTCAGATGTTCCATGAACCGCTTGATCGTGCCGCCCTTGCCAGCCGCATCGCGCCCCTCCATCAGGATGACGAACTTCTGCCCGGTGTCCTGCGCCCAGATCTGCAGCTTCAGCAACTCGGCCTGCAGCCGGGCCTTTTCCGCCTCATAGGCGATCCGGCCCATCAGCCGGGCATAGGGGTAACGCCCGGATTCGAAGGCCTGACGCAGAGTATTGAGGGTGACCGCGGGAAACTGCTTCGGCCCGCCCAGAGCCTCCTCCGGTGCCCGGGGCTCGGTGGAGATTTCGGGTAAGGCCTCCGCCGAGGGTGCTGCGGATTTCAACGGTGTCGTCGGGGGGACATATCTTCCATGCTCGCCTCCTTGCCATGCTCAGAACGGCCAGAAAGCACGAAACCGCGCCCCTTTCCTTGATCCGGGTCAAATGTCGGACAGGGTGCCGGAGCCCCGTTCTGTGGGTCTTTTCCTTGGCCCTGACAGCGCCTAGGATCGGCGCATTCTCTGCAAGGACGTCATCCATGATCACTCTGTACGGTGTCTACCGCTCCCGCGCCTCGCGCCCGCTTTGGCTGCTGGGCGAGATCGGCCTGCCCTTCACCCATGTGCCGGTGATCCAAAGCTACCGCCTGCCCGACCCGAAGGCCGCGGATGCGCCGCTGAACACCGCCTCGCCGGCGTTTCGGACGGTAAACCCGTTGGGCCAGATCCCGGCCTATGTCGAGGACGGGCTGGTGCTGACGGAATCGCTGGCCATCACGCTGCACATCGCGCGGCAGCATGGCGGCGACCTTGGCCCCAGGGATGGGGCCGAGGCCGCGCTGATGGAACAATGGGCGCTGTTCGGCGCGTCCAACATCGAAACCCCGGCCTTGGAAATCACCTTTGCCCTTGGGGCCGGGACACCCGAAAGCGAGGGTATTATAGCAATTGCCGCCGAAAAGCTGCGTCGCTATCTGGCGCATATGCAAGGCCATCTTTCGGCACAGTCCTGGCTGGTCGGCAACCGTTTCACGGCCGCCGACATCAACCTCGCGGAATGCACACGTTACGCACAAGGCCACCCGACGCTGTTGGCCGAGTTTCCTGCAGTGAAAGCATGGCTGGAGGCCTGCCAGTCGCGCGCGGCCTTCAAGGCGATGTGGGCTGGACGTATGGCCGAACCGGCGTGACCTCTGCCAGCGGCGGCGGGGGGTTTCACACCCCCCGCACCCCCCGTGGGATATTTCAAAACGGGAAAGGCCAAAAAGAGGTCGGACACCCCGACGGAAGGCCTGGCCAAGCCGTGAGGTGCCTTTCCCTTTACGGTCATCGGCGTCCCCGCCTGTCCCGCGCTCCGAGGTTTGGGGGGCACCGGTAAACAGCCGATTAACGTCATTGGCCGTTCCCTTTGGAAAAGTTGTCGGGCGCGCGCGGCACCGACGGTCCCCCGGCTTCTGCCGACCCTTCGCCTCAGGAAACCCCTGAACCTCGGGGCTCTTGCGGTTCGACAACGGTGGCGTCACGGTCACTACGAAATCAAGGCGCTGAAATCAGGGCGCTTACTGGGTTCATGACATTGAAGTCGCGCGATGTTGGGTCGCGGGTGCGTTGGTGTCACGCAAGGTAGACGCAGCTTTCACCGCATTCACCGGTGCTTCCGCTGCTTGTTTTCCGGCATTGAGCCTCCCTTAAATGATGCTGTGAGATTGGCGCTCATTCACTTTCTGTTCTCATCAAAGGACCCACAAGGACCCCACATCTTGCGCCCCTGCCCCGGTCGGTGGTCTAATGCCTGCGCCAAGACCCAAAACCAAGAATCGAGCAGCCCATGGCATCCGACCTCCTTTCCGGCGCGCAGACCTACGACGCCTCGTCCATCGAGGTGCTTGAGGGGCTGGAGCCGGTCCGCAAACGCCCCGGGATGTATATAGGCGGCACGGATGAGCGCGCGCTGCATCACATGGTCGCCGAAATCCTCGACAACGCGATGGACGAGGCGGTGGCGGGCCACGCCAACCGCATCGAGGTGGAACTGCACGACGACAACTCCGTCACCGTCCGCGACAACGGCCGCGGCATCCCCGTCGACCCGCACCCGAAGTTCCCCGGCAAATCCGCGCTGGAGGTGATCCTGTGTACCCTCCACGCCGGCGGCAAATTCTCCAACAAGGCCTATTCCACCTCAGGCGGCCTGAACGGCGTCGGCTCCTCGGTCGTCAACGCGCTGTCCGACCTGATGACGGTGCAAGTCGCGCTGAACAAGGAGCTGTACGAACAAAGCTTCTCGCGCGGCATCCCGCTCGGTCCGATCCAGAAACTGGGCCCCGTCCAGAACCGCCGCGGCACCACCGTCACCTTCCACCCCGACCCCGAGATTTTCGGCCACCAGACCCTGAAACCCGCCCGCCTGATGAAGCTGACCCGCTCCAAGGCCTATCTGTTCTCCGGCGTCGAAATCCGCTGGAAAACCGCGCTCAACGACGGCGAAACCCCGCAAGAGGCAACCTTCCGTTTCCCCGGCGGCCTTGCCGATTACCTCTCCGACACGCTCCTGAAAACCACCACCTACGCCGACCGCCCCTTTGCCGGCAAAGTCGGCTTCCCCGAGAAATACAACATCCCCGGCTCGGTCGAATGGGCGATCAACTGGACCCCCGCCCGCGACGGCTTCATCCACTCCTATTGCAACACCGTCCCCACCTCCGAAGGCGGCACACATGAGACCGGCTTCTGGGCCGCGATCCTGAAAGGCATCCGCGCCTACGGCGAGCGGGTCAAGAACCGCAAGGCCGACCTTATCACCCGCGACGACATGCTCACCGGCGGCTGCGCGCTGATCTCCGTCTTCATCCGCGAACCGCAATTCGTCGGCCAGACCAAAGACCGCCTCGCCACCGAGGAAGCCGCCAAATACGTCGAAAACGCCGTCCGCGATCATTTCGACACCTGGCTTGCCGCCGATCCCAAATCCGCAGGCTCCATCCTCGATTTTCTCGTGCTCCGCGCCGAGGAACGCCTGAAACGGCGCGAGGAAAAGGAAACCCAGCGCAAGACCGCCACCAAGAAACTCCGCCTGCCAGGGAAATTGACCGACTGTTCGTCAAAAACCCGCGAAGGCACGGAATTGTTCATCGTCGAAGGTGACAGCGCCGGCGGCTCCGCCAAAGGCGCGCGCAGCCGTGAAACGCAGGCCCTCCTCCCCCTCAAGGGTAAAATCCTCAACGTCCTTGGTGCGGCGTCGGCCAAACTCAACGAAAACTCCGAGATTCGCGATATCTGCGAGGCGCTTGGCGTCAATATGGGCGCCCGCTTCAACGTCGAAGACCTGCGCTATGAGAAAATCATCATCATGACCGACGCCGACGTCGACGGCGCGCATATCGCCAGCCTGTTGATGACCTTCTTCTTCACCCAGATGCGCCCGCTGATCGACAAGGGCCACCTCTACCTCGCCTGCCCGCCGCTTTACCGCCTGACCCAGGGTGCCCGCCGCCTCTATGTCGCTGACGACGCCGAGAAAGAGATCTGGCTGGCCAAAGGCCTTGGAGGCAAAGGCAAAATCGACGTCCAGCGCTTCAAGGGGCTGGGAGAGATGGACGCCAAGGACCTGAAAGACACCACGATGAACCCCCTGACCCGCAAGCTGATCCGGGTGTCGATTGACGAGGACGAACCGGGGATGACCGGCGATCTGGTGGAGCGGTTGATGGGCAAGAAGCCGGAACTGCGGTTTCAGTACATTCAGGAGAATGCGCGGTTTGTGGAGGAGTTGGATGTATGAGTTTCCTATCGTTCATAATTGATAGCGAAAGTGTCGAAAAGGCGCGCCGTGCGCTTTTTGGCGCAAGCATTCTTTTACTTTTCTTCTCTTCATTGAATTTTCTGAGTGACGAGTTCAACTTCTTTGGGTTGAAAGTCGCAGTCTCTCACGATCGCCTGATACTCATCGGACAAATTAGTGTAGCGTATCTTATGCTCAGATTTCTGTCGATGTCGGCAAGCGAGCTAATAAGTTGGTCCCATTTAAAGCTTACCCAAGTCGATGAAAAGTGGGAGAAAGCAACCATCGCCTCCTTTCCGAGTTATGAACCAGAGCAAGACGAGGGCTATTATGAAGACCCTGAGGAATGGGAATTGAGATTCTCAAAAGACAGAAGGAAGAGAGTAACAAGGCGCTCGTTCATTGAAAAGTCTGGCGCATACCTAAACTCTGCTATCGGCGTATTGTACAATCTTTTAGTTCCAATTAGTTTGGGATTTGTGAGCATTATTGAACCAAAAAGCCTTTCCAGAATTCTGGATATTTTTGCTTCTAATTGAGGATTTATGATAGTCGCCTCCAGCAAGCGTAGGGTAGGTGCCAACCCACCGCCTCCGCCCGAACCCAGTCAGATTTGCCCAAAGCAAATCTGACCGCGCCCTCCCTTCCGGCCCTCGCAGGCTTGTTCGGGCATGCAGCGGGCGTTTGGGGCAACGGCTTTCATCTGGACATTCGCTGCGGATCACCTCACCCTTGCCGGGCATGGAGGTCGCAGTGTTCAGATACTATTTCATTGGCTTGTCCCTAGTCCTGCTCTACGCCCTCAATCATTTCGCGGGCGGCTTCCAAATGTGAGACCGTCGACCGTCATTCCGATATCTCGCGCAGGGTGCGCATTCCTTGTGCGCAGCCCCGCCGTAGGTCAGGGATTGCCCCGGTTCTTCTTGCCTGATGCTACCCCCGCCCTATCCTCCCCCGCATGCGCCATCTGATCCCCCTCCTCTTCCTCCCCCTCCCCCTCCACGCCCAAGAGGTGGACCTCGAACTCGTCCTCCTCGCCGACGCTTCCGGCTCGATCACCCAATCCGAGATCGACTTTCAACGTCAGGGCTATGCCACCGCGATCACCGACCCCGCCGTGCTGAACGCGATCCGCTCGAACCTCACCAGCTCCATTGCGGTCACTTATGTTGAATGGGCGGCCAATCAGCAAGCGTAGGGTGTGTGATCTCACGCACCATTTCCACGCCCTCCCGTTCACCCCCCATTAACCCTCCCCGCCCCAAACTCCCCCTTGCACCCTTACTTGACGTATGCTCATTATGTGGGATTGGGACGAAACAAGCGTAGGGTGGGTGCCAACCCACCAAACCCCTCCCGCCCCATCATCTCCGCCCCGGGCCTCGCTGGTATCATGAGATCCCGGATCAAGGACGGGGTGTGATGGACGGATGATCGACAGCATCGCAGTCAAGGTGACAACGCACCGCGTAGGTCGGGGCCTGCCCCGACTCTCCAACGCCCGGACCTCGTCCCCTCCCCAAGCCATGTCAGGATCGAACCAAACCGTCAGTGACCCGCGGCGCTTGAGCGCCCTGTTACACGCGGGCCAGTTCAGGGTCTTGTAGATCGGTGTCCTTGGTCTGCTCATGCCCTTCAGCTATCAGTAACCGTCCGGTCTGACTGCTCTGCCGCGGATAGAGTGGGTTGGATAGTGTCCGCTTTGGATAGCGGACACTATGGGGTTTTGGGTGGTTCGGCGAACGAAACGGCTTTGGACTGACGAGGAGAAGCGGTCGATCTGTG
>JANOQT010000119.1:0-36725 GCA_031415015.1 Paracoccaceae bacterium
AGACCGCCAAGCTCAACGGCGTCGATCCCCAAGCCTGGCTCGTCGACACCCTCGCCCGCATTCCAGACCACAAGATCAACCGGATCAATGACCTGCTGCCATGGAACCTGCGGTAATGGCAGTCAGACCGGACGGTTACCCGTCACCGGCAGCGGCCCCCGGTAATGCTGCGCCACCCACGCCAGCACCGTGTCGCGGCGGGCCGAAGTCACTCCGGTCGGTGCGCGGTATTCCGGCCAGCCTGCCGCGTAAGGCACCACCAGATCCCCCCAGCACTCCGGCCGCACCCGGTGCAGTAGCAGCGGGCCCACCGGCCCGACCGCCGCCTGGACGATCACCGCGCCCGGGTGACACGCATAGGCCTGGCGCAGCACCGGGATCAGCGCCGCTTGGGGTTCGACCAGAATGACCCGGGTTGCCGCAGGGTGCGCCTTCAGAAAGCCGTGCAGCGGATCGTTGATCACACCGTCGTTGGCCCCGACCTGCACGATGTTGATCATCGCGCCCGGCACCAGCATCTGCTGCAACTGATCGACCAGGGGCTGCGGGGCCAGCCGCCACCGCAAGACGGCCTGCATTCGTTTCAACCCCCCGCGCATCACCCCTTACCCTTCCGACAGCTTACAGGCCGCCAGCCCTGACGCCTCAGAATGCCTTGAAGGTCATCGTCGTCAGCGTCCGCACCATATCGGGAATGTCGAACAGCCGCGACGTCAGATAGTGCCCCACATCCTCGCCGTCCGGAATATAGACCTTGGCAATCAGATCATACTCGCCACTGGTCGAGTACAACTCGCTGACCACCTCGCGGTCCCAGATCGCATTGGCCACCTCATAAGTCTTGCCGGGTGTGCAGCGGAACTGAACGAATACCAAAGCCATCGGAGCCTCCTTCTGTCCGACCGGACCCTAACCCACAGCCCGGACAATTTGAATAAAATTTGGCTTTCCCGTTCCCAAATATCCCACGGGTGGTCCGGAGGGTGTGAAACCCTCCGGGTGCCAACCAAATGCGCGGCAGCCGCTCATTCTGCACCGTCTTCCAACGCCAGTGGTGCCGGTTCGCGCCGCAGATCGTCCACCGTCAGCGGCGAATTGGGCCGCGCCAGCCGGTTGCGCACCACCCAGTTCAGCCGCGTCTGCGCCCGGGTGATCGCCACATAGGCCAGCCGCTTCCACAACGGCACCCCGGCCTCACTGCGCCCCGATTGTGCGGCGGCGTAAAGGTCCGGCGCAAAGACCTGAACCGTGTCCCACTGGCTGCCTTGCGCCTTGTGGATGGTCACCGCCGCGCCGTGCAGAAAGGCCGCCCCCATCCGGGCCGCATGCGGGATGAACGGCTCTTCCTCATCCGGCCGCTCGATCTTGATGATGCTGGCGGCCGAGATTTGCGGCTCCTCCGCCCCAACCACATGCAGCTTGGCAAAACCTTCCCGGTTCCCCTCGCCCAGATAGATCACCTGCGCGCCCTTGATCAGGCCCCGCGCCTCCAGATCTATCCGCTTCTTGCGGTGCTTCAACGGCAGTTCGATCCCGTCGCAGATCAGCGGCTCGCCCGGCAACAACCGATCCTCGGGTGCGCCGTAGGCTGCGCGAAAGGCGTGGATCAGCCGGATCCGCGTCGCATTGCGCCAGACCAGCACCGGAGAGCGCGCCATCAGGCCCGCATCCACCCGTTCGGCCACCACCACCCGGTCATCACCCTGCGCCCGCGCCTCGACCATCCGCTCGAATTCCTCAAACCCCAGCCGCTCATCGGCCAGCGCATGCGCCAGATCAAGGATCGGGTTGTCCTCGGCCTGCCGGTGGATGCGGCTCAGGGTCAGCTTCCGGCTGTCGCCCAGCTTGTCGAACACCATCTCGCCGGACGACCCCACCGGGGCCAGCTGTGCCGGATCGCCAAACAGCACCAGCATCGGAAAAATCGCCCGCAGATCGTCCAGTTGCCTCTCGTCCAGCATCGAGGATTCGTCGACGAACCCCACATCCAGCGGCTCTTCCCGCCGTTTCCAACCCTTGATGAAATCGCTGCCCTTCAGCCCCGCCGCCGCCAACGCCCCGGGGATCGACGCCACCGTCTGATAAAACGCAAACGCCCGGTCCAACGCCAGTTCGGTCAGCCCCTCGACCACCGGACGCGTGCCCGTGCCCGCCAGCCATTCAGCGATCTTCTCATACTGCGGGTCATAGACCGGAGTATAGAGGATACGGTGGATCGTCGTCGCCGGCACGCCGCGCAGCCGCAGCACGCTCGCCGCCTTGTTGGTCGGTGCCAGAATGGCCAGCGTGCGCCGGTCCTTGCGCCGCCGCCCCTCGTAATCGCCTGACACGACATCGACCCCCGCCGCCTTCAGGCTGCGGTACATCTCGGCCAGCAGCATGGTCTTGCCCGATCCCGCCTTGCCCACCACGGCCAGAACCGACACCTTGCCGTCGGCCATCGGCGTCAGCACGCCCTCGGTCAGATCAATGCCGTGTCCAACCAGTGCTGCCGTCAGCCGGTCGACCGCGTCCGCCTGATCGTCTGAAAATGTGAGAGCGGGAAGCTGCATGGCACCGACCATATCCTCGCCGCAGCGCAAGCGTAACCCTCACCGCGCACGCCTGCTAATGCGTCCGTCCCGAGGGCGGCCCACCCCGGCCGGCGGCCCCCGCAGTCTCGTCTTCCTTCGCCGCAATCTCCAGCCGTGCCACCTCCAGCGCTTCCTCAACCTTTGCGGCCAATGCGGGCAAGTTGTTCTGGATGGCATAGGCTTTAAGATCTGACAGTACGTCAAAGATCCAGTCGTGGCACATGAAGCCCTCGGGACGAACTACTTCTTATTGCAGCGGAAACATCCGCTCGTTGATCGAAGGTGACATTTTCACCGATCGATAAACAGATCGTCTACGACGAGCCTACAATAAAGCATAAATTCGCGCCGATGGCGAAAAACCATCGGCTGACGCGGGCGGCGCCACTACAGGCTCCGGCTTGCCTCCAGCGTATCCTCAAAAGTTCGAAGTCCCGTGCGCGGGGCCTGCACCAGAACCGCCATGTTGCCGGGTTTGTGCTGGTTCTTCCACATCAGCATGTGCGCCTGCGGAATTTCCGCCCAGGGAAAGACCTCTGACATGCACGGATCAAGCCGCCGTGCGCACATCAGCTTGTTCGCCGCCGCCGCCTGTTTCAGATGCGCGAAATGGCTGCCTTGCAGACGCTTCTGGTGCATCCACATATATCGCACGTCAAAGGTGCAGTTGAACCCGCTGGTGCCCGCACAGATCACCACCATGCCGCCCTTCTTGCACACGAGGCTCGACACCGGGAACGTCGCCTCGCCCGGATGCTCGAACACCATATCGACATTCACTCCCTTACCGGTGATGTCCCAGATCGCCTTGCCGAACCGCCGCGCTTCCTTCAGCCAGATGTCGTATTCCGGGCTGCCGACCTTCGGCAACTGCCCCCAGCACTTGAATTCATTGCGGTTGATCACGCCCTTGGCGCCCAGCGACATGACAAATTCGCGCTTGCTCTCGTCGCTGATGACGCCAATCGCATTTGCCCCCGCGGTGTTGATCAGCTGGATCGCATAAGACCCAAGCCCCCCCGATGATCCCCAGACCAACACATTCTGCCCAGGTTTCAGGTCATGCGGCTCGTGCCCGAACAGCATCCGGTAGGCCGTGGCCAGCGTCAGCGTGTAGCACGCACTTTCCTCCCAGGTCAGATGTTTCGGGCGCGGCATCAACTGCTGCGCCTGCACCCGGGTGAACTGCGCGAAACTGCCGTCCGGCGTCTCATAGCCCCAGATGCGCTGGCTGGGGCTGAACATCGGATCACCGCCGTTGCATTCCTCGTCGTCGCCGTCGTCCTGATTGCAGTGGATCACCACCTCGTCGCCGACCTTCCAGCGCTTCACTTTGTCACCCACCGCCCAGACGATGCCCGCCGCATCTGACCCCGCGATGTGGTAAGCTGCCTTGTGGCCATCAAAGGGGCTGATGGGCTGGCCCAAGCCTGCCCAGACGCCGTTGTAATTGACCCCGGCAGCCATCACCAGCACCAGCACCTCGTTGCTGTCGATGGTCCAGGTGTCCACAACCTCCACCGCAAACGCCTGATCCGGCGCGCCATGCCGCTCCCGCCGGATCGCCCAGGCATACATCTGCTTTGGCACATGACCCAGCGGAGGCATTTCGCCCAAGGCATACAGATCCTTTTCGGGCGCGTCATAGATCAGCGGTTGAGAGTGCGTGTCCAAAGCCACATGAACCTCCGTCAGGGATGCCGCACCGCAGAATCGGCACGTCTGGGGCAAAGGATACCTAGCTCTTGCGCAACTTTGCAACTCTTACGGTGATTATTTTGTAATTTTATGTCTGCCGCATCGCAGCGCATCACACCTTGGGAACCGATTCCGCATAGAACTGCAGCACCAAAGCCTGCCCCGCCACCGGTTGCAAATCCTCGGAAACCAGTCCGCGCGCGATCAGCGGTCCCAGCCCCTCGGCCATCACCCTGTCAATCCCCTGCGGCGGCAGTTTCAAAACCGCCCCCGCTGCCTCCAACCGCGCCACCAACGCCACGACCCGGCCCCGCAACTCATCGCGCGATGCGGCGCCGTCCCCCAGTGCCGCCGCCACCAGCGGCACCGCCAAAACCGGCACCACCTGCGCAATCGCCGTCATCAACCGCTCGCCCAGATCTTCGACATTGCCGCCCCCGGCCAGAAATGCCTTCAACGACAGCGGCGCGCCGAACCCTGCCGCCGCCGTACCAAACCCCTTGAAACGCCCGCGCATCCGATTCCACAGCAGCCGCAGCCCGTGGACTGCCACCTTCAATGGCCGCATCCGGAACCGCCGCGTTCCCGCCGCTGCCGCCTCGACCAGCACCCGGTCTTCCAGCACCCGGTCATAGGCCAGACCGACCGGCACAAACACCACGTCCCGCCCCGCCGGATCAAACCCGTCGATGATATAGCTGAGCAGTCCCATCTTCGCCGGTCCAACCCGGCCATCCAGTGACAACCCTCCCTCCGGGAAGATCGCCTGCGTGGTCCCCTCTGCCGTCGCCATCTGCACATAGCGCGCCAATACGCGGCGGTACAAAGCGTTACGACTGCCGCGCCGGATGAAATACGCCCCCATCGCCCGGATCATCGCGCTCAGCGGCCAGACCCGCGCCCATTCGCCCACCGCATAGGAAATCGCCCCCCGGTCCGCCACCAGCCAGGTCACCAGCACGTAATCCACGTTGCTGCGGTGATTCATCACGAAAATCACCGTGGCCTTGGGGTCGACATGGTTCAGCGCCGCATCGACACGGCCCACCCGCACCCGGTACAGCATCCGGCTCAGGCCTTTCGCCGCCCGCGTGGCAAAGCCGAAATACAACGTCGCCGAAAACCCCGGCACGATCTCGCGCGCATAGGTCCGCGCCTCCTCAAAGGCGACGGACCCAGGCACCCCGGTCTCGGCGGCATGTTCCGCCACCGCCTCCATCACCTTGGGGTCATACAGCAGCCGCACGATCATATCCTGCCGCCGCGCCAGCTTGAACGGCTCGATCTTCCGCTCCAGCCGCGCATTCACCCGGACAAGCACCCGCTCCATCCGCCGGCGCAAGAACCAGCGCACCCCCGGCCCGATGATCCGGTCCAATGCCGCCACCGACGCAAGCACGCCAGCGACCGCCAGCAACCAGACCGGAATTTCCACCGTGTTGAACATTCCCCGACCCTAGCCGATCAACGCAATCCCGCAATCCGCTTTCATCTTGGAGAAGTATCCCGGGGGTGCGGGGGCTGGCCCCCGCATCTTTGCCGCAATGCAGCGAATTGACATTGGCATGAAATGTCGCGTATCTGACCATCAGCGCAATAAAATTACCCTCACGACTCGCGAGGCCCCGATGACCAAAGACGCCCCCAAGGATTCCCCCTGGCTGTTCCGCACCTACGCGGGCCATTCCACCGCCGCCGCGTCAAACGCGCTCTACCGGGGCAACCTTGCCAAGGGGCAGACCGGGCTTTCCGTAGCCTTCGACCTGCCCACCCAGACCGGCTACGACAGCGACCACATCCTCAGCACCGGCGAGGTGGGCAAGGTCGGCGTCCCCGTCGCTCACCTTGGCGACATGCGGGCGCTGTTCGACGCAATCCCGCTCGACCAGATGAACACCTCGATGACGATCAACGCCACCGCGCCGTGGCTGCTGGCGCTGTATATCGCGGTGGCCGAGGAACAGGGTGCCGACATCGCTGCGCTGCAAGGCACGGTGCAGAACGACATCATCAAGGAATACCTGTCGCGCGGCACCTATATCTGCCCGCCCGCGCCCAGCCTGCGGATGATCACCGACATCGCGGCCTACACGGCAGAGCATCTGCCGAAGTGGAACCCGATGAACGTCTGCAGCTATCACCTGCAAGAAGCTGGCGCGACGCCGGAACAGGAACTGGCCTTCGCCCTCGCCACCGCTTGCGCCGTGCTGGACGATCTGAAGGACAAAGTCTCGTCGTCCGACTTCCCGAAAATGGTCGGTCGCATCTCGTTCTTCGTCAACGCCGGCATCCGTTTTGTCACCGAACTGTGCAAGATGCGCGCCTTTACCGACCTGTGGGATGAGGTGTGCGAGCACCGCTACGGCATCACCGATCCGAAATACCGCCGCTTCCGCTACGGCGTGCAGGTCAACTCACTGGGCCTGACTGAACAGCAGCCGGAAAACAACGTCACCCGCATCCTGCTGGAAATGCTCGCCGTCACCCTGTCGAAAAACGCCCGCGCCCGCGCGGTTCAGCTGCCCGCGTGGAACGAAGCCCTCGGCCTGCCCCGCCCCTTCGATCAGCAATGGTCGCTGCGCATGCAACAGATCCTCGCCTACGAGACTGACCTGCTGGAATTCGACGATCTCTTCGACGGCAACCCCGCCATTGACCGCAAAGTCGCCGAACTCAAAACCAATGCGCGTCAGGAACTGGCCCGCATCGACCAGATGGGCGGGGCCGTCGCCGCTATTGCCTATATGAAATCCCGGCTGGTCGAGGCCAACGCTGACCGCATCGCAAAAATTGAGTCCGGTGAAACCACCGTCGTCGGCGTCAACCGCTTCACCACGTCCGAACCCTCGCCCCTGACCACCGGCGAGGGCCTGATCATGCAGGCCGACCCCGCCGCCGAGGCCGACCAGATCGCCCGCCTGCACGCGTGGCGAGGGGCCCGCAGCTTGGCGGCCGTCGAGGCCGCGCTCGCTGCGCTGCGCAGTGCCGCGCAGGGGCGCGCCAACATCATGCCCGCCTCGATCGCCGCCGCAAAGGCCGGGGCCACCACAGGCGAATGGGCCGCCGTGATCCGCGCCGCCTTTGGTGAATACCGCGCCCCCACCGGCGTCAGCGTAGCGCCCTCGAACCGCACTGAAGGGCTGCAACCGATCCGTGACGCGGTGCAGGCGGTGTCAGCAAAGCTTGGCCGCCAACTGACCTTCCTGATGGGCAAGCCCGGCCTTGACGGTCATTCCAACGGCGCCGAACAGATCGCCGCCCGCGCCCGCGACTGCGGCATGGCCATCCATTACGACGGCATCCGGCTGACCCCCGCCGAAATCGTCGCGGCAGCGACCGATCAGACGCCCCACGTGATCGGCCTGTCGATCCTGTCCGGCAGCCACCTGCCGCTGGTCACCGAAACGCTGCACCAGTTGCGCGCGGCGGGCCTTGGCCAGATCCCCGTCGTCGTCGGCGGCATCATCCCGGATGAAGACGCCGCCACCCTGCGCGCCCTTGGTGTGGCACAGGTCTACACTCCCAAGGATTTCCAGCTGAACCGCATCATGCTGGATATCGTCGCACTGGCCGACCGGTCAGCAATCGCCGCGGAATAGTTCTGGCGTGCTGCAACCGGCGCAGTTCCGGACAGGGGGAAAGGTTTGCCCCGACCCGAGCCTCTGCTCCTGCAATGGTGTAAAGCGTTGCCTGATGTGAGGTGAACGTCTTGGTTCCCGGCCACTCCTGACGGGCGACGTACGATGAGGATGGCCGTACCACCCCCGTGACGACCACCGCGTCTGCGGCTCTGACAGGCAACACAACGGACGAAATCACCCGGCTGATCTGGGGCGACCCAGAGAACGCGCTGAAATTCATGGATATAATGAAGCAGGGCGGCCTCCCACCTGCGCGGCAAACCCACCGCTATTGACTTGCCCGGTCGTTCGCATCCCTATGCCAGAAACCTTCCCTGGAACGACCGCATGGATGACCGCAAGCACGATCAGGAAATCCCCGTCCCCCGTCGGGACGAAAGCTGGGTTATCCGCAACCTGACCTCGCAAGCCGGCGTGCCACCCGCAGCAGGCCGTGCACGGCACCTGATCTTTACCGCCTTCACCCGCTTCGGCTTTGGCGGCAAGGGCAAGGTCTACATTCCGGAATACTTTCCACCCTTCACCCAACGGCTGGCCGCCGCTGATGTGGATTGCAGTTTCGTCTGGAACGAAGACGGGCTGGAGGCAGCGCTTGACGACCGTGACACCGCCATCATCCACCTGTTCAACGAAGAAAAGGTCTGCGCCTACAACAGCCGCATCCGCGCCGTCGAAGCCAAAGCCACCGCTGTCTTCTGCTCGCACCGGGCCGGCCTTATCGTGTCGCAAAAGCGCCGGGCGAACCTGTTCCTGACGGCGCGCGGCGTGTCGATGCCGCCGCTGGTGGATCTGGCGGATCCAACGGTCCCGGTCTTCTCCAACGCCGCCATCGGCTCGGGCAAACGCACCTCGGTGATCGGCGCGCCGGATGCGCTGGACGGCGACCGCTACAACACCCGCTACATCGACACCCGCCTCGGCTTTGAAGGCATCACTTATCACACAATGTTCCGCATCCAGACCGTCGGGCGCCGGGTGCTGCACGCCTACCCCCGCGCCCGCGACGTGCGCGAAAAATCAGCATCGGTGCACAGCAAGGACACCCCCGCCAACGGCCCCCTGATCGAATTTCTGCACGAAACCCTCATCACGCCGCGCCGCGACGAAATTGCCGCACATTCCGAAAAGATGGGCGATATCCTGGGGCCGGGCTTTTATGCCCATGACATGGTGGTCAGCAATTCGACCGGCGAATTGTTCATGGTCGAAAGCGGTTTCAAGTTCAACGACACACCCTACGCCGAGTATCTGTCGCCCGATGCGGCCCGGATGCCGTCGAATGCCATCTTCTACAGCGGCCAGTATGCGGTGCGCGCCGCCGAACTCTTCATGCAGGAATGGGACGATGCGCTGACCCGTCCGCAACCAGACGCGTCGGGCCGCGATCTGTGGTCCGACCCCGCCTTCGCAGCCACCTGAGGGTCGACCTACTCCGGCGTCGGAACGTCCACCTGCCGCCACAGCGCAATGCCGTTTTCCAGCACCCGGACCAGCCCGTGTTCGTCGCGGTAGGCGCGTCCGATATCCTCGATCAGCATCCGCGTATTGGTGCCATTCATGAACATGCAGCGATAGGGCAGGGCATGCGCCTCCATCTCGGGATTGGTCATCCGGGAAAACTGCCGCTCAGGGTCCAGTCCCGGCTGCATCCGCCGCGCCGCTTCGCGCACAAACTCGCCGTCAAACACCCCGGGCGAGGTCGAGAACGCGTTGATCAGCGTCTCTTGCCGCCCCCCCCCGCGAACCCGGGTCACCCGCTTTGCCGTCTGATGCGGCAAACCGCGGGTATGTTTGGTGCGGCACATGAACGTCACCGCCCGCACATCTTCGTCGGCCATCAGCGGCTCCAGCCGGTCTGCGGTGATATCCTCCAGCGCGATCCAGTCGTCTTCCAGATGCATCACACGTGGTGCGGTCGTCGCCGCCCAGACCCGCGCCACGGCGGTCGCGAAATCCGGCTCTGGCGGGCGAAAGACGGTGGCATCCGGGAAATAGCTGCGGACCAGCGCCTCGCACCGGTCACCTTCGGCGGCGTCGCCCATGAAAGGGTCGATGTTGACGATCATCTGCCGGATCGGGAAATGCCGGAACACCCGCTCGGAAAACGAGGCCAGCGTCTGCTGCAACAAAACTTCCCGGCGTCCTGCGATCAGGGTAACGTCGTAATCCATAGCCATGCAGGGTCCACGCCATCGTGCTGTTTGCAGGGTTGCCTATCAGGAAAACCCCGCGCAAACAACGAAGATGCTGACCCATGCCGCTGATTGCCACCAATCGCGCGATCCCAACTTCTGATACCTCTGCCACCGAAGGCCGCATCCTCTGGGACGCGCCGAAATCGCTCTGGTGGTTCGGGAACATGGCCGGGGCAATCACTGCGATCACGGTCTTTCCGCAACGGGATGCCGTGCTGGTCATGCTCATCCTCATCGTCATCACTGTCTGCGCCGGGCATTCGGTCGGCATGCACCGCCTGTTGATCCACCGCACCTTCGAGGCACCGCTCTGGCTGGAACGCCTTCTTGTCTGGCTCGGAACCCTTGTCGGCATGGCCGCGCCGATCAGCGTCTTCGACATCCACGACAGTCGCGACTGGCATCAGCATCAGACCGTCTGCCCGGCCCATTCCGCCCGGTTCTTCACTGCAAGTTCGTGCTGACCAACCCGCCCGCCACGGGGTGGAACCGGGCCAGACCGACCCCGGCTTCTGGTTCATCCGGGCGCTGGAAACCCTCGGCCTCGCCCGCGCCATACGGCTGCCCGACAGCGCGCCGCCCCGCGATGGGCTGACCCGCGTCTGATCCCCCTTGCGGTGCCGCGCGGAAGCCTGAATGATAATCGCAACCCGCGCTGCCTGCTGGCAGAGCCGCAATTTGCCAACGACAAGGCCCAGCATGACAACCCACATCGGCGCCAAACCCGGCGACATCGCGGAAACCGTTCTGCTGCCGGGCGACCCCTACCGCGCCCGCTGGGCCGCGCAAACCTTCCTCAAGGATGCGGTTCTGGTCAACGAAGTGCGCGGCATGCTCGGCTTCACCGGCACTTGGAACGGCCACCGCGTCACCATCCACGGCTCAGGCATGGGGATGCCGTCGCTGTCGATCTATGCCAACGAACTGATCCGCGACTACGGCGCGAAAACCCTGATCCGCATCGGCTCGGCCGGGGCATTGCCCGATCACGTCAAGGTCCGCGACGTCGTCCTTGCGATGACCGCCTCCACCGCAGGCTCTCCATCCCGCACCATCTTCCGCGAGTTGAACTTCGCCCCCTGCGCCGATTTCGGCCTGCTGCTGGCCGCCCACAAGGCAGCCCTTGCCAAGGGAACACCAACCCATGTCGGCGGCATCTACTCCTCCGACACCTTCTACGACGAACGCCCCGATCTGTGGCGCGAACTCTCCCGCCACGGCACCCTCGCCGTGGAAATGGAGGCGGCAGAGCTTTACACCGTCGCCGCCCGCCACGGGGCCCGCGCTCTGGCAGTCCTGACCATCTCGGACCACATCGTGACAGGCGAGGCGCTGCCCGCCGACCAGCGCGAGACGTCCTTCGGCGCGATGGTCGAGATTGCGCTGGAAGCCGCCTTCGCCTGATCACACCGCTGGCATATAGCGCGCATCGGCCTACATCAGGGGTATCCCAACAGATTGGTCCCCCGATGAAAGCCGCCCGCATCCACGCCTATGGCGCGTCCTCCGAGATTCGCATCGAAGACGCGCCCCTGCCCACCCTCAACGAGGATGACGTGCTGATCCGCGTCGTGGCGACTTCGGTGAACCCGGTCGACTGGAAGATCCGCAAGGGCTATCTCAAATCCATGATCCCGTACGAGATGCCGCTGACGATGGGCTGGGATGTCTCTGGCATTGTTGAAAAAACCGGCCCTGCCGTCACCCGCTTCAAACCCGGCGACGCGGTCTATTCCCGCCCCGACATCGTGCGCAAGGGTGCCTACGCCGAATATGTTGCGGTGCGCGAGGCCGAAATCACCTTCAAGCCCACCACCATCAGCCATGTCGAGGCGGCCAGCCTGCCCCTCGTCTCGATCACCGCATGGGAGGCGCTGTTCACCACCGCCAACCTGACAGCGGGCCAGCGCGTCCTGATCCACGCAGGCGCAGGCGGCGTCGGCTCCATCGCCGTACAACTCGCCCGCGCCAAGGGCGCCCACGTCACCGCGACTGCCTCGGCGGGCAAGGCTGCCCTCGTCCGCTCGCTTGGTGCCGATGCGGTGATCGACTACCACGCGCAGGATTTCAGCACCGTCGCCCGCGACATGGATGTGGTCTTCGACACCATCGGCGGCGAGGTGCAGGACAAATCATGGACCGTGCTGAAACCCGGCGGAATGCTGGTGTCGATCACCGGCCAACCCTCCGAAGACCGCGCCAAGGCAGAAGGCAAACGTGCCGGCTACGTCTTCATCGGCCCGAACGCCGCAATCCTGAAAGACCTCGCCGGGATGGTCGACGCGGGCCAGGTCCGTCCGCTGATCGCCGCCGAGTATGGCCTGAACGACACTGCCAGCGCCCAGGATTTCAGCGAAACCGGCCGCGCCACCGGCAAGGTGGTGATCTACGTCGGCCACCCCTGACGCCCTTGCGGAACCCGCACCCATCGCTTCACATGGCGGACAAAGGAGTCCGCCATGCCCCACCTCACCCCCCGCCCCTGGGTTCCCGCCGCTTGCGAAACCCTGATCCAGCGCATCGCCACGGAAACCGCCGCTCCCTCCGCCACTGTCGCGGCCCGGATTGACGCGCTGATCGAGGCGAACCTGCAAATCCACGACCGCGACTGCTTTAACCTGAACCCTGCCACCAACGTGATGAACCCGCGCGCCGAAGCCGCCCTGTCGCGCGGCCTCGGGTCCCGCCCCAGCCTCGGCTATCCCGGCGACAAGTATGAGACGGGGCTGGAGGCAATCGAAGAGATCGAGGTGATCACCGCCGAACTCGCCGCCGAGGTTTTCGGCGCAACCCATGCCGAGATTCGCGTCGGCTCCGGTGCGCTGGCCAACCTCTACGGCTTCATGGCGCTGACGAAACCCGGCGACGCGATCATCGCCCCGCCCGCTGCCGTTGGTGGCCATGTCACCCACCACGCCGCCGGATGTGCTGGTCTTTACGGCCTGATCACCCACGCAGCCCCGGTCGATGCCGACGGCTACACCGTTGATCTTGCAGCCCTTCGCACCCTCGCCCACCAGGTCAAACCCAAACTCATCACCATCGGCGGCAGCCTCAACCTGTTCCCCCACCCGGTCCCCGAAATCCGTGCCATCGCCGATGACGTCGGCGCCCATGTCCTGTTCGACGCCGCCCACCAATGCGGCATCATCGCTGGAAAAGCATGGCCTAACCCGCTGACCCAAGGCGCGCATCTGATGACGATGAGCACCTATAAATCCCTCGGTGGCCCGGCGGGCGGCCTGATCGTCACCAACGATGCCGCCATCGCCGAACGGCTCGACGCCATCGCCTACCCCGGTATGACCGCCAATTTCGATGCCGCCAAATCCGCCGCCCTCGCCCTCACCCTGCTGGACTGGCGCGACCATGGTGCCGCCTATGCGGCCGCGATGATCGACCTCGCCCGCGCCCTCGCCCGCGAACTGACAACTCTCTGCCTCCCCGTCTTCGCTGCCGAAAAGGGTGCCACCCAATCCCACCAGTTTGCCATCGCCGCTGCCGCTTTCGGCGGTGGTCAGACTGCCTCCAAGACCCTGCGCCGCGCGGGCTTCCTCGCCTGCGGCATCGGCCTGCCGATCCCTGACGTCCCGAACGACCTGAACGGTCTGCGCATCGGCACGCCCGAACTGGTCCGTCGTGGCGTCACCCCCGCCGACGCCCCTGCCCTCGCCGCGCTGATCGCCGAAGCCCTGCGCTCCAACGCCGCCGAAACCATCGCCCCCCGCACCGCCGCCCTGCGGGCCCGGTTTCAGGGCCTGCACCACATCACCTCTTGACCTAACCGATTCGCCGGGGTCTGTTGCCCTCCCCCGAAGGACAGGAGCCCCCGATGAAACAGCGCCAACTCGGCCCCGACGGCCCGATGGTTTCGGCCATCGGCCTCGGCTGCCTGTCCTTCGGCGGCATCTTCGGCCCCACCACCACGGACGCCAGCCTGCGCTGCCTCGACGCCGCCTGGGACCACGGCATCACCTTTCTGGACACCGCCAACATCTACGGCGCTGGCACCTCCGAAACCGTGATCGGCAACTGGCTGAAAACCCGCAAACACCGCCTCGTCATCGCCACCAAGGCGGGCATCGTGCCGGGTGCCAACCGGCGCATCGACAACTCCGCCGCCTATCTGCGCACCGAACTGGAAGGCTCGCTGAAACGCCTCGGGGTCGATCACGTCGATCTGTTCTACATCCACCGTCACGAGGCAGAGCGGCCCATCGAAGAGGTCGCCGACACCCTCAAGGCCCTGATAAAAGAAGGCAAGATCGGCGGCTACGGCCTGTCCGAAATCGCGCCCTACACGCTGGAACGCGCCCATGCGATCCACCCGGTCCGCGCGGTGCAGAACGAATATTCCCTCTGGACCCGCCAACCCGACCTTGGCCTGATCCAGCGCTGCCGCGCCCTTGGCACCGCCTTCGTGCCCTTCTCCCCCCTCGCGCGTGGTGCGCTTGGCCATACGATGCTTGATCCCGCGACCCTGCCCGCGGGCGAATTCCGCACCCTGATCCCGCGCTTTTCCCCCGAAAACTGGCCGCTCAACAAGGCCAGGATCGACGCCTTCCGCGCCTATGCAGCCGACCGCGCGCTCAGCCCCGCAGCCCTCGCCCTCGCCTGGACCCTCGCGCAGGGCGACCACCTGATCCCGATCCCCGGCACCCGCACAGCGGAACACCTGACCGATTGGGTCACCGCCGCTGACATCACCCTCACCCCCGAAGACCACGTTGAAATCGCCCGCCTCCTGCCCGTGGGCTGGGCGTTCGGTGACCGGTACAACGACGATCAGGCCGCCACGGTTGAGCGGTATTGCTGACTGTCAACGCCGTGACTGCGATCATAGCCGTTCTTCACTGGCGCCACCCAACCAACCGGCGGCGCAACGGGCTGGAACACCTCGACCAGCAACGGAAAACACGCCGCCTGATCCGACGAATGCTCCGCCGAACAATCGCCGCCGGGGCAGGCCGACAATGCCCCCAGAAGATCAATCTCCGCAAAGAACTCGATGAAATCCCCGGGTCTAACCGGCGATGCCTTCATGAAATACTGCCCCGTATCGCGCGTGAATCCGGTGCACATGAACACGTTCAGCACGTCATGCACATGCAGTTCCGCTTCGGCCAAGTCCATCCCCGTTCGATCCGCCAGCGCCCGTGTCAGATTGGAATGACAGCAGTGATGATATTGCTCACCCCCTGACAACAGCGCATGGGTATAGGGGTCGCAGCGCGTGCCGATCACGTCATGCACCCCGCCGCCGAATGCGTCGAACCCGTACCAATCCAACGTATCCTCGGTGATCAAAGCCATGGAGCGCAGATGCGGCAGACACGACCACATCCGATCCCCGGCACTCAGATGCGTGCCGTGCAACGCCCGCGTCTTGCCCGAAAAGAACCGCTCCCCCAGGTTCGTTGCTGACCATAGGTTCAGATCGCCCACCTGCGGCCCATCAACGGATGTGATGCGAAAGAAATACCCTGCCGGCACCTCGAACACCCGCGACTCGCGCGGCGGCACAAGA
This sequence comes from Paracoccaceae bacterium, assembly GCA_031415015.1. Taxonomy (GTDB): domain Bacteria; phylum Pseudomonadota; class Alphaproteobacteria; order Rhodobacterales; family Rhodobacteraceae; genus JAUYQR01. Next base: position 15,635 of record JANOQT010000119.1, read on the forward strand.
ACCTCCGCCACCCGCTGCCACCCATCTCGCGCGGCCAAATAGGGGGAAAGGTCCGGCACAGGCAACGCCGCCACCGGGTAGCAGATCACTGGTTCCACCGCCTTGCGCAGCGCGGCATCGGGCGGAGAGGGATGGGCGGGATGGTCTGGTTTCATAGGGCACCTCCGACGCCGAAAGTGTCCGATTTCAGAGGTCTGGTGAAGAAGAATCCGCCAGGCGCCGCAACCAGACCGTCAAGTCCAGTCAAATCAGGAAACTGGCAAAAGGCCCCCTCACACCACCCGTTCGACCATCATCCCCTTGATCTGGGCAATCGCCTTGGCCGGGTTCAGCCCCTTGGGGCAGGTCTTGGCGCAGTTCATGATGGTGTGGCAGCGGTACAGCTTGAACGGGTCTTCCAGATCGTCCAGCCGCTCGCCCGTCGCCTCATCGCGGCTGTCGATGATCCAGCGGTAGGCGTGCAGCAGGGCGGCGGGCCCAAGGTAGCGGTCCGAATTCCACCAATAGCTTGGGCAGGACGCCGAACAGCACGCACACATCACGCATTCGTACAACCCGTCCAGTTTGGCGCGGTCGTCAATCGACTGCTTCCATTCCTTGGCCGGACGGTTCGTCTTCGTCTCCAGCCATGGCATGATGCTGGCGTGCTGCGCATAGAAATGCGTCAGGTCGGGGATCAGGTCCTTGACCACCGGCATATGCGGCAGCGGATAGATCTTCACATCGCCCTTCACCTCGTCCAGCCCGTAGATGCAGGCCAACGTATTGATGCCGTCGATGTTCATCGCGCAGGATCCGCAAATCCCCTCGCGGCAGGACCGGCGGAAGGTCAGCGTCGGGTCTATCTCGGACTTGATCTTGATCAGCGCGTCCAGAACCATCGGACCGCAGGTGTCCATATCGACGAAATAGGTGTCCACCGCCGGGTTTTGCCCGTCATCGGGGTTCCAGCGATACACCTGAAACTTCCGCACATTCTTGCCATCGGGCTTGGGCCAGGTCTTGCCGGTGCGGATTTTAGAGTTCTTTGGCAGCGTGAACTGAACCATGGGTCAGCCTTTCCAGTCAGGTCTTGAATACAGCGACCGGCTAGGCGGCTCGCCGGATTTTGACATTACACAGGTCTCATAGACCGCCGAGGGGTCCTTCCCCATCAGAAAGTCCGACGTCACCGTCAATTCCAGCCCCGCGCCGGCATTGCCGTTGGAATCGACTCCCACAGCCAGTTCGCCGCGCGGTTGCTGCGCCAGACGGGCGCGTTCAAAGCACTGCCGTTCCGCCTCTTGCAAGGAAATCGGGCCGCAGGCCATCAGCATCAGAAGGGGGATCAGACGTTTCATCATCTCACCTTATCGGAGGCACGCCATTGGCGGCGTAGCAGGCCTGCGCCGCCGGACGCAGGGCGATGTCACGGATCGTGGCCTTGGTCGAGGTCCCCGCCTCCACGCCCACGTCCCGCGCCAGAAGCCGCAGTTCCCCGGGGCTTGCCGCATCCAGAATGCAATTCGTCGCAGCCTTCGCCGGTTCTGCAGGCATATCCACGTTCACCACCGGAAACACCACCGTCTCGGCCACCTGCCGCATGGTCTTGTCGGCGAACACCTGCGGCGAGCAGGCGGGGAGGAGGACCAGCATCGCGGCGAAAAATATGCGCATCAGTACACCCTCGCCTTCGGTGCAATTTTCTTCAGATCGATCCCGCCCTGATCCAGCGTGGTCAGCGGCTCCAGATGCACCGGGCGCGTCGACAGCGTCACCCTCGCGCCGTCCACCACCGCCAGCGAATGCACCCGCCAGTTCACGTCATCACGGTTCGGATGATCCTCCTGCGCATGCGCGCCCCGGCTTTCCTTGCGCGCTTCCGCCGCCACAATGGTGGCCAGCGCGTTCGGCATCAGGTTGGCCAGCTCCAGCGTCTCCATCAGGTCCGAGTTCCAGATCAGCGACCGGTCGGTCACATGGATATCGTCCATCTTGCCCGCAATCGCCGCCATCTTGGCCACGCCCTCGGCCAGCGTCTTGTCGGTGCGGAACACCGCTGCGTCGGCCTGCATGGTCTTCTGCATCTCCAGCCGCAACTCCGCCGTCGGCACCGACCCCTTGGCATTGCGCGCCGCATCGAACCGGCCCAGCGCCCGGTCAACTTCCGCCACATTGACCGGAGCCAACGCCGCCTTGCGGTCCACCACTTCGCCCGCACGGATCGCCGCTGCACGGCCAAACACCACCAGGTCAATCAGCGAATTCGACCCCAGCCGGTTCGCCCCATGCACGCTTGCACAGCCCGCTTCCCCAACTGCCATCAGGCCGGGGAAGGTGTTGTCCGGCTTGCCCGGAACGGGGTTCAGCACCTCGCCCCAATAGTTCGTCGGTATCCCGCCCATGTTGTAATGCACCGTCGGGATCACCGGGATCGGCTCTTTCAACAGGTCCACGCCCGCAAAAATCCGCGCGCTTTCCGTAATCCCCGGCAACCGCAGTTCCAGCGTTTCCTTCGGCAGATGGTTCAGGTTCAGGTGGATGTGGTCCTTGTTAGGCCCCACCCCACGCCCTTCCCTGATCTCGATCGTCATGCACCGCGACACCACATCCCGCGACGCCAGATCCTTGTAGGTCGGCGCATAGCGTTCCATGAACCGCTCGCCCTCACTGTTCGTCAGATACCCGCCCTCGCCGCGCGCACCTTCGGTGATCAGACAGCCCGATCCGTAGATCCCGGTCGGGTGGAATTGCACGAACTCCATGTCCTGCAACGGCAGACCCGCCCGCGCCACCATACCGCCGCCGTCGCCGGTGCAAGTATGGGCGCTGGTCGCCGAAAAATACGCCCGCCCGTAACCGCCCGTCGCCAGCACCACCATCTTGGCGTTGAAGACGTGCATCGTGCCGTCGTCCAGCTTCCACGCCACCACGCCGGTGCAGCGCCCGTCTGTGATCACAAGATCCAGCGCGAAGTATTCGATGTAGAATTCCGCATTGTTCTTCAGCGATTGCCCGTACAGCGTGTGCAAAATCGCATGCCCGGTCCGGTCGGCCGCCGCACACGTGCGCTGCACTGGCGGGCCTTCGCCATACTCGGTCGTATGGCCACCAAAGGGCCGCTGATAGATCTTGCCCTCTTCGGTGCGCGAAAACGGCACGCCGTAATGCTCCAGCTCATACACCGCCTTCGGCGCCTCGCGCGCCAGATATTCCATCGCATCCGTGTCGCCCAGCCAGTCCGACCCCTTCACGGTGTCATACATGTGCCATTGCCACGAATCCGGCCCCATGTTGCCAAGCGAGGCCGCAATCCCGCCCTGCGCTGCCACTGTATGGCTGCGCGTCGGGAATACCTTGGTCACACAAGCGGTGCGCAGCCCCTGCTCCGCCATCCCCAGCGTCGCGCGCAGACCGGCCCCGCCGGCCCCCACCACAACCACGTCATAGTCATGCACTTCATACGGATAGGCCGACATCATTCTTCCTTCACAGCGCCATGCGGGCCAAGGCAAACAGCCCCGTCGCGGCAACAACCCAAGCCAGTGAAACCGCAAAGATCACCAGCATCTTGCGCGTTGTTCCGCGCGCATAATCCTCGATCATCATCGTGGCCCCCATCGCGAAATGGCGCATCCCCACCACCAGCAACAGGGCAGTCAGAATGGCGGGAAACGGCTTGGCAAAGGTGGCCACCACCACCTCATGCGGCTGCCCCAGCGCCTTGCCGAAGATGTAAAGCCAAACCGGCACAAGGAAAGCCAGCCCCACCGAAGAAACCGTCATCGACCAGTGATGTGCCGTTCCGGTATGCGAGGCGCCACGGCCCTCTGCGCGTTTGCGGGCGGTCAGATAGCGCATGAAACCCTCACTGAACCAAAAGAATGGTAAGGGCGGTCAGCACGACCGACCCGATGATGCAGGCCCAGCCCAGCTTTTCCGCCGTCTTGACCTCAAGCCCGTGACCCGCGTCGAAATACAGGTGCCGCAGCCCCGCCAGATAGTGGTACCACACCGCCCAGGCCGATCCCGCGAACACCAGATCGCCGAACCAGCTTGTCGCCACCGCATCGGCCACTGCGAAGTATTCCGGGCTGGTCGCCGCCGCCAGCAGCCACCAGACCGCCAGAATGACGCCGAAGATCAGCGCATTGCCGGTGATCCGCGTCAGGATCGACGTGATCGCCGTCAACTGCGGCCGGTAAATCTGCAGATGTGGCGACAGCGGGCGTTCCCTTGGGGGCTGTGCCGGTTTTGCGTCTGCCATGGGTCTTCCTCACTCTGGCGGCGCGGACGGAACAGTTCGCGCATGACTATCGTTCCGCTCTGAATAGCGTGTAAATCGCCGGTGTCACGCGCGACAGTGCCGCAGATGCGAAATGTTTCCGCTATCGGCGCAAGTTTCTTGCCGTTGTGATCACAGATTTTAAAACTGTGATCACATCGAAGCCGCTTCGATTGCCGCCTTTGCTCAGGGCGAAAAGATCGTCGTGTCCCAGGTCAGACTCAGACCGATGTAGCTGTCCACGTACTCTGACCCGTCGTGGTAGCGCAGAAAAAGCGCTGCCTCATCTGTCACACCACAAGTCACACCCAGATCCCACTCCTGTTCTGAGGGCGCTGCCTCCACCTCATAAACCCCGTAATTCGCCCGCACTTCGAACCGGTCCGTCGCCTGATACGCTACCTCAAGATAGGCATTGCCCAGCGACGCTTCCGGATCATAAGCCAGCTCCAGTTCAATGGACAACTTCTCGCCCACCGGCACGCTCAGACTGACCGTCAACTCGCCACAACAATCGCCGCCGTCGTTGGAATAAATGTAGCGCGTGTAGCCAAAGTCATACCTGACCCCGCCCGCCGTCTCGTTGCGGTAGCCCAGATACACGTCGAGCTCGTTCAACAGGTCATCATCGGCCACCTGCCCCCAGATGCCCGCATAAAACCCTGCCTTGTCAACCTCGACATAGGTTGACAGGTAGGGGATGTTGCCCGCGCCGGAACCGTTCTCCTCAAAGGTGAATTCCAGCTCCGCACCGCCGTAAACGGTGATCTTTTGCGCAACGGCGCTTCCCGCCATGCACCCCAAAGCCACAGCCGTCATCCGCGCATGTCTGGACATGGCGCTGTCTCCGCTTCCCCAACCGGACCAGGCTGAACACAAAATCGACTGACTGAATCGTCACAGCACGTCTGCCGTCATGATGCCCACATCAAACAGGCAAAAGTGCCCAATAATCCAGATCCAGCAGCACCTCCGGCAGGTACTTGCCGTCCGCGCCGCGCAACGCGCCCGCAGGCCCCTTCGTTGCCACCAGCCGCAGCCGCAGCGCGCCCACCCCGGAGGCACCCGTTTCGGCCCGGTCCAGCACCTCAGACCACGCCCGCACGGTATCGCCCGCAAAGCAGGGGGCCGCATGCGCCCCGGCATTCAGCGCCACGATCATCTGCGCATTGGCCAACCCATTGAAACTCAGCGCCCGTGCCAGACTGATCACATGGCCGCCATAGATCAGCCGCCGCCCGTCCTCGCGCTGCGTGACATCGAAATGCACCTTCGAGGTGTTCTGCCATGCCCGCGTCGCCAGCATATGCTCCGCCTCTTCGACCGTCACGCCATCGACGTGGTCGATCACCTCGCCCACCGCATAATCGCCCCAGCGATGCCGTTCCCCCGCCAGCGCAAAATCATAGCGCGTGAAATCAAGGCCCTGCGGCACCACCAGCCTATCCGCCGCCACACTGGCCGCCAGCACCGGCACCGAAACCGGCACCACAACCTCGCGCCGCTGTTTGCGCACCATCACCCAGCGCACATACTCCAGCACCACCTCGCCGCGCTGGTTCATCCCGCGCGTCCGCACCCAGACCACCCCCGTCGCCCCCGAAGAGGTTTCCTTCAGCCCGATCACCGTCGATTCCGCCCGCAACGTATCGCCTGGCCATACCGGTTGCAGCCAGCGCCCTTCGGCATAGCCAAGGTTTGCCACCGCGTTCAGACTGATGTCCGGAACGGTCTTGCCGAACACCACATGGAACGCCAGCAGATCATCCACCGGCGACGCAGGCAGGCCCACCGACCGCGCAAATTCATCTGACGAATAGACCGCCCCCCGCGCCGGATACAACGCATGGTACAGCGCCCGCTCGCCCCCCGAAATCGTCCGCGGCACCGCGTGGGCAATCACCTCGCCCAGCGCGTAATCCTCGAAGAACCGTCCCGCATTTGTTTTCGTCGGACGGGCAGCGGCGGCCATCCTACTCCTCCCCCAGCTTCACATCCGCCGAGTATTCGCCCAGCGCTTCCTTCACCACCGCCTGACCGCAGCGCATCACGCCGTTCGCGGCATCAAAGGCATAGGTCGGGCCGCCATGCAGCGCCCACCCCTTGTTCAGCGCCGCTGTCACCTTGTGGCAAAAGGCTGACGAATCATCGTCACTCAGGAACCGGTACAGCTTCATCTCGCACCTCCGATTATCCCCATGGCTGCACGCCCAGCCAGTTGTGGATCGCCATCACGATCCCGACCACGATCAGCGTGGCAACCACCGCCGTCACCTCTTTGCGCACCGGCACGGGGGCAGGCCGAACCCACTCCGGTTCCGCCCGGTTGATCACGATCACCGTCACCACGGCCCAGACCAACAGGCCACCGAACAACAGGACCGACGCCAGATCGCCGTTTACCAACAGATGCGCCACCGCCCAGGTCTTGAACCCGGTCAGTTGCGGATGCCGGATCACCCGGGTGATCGCCGTTTTCGCCCCGCTGGACGCGTACAGATAAAACGCCAGCACCATCAGCAGGTTATTGACATGCACCAGAAACGCCGGCGGCGACCACAGCGGCACAAACTCTGCCGCGCGGTACCCCAGCACCATCAGCACGACCGATGCCACCAGCACCAGTGCCACCGGCCCCTTGCCCTTTTCGCCCATCGCCGCCCGCCGCGCCGGGGCCAGACGCTTGAACAGATGCGCCCCCCACCACAGTATCAGCCCCAGTCCGATCAATGCCATCGCTGCCCCCATTTGGTCGCTGTCGGCACCCTGCCGCTAATCGGCCATGGCCGCAATCGCTTCGGCCATGGCCAGCACGTCTTGCGCCGCATCGGCATGCATGTTTTCGACAATCCGCCCGTCCAGCACCGCCACACCCTGACCGCGCGCAGTGGCCGCGCGGAACGCCTCCACCTGCCGCACCGCCAGCGCCACTTCCTCGGCCGAGGGCGCAAAGACCGCGTTGGCAATGTCCAGTTGCGCCGGGTGGATCAGTGTCTTGCCGTCAAACCCCATGTCGCGGCCTTGTTCGCATTCGGCCCGCAATCCCGCTTCGTCCTTGAAGGCATTGAACACACCGTCGATGATCACCCTCCCCTCCGCCCGCGCCGCCAGCAGGCAGGCACCAAGCCCCGCCAGCAGCGGCAACCGGTCGGCGCGATACCGCGCGCCGATGTCGCGCGCCAGATCGTTGGTGCCCATCACCATGCCTTCCAGCCGGGGGTGCGCCGCGATCTCCGCCGCCCGCAGCATGCCGCGCGCCGTCTCCAGCATCGCCCAAAGCGGCTTTTCCGGCACCAACGCTGCCACCGCATCCAGATCAGCCGCGCCCGACACCTTGGGGACCAGAATCGCGTCCACCCCCGGATGGCTGGCAAAGGCTGCCGCATCCGCCGCACCCCACGCGGTGTCCAGCGCGTTGATCCGCACGATCCGCACCCTTGGGCCGAAATCGGCAAGGCTTAGTTCCTGCACCAGAATCTCGCGCGCGCGATCCTTTTCATCCGGCAGAACGGCGTCTTCCAGATCAAAGATGATCGCATCCGCCGCCAGACTTCGCGCCTTTTCCAGCGCCCGCTCTTTGGCGGCGGGGATATACAGGACAGACCGGTAGGGTCGCGGCATGTTGCGCCTCCAAGCAATATTCTTTCGTTTCAAAGCACGAACACGCCATAAACAGCAAGCCCCATTCTGCTGCATTGCAGCAGAAACGCCGAACAGGTCGCCCGGCCCGCACGTTGCATTAACCGCTTGGCAGCCCAACGCACGCACCCTTTGCCGCAGAATTCCGCACCAAAGGCCCGCCCCATGTCCCAGATGATGTTTGCCCTGTCGCTCGGTTTCGGCGGCGTGATCCTTGCCACCCAGATCGGCTTTGCCGCGCCGCAATGCGACACCCGCGCCACGGTCACCGAACTGTTGACCCAGCGCTACGGCGAAACCCGCCGCAGCATCGGCCTCGCTGCCAACAACGCGGTGATGGAGCTTTTCGCCGCCGACGCCACAGGCACCTGGACCCTGACAGTCACCCTGCCCGACGGCACGATGTGCCTCATCGCCTCAGGCATCGGCTACGAAGCCATCACCGAGGACCTGCCCGCCAAGGGGTCAAAAATCTGACGCCTGCCTAAAGTAACCCCGAAACCCCGTCCCAGATCAGCTTGACCGAAATCAGCAGCAACGCCCAGGTCACCAGCCGGAAGAACAGCCGCTCCGGCATCCAGTTGACCAACCGCACCCCGGCAAAAACCGCCAGCGCCGCCGGAACCGCCAGCACGGCCGCCACCTTCAGATTGCCGGGGTTCAACTGGCCAAGCGCGTAATACGGCACCAGCTTGACCGCGTTGATCACCGCGAATGCAATGGTCGAGGTGCCTGCAAACACCGCCTTCGTCATGCCCAGAGGCAAGGTATACACCTGATACGGCGGCGCGCCCGCGTGGCTGACGAAACTGGTGAAGCCCGTCACCGCCCCCCAGAACAGCCCCGGCGCCACCTCTCCCTGCCTCGGCTCCGCCACCACCGGCTTGCGGATCAACAGGTTCAGCGCGAACACCACCCCGATCACGCCCACCAGCAGCGTCACCGCCGCCTCCGGTACAACCGTCGCAGTCGCCCAGCCGACAGCGATGCCCGCCACCGCCCCCGGCACGATGATCGCCAGCACCCGCCGGTCAAACGCATGCCGATAAGCGTAAAGCCCGAACACATCTGACACCACATAGACCGGCAACAGCAGCCCTGCCGCCATCACCGGCGACATCACCAGCGCCATCACCGGGACGCCCAGCATGCCCACCACCGGCACACCGCCCTTGCCCATGCCCACCAGCATCGCCGCAACCATGGCAACAGCCCAGAACACCCACGCTTCCATCGCCGCACTCCCCTGACCGGCCAAGCGTTAGCGCAACCAGCAGGTCGCCACCACCCTGAACGCTTGCCACTGCCGCCGAACCGGCTTACCGAATGCCCCAACAACAACCTCTGGAGACCCCTCATGGCCAGACCCAAGATCGCCCTCATCGGCGCCGGACAAATCGGCGGCACTCTTGCCCATCTCGTGGCACTCAAAGAACTTGGCGATGTCATGCTCTTCGACATCGCCGAAGGCACGCCGCAGGGCAAAGCTCTCGACATCGCGCAGGCGGGCCCCTCCGAAGGCTTCGATGCCAACGTGACCGGCACCAACGACTACGCCTTCCTGCGCCGCGCCGATGTCTGCATCGTCACCGCAGGCGTGCCGCGCAAGCCGGGGATGACCCGCGACGACCTGCTGGGCATCAACCTCAAAGTGATGAAATCCGTCGGCGAGGGCATCAAGAAGCATTGCCCGCAAGCCTTCGTCATCTGCATCACCAACCCGCTTGATGCCATGGTCTGGGCGCTGCAGAAATACAGCGGCCTGCCGGAAAACCGCGTCGTCGGCATGGCCGGCGTCCTTGACAGCGCCCGCTTCCGGCACTTCCTGTCGGTCGAATTCGGCGTCTCGATGCGCGATGTCACCGCCTTCGTGCTGGGCGGGCATGGCGACACCATGGTGCCGCTGACCCGCTATTCCACCGTTGCGGGCATCCCGCTGCCCGACTTGGTGCAGATGGGCTGGACCACCCAGGAAAAGCTCGACACCATCGTGCAACGCACCCGTGACGGCGGCGCGGAAATCGTCGGCCTGTTGAAAACCGGCTCCGCCTTCTACGCCCCCGCCACCGCCGCGGTCGAAATGGCCGAGGCTTTCCTGAAAGACCAAAAGCGCGTCCTGCCCTGCGCAACCTACGTCAAGGGCGCGTTCGGTCTGGGCGGGATGTATGTGGGCGTCCCCACCGTGATCGGCGCGAACGGCGTCGAACGCATCGTCGATATCAAGCTGACCCGCGACGAACAGGCGATGTTCGACAAATCCGTCGAGGCGGTCAAAGGCCTTGTTGCTGCCTGCAAGACAATCGACCCGTCGCTTGCCTAAGCCACGGCCACCGCCAGACCAACGCCTGCGCAGCTTCCCGCTGCGCAGGGCCAGTCCTGCCGGTCGACAGATCCACCACACCGATATGTTGCATTCAACCCGGAAGACGGTCAGTTTTCAGCCAAACTGGCAGCAAGGATGTTGCAAAAGTGACAGTCACCCAAGGCGACCTGCAAAAGGCGCTCCTGTGCCGCCCCCCCTGCCGTCAGGAACCCCCGCCCCAGATGCCATAGGTTCGCTGCAAATGCAGCGCGCAGGCCAGGTTGGCGTCGTCGCGGTTCGCGCCTTCGATCACCGCCTTGAACAACGGCCTCGTCGACCCGGCAGCCAACACCAACCGTGACCGGTTTGCGCCGGCCTCGGCCCAGATCCGCACCCCAAGCCGTGCCATTACCCCGGACAGCCAGATATCATCGACCGACCACAGCACCGGCGGAATGTCGAAAGCCGGATCGTCCAGAAAATCGGGCCGGATCGCCACCCCGGCAAATCCCTCGGCCACATCCACATAGCCCGACCGGGCTATCGCTTTGAACGGTGCCGACAGGGTAATAGGGGTCCCGCCAAGGCGCCGCAGGCTCATCCACAACCACCGCAACTGAAACCCCATCTGGTCTTTCCCGGACGGCGCAAGCACCGCTTGCGGGTGTGGCTTGGGGTGATAATCGGGCAGGTTCAGGCTGGCCAGGGATCGTCCGCCAGCGGCGACAGCATCGTCCGGACGGGCGGCGCGGGCGCGCAGCAAGCGGCTGGACCAGTCGGGCAGATAGCAGCGATCATCGTCGCAATACAGGATATCCACCGCCTGCCCCCGCAGGTCACGCGCCGCGTACAAGACCTTGGTGGCGGGCCCCAGATCGTCATCCACCTGCACGATCGTCACGCCATCGGGCACCGCAGGCAAGCTGCCATCATAATCGGCGAACCTGCGATACCGTCTCGGTATGTACAGCCTGATCGACTCGGGCCGCGCCTTCTGCGCCAGAAGGGATGCCAGCGTCGCCCCGATATGTCCGAAGCGCGGTGGAATTGTGGACAAGCTGATGATGTGGCGCATAAAACCTCTGACGCAGTCTGCGGTTCGGTAATGCCCTAGAATCATTTCGTAAAGGGACATCGTTCCATCATGCTATCTTCCGACACCACCATGGCTTGATGGCGGCAGTCACGGTCCGCGCGGCTATTGCGATTTTGACTGATCCGCTGTTCATGTCATCGGATGGCACCACGAAACTTCCATTCGCCATCACCACGCCCCGGCCACAGCACACCGGACCGATCCAAACCTTCAGGAAAGGCTGCCGCCCGGCCCGCCATGCCCCCCCCGATCCCGCCCTCGCCCTACCTGGCCCCCGGTTTCTACGACAACGCCCTCGCCAAGGGCCGCCACCGCGACATCGTCGGCGGTCGGTGGGACGAGACCGGCCGTGTGCAGATGGCTGTCCTGCGTCAAGCGGGTCTCATGCCGCACCACCACCTGCTCGACATCGGCTGCGGCGCGCTTCGCCTTGGCCACATGGCGGTGCCTTATCTGGATCCCGCCCACTACTGGGGCACCGATGCCTCATCGGCGCTGATGCGACGCGGCTATGACCTGGAACTGGCGGACAAATCCCGCCTGCCTCTGACCAACCTTGTCGAGGATGCCGATTTCGCCCTGCCCGGCATTCCCGCCACCATCACCCACGCCATCGCCTTTGGCGTCTTTACCCACTTGCCGCCCGAAACCCTGCGCCCCGCCCTCGCCCGCGTGCGCACCCGGTTGCCGAACCTGACAACGCTTCTGCTCACCGTGTTCATCGCTCCGGACGACCCCTCCGGCGCGCACCGCCAGCCCGACGGTGTCGTCACCCACCCCGACCGTCCCCCCTATCACCGCACCACCGCCGCCGTCGAAGCCGATGCCGCTGCGGCCGGGTTTTTCCCGGTCTGGCGCGACACTCTGCTGCCACGGGGCCAGCGGCTTTGTGTCCTGACGCCAGCGGCCCCCCCTGATCGAAAAACGCTTCCACCTCCGGAATTCCCCCGTTGACCACCGCCCCGCAAAGGCCCGACACTCCGCCAAACCTGAAGGAGCCCCCCATGCGCGCCGCCCTCGCAGCCCTCGCCCTCGCGCTCTTCACCACCCCCGCCCTTGCCGAGCGCTCGCCGATTTCAACCGAACTCGGGGCGACCGGCCTCAAGGCGACCGAGGCGCGCCTCGTCGCCCTCGCCACCCCCACCAACGAAGACCTCTTCGCCCTTGCCGGCATCCGCTTCCTTGCAGGCGTCGAATCCGCCCTGCAACTGCGCTGGCAGACCGGCCTGCGCGCCGACTGGTCGGAACTGCCGATCCTGCGCCTGCCGATCCCGGAAAACCCCGCCGCCCGGCCCTTCGCCGCGCAGGATTTCATCACCCTTCTCACCACTCTCGACACGCAAATGGGATCCTCTCGCACCGCCCTTGCCAGCCTCGGCGACAAACCCTTCGCGCTGAACATCGCCATGTCCGACCTGTGGTTCGACATCAACATGAACAGCACGCGGGACGAAGGCGAAGACGTCTCCTCGGTCGCGGGCCTCACCCTTGGCGGGCGCGGTCGCATCGCCACCGTTGATGTCATCGACCCCGTCGTCACCTTCGATACCGCCGATGCGGCCTGGCTGTCCGCCTACACCAACTTCCTGTCCGGGTTCACCAGCCTCGCCCTTGCCTACGACCCTGAACCCGCCATCCAGCGGGTCATCGACAGCACCGACCAGATTTATGCGCTCTGGGGCGACACCCCGCCGCCCAACGCGATGGACATGATGTTCGGGCGGCAGGCCGACCGCATCGCGATGGCTCTGCACGCCCTTGCGCAGACCCCGGACCCTTTGCTCACCCGCAAGGCGCATGCCCATTTCCTTGCCATGATCACCGAAAACCGCCGCTTCTGGGCGTTGGTGAACCAAGAGCCCGACAATGCCAGCGAATGGGTCCCGAACGACCGCCAGACCTCTGCGCTTGGCATCCTCATGCCGCCCGGTACGGCTGACCGCTGGCAGGCCGTCCTTGCCGATGCTGAAAAGCTTCTGACCGGCGACCTGCTGATCCCGCACTGGCGCTTCGGGGCCGAGGCGGGGATCAATCTGAAAGCCATGTTCGAAAATCCGGTCCCGGTGGACCTGATCACCTGGATTCAAGGCGAGGGTCTGCTGCCCTTCGCGCAAAAGGGCACCCGCGCCAGCCCCTTTGCCTGGAATGAATTCACCCGGATTGTCGAAGGCGATGCGATGCTCTTCGCGCTGTTCCTGAACTAAGCCGAATCAGTGACCGGCCCTATGTGTGATCACACGTTTCGCGCTTGTGATCACACACTTCCGAAGTGTGATCACAACGGTCGCTTTTCTGTGCCCCATAGCGCTAACAGGCGGAAATCTCCGTAGGAATGTCATGGTTTCCATGCCATCACCTGCACCGAGTTCACATCCGTCAGGGCAGTTCGCATGAACATTCACGAATATCAGGCCAAGGCGCTTTTGCGCAGCTACGGCATCCCGGTCAGCGACGGCCGCGTCGTCCTGCGCGCCGAAGAGGCGAAGACCGCCGCCGGTGAACTTGATGGTCCGCTTTGGGTGGTCAAATCGCAGATCCACGCCGGTGGTCGCGGCAAGGGCCACTTCAAGGAACCTGAGGCTGGTGAAAAGGGCGGCGTCCGTCTGGCCCGCTCGGTTGGCGAGGCTGCCGAGTTTGCCCGCCAGATGCTGGGCCGCACCCTTGTCACCGTCCAGACCGGCCCGGCAGGCAAGCAGGTCAACCGCATCTACATCGAAGACGGCAGCGACATCGAACGCGAACTGTACCTCGCCATCCTGATCGACCGCAAAACCAGCCGCATCTCCTTCGTCTGCTCCACCGAAGGCGGGATGAGCATCGAGGATGTGGCCCATGACACCCCCGAAAAGATCATCTCCTTCGACGTCGATCCCGCCACCGGAATGTCTGATTTCCACGGCCGCCGCGTTGCTTTTGCGTTGGGCCTTACCGGCAATCAGGTCAAGCAATGCGTCGGCATCGCCAAGAACCTCTACCGGATGTTCGTTGAAAAAGACATGGACATGCTGGAGATCAACCCCTTCTGCGTGCTGACCGACGGCACTCTGAAGCTCCTCGACGCCAAGATGGCCTTCGACGGCAACGCGATGTACCGCCACGCCGACATCGCCGCCCTGCGCGACGAGACCGAGGAAGACCCCAAGGAACTGGCCGCCTCCAAATTCGACCTGAACTACATCGCACTCGATGGTGAAATCGGCTGCATGGTGAACGGCGCAGGACTTGCGATGGCCACGATGGACATCATCAAGCTGTACGGCGCCGAACCCGCCAACTTCCTTGACGTCGGCGGCGGTGCCACCAAGGAAAAGGTGACCGAGGCCTTCAAGATCATCACCTCCGACCCGCAGGTCAAAGGCATCCTGGTGAACATCTTCGGCGGCATCATGCGCTGCGACATCATCGCCGAAGGCGTGATCGCGGCGGTCAAGGAAGTGGGCCTGAAGGTCCCGCTGGTGGTCCGGCTTGAGGGCACCAATGTCGAACTTGGCAAGGACATCATCCGCAAATCCGGTCTGAACGTCATCGCCGCCGACGACCTGAAGGACGGGGCGGAAAAGATCGTGAAGGCGGTGAAGGGATGACGCGTCGACCGCTAAGTTTGGCAGCGTTCGCTCTGATGGCGGGCATTTCCGCATCTGCTGCACTTGCCGAAGGGCGCGGAGTTAGAACGCCCGATGCGGTCAGCATCTTCAATGAAGTCTGTGGAAAGACCTACCCCAGCTTCAAGACTGCAGAAACCCGCGCTCTGGCGCTTGGGCACACGTTCGAAGAAGAGAACCCGGCCAAGGACCTCTGGATTTCGGCCTTCACAAACGCGTCCAGCGGCCGCAGCGGATGTTCGATCCGCTACGGGACCGTGGAAACAGTCGCCAAGCTTCTGAGGAACCTGGAACTCTTGGGCATCGTTGTCCCGACCAGCAACTATGAGGCCACGGTCCAGTTCCGCGACACTCCACACAAGATCGAAATCCGAATCGACGAAGTCCGGGAGAACGGTCGCATCATTGTGAACCTTCGCTTGGAGCTTGATTGATGCATATGCCCAAGCCCAAGCCGCAGTTCCCGCCGGAACAGAATCAATATCTTAGCGAGTTCCGTCTCGCAGACCGGAGAAACTAGTATGTCCGTCCTCGTCAACAAATCCACCCGTGTCATCTGCCAGGGCATCACCGGCAGCCAGGGCACGTTCCACTCCGAACAGGCCATTGCTTACGGCACCAGGATGGTTGGCGGCGTGACCCCCGGCAAAGGTGGCACCGAACACCTCGATCTGCCGGTGTTCGACAGCGTTCACGACGCCATGGCGAAAACCGGCGCGGATGCCACCGTCATCTATGTGCCGCCGCCCTTCGCCGCCGACAGCATTCTTGAAGCGATCGACGCCGAAATCGCCCTGATCGTCTGCATCACCGAAGGCATCCCGGTGCTGGACATGATGAAGGTCAAGCGCGCGCTGCTGGGGTCGAAATCCCGCCTGATCGGGCCGAACTGCCCCGGCGTGATGACCCCCGGCGAATGCAAGATCGGCATCATGCCGGGCAGCATCTTCTCCAAGGGCTCGGTCGGCGTGGTCAGCCGGTCGGGCACCCTGACCTATGAGGCGGTCAAGCAGACCACCGACGTGGGCCTTGGCCAGTCCTCTGCCGTCGGCATCGGCGGCGACCCGATCAAGGGCAGCGAACATATCGACATCCTCGAGATGTTCCTCGCCGACCCCGACACCCATTCGATCATCATGATCGGCGAAATCGGCGGTTCTGCCGAAGAAGACGCCGCGCAGTTCCTTGCCGACGAGCGCCGCAAAGGCCGCTGGAAGCCCACCGCCGGTTTCATCGCCGGCCGCACCGCCCCCCCCGGCCGCCGCATGGGCCACGCCGGAGCCATCGTTGCCGGTGGCAAAGGCGACGCAGAGTCGAAGATTCAGGCGATGCTTAGTGCCGGAATCGTGGTCGCCGACAGCCCGGCGGGCTTGGGTGAGGCCGTGTTGAAGGCGATTAAGGGGTAACAATTCCCAATAGGAACAATCTAGCGGGACGAACGTATGTTTGGCTTAGGGAATGGCGAAAAGGCAGAACTTCAAAAGTTGTGGGCCGCTTTTCGGGATGTCCGGGAAACTGTTTTGCGTAAGCAGCAAAGACACGAGCAATATGCGTTTGCAGCGTCGATTAGCCATTTTCCTAACGAGCCTTACTATCCAACTACTGACAATCGGCCAGCAACGAAAACCGAGTGGAAACTTTTTTGCAACGAAATGCATGAGCTTAGTAAGAAAGCTCAAGCAGACTATGCTCAGGTTTCCGGTGTTCACGGAGAGACGGCTCGAGCTGGCGCATTGGCCATCGCCTTTCTCTTCTTGCTGGCTCGAGCCAATGTTTTGTCTGAGACGGGATCAAGAATCTTGATTGCTGAAATGCTGAGCTTCAGGAATGAAATTCAGCGCAAATTCGACACTGCTCCAGAAATCAAGGGTGAGCGCCAACCATGACCGACCAAACCCCCACCGCCGCCTTCACCGCCTCGTCGTTCCTTGACGGGGCGAATGCCGATTACGTCGACCAGCTGGCTGCCCGCCACGCCGCCGACCCGAACAGCGTTGACCCGCAATGGGCGGAATTCTTCCGCGGCCTCGGCGACAGCGAACTTGACGCCAAGCGCGCCGCGCAAGGCCCCTCCTGGGCCCGCGCTGACTGGCCGCCGATGCCCACCGATGACCTGACCGCCGCCCTGACCGGCGAATGGGCCCCGGCCAAAGGGGCAAAGGCCGCAGGCGACAAGATCGCCGCCAAGGCCGCCGAACTGGGCACTCCGGTCAGCGATGACCAGATCAAGCGTGCCGTCCTCGACTCGGTTCGCGCCATCATGATCATCCGCGCCTACCGCATTCGCGGCCACCTCGCCGCCGACCTTGATCCGCTGGGCCTGACCGACACCAAGCACCACCCGGAACTTGACCCCGCCTCTTACGGCTTCAACGAAGCCGACATGGACCGCCCGATCTTTATCGACAACGTCCTTGGCCTGACCCACGCCTCGATGCGCGAGATCATCGACATCGTCAAACGCACCTACTGCGGCACCTTCGCGCTGCAATACATGCACATCTCTGATCCCGAGCAGGCCAGCTGGCTAAAGGAACGGATCGAAGGCTACGGCAAGGAAATCCTGTTCACGCGAGAGGGGCGCAAGGCCATCCTCAACAAGCTGGTCGAGGCGGAGGGGTACGAGAAATTCCTCCACGTCAAATACATGGGCACCAAGCGCTTTGGTCTGGACGGCGGCGAAAGCCTGATCCCGGCGATGGAGCAGATCATCAAGCGCGGCGGCGCGCTGGGCGTGCAAGAGGTCGTCATCGGCATGCCACACCGGGGCCGCCTGTCGGTTCTGGCCAACGTGATGATGAAGCCTTACCGCGCGATCTTTCACGAATTTCAGGGCGGCAGCTACAAACCCGAAGAGGTCGGTGGCTCGGGCGATGTGAAGTACCACCTCGGCGCGTCCAGTGACCGCGAATTCGACGGCAACACCGTTCACCTGTCGCTGACCGCCAACCCCTCGCATCTGGAGGCGGTCAATCCCGTCGTGCTTGGCAAGGTCCGCGCCAAACAAGATCAGAACAACGACACCGAGCGCGGCTCCGTGCTGCCGATCCTGTTGCACGGCGATGCCGCCTTTGCCGGGCAGGGCGTGGTTGCCGAATGCTTCGGTCTGTCGGGGCTGAAAGGTCACCGCACCGGTGGCACCATCCATATCATCGTCAACAACCAGATCGGCTTTACCACCGCACCCGCCTACAGCCGCTCCTCTCCCTACCCCACCGACATCGCTCTGATGGTCGAAGCGCCGATTTTCCACGTCAACGGTGATGACCCCGAGGCGGTGGTGCATGCCGCCCGTGTCGCCACCGAATACCGGCAGAAATTCCACAAGGACGTGGTGCTGGATATCTTCTGCTACCGCCGCTTTGGTCACAACGAAGGCGACGAGCCGATGTTCACCAACCCGGCGATGTACACCCGCATCCGGAAGCAGAAGACCACGCTGCAGCTGTACACCGAACGTCTGGTCGCCGACGGCCTGATCCCCGAGGGCGAGATCGAGGATATGAAGGCCGCCTTCCAGGCCCGCCTGAACGAAGAGTTCGAAGTTGGCAAGGCCTTCAAGCCCAACAAGGCCGACTGGCTGGATGGCCGCTGGAAGAACATGGCCACCAAGGACCTTAACAACTACCAGCGCGGCGAGACCTGGATCAAGGCCGAGACCCTCGCCGATATCGGCGCCGCCCTGACCCGCGTGCCCGAAGGGTTCGAAATTCACAAGACGGTGGCCCGGCAGCTGGAAGCCAAGGCCAAAATGTTCGAAAATGGCAAAGGCTTCGATTGGGCCACCGCCGAGGCCCTCGCCTTCGGGTCGCTGGCGGTCGAGGGGTTCCCCGTCCGTCTGTCCGGTCAGGATTGTACCCGTGGCACCTTCAGCCAGCGTCATTCCGCCTTTGTCGATCAGGTGACCGAGGAACGTCACTATCCTTTGAACCACATCCGGCCCGGACAGGCGCGCTTTGATGTGATCGACTCGATGCTGTCGGAATATGCCGTCCTCGGGTTCGAATACGGCTACTCGCTGGCCGAACCGAACACCCTGACCCTGTGGGAAGCGCAGTTCGGCGATTTCGCCAACGGCGCGCAGATCATGATCGACCAGTTCATCAACTCGTCGGAATCGAAATGGCTGCGGATGTCCGGTCTGGTGATGCTGCTGCCACATGGCTATGAGGGTCAGGGGCCGGAACATTCCTCCGCCCGTCTGGAACGCTTTCTGCAGCTTTCGGCGGAAGATAACTGGATCGTCGCCAACTGCTCCACCCCCGCCAACTACTTCCACATCCTGCGCCGCCAGCTGCACCGGTCCTACAGAAAACCGCTGATCATGATGACGCCAAAGTCGCTGTTGCGCCATCCGATGTGCATTTCGGTTGCGGCTGACTTCACCGACGGTTCCACCTTCCACCGCGTGTTGTGGGACGACGCGCAGAAGGGCAACTCCGACCTGACGCTGAAGCCTGACGCAAAGATCAAGCGCGTGGTGCTGTGTTCCGGCAAGGTCTACTTCGACCTGCTGGCCGAACGGGACGCGCAAAAGCTGGACGACGTCTACATCCTTCGGGTTGAACAGATGTATCCGGTGCCGACGATCTCGCTGACCCAGGAACTGGGCCGGTTCCCCAAGGCCGAGGTGATCTGGTGTCAGGAAGAGCCGAAGAATCAGGGGGCATGGGCGTTCCTTGAACCCGAAATGGAAGTGATCCTGACCAAGCTTGGCGGGAAATCCACCCGGATGACCTATGCCGGTCGCACCGCCTCGGCCTCGCCCGCCACGGGTCTGGCCAGCCGCCACAAATATGAACAGCAACAACTGGTCAACGCGGCCCTTGGCCTCGTTTGACAACCCGGAAGTGGGAGACAAAGACAATGACTGACGTAATGGTGCCCGCCCTCGGGGAATCGGTATCCGAAGCCACGGTATCGACCTGGTTCAAGAAACCCGGCGATGCGGTGAAGCAAGACGAAATGCTGTGCGAGCTGGAGACTGACAAGGTCTCGGTCGAAGTGCCCAGCCCGGTGACGGGTGTCCTGACGGAAATCCTCGCCCCCGAAGGCACGACTGTCGCAGCCAACGCCCGTCTTGCCATCGTGACCGAGGGGGCGGTTGCCGCCGCTCCGGCCAAGGCAGCCCCGGTCGCAGCCGCCGCCCCGGCCCCCGCCGCCAAGTCGGTGGAAGACGCCCCCGCCGCGAAGAAAGCCATGGCCGAGGCGAACCTGACCCCCGATCAGGTGCAAGGCACCGGCCGCGATGGCCTCATCATGAAGGATGACGTCGCCCGCGCCGTGGCCGCTGTCCCCGCCGCAGCCGCCCCTCCGGCACCCGCCCCCGCAGCCCTGCCCCGCGCGCCCGTCCCCGCCGACGACGCCGCGCGCGAGGAACGCGTCAAGATGACCCGCCTGCGCGCCACCATCGCCCGCCGCCTGAAGGACGCGCAAAACACCGCCGCCATGCTGACCACCTACAACGAGGTCGACATGTCCGTCGTGATGGACCTGCGCAACGCCTACAAGGACGCGTTCGAGAAAAAGCACGGCGTCAAGCTGGGCTTCATGTCCTTCTTCGTCAAGGCCTGCACCCACGCCCTGAAAGAAGTGCCGGAGGTGAATGCCGAGATTGACGGTCAGGACGTCGTCTACAAGAACTACGTCCACATGGGCGTCGCCGTCGGCACCCCCTCCGGCCTCGTCGTCCCCGTGGTCCGCGACGCCGACCAGATGGGCTTTGCCGCCATCGAGAAAAAGATCGCCGAACTCGGCCTCCGCGCCCGCGACGGGAAACTGTCGATGGCCGAGATGCAGGGCGGCTCCTTCACCATCTCCAACGGCGGCGTCTACGGCTCGCTGATGTCCTCCCCCATCCTCAACCCCCCGCAATCCGGCATCCTCGGCATGCACAAGATCCAGGACCGCCCGGTTGTTGTCGGCGGCCAGATCGTGATCCGCCCGATGATGTACCTTGCGCTCAGCTACGACCACCGCGTCGTCGACGGCAAAGGCGCGGTGACGTTCCTGGTGCGGGTCAAGGAAGCGCTGGAGGACCCGCGTCGGCTGCTGATGGATTTGTGAGGGAGAGTCGGGGGGGGCCCCCACCCACCGGGGTTGGGGTGGGGGGGGGGGGGCCCCCCCGCCGCGGGGGCGGGGGGGAGGAAAAAAAAACACCAAACGCAAAGGAGGGGGGGGGCCCCCCC